>CAWGTQ010000066.1:0-74884 GCA_963825395.1 uncultured Acidobacteriota bacterium | reverse complement strand
AAGAAGTGGCCGGACGGCTCCTTTAAGCGCGCCGCATTGTTTTCTTGACAAGGGCTACACCATTTATAGCCGTGCCCGGTTGGGGGCGGACCGGCGGTCAGCAAGCCTTGCTATAACCAAAGGCGCGACAAACCATTTCCCTGAGTATAATGTAACTATCTCTGAGGAGCCGAACATGATGGTGCCGTGCCGTCGAGGTCATTGGATATTGCCGTTGCTTGCCCTGCTGGCCGGTTCCGTACTGGCGCCAGCGCAGCGGGAACCGTTCACGATCGAACAGGTGATGAGCGCGCCGTTCCCAAGCGAATTGGTGGCGGCCCCCGAGGAGGGCAAGGTCGCGTGGGTGTTCAATGCTCTTGGGGTCCGGAACATCTGGGTGGCGGCGCCCGCGGATTACAAGTCTCGAGCGCTGACTTCCTACGCTGCGGACGACGGACAGGAAATCGCCGAGCTCGCATGGACACCCGACGCCAGCGCCATCGTTTATGTGCACGGCGGTGACTTCGCGAAGTTGCGGGAGGCGCCGAATCCGCGCAGCAATCCGCAGGGCGTCGAGCAGGACATTTGGATGGTGGCGCTCGCTGGCGGCCCACCGCGAAAATTGGGGGAAGGGCATTCTCCTGCCGTTTCACCCAAAGGCGATGAGGTGGCCTTCGTTTACAAAGACCAGGTTTGGTTGGCAAAGCTCAGTAGCGACAAGCCGGTGCAGCTTATTCAGGCACTAGGGAAGGCCGGGGGATTGCGATGGTCTCCGGACGGTTCCAAGCTGGCATTCGTAAGCACACGCGAGGACCACAGCTTCATTGCGGTTTACGATTTCTCGCAGCAGAGTCTGCGCTACCTTGATCCGAGCGTGGATCGCGACCTGGACCCGGTCTGGTCGCCGGATGGCAAGCAGATTGTCTACCTGCGCCTTCCCGCCACATCCGACGAGGAAGAGTTTGGTCCCAAGCGCGCCGGACCACCATGGTCGATTCGTGTTGCCGACGTGACAACGGGCGCAGGCCGGGAGATTTGGAAAGCTCTCGAAGGGCGGGGAAGCGTCTTTCGTTTTCTTGCGGCGCAACAGCAATTGTTTTGGGCGGCGGATGACCGGCTCATCTTTCCCTGGGAAGGTGATGGCTGGACGCATCTTTATTCCGTGCCTTTGAGTGGTGGCGCGCCGACTTTAATGACTCCGGGAGATTTTGAAGTTGAAAATGTCGCGCTCGCGCCCGACCGCCGCGAGGTGGTTTTTAGTTCCAATCAGGATGACATCGACCGGCGGCACCTGTGGAGAGAAGCGGCGGGCGACACCCGGCCTACACGCGTGACGAGCGGGCAGGGAATTGAGTGGGCGCCCGTGGTCATGAGCGATGGGCAGCACATCGCTCTGCTGCGGTCCGACGCCCGGTGGCCAGCGGGGCCCGCCCTGCTGAATCCAGATGGGGCAATGCGCAACCTTGCACCTGAATCGATACCCAAGGATTTTCCCGCCGGGCAGTTGGTGGCGCCACAGCCGGTAATTCTCTCCGCCGCCGACGGGCTGAAGCTTCACGGTCAGCTCTTCCTTCCCGCCAACACGCGGGCAGGTGAACGGCATCCCGCCGTGGTCTTCTTCCACGGTGGCTCGCGGCGCCAAATGCTGCTCGGCTGGAATTACATGGAGTATTACCACAATGCCTATGCCCTGAATCAATACCTGGCCAGCCGTGGCTACATCGTGCTTTCCGTGAACTATCGCAGCGGAATTGGCTATGGCATGGAATTCCGCGAAGCGCTGAACTACGGGGCCACAGGAGCGAGTGAATTTAACGACGTGCAGGGGGCGGGCCTGTACATGCGCTCCCGCCCGGATGTTGACCCTGCCCGCATCGGCTTGTGGGGCGGCTCTTATGGGGGTTACCTGACCGCGCTGGGGCTGGCGCGGGCATCCGACCTATTTGCTTGCGGCGTTGACTTCCACGGCGTGCACGACTGGAATCTGGAAGTTCCGCATGCACTCCAAGCGGAAAATCCCCAGAAGCTCGAGGAATGGGCACGCGTGGCTTATGAATCTTCGCCGCTGGCGGATGTGAAGACGTGGCGCTCTCCCGTGCTCTTGATTCAGGGCGATGACGACCGCAACGTGGCCTTCTCGAATATGGTGCAACTCGTGGAAGCGCTGCGGAAACAAGGCGTGGAGTTTCAGCAGATTGTTTTCCCCGACGAGGTGCACGATTTCCTGACGCATGAGCACTGGCTCACGGCCTATCACGCCGCGGTGGATTTTTTCGACGCTCATTTGCACCGTGGCCGGTAGCCAAGCGGGTCGCAGCGGGTGCCGAAGCAGGACGGTTTCAAGCTGCGCTGGCTTACACCCACGGTAGAAGTGGAGTTGTGTGGGCACGCGACGCTTGCCAGCGCGCCCATTCCGTGGGAGACCAGCGTGCTCAGGGCGGACGAGCAGGCGCAAGGTCTAGTCCCTCATTGAGCATCCGAAGGTGGAGGAAATGCCATGCACTGGTCATGGAAGATCGGGAGGCTGGTGGGCATCGACGTCTACATGCACGCCACTTTCCTGTTGCTGGTGGGATTCATCGTTGTCGCCGTTTGGCTGAATGGCCATAACCCGGCGCGGACCCTCTTCGCGGTCCTGTTCGTGATGGTGATCTTCGGCTGCATCGTGCTGCACGAACTGGGGCACGCACTCACCGCGCGGCGTTACGGCATTCGCACACGCGATATTGTTCTCCTTCCCATCGGCGGTGTGGCGCGTCTTGAGCGCATGCCGGAAGAGCCCAACCAGGAGCTCCTCGTGGCGGTGGCGGGACCGGCTGTAAACGTGGTCATCGCCTTGGGGCTTTTCGCATTGCTCGCGGCGATGGGCCATATCCCGACGCTGCGTCAGGCCGCAACGATCAGTTGGACGGGTCGTGATTTCCTGCCGAGCCTCCTGGCGGTTAACGTGTGGTTGGTGCTCTTCAACCTGATTCCTGCCTTTCCTATGGATGGGGGACGCGTGTTGCGAGCGCTCTTGGCCAAACGGATGGGTTACACGGAAGCCACGCAGTCCGCTGCGCATGTGGGCCAGGGCATTGCCCTCGTTTTCGGCTTCCTCGGCCTTTTTTTCGACCCCTTCCTCCTCTTCATTGCTCTCTTCGTGTGGATGGGGGCAAGTGGCGAGGCGGGGATGGTACTGATGCGCTCTTCGCTCGGCGGCATCCCGGTACAGCGCGTGATGTTAACAAAGTTTCGCACTCTTCAACCCGATGAAACTCTGGCACAGGCGGTGGATCAGATCCTAGCCGGTTGGCAGCAGGACTTTGCCGTTGTCTTCGGCAGCCACGTGCTGGGCATCCTGACGCGTGAAGACTTGGTGCGAGCGATAGCCCGGGGCGGAACAGGGTTGCCCGTGCGCGACGCGACTTCCAGGCCGTGGACTCGCACGACATGCTGGAGCAGGCTGTCCAGGTGTTGAGGCAGTGCGGATGCCGCTCCCTTCCGGTGGAGCACAATGGGGAACTGGTCGGGATGCTGACGCTCGAGAACGTGGGCGAGTTTATGATGATCCATTCGGCAATGCGTGAGGCCAAGCAGAAATTGGAGGCGTCGAAGGCCATCGTGTAGATAATGGACGTCGGCGCAGTGCATGTTTGAAGCTGCCATTCCGACCAGGGGCCACCTGGCTACGTTTAGATTTCCGCCGCGTTTCAAAGCTTCATCCCCAACCCACGGACCCTTGGCCATCACGGGGACCCGTCGTGATCTTCTTAGGAGGCTGATAAATGGGATTGAGGAATTGTCTACGCATCATTCTGTTCTCTTTGCTTACATTGACATTCTTCCTCGGAGGGGCAAACGCACAGGACCAGGGGTTGGTGGCCAAGTGGTCCTTCGAGGAGGCAGCCGCGCCCACTACGCGCGACACCGCCAGTGGTGTCGAGGACAACGTCGAAGGTTTTTACAAGTACGTTCCGGGGGTTACCGGGATGGGCCTCCGGTTTGACGGCTATACCACCCAGGTCATTCGCAAGGCAGAGAAGGCTCCCCAGATCAATGGCGCGTTTACCGTGGAAGCATGGGTGGCGCTGGACACGCTTCCCTGGAACTGGGTCCCGATCGTGGACGATGAGTTGTATCACCAGGTCGGCTACTTCTTTGGGATCGACGCGTTCGGCCACGTGGGGTTGCAGGTGGCGGTTAATGGGGTGTGGCAGTCGCTCGTTTCGACGGCGCAATTGCCCCTTAAGAAATGGGCGCACGTGGCGGGAACTTTCGACCCCGCTCGCGGCCTGGCGGTCTACATGGATGGAAAAGAAGTGGGAACGCTGCCGGTGCTGGGCAGCATGCGGACACCCGACCGCGCGGATTTGTTGATCGGCAGAATTCGCGAAGAGGTGCTTCCGTTTCCGGCAGAAACCATTCACCCCGTCTACCCATTTTGGTACTCGCTGGACGGCATTCTGGACGAAGTCAGTATTTACTCGCGCAGCCTGAGCGCGGAAGAGGTGCAGGAGGCTTTCGTGGATGTCCATGCGCCGGCCGGGGAGGTGCTTCCCTGGCCGGTGCTTCCTTCCGGGCCACCAGGGCCGGGGCGGTTCGGAGCGTCCTACGCCTCTCTTAGATTTGAGGATGTTTGGGACCGGCCAAGGCGCATCGGGCCAGACACGGATGTGGTGGTGCGTTTCGATCAATCGCCCATGCGACTGGTCTTCTGGCAAGGTACGAACTACATCCCGGCATGGGTCACCGAGAACGGCAAGTGGTATACGGATGAGTTTCTGGAAACTTGGGGCCCCGGTTGCGTTGACGGCGAGGACTGCGAACCGATGTCGGACAAGCAGAGCCGTTACTCGCACGTCAGCATTCTGGAAAGCAGCGATGCCCGCGCAGTGATCCACTGGCGGTATGCCCTTGCGGAAGTCGAGCATTACAAGGGCGCGCACCCCGACCCCTTCCTGGGCTGGACTGATTGGGCTGACGAATATTGGACGGTTTATCCGGATGGCGTGGCGGTGCGCAAGCAGGTGATCCACACCACGGACCTGACAAAGCCGCACGAATGGCAGGAAACGATTGTCATCAATGGGCCGGGTCAGAAGCCTGAGGATAGCATCAACCTGAACGCCCTGACGCTGGCCAACATGAAGGGAGAATCCGCCATCTATACTTGGAAACCCAAAACTGCAATGAGCTTCTCCCGACCGGACGGCCCGAACGGCATTGACCGGCCGCCGGATCCCAACATCCAACTGGTGAATCTCAAATCCACTTGGAAGCCGTTTCAAATCGTTCCGCCCGCCCATGTGAAGTGGGACATCTATAACGGGGAAAAGACCTATTTCACGTTTGAGTGCTGGAACCACTGGCCCGTGGCGCAAATCCCTTCCAGCGGCCGAGCTTGCGTGGCACCAGACCGTCCGTCGCACTCTTCGCTGTCCCACATTTATTGGGACGCCTACCAAACATCTGAGAACACCATGAGCAAACTGCTGCTCAGTGGGCTGACGACCAAGCAGGCAGGTGAGTTGTTGCCTCTGGCGAAGTCGTGGCTGTCGCCTCCGGAGATTGCTGTGACCGGCGCGGGCTTCCGCAGCGAAGGATATGATGCGGTCGAGCGAGCTTTCATCCTGGTCCATGATGCTTCTGCCAAGCGGGCAGCTCTGGACTTGACGATACAGGCGAGTGAAGGATCGCCGGTGGTCAACCCTGCCATCGTAATCAGAAACTGGGGCGAGGGCGAAGCTCAAATGACTCTCGATGGAAAACCCATGACCGCTGGGAAAGATCTCCGATTTGGTCATGTTGCGAGGTTAGAGGGGACTGACCTGATGGTTTGGATCCAGACTCAAGCCATAAGACCGTTACGCGTCAGGCTGACTCCCGCGGGAGACAGATAGGCCAACGTCAATGTGGGCTAACCTCAGGTTGAATCCAAGCGCGCCCCGCCAGCACAGCTATACACTCCTCCCTCGGCGCGACCCGATTTCAGTTTCTCTCACCGCCGCCAGCGACTTCCAAGTCAACATCGTAATAGAGAGCGGAGATCGGCTGGCGCGAAACCGGTTCGATGTTGTCGGCTCGAACCACGGCGTGATAGAGGCCCTTCGCGAGGCCTGCTGTGGAGACCGTGTTGGCGAGCGTCTGGCTCCTGCCGTGTTTCGTTACGACGACGGATAACCACGACGGGAGCCCGGGGCGAACTTTCCAGAGCGGCAGTTCATCGCTCCCGGTGGTCTTGACCGTAATCGCTCCAGTGAGCTTTTGAGGTCCGGCAGCCGGGACGCGGAAAGACAGCCAGTAGGAATCGGCCACGATGACGGGCGGCGCGGGAAAGACATTCGATTTGGAAATGCGCAGCAGGGCCACGTCATTCGCAGGGACGGTGACGGTGATGCCGCCGCGGTGCGGTCCGGTGGTTCGATGCGTCCACAGATTACGCACATACAGCGCCGCAGATTCCGTCGCTGCCGATATCCGCCCAAGTCACGTGAACGTCTGCGGGCGCGGTTCCTGAATTGAAAACCAGCACGGCCTGGCTGCCGTCAAACAGGCGCTTGCCCGCCCAGATTTCCGCCTTTCCCTCTCCCCGAACAATGTGCCCCTGAATGCCCAAGGGATCCTGGTTGATCCCAATCGCCTCCCGATTCGTCACAATCTGAATCGTGGACGCCGTCATTTTCCGCAGATCGTTTCCGGCCATGAGGGGAGCCGCCATCATGCACCAGAGACTGAAGAAGCTGCGATTTTGGGTTTCGCTCAGGCCATCCATTCCATTGATGAGCATGTCGGGGTCGTTCCAGTGGCCGGGACCGGCTGCCGCATACAATTTCTCGTTGGCAGCGGTGTTCTTCATCGCGGTGCTCCAATCGGCCTTCCCCGGAGCGCAGATGTCGCCCGTAGTCCGCCAGAGATGTCCAACCGAGGCGGCCCACTTCCACGGCTCTCCCTCACCCCACGAACAGAGGCTGAAGACGATGGGCCTCCCAGCGGCCAACTGGGCGTCGCGGAGCCGGGAGTATGCCTGGGCAACGTCCTGTCCCTGGGTATTGCACCAGTCGATCTTGACGTAATCCGCGCGCCACGCGGCGAAGGCCGCCATGTCCTCAAATTCGTGGGCCTTGGTGCCGGGCATGGCCTTGCTACAGGTGCGGGTTCCCGCGTCGGTATATAGTGCGTACTTCAGCCCCCGCTGGTGGATATAGTCGCCGAGGCCGCGCAGGCCGCTTGGATAGCGCGCCAGGTTGGTGGTGAGCCTGCCGTCCGCCCCCCGAGAGAAGCAGATTCCCTCGTCGGGACCCACATACACATAACCCGCATCTTTCATCCCACTGCTGATCAGGGCGTCGGCGATCTCCTTGATCAGCGTTTCGTTCTGGGGCTCCTGGCCGAATTCATTCCAGGGATACCAGCCCATGGGCGGAGTGAGCGCCAAGCCGTCCTGCGCGGCACGGACTTTCGGGGATTGACCGTGTGCCGTCATTACTTGGGCCTGAAGCAATACTGCGGTGAATATTCCCATAACCAGCAAAAGCATTTTCCTCATGATCGCACCCCCTGGGCGGGATATTTATGAAGGTGATTTGCGTTCATGACTCCATTTTTTTCATCAACATCGTGGGAAGCTGACTATAACTAACTTATTTTCAACAACATCGTGAGAAGCCATGAATCGGGCATTTTTTCTACATTTGTTTTCAATAACATCGCGAAACTTACCTTCATTTTTTCCCCCGCGTTTTTCTCCAACTTGCTAGCCTTAGTTAATTAACTATTTTATTTTCAATGACATAGGTTTTTGCAAGATTTTGTCGAATTTTGACTAACCCTTTCTTTTTCTAACATATCGTGGCAAGCCGCGGTATTTGTAGAGCTGAACTTTAGCTCAGCATGGACCGGTCCTGCCCCCCCGCTTAGGACAGGCTCTGAAGGTCGGCGCTACATCCGTCCGTGCCGACTTATACGCGGTGCTCAGGGCACGCCATGAACATCTGAGCTCCTGACACATTCGGGGCCGAATCTTTCGCGCGTGTCTGGTC
Organism: uncultured Acidobacteriota bacterium; assembly: GCA_963825395.1. Classification (GTDB taxonomy): domain Bacteria; phylum Acidobacteriota; class Terriglobia; order UBA7540; family UBA7540; genus Bog-366. The sequence continues at coordinate 66,884 of CAWGTQ010000066.1, read as the reverse complement.
GTCTTCAACATCTATCTCCTTTCCTTTCAGCAAGTCATCGAGAAAGCGCGGTAACTTATTTATTTTCATCAACTCATTGGGAGCACTTTTTTTGCCCCTTTGTTTTCAATAAACCATTGGGAGCAATCTTCATTTTTAACATCTTTTTGTGAGGGCTTTCCTGACCCTGATGTGCAGGTTCGTGGTCCGCCAAACTTGGCGAAAGTTTGAGTCTTCCATACCGTGAGCGCCGCTTGCGGGTGCGTGGGCGCGAGTTCTGGGACGGCATATCGGACGCCCCTGCGGTGTGCGCGATTTCACCACGGCGCCACCTTCCATAAGATAGCCTAGCACGAAGGATTCCACGGCCAGGCGCGATAGCCCATCCGGAGGCTAAATTTTTGGGGAAGAGGGGCCATTTGTCTGAGCCATTTCCTACCGGTAGGAAACGGTTAGCGCAGCGCGGCGGAGCCGCAACCAGATTTGTAGGGGCGAGCGGCGCTGGCCCTGGGCCGAACGCCGTTCGGCCCTATCTCACGCGCAAATGTTTTGCTAATCAAACAAGGATTCACGCCATTGCAATTCGGAACCCCGCGCTTGGTCATTCCTCTCCTGGTTCGGGAGGGGGCGAGGGGGTGGTCCAGCAAGCGTAGCGCGAAATGGTCTTGCAGGGCCGATGGCTCACAGCTTGGTGTGGGGGCGGTTCGCGAACTGCCCCCTTTTCTGTCGTCGGAAGTAAAGCGCGGAGCTTCCGTTTACTGCGTCTTGCTTTGACTAACTTACAATCAGCGTGAGCGTCACATTATGGCTCACGGCAGAAGTTCCCGAACCCGCGGTGCCCGTCACCGTCAGCGTGTAGGTTCCGGCGGGTGTCCCGGCGTTAGACGTTGTCGTGGTCGTCGGACTGCTGCTATGACATCCTGCCAGAGTCAGGGTCAGCAACAATCCCGCCGCGAGCGGGACGATGGTGGACCGCCATTGCCTCACGTCGGCTTGGTTGCCTCGCACGATGGCCCAGGCCATCGACGCAAGAACCAAGGCGAGCATCAACAGACCCCTTAGGCCCGGCGACAGGGGTGGAACCGGAGGAAGCGGTCCAGAGCGCGGCGCGCTCACCGAAGGGGCAGTGGTAGTAACGGTGACTGTGACATTCGTCCCCGTCGGTGCCGGGTTTGGCGAAACCGTGCAAGTGGCTTCAGAGGGTGCCCCGGTACAGATAAAGGCTACCGTCCCGGACGCTCCCCCTTCGCCGCTCACACTTAGTGTGTAGGTAGCGGGTGAGCCGGGCGCGGTAGTGGCTGACGTGGAAGAACCGGAAGGTGGAGTAACCGTGAAATCCTGGCCCGTCCCGCTGAGTGCCAACGCCTGAGGGCTGTTGGGCGCATTGTCAGTGAACGAAAGGCTGCCCGATGCGCTTCCCACGGCGGTGGGTGTAAACGTGACGGCCACCGTGCAGCTCGCTTGGGAGGCGACCGGGGTCGAGGTGGAGCAGGTCGTGCCCGAGCTCGCGATGGCAAACGGGCCAGTGGCCGCAATCGCGGTAAGGGTAAGGCTACCGTTGCCCGTGTTGGTCAGGGTGACAGTTTGCGAACTGCTGGTTGTTCCTTCCACCTGAGCTGAAAAGGTCAGCGGCGACGACAAGCTCACCACGGGCCCCGTTGCGGAGGCCGGACCGAACTTGCTAAGGAAAGCATCTGCGTAGCCAGTTATAGAAGTTTGCAGGGCGCCAGTGGTAATTGGAAAGTTAAAAGAAAGAGTGGATCCCGCCACATAGGTGCCACCTAAACCATCTACCGCAACACTAAAGGCAAGGTCTCCGCTGGCGCCGCCGAGATAAGTTGAGAAGAGGCGCGTGGCGCCTGTGGGGTCGATCTCGGTCAGAAAAGCGTTAGGGCAGTTAAAGCTCGAACCTGCTTCATGACTGGAAAGGATAAACATCGCTATGTCGGTTGAGCAAGTGCCGCCCTGAAAGTTGCCGGTGTTAGCGTCCGTGGGAAAGTCGAGCGAGTTCGTACCACCCACCACGTAAGCATTTTCGGCACTGTCCACAGCGATGCTCCATCCGAGGTCGAAACTGCTGCCCCCGAGATAAGTGGAATAAGCCAGAGCGGTACCTGATGGCTCCAGCTTTGCCACAAAGGCATCTGAGCAATCAAAGGAGTTGACGCTGCCGAAATAGCATGTTCCTCCGCCAAAGGTCGTCTGCGCCGCGCCGGCTGTCGTGGGAAATTGCGTCGAATTTGTTGCTCCCGTTACATAGGCGGCTCCGGTGCCGTCTACGGCAATACCGATTCCGGCGTCGTATCCATTCCCTCCCAAGTACGTGGAATAGTCAAGTGCCGTACCCGAGGAATTCAGCTTGGTCACGAAGGCATGGAAGCACGGCCGTGGATTCGGATTCCCCCCACCGTGGTACCGCACGTCGTCGTGCCAAATGAGGATTGCAGAGCGTTTGCTGTGGGGAAATTAGTCGAGGCGGTCACACCGGTTACATAAGCGCTCCCCGTGGAGTCAACCGCCAAGCCCAGCACGGCATCAAAGCTACTCCCGCCTAAGAACGTGGAGTAGACTAGACCGGTACCTGTTTGGTTCAGTTTTGATATGAAGCCATCGGGACAAGGCCACTGCTGTTCATAGTTAGAGCAAGAAGTGCCGGAGATAGCCGTTTGAAAGGCCCCGGCAGTGGTCGGGAAGTCCTTCGAGGTAGTGCCCCCCGCCACATACAGATAGCCACTGGAGTCGAGTGCAGAGGTCGTGCTCACGTCATCATGAGTCCCCGCCAAATAAGTCGAGTAAAGGAGAGCAGAACCGGCAGGATTGAGCTTGGCCGCGAAGGCGTGGGTTCTCCAACTGGTATCCGTGGCGCTGGTTTGGAAGGCCCCCGTCGTGGTGGGGAAGTCCCTCGAACTTGTGGAGCCCGTGACGTACGCGTTACCCGAGCCATCCACTGAAATACCCGTAGCTCCATCCGTTGCGCTGCCCCCCAGGTAAGTGGAATAGACCAACTGCGTGCCCGTCGGATCCAGTTTGGCTACGAACGCATCACCGCAAGGCCAAGTGGCCTCCACAACGCCGTGCGTTCTCATGACGCAAGCGCCGGGATTCATCGTGGAACTATACACCCCTGCGGTGGTTGGGAAGTCACTGGAATTGCTACCACCTGCCACGTACGCGTTGCCGGAAGCATCGACCGCGACGCGATACCCGACGGTATACTTTCCCCCACCCAAGTAAGTGGAGTAGATCAGGACTGGATCGATAATCAGTGGAGCGCGGCGATCGTAGGCGGCTACTTGGAAGCCAATCTGATTCCTTCCCGTGAGGACGAACCGGGCGTTGATGGGACGCCGTCCACCCGGAACCCCCGGACCGGAGGCCGGTTGATACACCACCGGCTTGCGGAAGCGAAGTTCGCTGCCATCAAGAGCCAAGACAAGATCGCCCGTACGTTTATCAACTCGAGTTCTCACCGCGCCCTGGAAGCTCAATCCGATGGAATGCGGGTCAGCCCCGGGCGCAACGACAAAGTCATATTCCAATTGCCCGCCTTGGGTGCCATAGTAAACTAAATCCACGCCCGGATAGACGTTCTGGTATTTCACCTGGGCGTAGTTCGGCAGGTTCGTGCGCCACCTCGAGGGATCGTTGCCGATAAAGTAGTTGCTCTTGCCCGGCAATTCCTCCGCCCCCGTCACTGCCGCGCTGGCGCTTGCGCCGATCAGTTTCATGCGAAGAACGCTGGCCGCGGTTTGAGGTTCGTTGCCCGTTGTGGGCTTATCAACCAATAATGTCACGCCGGGCGTTAGTCCGGCACCTGCTACGCCTGCCGCCTTCCCCAACGAGAGGACCGCCTCGTCGCCGGTGAGGAAGAGGGTGTAGCCCAGGCCGCGCGAAAGAAATTGGACCGCGCCGCTCACCTGGCCCTGGTTCGCCTCAAAACTCAGAGGCAGTTTGCCGTAAGCCGCGACCAGCTTGGGCTGAGATTCCGTGGGCGCGGCAGAAACCTGATCGCCAGATAGAGTATTCTCTGCGGCCTGTACCTTCTGAAGAAGACCAAACCCTGCGATGAAGAGAAATGAAAGACCAACACATCCGCAGCAGACCACAATGCGTTTTGGCGCGGACTGCCATTGGTTGGAAACACTGGGGCGCGCGAGCATAAACCACCTCCTTTGGAGTGATGATTCTCAGGTATTAATTGCACAAATTGACGTCTGATTCTGGGCAGTTTGCCCAAGTGACAGGATTCTCAGCTCGGTCTGGCTAGATGTCAACAATTATCTTGTAAAAGTTTTGTTAACAATATCCTTTTTGGCTCGCGTCAGGACCAGTGAAATGCTCTAAGTGGCCGGAGGCACCGCCAAGCTGTTGGAGCAATCATAGCGCGGGCATCTTGCGGGCTGAGGCCTGTCGGATTGTGGCCCACGGCAAGAGCCGTAGGGAAGCCCGCATAAGCTCAGTTCGTGGTGGGTTTTGATTCGGGCCACACGGCGGTGAGGAGCAATCCTGCGGCGATACCCAGGGAGATTTCGATGAAGCGGTGAAAGGCGATGATCCACGCAGGTTGGGTACGCGCCACCAGCATAACAATCGCCAGCGTGATCCCGGCATATCGATAGGCGCTTCGTTCCATGTGAAGCACCGCGCAAATTACCCCGCTCAGGAAGATGGCCGCGCCGAAGGCAGCCACGCTTTTGCCCGCGTACATTGCGAACAAGGCCCCCATCGTGGCGCCCAGCGCCGTTCCCGCCAGGCGTCGTTTCGAGATGGTCAGCGCCGCCCCCAGTGTCGACTGCATCACAATCATCGTGGTGATGGCGGCCCAGTAAGGCTCCGGCAGCTTGAACAGGCGCGCAATCAGGAAGGAACCCACGGCGGCGATGGTCGTCTGCACGGAATGCACCAACTCTTTCCGCTCCACGCGCTGCCACACCCACTTCCGGTTTTCCGGCTTCTTCATAGATGCCTCCTGGGGACCGCCGCCAGCCCGAATCAGCGCTCCGATTTAGTAAGTGGATTATCTCATACTGAATTCGCGACGCGCGGCCAGGACAGGCGCTTGCCCCTAGCGGCGCGCACTCGCCTCGGCGCCACGCCCAAAATCAGCGCATTCATCTCGCATTCATCTCAGTGACAAGCGAACTTTCTAGTGGTAATCTTCACCACTCTTCCGGAAGGCTAAACGGCCATGGATGCCTTGCCGGGGCCGACCTCGCCTCGAGGACATTGCGGCAACCACTGTGCGGAGGGATTTTCATGTCGAGTGTATCGATCGGAATCATCCTGGCGATCATCGCCGGAGGCCTTAACGGGAGCTTTGCCGCTCCCACCAAATATGCCAAGGTCTGGAAATGGGAAAACATCTATTCGGTGTGGGCGATTTTTGGGATGGTGGTTTTCCCTTGGGCCGTCGTTTTTGCGACCATTCCCAATCCCTGGGAGGTTTATCACGGAGTGGCGCTGAAATCACTCCTGTTAATGATCGGGTTCGGCGTAGGATTTGGCCTGGCGCAAATCTTTTTCGGACTCGGCATTGCGGCCATCGGCATGGCGCTGAACTTCGCCATTGCGATCGGCATATCCACGGTATTGGGCTCGCTGCTTCCGCTGCTGGTTTTGCACAAGGAAAGAATGTTTACCAGCCAAGGCGCCATGCTCCTCTTGGGAGTGCTGCTGGTTCTGGTGGGAATCGTGGGGTGCTCATTTGCCGGCAAAATGAAGGACAAGCATATGGAAGCTGCGGAACCGCGCCCGCGCGAATCCGCGGCCGTCTCGATGAGTTTTAAGGCGGGACTCATCATTTGCCTCCTGGCTGGAGTGGGCTCGCCGCTGATCAACTTCGGATTGGCCTTCGGCGCGCCGCTGCTTGCTCGCGCCGCCGCACAGGGGGTTAATCCCACCAGCCAGGCCAACGTCATCTGGGCGCCGTTGGACAGCGCGGCGTTCATCCCCTACATCATCTATTGCCTCTACCTCTGGAAAAGGAACAACACCACGGGCCTGTTTCGCGCCCCAGGGACAGGGCTCAACTGGGTCTTCGGCGCCATCATGGGAGCGCTGTGGTTTGGCAGCACGGTTATTTACGGCGCCGTAAGCGCGCGCTTAGGAGATATGGGACCGATTCTCGGCTGGCCTCTGTTTATGTCGGCCATCATTATCGCTTCGAATGTTTGGGGGCTTGCCACCGGCGAGTGGAAAGGGTCCGGCAGCAAGGCTCTGAACACCATGTTCGGGAGCATCTTGTTTCTCATCCTGGGCTTCGCTGCCCTGGCATACGCCGGCCGTTTGGGGTGAGCGATGATTGCAACCGTTACCTTGAACCCGGCGGTCGACAGGAGCGTGACCGTTCGAGGTTTTGAAATTGGGAAAACCAATCGTGGCGAACTCGGCCGCGTGGACGCTGGGGGGAAGGGAATCAACGTGGCGAAGGCCCTCAAGCGCTTGGGCTCGCCGGTCTGCGCGCTGGGGTTGGTGGCGGGCAGCAATGGCCGGTTCATTCTGGACGTGCTCAGCGCCGAGGGAATTCCGGCGGACTTCGTCCACGTCCCCGGGGAGACGCGCGTCAACCTGAAGATTCACGATCCCGAGAAGGGAACGGAGACCGAGCTGAACGAACCAGGTTTCCGAGTCACCGCTGAATACCTGGAGGAATTGCAACGGAAGATCGAAGCTCATGCGCCGGATTGCGAAGTGATGGTCTTTTCCGGAAGTCTGCCGCCCGATGCGCCGGCGACGATGTTTGCGGATTTGATTCGCCTTGCCAAGCGGCATGGCGCCAAATGCTTTTTGGATACTGCCGGGCCGGGGTTGAAGCATGGACTTGCCGCCGGGCCGTACTTGATCAAACCTAACCGAGCGGAAGTGGAAGATCTGCTCAATAGCACCTTGCGAACTGACCGCGAACTGGTGGAAGCAGGTCGTACCGTAATAAGGATGGGATGCGAGCAGGTTTTGATCTCGCTGGGGGCAGAGGGCGCGGTCGGCGTGGCCGGGAACGACGCCTTGCTCGCGCGTCCGCCCGCCGTCAAGGTGCGAAGCAGCGTGGGGGCGGGCGACACCATGGTGGCGGTCATGGCTCACGCCGCCCTCGAGGGCCTTCCCTTTCGCCAAGCCTTCCGCATGGCCGTAGCCGCGAGCGCCGCAAGCGTCGCCATGGAAGGAACCAAAGTGGCGGATCTTGCCGCCGTGCAAGCGCTGATCCCTGAGGTCGCGTTAGAAGACGCGGCCGGGTGAGCGGGCGCGGCGCGAACCGCCGTCGATGAGACCTGCAGCTTGACTTGCTCAGACTGGCCTGCGTAAACCGGCTGTGGAAAAAACTCAATTCCTGTCAAGCTGAGCACTTCGCTGTCATTCTGAGCGCAGCGAAGAATCTCGCTCGGAGTATTTCCCAGGCAATGCGAGATTCTTCGTCGCCGGCGGCTCCTCAGAATGACTGTGCCAGCGAGTTTTTCCGCAGCCTGCCCAACACCGCAACGCCGGTCATCGCTGCGCCGCTCGACCGCCGGGCTAGGATGTCTTGGACGGCCGTTCGAGCTTCGGATTCTTGTTATATTCCGCTGATTTGCCCGGGGGTATGCTCAGGTATTGCCAGTCGGAGCCGCACAACATCTTGGCCGCGAAAACGATCTGACCGACGTGACAACTCGTGTGTGCAAGTGAGCGGTGAAGGGCCTCCACGACGGAGAGGGTCTGGTTACGGATCTTCACGGCGCGCGTGAGATCGGTATCCGTAAGCGAAGCCAGCGCTGTTGACAAGGCTTGCCAGCCCTGCTCCCAGAAGGCGAGCAGTTCGGCGTGCGTGACATGCCGAGGAAGAGACTCCGTTTCGCGGTCTCGCCACGGCTTTTCCCCGTCTGCATCGAGAAAATCGGTGAAGCGCGACCTGAGGTTCCCACCAATGTGCCAGGCGATGGTAGCCACGGAGTTCTCCGAAGCCCCAGCCACCTGCGCGAGTTGCTCATCCGACAATTGGCGAAACGCCGCCTCGGCCATCTGCTTATAGCGTTGGTATTCGGCCTCGATCGATGCGATGACGACGCGCATGTTGTCTCCTTTCTTGAAATCTGCAATCCATTTGATGCCGGGTGAGATGCCGCGGTTTCCGCCGGCTAAGTGCGAACATCCCCCTGGGCAAAGCGAGGAATCCAACGCGGCACGGTTTTGCAGTAGTCCTCGTACTCCTGTCCGAATCTCTTTCGCAGGCCGGGTTCTTCTGCGAAGACGACGAAGGTGTGAATAAGAAGGAACGCAACCACCGCATAAAAAACCATCGAAATGGAGGTGAGGTAAAAGCCCCATCCGAGCAGCATCGAGACGCCGCCGATGTACATGGGATTTCGGACGAGTCTGTAAGGGCCGTGCGGTACGAACCTTCTGGGGGGATCAAAAACCGCCGGCGTGCCGCGGCCTTCGAAAATGAAAAACCCTATCGTGGTGAGAGCGAGGGCAGCGCCCGCCAGGAACAGGGCGATTCCCGGAGCGAATAGCCAGCCGGGAACCCGGAGCGGAATGTATTTGTCCACGGCACGAGACATCAACGCAACCGTGCCCCACGCCGCCAGGAACAACGCCGCATAAACAATTGACCGCAGTGCTATCCAAAGCCGGCTCATCAGTTTTCTCCTTGGGTCGAATTTTCTCTAACCAAAACCTTCGAACGCGGGAAGGTCATAAGCCGGATCTCCAGCTTGATCGCGTGGCCATCAGTGTACACCGGCTTCTCCCTCGCGAGCATTTTACCCGCGCCAAATCCCTTGTTTTCAAGCGGCGGGTAGTGGGTCAATTTGATATTGTAGCGGCGAGTTCACCTCGCATATTGCGGCATAAAGCCGCCTCCACATCAAATCGCCCCACTACCGAGCGGGGAAACTCGTTGACAGGTTGTACTCGCAAAGCCAAACTAGAGAGAGAAAGCTGGCACGCCAAGGCGGTGAGGGAAGTATGGACGCAGAAGGGCACGTATCGCGTCGACCTCTTGAGCAGGAATTGGTCTCTCGCGGAGTGCGGATGACGCACCAACGCCGCTTGTTGGTCCAGATTATCCAGGGGGCAGATGGCCACATGGATGCCATCGCCCTTTGGCAGCGTGCCAAAGACCAGGACCCCACCATTAATAAGGTTACCGTGTATCGGACCCTGGCCATGCTGAAGAAGCACGGTTTGGTGGATGAACTGGACCTGATGCATCTGGACGGTGGGAAGCATTACTATGAAGCGAAAACGACGCGCGACCACATCCACCTGGCCTGCGTGAAATGTGGGCGCATTCAGGAATTTGAGAGTTCGCTGTTCGAAAAGTTGAAAGGGCAGATCGAGCGCGAGCAGCAATTCCGCATCAACACCGTGCGCGTGGAAGCGGGCGGTCTTTGCGACCGCTGCAAATAACCGGTGCCAGGTGTCAGTAAAACCCTAACACCTGACACCTGACGCCTTACATCTATTTTCCCTGCGAATTGAGGCGTTCGTAAGCCTTCTGGTAGGCGGAATTCTTGGGATCGAGTTCATAGGCTTTCTGGTATTCCTGCAATGCGGCCTGCTGGTTGCCCTGATGCTCGAACGCCACGCCCAGGTTGAAGTGCGCGGCGTGGTTGTTGGAGTTCAAACGCACAGCTTGACCATATTCCGCGATGGCTCCATCCCAATCATTTTTGTGCGAAAGCCTGTTCCCCAGGTTGACATGCGCCTGGTCATTGCCGGGGTTGAGACGGATCGCCTCGCGATACTCCGCGATCGCTCCATCCTGGTCGTTTTCTTGTGAAAGCATCACGCCGAGGCTGACATGGGTCTGGTCATTGTTGAGGTTCAGACGGACTGCCTCGCGATATTCCGCGATGGCGCCTTCCCAATCCTTATTGTGCGCCAGCGCCGCTCCTAGGGTGATGTGCGCTTGTTCATTGTTGGGGTTCAGGTGGACCGCCTCGCGATATTCCGCGATGGCCCCATCCCAATCCCCCTTATGCGCAAGCCGATTCCCCAAATTGACGTGCGCCTGGTCATTGTTGGGGTTCAGGCGGATGGCTTCGCGATATTCCGCAGCGGCTCCATCCTGATCGTCCTTTTGCGAAAGCGCCACGCCCAGGCTGACATGGGCCCGATCATTATTGGGGCTGAGGCGCAGCGCCTCGCGCTCCTCGGCGATTTGCCCATCCCAATCTCCCTTGCGTCCCAAGGTGATTCCGAGGCTGATGTGCAGCTCAGGGTTCTGCGGATCCAGTTGAATTGCGGCACGATACTCGGATTCGGCTTCCGCGTATTGCTTCTTCTTCAGGAACTCCGCTCCCCGCGCGGTGTGCTGTTGGACTTCCGCCTGGTGGGCCACAACGGCAGGTTCGACATTTTCGGACTTCATCACTTTGGCGGTTTTGACCGCGCCGACTAACTCGTCGTCGCCGCCCGCGAGGCGGAGTTCGCGGAAAAAGTCATCACTTGGCTCAAAATCGATGCCGCGGTCTTGCACTAGCATGGCCACACGATGGTTGGGCACCTCCCCGGCGACCAGGGAGAGGACCTGAACCTGAGTCAGCGGCTTCGTTGCTCCACCACCCGCTGTCGGGGGAGGCTTTGCCGTGCGCAAAGCTTGTAAGAACGCCTCGTTGGCGCCCGCCGCCTTGAGGCTTTGAAGGAAATCCTGCGTGGGTTCAAAATCAATGCCCCGCTGGGTGATAAGCCTGGCGCCGGTCTCATCCCCGATTCCATCGCGAACTAACCCTTGCACTTGTTCCGGAGTGAAGGGCTTTTGCTGCGCTCCTGCAATCGCCGCAAGAACTAAAACGAGAATCAGTATCAAAAAAGCCTTTAGCGGCTGACGGCGCATCTATACCTTCCCAACGTAGAGATAGTTCAAAAGGATTGTGCCATTGTAACACGCGGGATTAATCCGGAGGGGGTGGGGGCCGCAAAAGAAAGTCAAAACGCAAAGCACAAAACGCCAAGCCCGGTGTGCGGTTTGGTGGCGCCATGAAGGAAAACCACAAGGCAAAGGGCAAATGGCTTTTTTGAGCCAGCCCGCGTAGCTGGCGCCATCATTTGGCCCATGGCGCCAAGCGTCGGGAAAAACGCGACAGGAAGGAGCTACGAACCCCGCAAGGGACTAACGAAGCTCCGTATGCCATCTGTATCCCACGGCTGTTCGCCGTGGGCCACACGATGCCGCCGCTCCGCGGCTGTGAAAGAATTGGCGTCGCGATTTGTAGCGGCGGTCTCTGCCCGCCGAAGCGGTGGATTCTCAAACCCGGCGGTCTACGACCGCCGCTACTGTGAGATTTTTCACCGCGACACCGCGGCTGGGCCGCACTTAAGCGGAGGGGCGTCACACTTCCCCCCGCCTACTGTCACTCGTCGGCTTTGGGGGTGGGGGGGGTGAGTCCAAAAAGCTTGTGGATTTTGGCAAAAATGCTTTGCTGTTGGTGCTGGATCATAGCGGCGCGAGCCGCGGCATCTAGGTCATGGCGGACGGCTTCGATTTCCACTTTCCGGCGAGCCAGCAATTCTGAAAGGTAATGAGCAATTTCCGGGCGGCCGTGTAAGATGTCTTCAAACGCTTTCCGGTCCAAACGATAGCACTCAGACTCTTCCAGCGCCTTCAGCGAAGCACTGCGAGGTTCGCCCGTGAGCAGAGACATTTCGCCAAAAAAGTCACCGGCGTGCAGGATGGCAACTGACTTGCGAACTCCGGCCTCAGTGGAGACAATCACTTCGCCCGATCCTTTGGTAAGGATGTACAGCCAGTGCGCGTCGGCGCCCTGCCGCGTCATCAATTCCCCCTTCATAAAGGGAGCGAAGAGCAATCGCTCTGCCAGCTTACGCCGCTCCTCATCGTTCATTTCGCGGAAAAGCTCCACACGGGCAAGGTCCAGGGCACTGAGTCGTTGCAAGATCTCACGCTCGTGGTGAAGCTTCTCGCGCTCCTGGTCCCTCGGTTCGACAAAAGCGGTCAAAGCGGGAACCGATAGCGGGATACCCGCACGTTGGAGGGCAAAATAAATGCGGCTGCGCACCAGCGAGTCGGTGGGGTCGTCTTTTAGCAAGTCCGTCAGCCAGTAGCGGGCCGCGTAGAGGCAGTAGCTCTCTTTGAAATCCATCAAAACGCAGTTGGGTGGTGGTTCCACGGCGGAGCCTTCCACGGGTTCGGTCACCAGGGCATCAGTCACCACGCGGATGACTTCTGTCGGCGGCACACGAAAATCCACATTGAAATAGACCCAACGGCGCTCTTGGACGGGCTCTCCGGAGCGCTGCCCCTGTATTAATATCTGCGATTTGATCAGGACGCTGTTGGGGATAATCACGGTGTCCCAATTGCGAGTCTCGATGGCAACGTGGCGCCAGGTTATCTCTTTGACCTTGCCCGCGGTCTGCTCGATTTTGACCCAATCGCCGACTGAGAAGCTCTCATCAATTTGCAGGACCAGTCCGCCCAGAATGTTGGAGAGGCTATCTTGGAGGGAAAAAACGATCACTCCGGTCATGACGGCAGAGGTGGCAACGATGCTGGAGAGCGTCACTCCATTGCGCGAGAGCAGCCAAAGTCCGACTCCCATATATCCCCCGGCCACCGTGAGGTCCCGCAGCACTTGGGGTGGAGAAAGGGGAGTGAGGCGCAGAACGACGTCAAAGATGATGATGCTGGCGAGCTTCAACACCGCAAAACCCACCAATAAGAGTCCGGCGGCATGAAGGGTTTTGGCCGCCAACGTCCATCCGAGCCCCTCGGGAATGGTTGAAAGAACGATGAGGAAGAGGGCGAGGGCGTACATCACCAACGCCACTCTAACATGCACGCGCTGGCGGCGTGAAAATACGGCGAGCACCACCGCTGTTCCCAGAATGACGATGGTGATGGGAATCAAGTCGTCGCGGCGGGCAGCAAGCTGAAAAGTTCGCCAGATGTCCATCAACGGATTCGGTCCCAGCCAAAGTGCCGGCAAAATCCAGATGTTCATGCAGTTCCATCCCAAGATTGTAATTGGCCCCAGATTCTATCGTGAGACGCGTGGGGAGCCAAGGCGTTTCATTCGGCTTTGCCAGATTCACTCGGCAGCCATCGGATGTCCAGAGCGCGTGGGGATTCCCGCAAAGCGGGACAGGGGAACTCGACAAGCTGGTCACTCGAATCGCACTTTACCCGGACCCTCTTCTCGCCCAAATCCTCGCCGCGGCTACCTATCCTGATCAGATTCCCGATGCCGCTAAGTGGGCGGATGAGCATCACTATCTGACCGGGGACGATCTCGCCAGAGCCATCACCGAAGACCACCTCACGTGGGACCCCAGCGTGCAGGCGTTGCTGCCGTTTCCATCGGTGCTGGAGATGATGGCTTCGGACATGAACTGGACGTCCGAGTTGGGCAATGCGTTTCTGGCGCAACAGCAGGACGTGATGGACGCGGTGCAAAGGATGCGGAAAAAGGCCTATGGTTACGGCTATCTGCGAACCAACGCGCAGGTGGTGGTTTCCGGTGGTCCCTATATTACCATCGTGCCGGTGAATCCGGCCTTTGTCTGCGTTCCTGTATATGATCCGCTGATCGTATTCGCTGTGCCCCGGCCCGGATTTTTTATCGGCGGCGCCATCGGTTTTGGATTTGGCATAACGCTTGGCTTCGCGTTTGCCCCTTGGGGATGGGGCTCAAGCCACTTCTTCTGGGATCGACACGAATTGTTCATCGCCGGAGCGCATTGGGGCCGGAATTGGGCCAATCGCGGCTCCTACGTGCATCCTTACCACGGTTTCCAACGTTGGAGTGGGCCTCGCGGCGGGGAGAAGCACCAACGCATCGGACGCAGTGAATCTGAGCGCAGGGCGGCCCGCGCGGGTCACGCGCGGGTCGAGGAGCATCACAGCTCCGGTCACGAACGCCGCTAGTGCGCATGAAAAGTCGTCAGTCATCAGTTTTCAGTCGTTAGCAAAAAGCCCGCGGGCGTAAGAGCTTTTACTGACAACTGATGATTGAAAACTGACGATGGGGCTCACTCCTCCTTGATGGCGGATTTGACCATTGCCAGGATGGAGGGCGGGATCATGGCGGCCGCCAAGCCGTGATCTTTCTCCGCGTGCTCGGCGGCGAGCCTCATGAGTTCCTCTTCAGTTTCGGCACGCACTTCTTTGGGGCAATCCATCCCCAGGTCACGACAACGCAACACTTTGGCCATGGAAGTTTCATCTCCCGTTAAAGAATGACGGCTATCATACCACCTGCATCCAAAGTGCGGCCTCTGAAATATTTGGAAGGAGCTCAGTTTGATGTAGAGGCGGCTTTTCGCTGCCCATTGGCGGGATAGACTCGGCGCTACAACATGAAACTGAACCACTACCGGTTTGATTGATTGCTTTTTGTTCGACCCCTGATATGATATTCAAGCGGAAGAAGAATACTTGGAAGTGCGAGGCGTGGCAGGGCCGTTGGCAGGCATGATTTGATAGTTGTGCGGCAGTCCCGTGTGACTTTGCAAGCGTGCCGCGGCGTTGAGGTTCGCGCGCGCAGGTTTTGATTTCGCGGGCCAGGGCATCGCGCCGGACCAAGATTCAGCCTTGCGTCCGCGTTCCTCAGTGGAATTTGGCATCAGGTCACCAGTGAAGACTATTCGGCAACTCGTCAGTTTCGTGTTGGGTGTTGCCATAGGTGTAGGTCTCTATTCACTGCTCAAACTTCGGCCGCTTTCCCTAGCGCATTTATCGAATGATTTATCCCAAATCGGAGCCAACCATCTTGGCAGATCTCTCCGGCCGCTTTGGGTTCAACGCTCGTTGCCCCCGCAAATCTGTGCCCTGGTACGGGTCCATACCGAAAAGCATATCCATCCAATGACCCGGGAAATCGCCGAGCGGCAAGCGCGCCTAAAGCCTAAATCTGAGATAGTGAAGGCGGCCGAACCCGCTGCGGCGAAAGAGGTTGCGGTCATGAAGGGTTCTCCCGCACCGCCACCGCCAACGATTTTCAAGTCGATTGGGTATGTGGAAAAGGCCGGGGGACAAGTTGAAGCGATTATTTTGCAAGAAAACCAAGTTCAGGTCGTTCATATTGGTGATCTCATCTCGGACCGGTACCGAGTCACAAAGGTTTCTCCTGACTCGGTCGCTGCCATCGATGAGACGCTTCTGCAAACCCCAATGACTAAATCTAGCGGCGCTAAAACTAACGAGCTGACGGCGAGGGGGGAGCCCCAGCCCTTGAGCCCAACGGCGTTGGGCGCTCCGGCTGAGTCAGAGGTTTTGGCGGTTGCCGCAAAGGGCGATCACCTCACAAATATTCAAGGCACCAATCTGACTTCCGAAGCTCCTGCGGCTGTGACTCCTGGTCAGGTGACCACCGCCGCGGGTACCGCGAGGGAAGATCGTATTGCACCACCTCAAGGCGTTGAACCGGTTGCCAATTCATTAGGATACGTGCAGCAAGCGGATGGCAAGGTTGAAGCTGTACTGGCAGATGGAGACTCAGTTCGCCTTGTCCCTGGGACTCGGCCGGAAATCATGGCTCAAGTCACTCTTCCTGGCCATTCTCATGAGGGGGCATTACCTGCTCAGGTTTCCCCTGCACCTGTAACTGCGGTCTCATCGACCAGGGAAGTCACGGCTGACAGTTCGGTTCATCCACTTGGGAGTTTGACTATTCCTTCCACTTCGGTCATTCGGCAGGCATCGTACGAAGTTCCAATCCCTGTTTCCAGTGCTGCCGATGGGTCGGCAGCCAGTCGGCTCGGAATGGGCTCGGTAGGCGAAGCGGCTATCACAACGGGTGGTGCAAGTGACCCGGCAGCATCCATGCTCGCGGAGAAGCCCAGTGGATCAACTGATCGCCTGACCAAACTCCCCGTCGAGTTGAAACCTCTCGGGTTTGTCGTGAAAGCAGATGGCGACCTCGCAGCGATTCTCTCCGAGGACGACGAAATGTATATTGTGCGGCAGGGTGACCGGTTCGCTGGCCGGTACCGTGCCCTCAGCGTTTCCGCTGACGCCGTGGAAGCGGTGGAAGAGCCGATGAGGCAGGCATTGCCATCTCCTATTGCCGCACCCTCGACCATCCCGGACTCGGATTTGCTTTCTGCATCGGCGTCGCAAGGACCACCTCTGCTTTCTAATGAAGACTGTCCAGGTTGTCGATCCGATGAGGTAGGCGAAGTGTCTGCGAGCTTACCTAACGATCCTCCGGCCCAGGTGGCGATTCCACCGCCCAGGAACCGGAAGGATGAGCAGGTGCGCGTCACATCGCCAAAAGTGCGCGGGCGGAATTCTGCGTCTTCGTTGAACGCGACCGCAATTTCACCCGATCACACCACATTTGTATTCCAAACGCTCGGCTATGTCGAGAGACAGGATGGGGAAATACAAGCAGTTGTGGCAGATGGGTCGCAAGTGTATTTGGTGAAACAAGGCGAGACGTTTGCTGAACAATATCTAGCCACCAGTGTTGATCCTATATTGGTTTTGGCTGTGAGCGTGTCACCCGGGCAGCGAGCAGGAAACTTCCTTTCTGTCCAGACAGAATCCGGCGGCAAGCCTGCATCCAAGGGACTGTATGGAAATTTGCATTTTCCCTCATCAGGATTGGCAAGTGGACAGGCTCTCCACGAGGTGGATGCATCAGGCAGTCTCATTCTCACGGACCTGGGCGTGAGTTTGCTCGACTCGTCGCTGACCGGGTTTGCAGGCACATTTTTCATGGCCGATGATCCCCACGTTGGGTTTTGATTGCGGCCACGGGAGAGACGGATGCTCAACAAAAGAGTCCGGCTTATAGGGGTGTTGGCGTTCCTCGCATCCTGCCTAAGCTGCGGAGGCGGCTCGAGCCTCGCTTACCGGGAGGGTCGCAAGGCGGAGGAGCGGAAGGATTGGGACACGGCTTTGGTGGACTATGAGAAGGCGAAAGAGTCTGACCCTGCTAATCCCTTATATATCCTCCATGAGGCAAACGCTCGCACGCAAGCCAGTCTATTCCACCTCGACCACGGTCGCCGATTGGTAAAGGAGGGTCGGTTGGATGAAGCGGCGGGAGAATTACAGAAGGCCGCCCGGATTGATCGGGCCAATCGGGCTGCGGCTCAGGAGTTAGAAGTCGTTCTGGCCAAGCAAACGCAGACAAAAAAGACGCATACGGAGGCGATCCAAAACGCCCTGAAGGCCCGCGAAGAAGAAACCCAGACCCCGGCGGTGAAGTTGCAACCCCTTCCTCCCGAACCTCTTGCCCATTTTCGCCTCTCCGCAGACAGCCGCAGGGTATTCGAGACTTTGGGTAAGCTCGCCGGACTAAACGTCGCTTTCACGCCGGACTTTCACCCTGCTCCGCTCAGCGAGGACCTGAGCGGCGTAAAGATCGAAGATGCGTTGAAACTTGTAGCGTTGCAGAGCAAAACGTTTTGGAAGGCGGTTACTCCCAACACGATCCTGGTGATTCCTGATAACCCCAACAATCGGCGGGACTATGACGAAGAGGTTTTGAAGACGATTTATCTCTCCAACCCCCTGGCGCCAGCCGACCGCACCGCCATAACCACTGCCCTCAAGCAAGTATTGGGTTTGCAAAGGATTATGGACAATCCTGATGCTAACGCCATTATCATTCGGGATACTCCGGCAAAGGTGGTGGCGGCGGAACAGCTCGTGCGGCAATTGGATCGATCCAAAGCGGAAATCTTGATTGACATTAGTATCGTGGAAGCCGACCGCGACCGAATTCGCGATTTGGGCTTGACGCCGGCTAGCCTTAGCTCTAGCGGGACGATAACTTCGGGAATCGAGACAGGGGTGGTCTTTGCCCCGACTTCGACCGTCTCGGGTACAACGACCAGCGTCACCTCTGCCGCCCTCAATCACTTCGGTTTATCGGACTATGCCATTTCTCTTCCCGGCGCCACTGCCATGGCGGTGTTGAACGATTCCAAAACTCACATTTTGCAGAACCCGGAAATCCGGGTTACAGACGGCCAGACCGCCAAGGTGAAAATCGGCAGCCGGATCCCTTATGCCACGGGCAGTTTTCTGCCGTCCCTGGGGGGAACCACCAGTTCGACAGGGAGCGTTGGCCTGCTGGCCAGTACGCAGTTTCAATTTCAGGATATTGGTGTGAACCTGGACCTGACCCCTCACTTGCTCTCCACGGGGGAGGTTGCAGTTCACGCCAAGATTGAGATTTCCTCCCTGGGAGCGTCCATCTCCGTGGGCGGGATCACTGAACCGACTTTCGGCCAGCGGGTGATTGAGGATGACTTCCGTTTGCAGGAGGGAGAAGTAAATCTCTTGGGTGGATTGATTCAAAGGACCTTAACCAATCAAATCCAAGGGATTCCAGGGCTGGGCGACCTTCCCCTGGTGCGTTATCTCTTTTCCCAGGAGAACAAAGAGGTAAATGACCAGGAGGTACTCATCATGCTGACTCCGCGGGTCATCCGCCTTCCCGAACCTGCCACAGCCGAGGGTTCAAATCTCCCCTTGGGTGCTCTCGGCGGGGGCGAGGAACACCCCGGAGCCGTAGAGGGTCCACGTCCCTTCGAGGTTCCCTCCACCGAGCCCCGGCAGCCTCAATAATGGCAATGAAGATGGTAATGAGAAGCAATCAGTTTTCGGACAAAGCCTTCATGCTGATCGAGCTGATCGCGGCGATGACAATCCTGCTGGTGCTAACGACTATGGCTTTGCCTTTGGCGCGCAATGAGATTATCCGGGCCCGGGAGACGCGGCTCCACGAGGACTTGCGTATGCTGCGCGAGGCAATTGATCGGTACAAGTTGGATTCTGACCAAGGCAAGATTCCGATTAAAGTAGACTCCTTCGGTTATCCTCCTGACCTCCAGACCTTGGTTGACGGGGTGCCGGTTAAAGGGACTGCCAAGGGGAAGTACAAGTACCTCCGCAAGATTCCAGTGGACCCCATGACGGGTACTGCGGATTGGGGTCTGCGGGCAATGCAAGATGATCCCGACTCCAAAAGCTGGGGTGGACAGAACGTTTTTGATGTGTACTCGAAGAGTCAGGGAGCGGCTTTAGATGGGACACAATATGGGGATTGGTAGGGAAAAAGTCCGGAGTCCGGAGTCCGGGGTCCGGAGTCGGCATTCGAACCTCGAAATTCGAAACTCGGAAATCGCCCCGGGGACGTCCGAGTTTCGAATTTCGAGTTTCGAGACTCGGTCGCTTGTCTTCGGGCTTCGGACCTCAGACGCTGAACCTGTGACCTCCGGTCATGGACTCCGGACCCCGGACTCCGGACCCCGGACTGACTCTTCCGGCTTCACCCTGATTGAACTGATGGTGGTGATTACCCTCATTTTGATCCTCGCTAACTTCGCCATGCCCATGTATCACATTGCCGTCATTCATGCGCGCGAAGCCGTGCTACGGGATGACTTGTTTACAATGCGTAAGATGATCGACGAATATACCATTGACAAGCAACAGCCCCCAACTTCACTTGATGACCTGGTGAGTGCGGGGTACCTGCGGGGCGGAATTCCGGTTGACCCTTTTACGGGTTCGAACGAGACCTGGAAGACTGATACTGAAGATGTCCCCATCAGTCCGGACCAAGCCACCGCGGGGATTGTGGACGTGCATAGCGGTTCAGAAGACACTTCCCTTGATGGCACGCCTTATAGCAGTTGGTGAGAAGGAGAACCGAAATTTCAAATCTCAAATTTGAAATTTGAAATCATCATGGCCGAGTTTGTTTGCAAACTAGGGACGGACGCCGGGCGGGTAATGACGCAGACGGAGGAGGCGCGCTCCGAGGATGAACTCCGCCAGCGGCTGCGGGCGCAAGGTTTTCTGATTTTTTCGATACGCCCCAAAGACATATTGAGTTTTCAGATGCGGGCGCCGCGTCCGGGAAAAATCCGCCCTGACGATTTCTTGATTTTCAACCAGCAGTTTCTGACGCTTTCCAAGTCCGGATTGCCGTTGCAGAAATCCCTTGACCTGCTGGCGCACCAGACGCGGAGCGATACGTTGCGCCTGGCTATTGAGGCGGTCCGCGACAAAGTGCGCGCCGGGGCGTTGCTTTCCGAAGCCTTTGAGTCCACCGGCAGCTTTCCCAAGATCTACTGTGCCACCGTGCGGGCGGGAGAGCGAAGCGGGAGCTTGGACAGGGTGTTGGGCCAATACCTGAGTTACCAGAAGCAGTCGCGGGGTTTCCGCAAGAAATTCATTTCGGCCTTGATCTACCCCGCCTTTCTGTTGGTTTTCTTGGGTGGCCTGATTGCCTTCGTGATTGAATTCATTGTGCCGCAGTTCGCCAAGCTTTATGCCGACATGGACGTGCAATTGCCGAGCCTGACGACCTTCGTCATCTCCTTCGCCATGCAAGTGAAGCACTTCTCCCTGCTCATTGTACTGGCGGTGGTGGGTCTGGGCTTTTTGATCAAGGCGGCGGCCCGCTCCGAGCGGACCCGCTTGGCCTGGGAGCGGCTGAAATTCCGCTTGCCCCTGGTGGGAGGCCTCCTGCTGAAGTTTTCCGTAGCGGAGTTTGCTCGCACCCTGGCGACGCTCTTACAAGGAGGCACCCCCATTGTCCCAGCGCTCGAGACCGCCAAGGAATCGGTAGGCAGTCCGTGGCTTTCCCGGGCGATTGCGCAAGCACAGACGGAAGTGGCGGGCGGAAAAGAGCTCAGTGCGAGCTTGCGCACGAGTGGCTTTTTCCCGCCCATTGCCCTCGATATGATGGAAGTGGGAGAGACCACCGGCGCCATGTCGAACATGCTGGAAGCGCTGGCGGAGTTTTTTGAAGAGGACGTAAGCATCGATCTGGAAACGCGGCTGGCCTTGGTGGGACCGGTTATGATCGCCCTGATCGCTGTGGTCGTGGCATTTGTTCTGATCTCGTTTTATCTTCCGCTGTTTTCCATGGCGGCAATGGTTCATTGAGCGAGACACGTGTCCCGTACCCTGTGACGCGTTTCCCGTTCCGGAGGTTTGAAGTTGGCAGAGACGGCAGTCGACGTGAAAGAAATGGAATCGGCGCGCCGATTAGCGGAGCGCTATCAGTTCCAATTCGTGGATTTGCGTGATTCTCGTCCCGACGCCGAAGTGTTACGCACCATCCCGCTCGAACTGATGCTCCACTATGAGTTTCTGCCTCTGGAAGGAGATGACCACCAACTTGTGATTGTGGTGGCGGACCCCACCAACCTGACGCGCTTGGATGAATTGGAAGTCAAGCTGGACCGGAAACTGGTGGTGCGAGTGGCGGCACCCAGCCAGGTGCGCGATTTTCTGAAGAAAACCGAACCCTCCCAGCGCGTTTTGGATGATGCCACCGAAGAATTTCGCCTGGACGTGATTCGTGAGGATGAAACCGCCGGTGAAAGCCTCTCGCTAGAGCACTTGGTGGAGGACAGCGACGTCAGCCCCATGATCCGGCTGGTGGACTCGATCATTTTCGCAGGGCTGGAGCGGCGATCGAGCGACATTCACATTGAGAGCCGCGACAACTCGGTGGTAGTGAAGTACCGCATTGACGGTGTGTTACAGCAGGCCATGGCGCCCCTGGCGCGGGAGTTTCAGTCCAACCTCATTACTCGCATCAAAGTGATGTCGGAATTGGATATCGCCGAGCGCCGCGTTCCCCAGGACGGGCGTTTCCGCGTGCGCTATCGCGGGCGCCTTATTGACTTTCGTGTCTCCATCATGCCCTCGATTCACGGTGAGGACGCGGTGCTTCGCATCCTCGACAAGGAATCCTTGAGCGAGAAGTTTCACTCCTTGCGCCTGGAAGTATTGGGATTGGCCGACCGGGAAATCCGGCGGCTGCGGCGCTTTATCCGTGAGCCTTACGGCATGGTGCTGGTGACGGGCCCCACCGGCAGCGGCAAAACCACTACTCTTTACGCCGCCCTCTCTGAAATTAAGTCCGATGAAGACAAGATCATCACCATTGAGGATCCGGTGGAGTATCAGCTTCGCGGCATCACGCAGATTCCGGTGAACGAAAAACGGGGACTCACCTTCGCGCGCGGGCTGCGCTCCATCTTGCGGCACGATCCGGACAAAATCATGGTGGGTGAAATCCGCGACAATGAGACCGCCCAAATTGCCATCCAATCGGCGCTTACCGGACACTTGGTGTTCACCACGGTGCACGCGAACAACGTGGTCGATGTGCTGGGACGTTTCCTCAATATGGGCGTCGAGCCGTACAATTTTGTTTCGGCGCTCAACTGCATCCTGGCGCAGCGGCTGGTGCGGACGATTTGTGAAGCATGTAAGCGCCCGATGCAAGTGCCCATCGAGTTGCTGGAGGAGTCGGGCCTGAAGCCTGAGGCGTGGAAAGACGTTACGTTCTACGAAGGGGCAGGTTGTCAGGAGTGCAACGAGACCGGGATTCCGCGGCCGCACGGCGATTGGCGAATTGCTGGCGGTAACGGACAGTATTCGCGAGATCATCCTGGGAAAGCGGCCCTCCTCGGAAATTCGCCGCGCCGCGCACGACGAAGGAATGCGATCGCTCCGGGATTCGGCGTTGGAAAAGGTCCAGCAAGGACTGACGACCTTACGGGAGATTAATAAGGTTACGTTTGTGGAATGAAGCGGGACACGGGAGACGGGGCATGGGTTCGTGTGAAGAGGTAAAGTCGTAGTCAACAATTACAAGGATTTGGATGTATCGAAAAAATGCTTAATCGATTGACCGCGGTCCTAAGAAACGGGACGCGGGATAAGGGACACGCGGCACGGGTCCTGAATCCCGAAACCCGTTTCCCGTGTCCCGAACCCCGAGCCCCGAATCCCGAACCCCGTGTCTCGAATCCCGTGTACCGTCTCCCGAGGGCAGCATGAACTGGGTGACTTGGAAAAAACGTTTGGGACTGGGAGGGCACACGCACACGGGGCACTTTGTGGCCCCCACCTTTGCTTTGGACTTGGAGCCGGGTTTTGTGGCCGCCGCGCGTTTGAACCCTTCCAAACGGCAAGTACACAGCGTGGGGGTGCGCGAATTTCCGACGGGGGCCTTGGTGCCCTCCGCCAACAAATCCAACATAACGGACGATGCGGTTATACGCAGCACGATTGCTGAAGTCAGCGAAAGGATCGGAAACGGAGGCGGCAGGGTGGGCCTGCTGATTCCCGACGTGGCGGTGCGCGTGGCCTTGCTGCAATTTGAAACCCTTCCTGAAGATCGACGGGAAGCTGATACCCTGGTGCTATGGCGGATGCGCGAGTATCTGCCCTATGCACCGGAGGAGGCCCATCTGAGTTACCAGGTACTGGCGAAGCAGCCGGGTTCGGTGGAGGTTCTGGGCGTAGCCGTGCGGGGTTCAGTGCTGGCCGAATACGAAGCAGCTTTGAAAGGCATAAACGGTGGGCCGGCGTTGGTCCTGCCGGCAACCGTGGCATTGCTGCCCCTGCTCCCCGAGGACGCCGGCGGGCAACTCCTGTTGCATCTGTGCCCGGGCGCGTTGACCGCAGTGGTGATGGCCTCTAACCGCGTGCGCTACTGGAGGACGCGGCCGCTGGAAGGTGACGCGATGGCCAATCTCGAAGAAGTTGCACGCGAGGCCGCGCGCGTATTGGCGACTTGCCAGGATAATCTGGGTGTGCAAGTTCAAAATGTTTGGTATTGCGCCCGTCCTCCCGCGCAGCCGGAAGTGGAAGAAGCCTTGGCGAAGGCCTTGGGGCGCGAGCTTTGCGCGCTCCCGGCGAGTTTCTTACCAGCCGCAGGACTGCCCTCGGGGCAACGCGAGGCTTTTGATCAATTCGGAATGCCCTTTGCCGGTTTAGTGGCGAACCTGGGTGATCGACGATGAGAATTACCCTCAACCTTTCCGCTGCGGCGAGCGCACGTGACCGTTATGCGCTCCTATGGGCGGTTCCTGCGACATTGCTTGGGTTGGCGGCGCTGGTCCTTCTGTGCCGCGCGTCAATCCACGAATTTCGCGACTACCGGGGAATCCGGCAACAACTCACGGAAGTCCAGATGCGTTCGGATGATCTCCACAACCAGGAAGCGGCCGTCCGCAAGAAGTTGGCAGCGCCGGCGTATCAAAAGTTGCTCGTAAAGGCCCAGTTTGTGAACAAACTCATCGACGAAAGGGAGCTTTCCCTTACGGAGTTAAGTGCACGGCTGGCAGGCCTTCTGCCTGAAGATGCTCACCTATTGAGTTTGGCGCTGGCTTCTCCCAAGAAACCGGGAGATGACTACATGTTGCGGATGGGAATTACCGCGAGAGGCGAGGACGCCATCGACACGTTTCTAAACGATCTCGAAGACGCCCCTGACTTCAAAGATGTGGCCATCGTTAACCAGGGATTTCAAGAAGAAGCCTCGCAAGGTCAGCAAGTAACGATAATATGCACAGCGCGTTATCTGCCGGGAATTGATACTACAACGGAGAAGACAAGTGCGGAAGAGTCGACGCCAAATCGTAAGCCGAATCATTGAAGCGACCGGCGCAGGATTGTTGGCTTTGGACCTGCTGGTTTTCTTTGCTGTCTACCGGCCGCTCGGAGATAAGTTGGAAATGCAGGAGCGCCGCCAAGCAGAATTGCGGCAAACGATACGGAACCAACAAGTTCGCGTCGATCTGTTGAAGAAGTATGAAGCGGCTATGCCACATGTCGAGAAGGGGCTGGAGGATTTCACGACCAATCGAATTCCCCCTCGCCAGGAGGCTTTTTCAACTGCTGCCCGGCTGGTCCATAAGGTGGCGGATGCCTCGGGTGTGAAAGTATCCACGCTGGCGTACCGTCTTGACACAGAGCACCACGATCCCTTGGAGCAATTGGCGATGCAAATCGATGTGCAGGGACAATATTCGAGCTTATTGAAATTTTCGCACGCCCTGGAAACCGCGAGCAATTTCCTGCTGGTCCGCGAATTCACCATTACATCGGGGGAAGAGAATGGAGCACTTGGACTGCGGCTGGGTGCAGACCTCTACCTAACTCCATGAAAATACCGGCCGGAATCAACAAATGGGGAATTGCGGTGCTGGGTGCGGCGTGCGTACTCCTCGTGGCAAATCTGGTGGCGGAATATCGAGGCCTGGAGCCCGGGGGATCCCGGGCACACATGACCCCGGCGAGCATGTCACTGCAGCAGGTGGGGAGGAACCCTCCCCATGCAGCCGATGACCTTGCCAAGTATGATCCCAACGTTCACTTCGATGTTTTGAAGAAATGGGACTCCCGTCCTCTTCCCGATGAGGACCGAAACCCCTTTGATTTTGTGGGTGGCGCCGCCCCGCCGCCAGTTTCCCAGGCGGTCGCACCCAATGCGAAGCTCCCTCCCCCTGCGCCGCCCCCTCCCCCATTAAAAGCAATGGGTTACAACGAATTGCCGGGTGGAAAGAAGGAGGCCATGGTCACATACAACGATGACCTGGTGGTGGTTCACGAGGGCGATTCCATCGGAACAAAGTACAAGGTGGTGACAATCAATCCCGCGATGGTAGTAGTTGAAGATGGCGAAACACACCAAACTCTCGAATTGCCGTTTCCGCAGTAGTGAGCAACACCGACTGCGCGGGGCAGATGGCATGGTGCTGGTCATTGTCATGATGATTGCAACATTGCTGCTGATTGCCTTGACAGTGTCGCTCCCCAGTGTCTATCAAGAGGGACAACGGGAGCGCGAAGCGGAGTTGATATTCCGAGGAACCCAGTATGGCCGAGCCGTGGCGCGGTTCCACCAACAATTTAATCGCTACCCCGTGAATACGAAGGAGTTGCTGGAAACCAATGGGATACGGTTCCTGCGGAAGGAGTACCGCGATCCCATGGACCCCAAGGGGAAGTGGCGGTTCATTCATGTCAATGCGGCAGGAGTATTACTGGACTCCAAAAACCAGACCGTGGGCACGAATCAAAACAACAATAATCCTGCGGGGATAGGTCAGACCAGTTCCACGAGTTCGACGTTCGGTGGGAGCTCCTCCTTTGGGAGTTCCTCCTTTGGAAGCTCCTCTTTTGGAAACTCGTCCTTTGGGAACTCGTCCATGGGAAGTTCCAACTCCATGGGACTTCAAGGAGGCTCTGAGGGCGCGGGGACGAGCTCGGCCGCGGGAGGGTCCAGCCAGATCGGACCCACTTCATCCTTTTTCGGGAACCAGAATGATGTTCAAGGCGCTTACATTGCCGGGGTCGCTGCTACCAGCCATCATGAGTCCATTAAGGTCTGGCAAAAGCACCACCATTACGATGAGTGGGAGTTTTTGGGGATCGACATGGGAATCTTCGGAATCCAAGTCGGCATGCCTGGGTCCTCCTCCGCGCCCACGGGTATAGGGCAGCAATCCACGCCACAAGGTTCCGGCTTTTCGTCAGGATCCTCACAAGGATCGTTTGGATCCACAACATCTTCACCTACGACTTTTGGACCTTCCTCCAATTGAAGCTTCGCGTCCTCATGATGACAGTCTGACCCGGTTTTTTCGCAGCCTCTTTAGCCCCACCCTTCCGGCGGCGCCACAACGCGGTGAGAAGTCCGGGCTACAGGGACTAAAGTACTATAGACAACTTTTATTGACATATGTATTAATGCCCTGCGGAGCAGCACTCTGGAAAGAAGTGTGTAGGGGGGGCCCAAAAAGGGCACCGTCATTTACTACCATAGGTTAGTTTTAAGACCCCTTGGATGAGATCAGGTACACTTGGTGTCAAACGAATTGAGCGAAACTCAGGATTGATGGGAGTCGGATCGATGGTACGAGTTCTGCGTAATAATGTGTGTTTGTTGGGAATCAGTTTGAGCCTGCTACTGATGATGGTGGGTTGTGGTGGTGGCGGCGGAACGACGTCCACCGCGCCCGTCCCGACAGTGGCGGTTTCCATTACTACCCCCACAACCCCGCAGACGGTGCCGGTGAATGGAACCCTGGCGATTACTGCCGCGGTGACGGGGACTTCCAATACCGCCGTCACCTGGACCGTGAACGGCGTCACCAACGGCAACTCGACATATGGGACCATTCCAGCGGGCTCGGGCTTGTCCGTAACTTACACCGCGCCGACATCCGTGCCTAGCCCAGCTGCATTTAACATTACGGCGACCAGCGTGGCGGATGGCACAAAGTCGGCTTCGGTAAGTGTGACGGTTTCAGGGGGAGTGAGCGTCACTATGACTGCCCCCACCAGCCCACAGAGTTTGTCGGTCAATTCGACCTTGGGCTTTACCGCATCCGTGACGGGAACCTCCAACACCGGCGTCACCTGGACGGTAAATGGGATCACCAACGGCAACTCGACATACGGAACCATCACGGGTTCGGGCTTGTCCGTGACTTATAAGGCGCCTGCTGCCGTACCGTCGCCTGCCACCTTTAACGTTACGGCGACCAGCGCCCAAGATGGGAGCAAGTCAGCTTCGGTCAGCGTAACGATTACGGTGGCCGCCGTGGGTGTTTCCATTACCAGTCCTTCCAACCCGGCGAGTATAAAGGTGGGAGGAACTTTGCCCATTACGGCCTCGGTGACGGGCACCGCAAACACCGCCGTCACCTGGACCGTGACCGGAGCGAATGCCGGCACCGTGACCAACGGCAACTCGACGATCGGCACAATTCCGGGTACTTCCCCAAGCGCGACTTATA
The DNA here is from genome assembly GCA_963825395.1 of uncultured Acidobacteriota bacterium. Taxonomy (GTDB): domain Bacteria; phylum Acidobacteriota; class Terriglobia; order UBA7540; family UBA7540; genus Bog-366. The sequence continues at coordinate 39,392 of CAWGTQ010000066.1, read as the reverse complement.
CCGCGCCTGCCTCCATCCCCGGCGGCAATAACCCCGTGACCATCACGGCTACCAGCCAAGCGGACGAGACGCAGTCTGCCTCGCTGACGGTCACGATCAATCCTTCAACCACCACCACGAATGCAGTTAATGTTACCGGAGGCGCATCCCCTGCCACCGGAATCAACCTTAGTCTTCCCTCCAATGCGAATGTGACATTGGGCCTGGCGGATGTAGGCACATGTGGCTCCCCCAACCCCCACAATGAGTGCTTCGCCACTGTGACCGGAGTTCAGGTCTCACGCTCAGGGTTAGCCACCGATTCCTGCCCGAACGCAACCTGTACCGTGTGGCTGCTAGGGCAGGGCTTGACCAACCCGGAGGGTAGCGCGCTCGCATCCGGACTGACCGTGAGCGTGACCCATGGGAGCACAACGGATGTGACGGTCAGCAGCGTGACAGCCATGGTTCCGCAGAGTCTTACCGAAATCAATTTCACGATCACGGTGCTTGGAACGGCTCCACTCGGAAATAGGGATCTTGTCGTGACGCTTGCAGACGGGGAAACACAAGCCTATGTTGGTGCAATTCAAATTGTTGATTAGAGGGCGTGAGCAATGAAGATTAGAATCTTGGTTCTCGCGGTAGTTTTGGTGGGCGCAATGATTTCAGTTTCGCCCGCTCGAGCCACCACGATGGTTTCCATGTCGGTGGAACAGCTTACTCAAGCGTCCAGCGACATTGTACAGGCCCGCGTGGTGAACCAGGTCAGCGAGTGGAACGCCACCCACACGCAAATTGTGACCATCACCACCTTGGAGGTCTCGGAGACGCTCAAGGGGAATACAGCCTCCACCGTGCAGATTCGGCAACTGGGGGGTACGGTCGGTAACATGACGGTATCCGTACCGGGCGACGTCGCCTTGCGCCCGCAAAGCGAGTATGTTCTCTTTCTCGAGCCTGCCGACGGTGCCAATTACCACGTGGTGGGAATGACGCAGGGCGCCTACCCCGTCTACCAGGATGCCATGTCGCACGAAGAACGGGTGGTTTTGCCGCTTAACCAAGCGCAAATTCAAAGCATGGTGAGCGGAGGGGGAAACCCGGCGGGAACTGTTCCTCTCGTGGGATTTCACAAGTATGTTGCCACGCTGGTTAACGCCGGCATTCAAATTCCCCATGGGCTCAGCATGCCGGTGTCGATCGCCTACACCGAGTCACGAGGCGTCGGCCGCATGCATGTTTACGGGAAGACCATGGCGCAACTGTTCCCCAATAAGAACGTGGTGATTCCGGCGGGAACTGAGGTGGAAGGCGAGGCGGTCCTGAGTGGCGGAAGCTGGACGATTCATTGGGACGAAGTGAGTATTCGCGGCGTTCATACCCAGATTTCCGCGGTCAGCCATGAATCGGAGGGAAGCCTTCGCGGCGCGAGTGTAATTCTTAACGTGAGGTGAGAACCGTGAGAGTGAGGCGGATAGAAATGAGCCGTAAGAGACTAATCCTGCTTGGGGTGGCTATCCTCGGAGTATTTTCCGCCGTGGGGTTGCTCGCTACTAATTTTCAGATCTTCGAGGTCACTTCCGGAAATTACGTGAATGCCATGTGGCCAGGTTCGAGCCCCAATATCACCTGGAACCTGAATTTCACCAGCACGCCATCTAATGTGACAGATAACGGTAGTGGTGTGACGCCCTACACCGTTCTCAACGGCGCGTTCAACACATGGGAGGGGGCCACCTACAACGGGTCGGCAGTGACAAAGATTGGATTTACCTATGGGACGGCGAATGCCTCCCTCCCGCAAGTGCCGACGATTGACTGCCAAAACGTGATCGGCTTTGCCGATGCTACCACCGGTGCTTTCCCGACGGGGGTCATCGCCTTCGCCTCGATCGCGAGCGTAAATAGCAATGGTGGCACAGTCCCGTTCAAATACACGTGCGGCTCAAGCACACCAAGCTGCCCCCTCGATGTCTGCATCGTTGATGTCGATATTATGTTTAACCCTAGTCCTCCCGTTCCCCCTCCCGCAATTGCCGGGAGCGGACAGTTTGCAACTTCCTCACCAACAAGCGACCAATACGACTTGCAATCCATCGCCACCCACGAGATCGGGCACATGATTGGTCTGGACCACAGCGGCATTGCCCACGCGGTCATGTACCCTTACGGGGATACCAGCCAAATTGGGGTCCATCAGGCATTGTGGACCGACGACATGGTTGGTGCTGGCTATTTGTACCCGGGTCCAGCCATGACAGCCAACGGTACCGGGATTGAGGGGCGGGTCACGGTGGGTGGCACGGGAGCTTACGCGGCCCATGTTGAGGCTGTTGATGCCACGACCGGCAACGCCGTTAGCGATACGCTTACGGACCCTAACGGAAATTACCATCTGTTGATGTTCGGGGGCACTTACCATGTGTATGTTCAGTCCCTGGCCCCGGATTCGAATCACGGGCCTTGCACTATCCTAAACTTCAGTGGGCAGGCGGGCTACGGAGACAACAACAGCGCCAATATCCCGGCGAACCCAACCGATTACACAGGAAAGTACTACTGATCTTTTACCCAAAAAGAAATTGATGAGGGCCGGCCTGCAAGGGTTGGCCCTTTGTATTTGAAGCCGGTCTTTTGCCGAAGGCGAAAGGATCCCGTGAGCCCGCGGAGTCGGCGTTGTCATTTGGCTCTCGGGGGAGAGTTCGAAACCCTTTAGTTGACGCACGAGAGCAACATTACTCTTGGGGCGGAGGATTTACGGTGGAAGGATTCAAAGGAGATGGCCGCAAGGCGAGCAAAAATCTCCCCCTCGGGCGCCGGTTGACCGGCCCCGTGGACATCGCCTGAAGCACGTTCGCGACGGGCTAGGCGTGTGCTGCTGCCATAGCGCGTCGAGTTGCTTCGACGGTTTTCGCTACCCGCCGGTGGTCGACCAGCATTGCCAGCAGGTCGCTCCTCTGCACTTTTTCGCAGAGGATGGTACACATGGAAATGGCGTTGAAGGGGCGAATAAATTCATGAAGGCGGCGTTGATAATCCCGGATGGTTGACGCGTCGCTGCCATTCCCATATACCCACGACCAGTCCGTGACCCAGCGCATTACCGTGGCGTGCCGATGCAGCGGACTGCGCTGCAAAGGTTCGCTAGGGCGGAACAATTCGGTCAGGCAATTAGGCGCTGTCAGGAAGACCAGCCGCCCACTGTGCAGCAGGCCATCGGTTTTGAGTCCCGTTTCACTGAGCCCGTGCGCAATGTCTTTTAGGCAGGTGGGCCCTGCCATAATCACCACTTGCTGACCGATTTCTAGACCGGCGGTTGAAAACTGTAAAATTTCGGAAAGGCTCTTTTCCTTCCGGACTACCAGTTGGCACGGTTCGCCCTGTCCCAACAGGCCACCGTGGTTCCACAAATCAAAACTCATATACCCTATCTTTGACGAAACCAGGTAGGCATGTCAACAGGTCATCAAAGGTGAGGGTAATAATGTCACTCGGATTTTTAGCCTATGGCGTGAACTTTTCGCTTGCTTTTTTCCGCTCGACGTGTGAGAGCGCTGTAGAGGCCAGCGCGAAGTAAACGTACCGCGACCTGTTCTTTAGGTCCGCGGCTTTTCGACGTCATTCGGGGACAAACCGCGGACCTACAAAACAGGTCGCGCTACTGGCTGGCTTTACGGCAGCGCACATTGCCAAGGGTGGCGCATACATTGACTTCTATGCGTGCGCCACGCGGGGGCAATGGGAATAGACTAAGCGGGACGGTACGCTAAAACGTAAAGATCACCTGAAAGTCGATGCGACGATTTGCGGCCTGGAATGCACCGCCCCCTGGACCTCCACCGAAGAGCCCCCCAATCGAGTTCGATTGGTCAAACAGGGGCGATCCGACCACCCCGACGCGAGGTCCCGGGTTCACGTCGTTAAAGACATTCCGGGCGTTAACACTGAACGTGAGGTTGTAGCGCCGATTGCTGTTTGTCCCACCTCCGAAGAAACTGCCAAGCCCGCCGCCCCCTCCGCTCAGCCCACCAGGGCCCAGGCCGCCGCCCACGCCACCCCCGCGGCCACCACCGCCCCGGCCACCGCCCCCTCCGCCATAGCCACCACCCCTAGTTGATGTCCGTCGCTGGGTTTCTTTCCCGAAGCCGATGGTTTTGCTCAGGCGAAGATTAAAGGTAAATTGCCCGGGATTCTGGTACTCATAGGGGGTGATGATGGATTGGGCAGTTTGCGGGAGGGTATTAAAGGCTCCGAGCGACGTCGTCACGATGTTGGAACCCGTAACGCCGGCTGGGGCGATTGCCGGCCGCGCATTGAACATGCCCGTCCCGAACAAGTCCTGGCCGACGGTCACGTTGAAGGGCGTTCCGGACGCCGCCACCACGAAGGGACTGACGGTGAATCGATGGGGCAGATTCCAGTTTCCGATGATCACCATCCGGTTGCGCACGTCAAAGGGCGCCCGTCCATAGTCCTGCTGGATGTCGTACGGGTTCATGACGACGTTCGGAGCGTTTCCATTGGTGTCGGCATCCGCGTAACTCAACGTGTAAAAGCCGCCGAGCGTTAGCTTGGTACTCAAGCGTAAGTTGAAATTAGCGATCAATTGGTTTTGGTTAAAGAGGCCGCCGGACTGGTAATCATAAATATTCCCGGCAGCGCTGCCCAGGGGATCTGTCCCGAGCTGAGGTTCTCCCAACGGAAAGGTTCCGGGAAGAGGCGCGTTGATATCGTCGGTGAGAAGTTGGTGGACCCCATGGGAATTAAGATAGGTTAGGGAAACCGTAGCACTCCTTGAAACCTGCCGCTCGATGCTTACGGCGGACTGCGTCGTGTAGGGAGCATGTAAATTGGGATCGATTTCGTACCGTGTGGGCGTTGCCACACTGCTGCTCAGGTCGCACATGCTGATGATGGGGAAACAGCCTGGCGATCGAATCAGGTATTGCTTTTGGGTCGAGCCATTCAAGCGATCGGCTTGGAGGATGAGGGTTTCCGGAAACCGGTCATAGAAAATGCCGAACCCGGCGCGCAGGACGGTTTTGGCCGCGGTTTTGTGCCCGCCCAGACCCCAGGCAAAACCCACGCGGGGCGCAAAGTCGGAATGATCGGAAATCCCCGTCTGCGACTCCCAGCGCAAGCCCATGCTGAGCGTCATATTGGGACGAAGTTTCCAGTCATCCTGGGCGAAGAGCCCTACATCGAACAAGTTGACGTTTGCGAGGGGGGTTCCCTGGACGACCAGAAACTGGCTGGCCCCAGGCGCCGTGCAGTTTGTTCCTCCACTGTTCATGCAACCCTGAAGGTTTTGTTCGGCCGTTTGGTAGGCGGCCAGGGAGGGGAACGTGAACGTCCCGTTAAAGTTTTGACTGGAACTGTTGGAATCCTGCTCGTCCCGCAGACGGCCTCCTACCACCAAGGTGTGCTTGCCAAGGAAGAACGATGTCAGGGTCTGCACTTCGTAGCGGTTTTGCGTGTCACTCAACGTTCCCGAAGGGTTCAGGCCATCGATGAACGCCCCCAGCACCGAAACGGTGTAGGGAGTAGTAGAGAGGGTAGTTTGAGGCACTGCGGTGGAGGCATCGTGCAAGTATTGAAAGCGAAATTGGTTCAACATCCTGGCGCTGAACACCTGCGTGTCGCTGATTTGCAAGGTGTGTTCTTCGCTGTGCGTATTGAGGCCTAAGGAAGCGAGGTCCAGTTGTCCGATTCCGCTGTTGGTGAAATTGTTGTCGTAAAACTGATAGCGAACCGCTAGGACATTGTTGGTGCTCAACTGAAAGTCAAACCGCGGACTCAGGTTGGTTAATGTACGCGGGCTGGCGACCGCTTGGCTCAGCGAAGTTGGGATGAGCGTGGTGGGGTTGAGGATAAACGCGGACACCACCGAGTTGTCGTCAATGTCGCGGCGAAAGATGGTGAAGAAAACCGAAGCCTTTTTACTCAGTGGCCCGCCCACGCTGGCGTTGAAAAAATCCGTGTGATACCCCGGTTCCGACACCGCAAATGGGTTCCGCGTGTCGAAAGGCGAGAAGTTGACATCGCCCATCACCTGGCCATGGAATTGGCTGGAGCCCGGCCGCGTGGTGATTTCGATGCGCCCATAGCCCAGCTTGTCATATTCCGCGGAGAAGGGATTCTGATTGATGCGGATTTCCAGGATATCCGCTTTGGGGGGAAGTTGGCCGGCGGTGAATCCATCAACATAAATCTGGCCGCCATTGGGTCCCGCCGAGGGGCCCGCCAATGCCTCCAGCTCCGACTGCAATTCATCCGGGTCGTCCGAGAGCGCTTGCAGATCCTCTCCCTTGATCACCAGGGCCGAGGCGTTTTCCTCGGGATTGACGCTCACCTTGGTGGTTTGATCTGTGACCTGTACCTTTTCCACTTCCTCCGCGATCTTGAGAGAGATGTTAACTTTTCCTGTCGTGCCTGCGGCCACCTGGACATTCTGTTGCGAAAACCTCGTGAAGCCTTTGGCGCCGGCTGTAACCGTATAGGTTCCGGGGGCCAAGCCATTGATTTCGTACGTTCCATCCGAATGAACTACGCCCGCTTTGACTTGTCCCGTGGAGGATACGGCGGCCACCTTAGCACTTGGCACGCCGGCGCCTGAGGGGTCCGAAATCTGGCCACGCACCGCGCCGGAGGGATTTTGCGCAAACAGCAATCCGGGGAAAAGCAATAAAAGGAGCAGCATATCCGCCAAGCGCGCTCGTGCTCCAGAAATCCCAAATCTCATTCTGTCTCCTCAATTAACGCCGCGGCGTGATGGCCCGGCGCTGCATTCATGGTCTCGGCAAGCCCCCAAGCATTCTGACTGCTTGAAGGAGTAAGGGTTATTTATTGCCAGCACCTGGCGGCGTACCGCTCCTGCGCCTAAAGCCTCTTCCTCCGGGATTGGCCCACCTTGAATCAGACGTATCGGTGCGCTGTGGGGTTTCATACCTCCGACAAAACTTGTGGAATCCGGCCCTTACGCCTTCGAAACGCGATCCCGGGGAGCCGGTAGCTGGCGCCAGCCCGGATTTCTCGCCACAGGTCTGGGGGTGCACAGTAATCATTAGAAATGCCCTGGAGCAGCGGGGCGGGGGTGGAGTTTCTACATTTTTGGTCCGACGGCGCAGGTTCTTAGATTTCTAGCCAAAACGGCTCTGCCTCTCTGCTTTTAAAATGAAAGCACGCGACCAACCCACTGTCATCCTGAGGCCCGGTTCGTTCGGGCCGAAGGACCCCGGCAGTTCTTTGCGGCCTACCGGGAGGAAGGAACTACCGGGGTCCTTCGCCCCAAGTGCGGGCTCAGGATGACAAGGGTAGTGATGGTCGCGCCATATGAAAGTCCTCTCGCCAGAAATGTAGAAACTCCACGGCGGGAACGGGACACTCCCGCTACAGCGGGCGGGACGCCCGCGCCACGTCCGTTTTCATTTTTGTGTCGCAAATTCAAAATCGGGTTGTGGGTTAATTTGATATCGTAGCGGCGAGTTTACCTCGCCACATGACGGCGTAAAGCCGCCTCTATGTCAATTTGACCCACTAACCAAAATCGCGACCGCCTTGACGCCCGGGCCGGGAAAAAATAAGATGGAAGACCTCTTCATATCAGGCAAACAAACTGAGATCAGGAATTGCACGGGAAGGGATGGGATGAATTGACGCCGCCGAGCGCGAGCCAGGAAATCCAAGCCCAACGGGATGCTCGCGAACTCGGGCGCTTTGGGTACGCCCAGGAGCTGCTGCGGAGCATGGGTGGCTTCTCGAACTTCGCCATTTCCTTTTCCATCATTTCTATTATCACTGGCGCCTTCACGCTGTTTGACTACGGATTGAAGATGGGAGGCCCGCTGGAAATGACCCTCGGCTGGCCACTGGCTACGGTCGGAACGCTGTTCGTAGCGTTGAGCATGGCGGAACTTTGCTCCGCGCTGCCCACTTCCGGTGGCACTTATCACTGGTCGGCGGAGTTGGGCGGCCCCACCTGGGCGTGGTTCACCGCGCTGCTCAATATTGTGGGGCTGGTCACATTGCTGGCGGGCGTCGACTATGGCTGCGCACAGTTCCTGACGCCCATTCTGGGGTTTGAGGCCTCGAACCGGAATATACTTGTCACCTACACGCTCATCCTTGCCTCGCACGGCTTCATAAACCACTATGGAATTCGTTGGGTGGCCTGGCTCAACGATCTTAGTGCCTCCGTCCACATCCTTGGCGTTCTGGTCCTGATCGGCGGACTGTGGCTTTTCGCCCCCAAGCAGCCTCTGAGCTTTTTCTTGTCCCGTACTTCGTTCAGCACCATTCATGCGCCTTACGCCTGGCTGTTTATGCTGGGGCTGCTGCAGGCAGCGTGGACCTATACCGGCTATGATGCTTCGTCCCACGTGGCGGAAGAGACCGTTGATCCGCGCCGCCGGGCGCCCTGGGGAATTGTTCTTTCGGTGGTGGTCTCGGGAGTTTTCGGCTATCTCCTTCTCCTCTCGCTCACCTGGGCCATTCCCAGCATTTCCGGCGTGCTCAGTGCCAAAGATGCGGCGGGGAATGCGCTTCCAGCGGTGCTCACCATCGTTATCGCCGGGCTGGGGCAGCAAGCCGGGAAGGCGGTGCTGCTGCTGGCGGTGGCGGCGATGTGGTTCTGTGGACTATCGAGCGTTACCTCGGTTTCCCGGGTGATTTACTCGCTGGCACGCGACAAGGGTTTGCCCATGGCCAAGTTTTGGTGCAAAACCCACCCCCAGCACAAAACTCCTGGCGCCGCAATTTGGCTTTCCATCATCGTGGCATTTCTTGCCCTGGCGTATAACGCATCGTATTCCGTGGTGACCTCCCTCAGCGTCGTGGGATGCTACCTGGGCTATAACATTCCTGTCTATTTAGGCTGGCGGCGGAAGCGCCAATGGATGGACAAGCGCGGCCCCTGGAATTTAGGCCGGCACAGCAATTTGATTAATTTGCTGGCGCTTGTCTGGGCGGTTTTCATCTGTACGATCATGATCATGCCTCCCAACGCCCTGGCGGGTATAAGCCTGGCTGTGGTGCTCGCCGTGCTCTACGCGCTGCATCGCTTTACGGGACCGCATGAAATCCGCAAGCCCGTTTGGGTCGCGGCGGAAGATCGGTAGTGGTTCAATTTGGTGTAGGGGCACGCCATGGCGTGCCCTTACACTTTGAGGTTAATCATGGACGCTGCGCTTATCCGGCAAGGCTTAAGACCCTACAAGCTGTACATTGACGGCAAGTGGACCGGCCCCGCGAGCACGGTGAGCATTCCGGTGATGAATCCCGCAACCGGGGAACAACTCACCACCGTCCCCGACGCCAATGCGGAAGATGTGGACCGGGCCGTGCGGGCGGCGCGTCGCGCCTTCGAAAGCGGCGTGTGGCGCAAGATGGACGTCTCGGCGCGCGAGCGGATTATCTGGCGCATCGGCGAGTTGATTGAGAAGAACAAGGAGGAATTGGGGCTGCTCGAATCGCTGAACAACGGGAAAACATTTCAGGAGGCGTTGCGCGGCGATATTCCCCCCACGGCCGACATCTTCTACTACTACGCTGGCTGGGCGCGCAAAATATACGGTGAGACCATTCCTGTCGACGGGAATTATCTGAACTACACGCTGCGTGAGCCGGTGGGCGTGGTCGGCATGATCACGGCGTGGAACTATCCCATGCTGCTGGCGGCGTGGAAAGTGGCGCCGGCGCTGGCGGCAGGCTGCACCATGGTCATCAAGCCCTCGGAGATGACTCCCCTTACCACCTTCAAGCTCGCGGAGTATTGCCAGGAGGCGGGCGTGCCGGACGGGGTGGTGAACGTGGTGACCGGCTATGGACCCACGGCAGGCGAGGCGTTGGCGCGCCATATGGACGTTGATAAGGTGGCGTTCACGGGCAGTGTTCGCAGCGCGCGAGCGCTGCTGAAGGCTTCCGGGGAAAGCAACCTGAAGCGGCTGTCGCTTGAGCTCGGGGGGAAATCTCCGAACATTATTTTTGCCGATGCCGACCTGGAGCGGGCCGCCAAGTCGGCGTTCTGGGGAATTTATGCCAACAAGGGAGAAGTGTGCAGCGCCGGCTCGCGGCTGCTGGTTCACGAACAAATTTATGATGAGTTTGTGGGCGGCTTGGCCGAGCGCGCCAGGAAAATGAAGGTCGGCGACCCGCTCGACCCGGCATCGGAGATGGGTTCACAAATCAGCCAGACACAGATGGAAAGGATTCTTACCTACATCGAGCGTGGACGAGCAGAAGGCGCGCGGCTTTTGACCGGCGGCGAGCGCGACGTGGAAGGCGCCAAGTCCCGAGGATTTTACATGAAGCCCACGGTATTCGCGGATGTTCAGCCGCAAATGAAAATCGCGCAGGAAGAGATCTTCGGCCCGGTTTTGGCGGCGCTGAAATTTCGCGATGCGGAGGAAGCCGCGGAAATCGCCAACTCCACAATATACGGATTGGTTTCCGCGGTGTGGACGCGCGACATCGGCACCGCACACCGGCTGGCGCGGCAAATCAAGGCCGGCTCGGTCTGGATCAACGCCTACAATTGTTTCGATAGCAGCTCGCCCTTCGGTGGTTACAAGCAAAGCGGCTTCGGCCGGGAGATGGGGCCGCACGCTTTGGAGTCATACACGCAAGTTAAATCGGTTTGGGTTTCGCTCGATTGATTAAAGCAGTGGCTTGGTGGTGAGGGGAGGGCGCGGACCTGTTCTGTAGGTCCGCGGCTCGTCTCCTATGACAAGGAAATGCCGCGGACCTAAGAAACAGGTCCGCGCTACAAATGCTTGCTTGGCCCCGAAGGGGCCTAATATCATTAGCCGTGGGTGAAACCGACGGTCTGCTACAAGGTGTCACTGGTTATTGTCGTGTCCCGTCCCTCGCACAACCTGCGCCTGCAGACGGAGCGAAGCTTTGGAGTGCGTGCAGCTTGCTGCCGCTCTTTCACCAGCCAGCTTGCTGGCTGGCCTTCTACGGGCGGAAAGGAAATCGAGCATCGACACGACGTCATGTTGGGGTGGAAATTCCCGCGAGCGAGCTCGCGGGGAGGAAAGCGGCAGCAAGCTGCACGCACTCCAAAGCTTCGCTCCGTGTGCGGGGCTTGAGAAGTGTGGAAACTCCTGCCCGTGGGTTTCACCCACGGCTAATGATAATGTTCCCCTGCGGGGAACTCGGAAGCACCGCGGACCAGGGGGTAGCGCGGACCTGTTCTGTAGGTCCGCGGCTTTTCCTTACCATAAGAGACGAGCCACGAACCTGAAAAACAGGTCGGCGCTCGGAGTCTCACGCATCGAGAAAAGGGATCGTCATTTGGACTAAGTTTATAATGGAATTTCTAGTCATTCGAGGTGGGCTGTACGGGTCCGACATAATTTCGAGAGGGAAACTTGAGATTGAGGGGCTTGTTCACTAAGAGTCCGCAGCGAGATGATGTCCAGAGCACGAAAGTGCTTGTGGCTAGCCTGGATTCTAAATTTGACGAACTGCTCAAAGCGGACATCCGTACTTATTCTCAGTCTTACCCCAATACCACAACTGCCACCCTTACGAAAATCGACGATTTCTTAGTCATGATTGAGAGGGGATACGACATTGTCCATCTCTTCAGCGAAGTGTCGCCCGTCGGACTTATTACAGACGGTGCGGGGACTACGCTTACAGGTACTCGACTAATCGAGGTCTGCTGTGATTCTGACGTAAAACTACTTTGGGTAGCCAGCGAAAACAGTGCCGACGGCTACATCAAGGGTTTCAACCTCGGTGGCAAGCATATAAACCTGGTCATGACCATAAATCGCAACGGCTCAAAATTCTCCAGTTTTCTTGACAGTCTGCTCTCCCGAATGTCGCAGGGGGAAACTATGCCGGCAGCTTGGGTAGCAATAGCTCCGCAGGGTCCGCGCGACCCGCCGCATCAGGAATTGCCGGCTACGATCTTTGCCGCAGGTCGGGGCGGTGTCAGGTTCAGGTAGAGGGGGTAGCGCGGACCTGTTCTGTAGGTCCGCGGCTTTTCCTTGCCATAGGAGACGAGCCGCGGACCTAAGAAAGAGGTCGCGCTACAATTGCTTGCTTGGACGAGGCAACCATGACCTTTGACGAAATCAAGCAGCTCTTCGCCACCCACCACATTGAAAAGGTCAAGCTCGGCGGGTTCGACGTGGACGGCGTACTGCGCGGGAAATACATTTCACTCGAGAAATTCTCGTCGGCGGTTGAAGCAGGGTTGGGATTTTGCGACGTCATCTTCGGCTGGGACAGTTCCGACGGGCTTTACGACAACGTTCGGACGACGGGATGGCACACGGGATACCCCGACGGGGTGGCTCGCATCGACCTTTCCACTTTCCGGGTGTTGCCGTGGGAACCGGACACGGCGTTCTTCCTGGTTGATTTCTTTAACAAAGACGGCAGCCCGCTAGCGGTCTCACCGCGGCAAGTGCTAAGACGGGTCATTCAACGTGCGCATTCCCTGGGGTATGCGCCGAGCGCCGCCATCGAGTACGAATACTTTTTTTTCTGCGAAGACCCGCAGTCGCTCCGGCAGAAACATTTCCGTGACCTCGTGCCGTTGTCACCGGGCATGTTTGGTTACAGCTTTCTACGCGCTTCGGTGCACTCTGACCTTGCCCATGCGATTTTGGATTCCATGCGGGCGATGGGTATCGAAATCGAGGGATTCCATACGGAGACGGGCCCGGGGGTGTACGAGACGGCGATCCGCTACAGCGACGCACTGACGGCCGCCGACCAAGCCGCCCTGTTTAAGACCGTGGTCAAAATCGTCGCGCAAAAACACGCCCTGGTTGCCACTTTCATGGCCAAGTGGAATGGCAACTTGCCGGGTTGCAGCGGCCACATTCATCAGAGCCTGGCAGACCCAAAGGGGGGGAAGAATCTCTTCTATGCGCCGGGGGCCGAGAGTGAAATGTCCGATCTGATGCGGCATTATTTGGCGGGGCAGCTCGCCCTGATGCGTGAGTTTGCCGTGATGTTCCTGCCCACGGTGAATTCCTACAAGCGTACGGTGCCGGGTACCTGGGCGCCGACCAACGTTACTTGGGGCGTGGATAATCGCACCACGGCGCTGCGGGCCATCCCCGCCGGCAGCAAGGCCACCCGCATCGAGCATCGGTTGCCGGGTGCGGACTCCAACCCGTACCTGGCGCTCGCCGCAAGCCTGGCATCGGGGCTTTATGGCATTGAGAAGAAGTTGGAGCTTCCCGCGCCTACGGCGAACGCTTACGCCTCCAAGGCGCCGCCGCTGCCGCGCACATTGGAGAAATCTGCGGCGCTCTTCCGTTCGAGCGAAGCGGCGCGCGAATACTTTGGCGGAGATTTTGTGGAGCATTACGCCGCCACTCGCCAATGGGAAGTGCGCGAATTCCGGCGGGCAGTAACGGATTGGGAGTTGGCACGGTACTTCGAGATTATTTGAGTAGCGGCGACTTCCGCGAAGGACGTGTGGTGCGAGAGCTGCGCGTCGAAGGAATTGTAGCGAGGACCTGTTCTGTAGGTCCGCGGGTTTTCTTAGGGAACGAACCGCCGACGTACAGAACAGGTCCGCGCTAGATCTGCTCAATCCTGTCATCCTGAACGAAGCGAAGGACCCCAGCATTTCGCAGGAGTCGGGGGACAGAATGAACTACGGGGGTTCTTCGCCCAAAATGCGGGCTCAGAATGACGGTACCTAAGAGAAGTGTAGCGCAGACCTGTTCTGTAGGTCCGCGGCTTTTCTTAGGGAACGAACCGCCGACGTACAGAACAGGTCCGCGCTAGATCTGCTCAATCCTGTCATCCTGAGCGAAGCGAAGGACCCCAGCATTTCGCAGGAGTCGGGGGACAGAATGAACTGCGGGGGTTCTTCGCCCAAAATGCGGGCTCAGAATGACGGTGCCTACGAGAAGTGTAGCGCGGACCTGTTCTGTAGGTCCGCGGCTTTTCCGTGCCCTTAGGGAACGAACCGCGGACCTACAGGACAGGTCCGCGCTAGATCTGCTCAATCCTGTCATCCTGAGCGAAGCGAAGGACCCCAGCATTTCGCAGGAGTCGGGGGACAGAATGAACTACGGGGGTTCTTCGCCCAAAATGCGGGCTCAGAATGACGGTGCCTACGAGAAGTGTAGCGCGGACCTGTTCTGTAGGTCCGCGGCTTTTCCGTGCCCTTAGGGAACGAACCGCGGACCTACAGAACAGGTCCGCGCTACACGTGCTTGTTTAGCTGATAGCTGACCGCTGAAAGCTGAGAGCTGAGGGCTGATACCACCATGATTTCAAGATTCTCCTTCCCCACCCGAATCGTTTTTGGCGCGGGAACGGTGCGTGAGCTGGGCAATGAGGCCAAGCTATTGGGAATCGCGCGGCCGCTCCTGGTCACGGACCATGGCGTGGTTGCGTGTGGACTTGCCCAAAAGGTTCTGGCGGAGTCGCGCCGGGCGGGCTTGGCCCCATCGCTCTTTGAGGATGTGAATCCCAATCCTGTGGAAAGGAATGTTCAGGATGGGTTGGAGGCTTATCGTCGCGGCGATTGTGATGGTGTGATCGGCCTGGGCGGCGGCAGCTCACTCGATGCCGCTAAGGCCATCCGCTTGGCGGTGACCCATCCGTTTCCACTCGAACAATACGATGATCAATTGGACGGGGCGGCCAGAATCAGCGCTGACATCCCGCCCATGATCGCCATCGCTACCACCGCGGGGACGGGAAGCGAAGTGGGGCGAAGTACGGTAATCATTCTGAAGGCGACGGATCGCAAGACCGTGATCTTCAGCCCGCATTTGATGCCCAACGTCGCCCTGTCCGATCCGGAGTTGACCGTGGGCATGCCGCCGAAGATCACCGCCGGCACGGGACTGGACGCGCTGACGCACAACGTGGAAGCTTACCTGGCGCTGGGCTACCATCCCCTGTGCGACGCCATTGCGCTTCAGGGCGCCAGGCTGGCCATCCAGAATCTCCCGCGGGCGGTTCATAACGGAAAGGACCTCGAAGCGCGGAGCAACATGATGATGGCGGCGATGATGGGCGCCGTGGCGTTTCAAAAGGGGTTGGGCGCCGTGCACTCGCTTGCACACCCCCTTTCGAGCATTGCCAATTTGCATCATGGCACCACGAATGGCGTTCTCTTGCCGCACGTGCTGGAGTTCAACCGCTCTGTGTCAGAAGGACGACTGCGCGATCTTGCCGTAGCTATGGAAGTCGCTGATTCAAAAGGGTCGTACGCAGAAGCCGCGACGGCACTTATCACCCGGTTGCGCCAGCTCTTGCCGGAAATCGGTATTCCTGTCACCCTCGGCGCCCTCGGTGTGACTCGCGACCTGATTCCTTTGCTGGCCAAGAAGGCCATGGAAGACGCCTGCCACCAGTCGAACCCCCGTCCGTGCACCGAAACCGACATGATGTCGCTTTACGAAAAAGCCCTTTGAACGGTTATTAGTGGTCTTTCCTGGGCATTACTGGATTATCCATAATCACTCGGCGCCCGTCGCCGGGATCGGGAGAATTTCTGGCCTTGAAGGGAAGGCGATGTTAGTATCTGCCGGGCAATCCGTGCGGAGTGTTTCGCTCAACTCATCCGAAAGGTGGTCACTATGAAAGGCGGATCGGGATGGAATCATAATGTTGCACGCGGGGAGGCGCAGCATTGGAAAGTCTGCGGGCAGCGGCTTCAGTGGGTTGTGCTCTCGATACTGATCGGTGCTGCTGCTGCGATCGCTGACGTCAGGTTGCCGGCATTGATCAGCGACAACATGGTGTTGCAACAAGGCCGGCAGGTGGCGATTTGGGGAACGGCCGACGCGGGCGAGCAAGTTACGGTGAGCTTGGGCGAGCAAAAAGCGACGGCCACCGCTGATGCCAACGGGCAGTGGAAGGTGGAGTTGGGCCCGCTGAAAAAGGGCGGGCCGATGGAAATGACGGTGGCAGGAAAGAACACCATCATCATCCACAACGTGCTGGTGGGGGAAGTGTGGGTGTGCTCCGGCCAGTCGAACATGGAGATGGCCGTATGGAACCACGGCGTGTTCGGTGGCGTGAAGAACGCGGAGCAGGAAGTGGCGGCAGCCAATTATCCTCTGATGCGGCTGTTCATCGTAAAGAAAGCGGTAGCGGGAAAACCCCAAACCGACGTGCAGGGCCAGTGGGTAGTGGCAAGCCCGGCGACGGTAGGGAGTTTTTCCGCAGTGGGATACTTCTTCGGCCGGGATTTGTTCCGGACCATGAAATTCCCCGTGGGCCTGCTTGACTCCTCCTGGGGTGGGACGGAGGCCGAAGCGTGGACAAGCGACGAGGCCCTGGAGGCCGACCCGGAGTTGAAGGTCGCGGCAGATTCCTGGCGACAGAGAATCGCCGAATTTCCGCACGCGCTCGAACAGTACGAGCAGAAGCTGGGAGAATGGGAAAAGGCCGCGGAAGATGCTGAGGCCAATGGTAAAGTCGCGTTGGCCATTCCCGACGCTCCTAAAGATCCCCGCAGCCATCCTTGGCGGGATGCCGGGTTGTGGAACGCCATGATGGCGCCGCTCACGCCCTATGCGATCGCGGGAGCCATTTGGTATCAGGGTGAATCGAACGCGGAATTTGCCTACCAATACCGGAAGGTTTTCGCCACGATGATTCAACAATGGCGCAGTTCCTGGGGCGAGGGAGACTTTCCGTTTCTCTTCGTCCAGCTCGCCAGTTTTAGTCCGGGCGCCAAGAATCCTGACGCTTGGGCCACGCTGAGGGAATCGCAGGAAAAAGCCTTGGCATTGCCGAAAACCGGCATGGCGGTGGCGATTGACATCGGCGAGCCCTTTGATATCCATCCCAAGAACAAACAGGAAGTGGGGCGACGCCTCGCCCTGGCAGCCGAAGGCATCGCCTATGGCCAGAAAATTCAGTACATGGGGCCGTCTTTCAAATCCCTGCGCGCGGACAAGGGAAGTCTGCGCCTACGATTTACTCATTTGGCCGGAGGACTGGTGGTTCGCGGTCAGAGCCTGATGGGATTTGAGGTTGCCGGGGATGACCAGAAATTCTTCCCTGCGGAAGCGAAAATTGAGTCCGACGAAGTGGTGCTTTCCAGCTCGCACGTCGCGAAGCCGGTGGCCGCGCGCTACGCCTGGGCGAACGATCCCAAGTGCAATCTCTTTAATAAAGTGGGGCTCCCGGCGCCGCCGTTTCGGACCGATGACTGGACGGTTTCAACGCAGGATCTAACTCGCACGGAAGCCTTGAAACTTTGGTAAGGCGGCAGCGGACCACATGGTATTAACGGGTAAGTTGAAGTGGCTGGTTATTGGAGTGGGCGACATCACGACGAAGCGCGTGTTCCCGGCGCTCCGTGAGGAAAGACGCAGCGAGCTTTGGGGAATTGTCACGCGCGACGCGGCGAAGGCCGCCCCATACGGAGTGCGGGTTTTCACCGACCTGGACGCGGGGCTAGTGCCTGGTGGTGCGGACGCCGTCTATGTGGCGTCGCCCGTGTTTCTCCACGCGCCGCAGACGATTGCCTCGCTCCGGGCAGGGAAGCATGTGCTTTGCGAAAAGCCCATGGCGATGAACTACGCTGAGGCGCGATCGATGGTGGAAACTGCGCGCGCAGCGGGCAAGACGCTGGGGGTGGCCTATTATCGCCGCCTATACCCCAAGGTGGCACGAGCGAAGGAATTGCTGCGGCAGGGGGCGATTGGACAACCGCTGCTCGCTTATATCACTTGCCAGGATTGGCGTTCGGGCACTGAACCAGAGCGCGCATGGCTGGTTGATCCGGCTCAGGCAGGCGGCGGCCCGCTCTTTGACATTGGATCTCACCGAATCGATGTGTTGAACTTCCTTTTCGGCGAACCCCGGCGGGTGACGGGGCAGTTGTCGAATGCGGTTCACGCGTTGGCCGTCGAAGATTGCGCCACAGTCATGATCGAATACGCTAACAAAGCGCGCGGCATCGTCGATGTGCGGTGGAACTCGCATGTGAGGCGGGATGAGCTGCGCATCATCGGGACCGGCGGGGGAATGGACCTTACTCCGCTTAGCGGCTCGGGGCTGGTATTCCCTGGCGGGAGCGAGGATTTGCCCCCCCACGCGAATTTCCATTTTCCCTCTATTGAGAACTTCGTGGCGGCCGTGCTCGACGGTGCTCCGCTGATGGCGACTGGCGAGAGTTCAAGCTGGACCGATTGGGTGACGGAGCAGGCGGTGGCGTCATCGGCTCAAAGCCGCTCATCAATGGCGCGCCCTATCATCGATCGCACTTAAATCTGAACTGAGGAGTCAATCCCATGGCAATCCTAAAACTGAAGCGTTACGGCCAATTGATTGGGCTGAGACCGGAAGCTTACAAAAAGTACGTCGAGCACCACGCGGCTGTTTGGCCCGGGGTCTTGAAAACGATCTTCGATTGCAATATCCGCAATTACACCATTTTCTTCAAGGACAACACGCTATTTGCCTACTTCGAATACATCGGCGATGACTTTGCCGCTGACATGGCGAAGATGGCCGCTAATCCCATGACGCAGGACTGGTGGGCCATCATGAAACCCATGCAGCAACCGATTCCCACGCGCAAGGAAGGCGAGTGGTGGGCGGATATGCTGGAAGTGTTCCACGTCGATTGAACCGTTCCATGTGCCCGTCGATCTTCCAACATAGAGCGTGAGCGTCGATTCACACTTCTCCGCGGCGCGCGGCGGCGGCGATCCGGTCGGCGGCGCGAAACGCGAGGGCTTCAATGGTCATGGTGGGCTGTCCGCGCCCGGAAGTCACAAAGCTGCTCCCGTCGCAGAGGAAAAGGTTGGGCACATCGTGTGTGCGGTGGTTGGCGTTCACTACCGAGGTTTTTGGGTCATTCCCCAGGCGGCAAGTTCCCAATAGATGCACCGCCATCGACTGCTCCTGGACGGGGGCCGTCCAAACCTTGGTGGCGTTGGCTGCGTCCATGAGCTCCAGCGCGCGGTCGCGAAGATAGCGGATTGTTTTCAGATCGTCGGGATGGTCTTTGTAAGTCATGCACAGCGCGGGCAGGCCCCAAGCATCTTTCAAGTCGGGGTCGAGGGAGATACTGTTGGTCTCCACGGGCAGTGAGGTGGCGTGGCTGGCCACAATCATCGTGCGTGAGAAGGACTCCAGCCAGCTCTTGTAAGCCTTGCCCCATCGCGGAGCATCGCTCGGCACGGCCCCTAGCGCGAAGCGAATGGGAGGGGTCCCGAGGCGCGCGTCGAGCCCACCGCCGCCATAGAATCCCAGCTTGGGATCCAATTCATAAAAGTCGTGCAGCACGCGCGTAACCGCCACGCTTTTGTATTCGTTGAGTGGCTCATCGAAAGTGGCAAACACTTCGTGATAGCCGTTAATCATCAGGTACTTTCCCACCAGGCCGCTGGAATTCCCGAGGCCCTGGGGGAACCGCGGCGAACTGGAGAGGAGCAGTAAGCGTGCGGTCTCCGCCCCATTGGCGCTCACGATGACGGCGCGCGCCTTTTGGAATTGGGGTTGGCGCTGGGCATCAAAATAGTCGACACCCGTGGCGCGGCCTTGGTCGTTCGTTTCCACCCGATAGACATAGCTCTCCGTGCGGATTTCGCAGCGCCCGGTTTGCTGGGCCACGGGAATGACGCTCGCCAGCGAACTGGATTTCGCTCCCACCTCGCAACCGAAACCTACGCAGCGCCCGCAATGGACGCACCCCGCCCGGCCCCGATAAGGCTGGGAAAGAATCGCCATGGGGGCGGGGAAGGGATGCAAACCCAGCTTCCGTGCGGCGCGCTCAAAGATGACTCCTGAGGATTTTACCGGCATCGGCGGCACGGGATAAGGTTTGGAGCGATGGGGATCAAAGGGGCTGGCGCCCGCTTGGCCTGAAATACCGACCTCCCATTCCACCTTGGTGTAATAGGGTTCCAGTTCCGCGTAGGTCAGCGGCCAGTCCGCGAACCCCGTGCCGGCAATTTCCCCGCGGCGGCTGCGCTCCGACAAAATCGATTTCGTGGAATCGCCAGAAGTTCCCTGTAAAATGCACCGTGCCTCCGCCGACGAGACGACCGTAAATTACCGCAAATTGCTTTTGCGCCTTGTCCTGGGGAGTCCTTCGAAACGTCTGCGGTTGCTGGTGGGGGTTATTGGTGAGTTGGTTTTCCTCCCCAATCGCGATTTCATCGTGAGCAAAATCGCTGGGAGAAATCCACCGTCCTTGTTCCAAGACCACCACCTTGAAGCCCGCCGTGGAGAGTTCCTTGGCCAGCACTCCGCCCGCTGCGCCGGAGCCGACGATCGCGAAGTCAACTTCTTCCGACGGCTTGTACGTGACTTGCATTTACTTTTTGTTTTCCTCTTTTTCGGGCGGCTGCCAGCCGGGGTAATCGCGGTCGTAATAGCCAAACGGCGGTGCGAATGCGGGGCTGTCATCGAACCCGATCAGTTTCCAGCCCACTTTGCCGCGATTGCCGCCGCGCGCGGGATCGCAGAGAAAACCCATCACCGTGTGTGCGAGGATCAACTCGAAGAACGGCTGTCCCTCCAGCGCTTTCAGAACCGCATCCTGCTGGTCAGGAGTGGCTTGCGAGAATTTCAGCGTGTTGGGAAACAACTCCCGCGTCTTGGCCTGCAAGGCCGGTAACCCCTTTTTGTATTCCTCGCGTTTGTCGGTGGCAAAGGTGGCGAGGGCGCGGTCAATGAAGTAAATCACCCCGGCTTCCCGCGCACCGGGAGTGCCATCGCTAGGAATGATGCGGCTGGCGGCAGCGTCGATTTCAGCAGCCTGATCCGCCGTCAGAATTTCCAACGCGGCCGGGGGATCAGCTTCGCGCATACGTGCGGCGTGATCCGCGGCCGCTAGGATAGCAGGCCATTGTAGCGAGGCCCACGCGCCCCCCGCCCCCCGCAATCCGGCGGAAAGGAATCGGCGCCGATTAAGGTCGTTCCCTGAGTTTACGTTCATAACTCGTCCTGTGTCAGCCTGCTTGCGTGAGTTTACTCTGAAAACGGCAGCCACTGTGAACGCTTTTCTTTAGGGCAGTTATACGGAACGAAGAGGGCGGCCCGCGGATCCGTGTCTCGTGTTAAAGTTTATAGAGCCATGTTGGGGGAACGCGAACGGATTGAGATCGCGCGCTTGTGGGAGCGAAAGCTGCGTCAGGATGCGCTCGGTCTTCCCCAGGCGGACCGTCACCGGAATTTGGAGCCGGCCAGCGCGGAGTTAATTTGTTCTTTGGCCGCGGGTATTGGCGCAAAGCGGATTCTCGAGATCGGGGGTTCGAGCGGTCTGTCCACGATCGCTCTGGCCGCCGCGGCGCGTCGGATCTCAGGGCAGGTCACTTCAATTGAAAAGGAGCCGCAACGGCAGGCCGAGGCGCAGCAGACGCTCACCCATCTTGGTCTCGCCCCCTTTGTGGAGTTTATTTTGGGAGATGCTGGGTCAGTGCTCGAGAGCCTGGGCGAATTTGATTTGGTATTTATAGATTGCGAAAAAGAGGACTACATCCGCTTCTTCGACAAGCTTCATGTTGCCGCCGGAGGCATGGTGGTTGCGGATAATGTAATTTCCCACTCCCTTACGAACTACGTTGCTCATGTCCGCGCGCGGCCGGAGTTGGAATCGATAACGATACCCGTCGGCAAGGGTTTGGAAGTTACCCGGTTTAGGATGCCGAGCCGTGTGTGACCGCACAGTTCTTGATGAAGAGGATTCGCCCCGAAGTTGGCTGTGCCTTGTCCTGTGGCCCCCCAGGCCGCCAGTATCGGTGAGGTTATATGCGGCAATATTCTGAATCGCGACGCCGGTTTTTAGGATTTTTGGGGTTGGCAGCCGGGTCAGTTCTGCTTCCGCCCGGAAACGCCATTGGTCAACCCCCGGCCCCGGCGTGGGCTGAAGCATCCACGGGTGTCCCAACAGAGGCCGGATCGCCTGATTACACCGTACGGATCAGAACCTCTCCCATTGAAATTGCGGCGAATCGGATTATCTCCACCACGACTTACAATGGACAAGTTCCGGGCCCACTGTTGCGCTTCAAGGAAGGGCACAAGGTGACCGTGGATGTTTACAATGAGACGGACACGCCGGAGCAACTCCATTGGCATGGTCAATTCTTGCCCACCGATGTTGACGGAGCGGCTGAGGAAGGGACGCCTTTTATCCCCGCACATGGCAAGCGGCGAATAGTCTTCACACCCAGACCCGCGGGCTTTCGTTTCTATCACACGCATAATCGAGCCGGCGCCAACCTCTATGCCGGGCTGTACAGTGGACAGGTCGGTGCGGCTTATGTTGAGCCCCGGGACGAGCCGGGAAACTTTGATCGCGAGGTGTTCCTGGTCCTGAAGGAATTCGAGCCGAGCTTCAGCCGTGGCGGAGATATGGCGATGGATTTCCTTGCCCCAGCGACGACTGTGAAGGTACTCGAAGAGCAGGGTGAATCGGCCATGAAGGCTTCGCTCGCTCGAGGCATGCCCCATGGATATGAAGTCGGCTATGGCTCATTTACCATTAATGGGCGAATGCTTGGCCACGGCGAACCGATTCGAGTGAAATCCGGCGAGCGAGTGCTGTTCCACATTTTGAACGGAAGCGCCACGGAGATTCGCAGTCTGGCCTTACCGGGCCATTCGTTTCAGGTTGTGGCTCTGGACGGCAACGCCGTGCCCACACCCGCTACGGTTCCCGTGCTCTGGTTGGGCACCGCCGAGCGCATCTCCGCCATCGTTAAAATGGAACACCCGGGCGTGTGGATTTTGGGTGACCTCGCCGACGATGATCGCCATCACGGCATGGGGGTAGTGGTGGAATATGCCGGTTATCGCGGCAAAGGACAATGGATCACACCGCCGGCATCCCGATGGAGCTACACGCGTTTCGCCAAGCCGGGCGCTACGCTCGCACCACCGGACGAGACAATTGACATGGTCTTTCGGAAGGACAACGCCGCCGAAGGGGGTTTCAATCGATGGACCATTAATGGCGTTGCTTTTCCGATGGGCGGTGAAATGGCGCGGGCCTCTTTTCATTTGCAATCCGGCAAGCGCTACCGAATCCGTATGCGCAACGCCAGCGATGACATTCACCCGATCCATCTTCATCGCCACACCTTCGAGCTCACGGGCTGGGCGGGGAAGCCTACAGCGGGCGTTCGGAAAGACGTGCTGATGCTCGCAGGATACCAAACCGCCGAAGTAGATTTTGTCGCCGACAACCCAGGGCTAACTCTGTTCCACTGCCACCAGCAACTTCACATGGACTACGGTTTCATGACCTTGTTCGACTACGTGTGACGAGCACCAAGCTCTGTAGCTTCGGTGCATTTCCGATGCGCAAAACCACAATTAACCTGTTCAGCGCCCTGCGGCCCTGGGAATAACACGCCCCGGGTCAAGAGTGATAAGATGGCGGACTCATTTTATTTCTTAAAGGAGTCCGCAGAAATGGCTATTTCAGACACGATCAAAAAGGGAAGCGTTAGGGCGCCGCATCGGTCCTTGTTGCGGGCGACGGGGGTTATTCAATCCGAATCGGACTTCGACAAGCCATTTATTGCTGTGGCGAACTCCTTTGTTCAGATTATCCCCGGGCACGCGCATCTGGACGTCGTGGGCCGCAAGGTGCGGAAGGCCATTCGCAAGGCAGGAGGTGTGCCGTTTGAATTCAACACCATCGGCGTGGATGACGGCATCGCCATGGGCCACGCCGGAATGAAGTATTCGCTGGCGAGCCGGGAGTTGATTGCGGACTGTGTCGAGACGATGCTGCGGGCGCATTGTTTTGATGGCGTGGTGTGCATCCCTAACTGCGACAAGATCGTGCCGGGAATGCTGATGGCGGCCGCGCGGGTGAATATTCCAGCCGTGTTTGTTTCCGGCGGTCCTATGAAAGCGGGCGTGAATCCGGAGACGGGTGAAGTACTCGATCTGAACAGTGTATTCATGGGTGTCGGTGCGCACTCCGCGGGAGAGCTTTCGGCAGAGCAGTTGCTGACCCTCGAACAGAATGCCTGCCCGACCTGCGGGTCGTGCGCGGGCATGTTTACGGCGAATTCTATGAACTGCCTTTCGGAAGCATTGGGCCT
This sequence comes from uncultured Acidobacteriota bacterium, assembly GCA_963825395.1. Classification (GTDB taxonomy): domain Bacteria; phylum Acidobacteriota; class Terriglobia; order UBA7540; family UBA7540; genus Bog-366. Next base: position 15,393 of record CAWGTQ010000066.1, on the reverse strand, counting down.
TGCGTTGCCGGGAAACGGGTCGATCCTGGCAACGGACCCGAGGCGGGACGCGTTGTTTGAGGCAGCAGGCAAGGCGATCGTCGAATTGGTAAGCAAGAACATTCGGCCACGGGACATTCTGACTCCCGAGGCCTTCGATAACGCATTTGCGCTCGACATGGCCATGGGCGGGTCGACAAACACCGTCCTTCACGCGCTGGCTGTGGCCGTTGAAGCCGATACGCCATTCCGCCTGCAACATCTCAACGAGGTGGCGGAACGCGTGCCGCACGTGTGCAAAGTCGCGCCGAGCGGCATCCACCATATGGAGGACGTAGACCGGGCGGGAGGCGTTCCGGCAATTCTCAAGACGATTTCAAAGAAGCCCGGGACCCTCAACCTCGACTGCATCACCGTAACGGGAAAGACGCTGGGTGAAAACATCGCTGATGCGGAAGTAAAAGATCCGGAGGTGATCCGGCCGCTGGATCGCGCATACTCCAATAAGGGTGGGCTGGCGATTTTGTTTGGCAATCTGGCCCCGAACGGGTCGGTCATCAAGGCAGCGGGAGTAACCCCCGCGATGATGCAGTTCAAGGGCCCTGCGGTCATCTTCGAATCCCAGGAAGAGGCTTACGCGGGTATCCTTGATGGAATGGTGAAAGCAGGGGACGTGGTGGTGATCCGCTACGAAGGCCCGCGGGGCGGACCAGGAATGCAGGAGATGCTGGCGCCCACCTCAGCAATTGCCGGGCGCGGGTTGGGTGAATCCGTGGCATTAATCACCGACGGCCGGTTCAGCGGCGCCACCAAAGGCGGCGCGGTGGGCCACGTGTCACCCGAAGCGGCGGCGGGGGGCCCCATCGCCTTTGTCCGTCCCGGTGACATTATCGAAATTGACATCCCGGCTCGAAAGCTCTGCCTGCTCGTGTCGGACGATGAAATCGCAAGGCGGAAGGCAGGATGGAAGCGGCCGCAGCCTAAAATTGATTATGGATATCTCGTGCGGTACGCCTCTGCGGTGACCAGTGCGGACACGGGCGCGGTGTTGCGGAAGCCTGAATTATAGTGCTAGTGCGGACTAACGAGTCGGGGTATGACCGTGGCGCCGGGGCGGATTTGGTCGGTACCGCGCGCAGTAACCGTGTCCCCTTCTGAGAGGTCGCCGAACACCTCGATCAGATTCCCGGATATTACTCCTGTTTTTACGTCCACCCACTCCGCGCGGTTATTGCGGACGCGAATTACAAACGTGCGCTCTAAGTCACTCCCCACAGCCGTGGTGGGAACGAACAGGGTGGGGTAGGCGCGGCGCACCGGCCACGCGACTTCGCAAAATGTGCCGGGGTTAAGTTCAGCCTTGGGGTCCTTGACGTCCAATTCCACCGGCATGGTGCGCGTCTTCACATCGACCGCGCCGGAAATTCTGGCGATAGGCGCCGTAAAGGTTCTCCCTGGAAACGACGGCACCGTGAAGCTCACCTCTGTTCCTTCCGGGATTCCGGCGGCGTCGTATTCCGGGACGGGCACCACCAAGCGATGCCGGGTGAGGGTTTGAATCTGCACGATCGCTGTCATGGCGCCGGGCCCGCCGCCCGGTCCTACTAGCGCTCCAGGATGGACGTAGCGGTTCGTGACTTGGCCGTCAAACGGCGCTGTGATACTGAGATACGCTTCCAACTGCGAGACCGCATGAAGGGCTTCTTGCGCAGCCATGGCGCTCTTCGCGAGCGCCTCTACGTTGGCCTGGTCCGCTTGAGCGATCCTCTGCGCCACCTCCAGATCGTTTTGAGCCACCACGCCGGGGGTTTTGGCCGCGGCGCTCATCCGTTGGTACGTCGCTTGGTCCGCGGCAAATTTGGCTTGTGCGGCGGAGAGTTGCGATCCGGCGCTTTGGAATTTGGAATCCGCCTCCGCCCGCTGCGCCAATAATTCCGGCGCGTCGAGTTGCGCAATCACTTCGCCCATTCTCACCCGGGAGCCGCGGTCTACCTTGATCCACTTCACAAAGCCCGTTACTTTGGGATAAACGTCGACTATCTCAAAGGCTGTGAGCTGAGCCGGGAGTTTGACGGTGGTGTTTAGTTTCTGCGCAACCACACGCGTGGCTTCCACCTCGGCTGCGGCAGCCGCGGGGGCTGATGAGTCGGCCACGGGCGCTGCACCGGTTGGGCCCTGACTGCACGACACGCACAGCAGAGTTGTGGCCATGAGCGTGAGTAGAGTTGCCATTTGCTTGGGCTTCATAATTGTTCCCTCGGGCAGATCGCTTGCTCCCAGCCGCCCACCCCCGCGGGCTTTAGTACAGCCCACCCCGCGCTAAAGGCCGACAGCCAACGTGACGCACACATCCAAATCAATGTGTGTGCCACCCGCGGGGTTAGGGATTCGCGCAAAACCCGAGCCCCCTGTCCCGTATCCCGATCGAACTACCCTGCATTCCGGCTCTCCGCATCATCCGGGTCGAGTGATGTCGACGCAGTGCTGGCGCGCGACTGCACCAGAGCGAATACGAAAGGCAGCACGGTGAGATTGGCCAACGTGGCGGCCACGAGCCCACCGATGACGGCGCGGCCCAGGGGTGCGGCCGCCTCCGCTCCCTCTCCCAGCGCCAGGGCCATAGGAATCATGCCGGCAATCATGGCAGCGCTGGTCATGACAATCGGGCGCATGCGGGCGCGAGCCGCTTCCATGCCGGCGGCAAGGGCAGAGCCACCTGTGCGTCGGCGCTCGTCGGCAAAGGTCACCAGCAGGATTGCGTTCGCTGTGCCCACGCCCAGCGCCATGATCGCTCCCATATACGATTCAATGTTCAGGGTGGTATGAGTTGCGAGTAGCATCAGGACGACCCCGCACAGGGTGGCCGGCGCAGTGGTGAAGATCACAAACGAAAGCCGAATCGATTCAAAGTTGCCTGCCAGCAACAGGAAGATCACCGCAATCGCCAGCAGCAGGCCGATCCCGAGACTGGCGAAAGTCGCGCGCATGGGAGCAATTTGCCCGCGCACTTGCACCGAGGCGCCGCGCGGAAGCTCCCCGGCGCTGCGAATCGCCGCGTCGATGCGGTTCGACACCCGGCCCAAATCTTCGCCCGCCACATTCGCCGAGAGGGACAGCAGCCACAGGCCGTTGATGCGGTCGTACTCGCCAACCATTGTGCCCTCCGTGACCCTGGCAAGATCTCCAACAAGCGGGTGCTGGGCGTCGCCCGGCATTACGGGAATGTTCTGAACGTCCTGTGATGGAGGTCATTCTCGGTTGCGGGTACTGCACCTGCACTTGATAAGCGACGCCCGTCTTCGGATCAGCCCAGTAGTTGGGGGTGGTGAAGCGGCTGGAGGCCGTGGCTTCAGAAAGCGACCGTCCCACCTGCTCGGCTGTGACGCCCAGTTGGCCCGCCAATTCGCGGTTCATCCTCACGTCGACGCTGGGATAATTGAGCGGCTGCTCGATCTTGAGGTCGCGAAGCGTCGGCACCTTCCTCAACCTCGCGGCGCAACTTTTCCGTGTAGGCACGAAGGGCAGCGAAGTCCGGGCCCATGACCGCCAGTTCGATGGGAGTGGGCGCGCCAAAATTCATAATCTGGCTGACAATGTCTCCCGGCTCGAATGAGAAGGAGCAACCCGGGAATTTGGGTGGCAGGATTCCACGGAGTTTTTCTTCCAAGGCGGCCACGTCGATGCCCGAGCTCGGGCCGCAGCGCCACGTTCATCACCGCTTCATGCGGCCCGCTGGTCCACAGAAAAACCGTATTGATGGGATAACTCGCGCCTTGCGTGCCGACATAACCCAGGCTGATGTCAACGTTGCCCGGCCCGGCCGCAGCTTGGATCTCGTCCAGGACGCTCGTCACAAGGCGCGCCGTCTCTTCCGCGCGGGTTCCGGTGGGAGCGTCAAATCGCAAGCGAAATTGATGGCCCGTGACGTTGGGAAAAAGTTCCCTGCCCACACGTGGTCCCAAAACTGCCAGGATCGCCAGCGCCGCCACGACGTAGATCACGACCACCAAGCCGCGGAGCGGAGCCAGGCGTTGCCGAGGACGCGCCTCCAACGCTCCCGCACGCGGTCAAAATTCAACCAGCCGGCTTGCGGGGTGATGGGACGCGATTCGTTTTTCCGATGCATCCACAGAAACAGAACCGGCAGCAGGGAACTGGAAAGCAGGAACGAAGCCACCATGGCAAACGCCACCGCCAGCGAGAGCGGCACGAATAAGCTTCTTCGCCACCCCTGTCATGAAGAGACGACGGTACGAAAACCGCCACGATGGAAAGCATCGAAAGGAAGCGGGGGACAACGGTTCTCTGCGTCGCGTTCAGCACTCCGCGCGCCACGGGCAGGTTGGGTTCGTGCAGAAGCGTGCTGTCAATGTTCTCAATTTCCACCACGCCTTCGTCCACCAGAATGCCCACGGCCAACGCCAGCCCGCCGAGCGTCATAATGTTGATAGTTTGGCCGCACACCCACAGACCCACCACCGAGGTCAGCAGCGCGAAGGGAATGGTGGTCATGACGATGAACGAGCTTCGCCAGTCGCCCAAGAAGAGCAGGACGATGAGACCGGTCAGCAAAGCGCCCAGCAACCCTTCGCGCACAACAGAGAGCAGAGCGCTCTTGACGTAGCCCGATTGGTCGAACTGATAGCTGATGTCGATGTCCGACGGGAACGAGCGAGCGAAAACGCGCGAGACTTTGTTTGACCTCATCCACCACGGTAAGAGTGGAAGCGTCGGGGCGCTTGGTGACCGGGATGTACACCGCGCGGCGGCTGTTCACGAGGGCGTACCCGGTGGGGATGTCAGTGCTGTCCGCCACGGCGCCGACGTCGCGCAGATAGACCGTGGGGCCGGCCCCGGTGCGAATGGGCACGTCCAGCAAGGTGTGAATGTCCGGGGTGACGGAATCGCTGGAGACGATGCGCAGCAGGCTATCGGTGCGCACGTTGCCGGCGGGCATCAGGATGTTGCCGGAACTGATCGCCTGCACCACCGCGTCCGGCGATAAGTTGTAGGAGCGCAGCCGGTCGGGATTGACTGTGACCACGATGGTCCGCTGGTTGCCTCCGAATGGCGGCGGCGCTGACACGCCCGGAAGGGTGGCAAACAGCGGGCGAATACGATTGAGGGCCAAGTCCTGAATCTCGCCGATGGTGCGGCTCTTGCTGGAGAACACCAGATAGCCCACTGGTACCGTGCCCGCGTCAAAACGAATGACGAAGGGATTCACGGTCCCATAGGGCATGAAAGCGTGGGCGCGGTTCACGTAGGCGATGGTCTGGGCGAGGGCCTGACTCATGTCGGTGCCGGGATGAAAGGTCAGCTTCAGCAGGCCGTTACCTTGAATCGACTTGTCCTCTACACTCTCAATGCCATTGATGTAAAGGAAATGGTATTCGTAATAGAAGACCAGGTAACCTTCCATTTGCGCCGGGCTCATGCCCCCGTAGGGCTGGGCCACGTAAATCACCGGCAAGTCGAGATCGGGGAAGATGTCCGTGCGCATGCGCAGCGTAGCCAGCACCGCGCAAAGGGCCACCGCGATGACCAGCACGAGGACGGAAATGGGCCGCCGCAAGGCGGTTCGGATCAGCCACATGACCTAAGGAATTCCCCTGTAACTCGCGCGCAGGGTGGCGAGGAAAGGATCCAGATTGCCTTGCGCTACGGCCACGCCGAACAGTCCGCGCCACACGCCGATGCGCGCGACAGCGTCGTCCCTCTCTGCCTGGGCCAGTAGACTCTCTGCCTCCGCCGCCTCGATGAGATTGGTGAGGCCGGCTTGGTAGCGGGCGCGCGCCTGGGTTTCCGCCTGACGTGCGGCGGCCAACGCGATGGGAGTATTTTGCGCAATCTGCCCCGCCGCTTGGTAAGCGGCTTGCGCGGCGGCGGTCTGACCCGTCAGGTCTTGCAGGGTTTGCTGGTACTTGGCCTCTTGGCTGCGTTCCTGCGCTTCCACCATGCGCTTTTGATCGCGCCGAGCCGAAAAATCGAACAAATTGGGAAACACCACGGAGATGCCGGCCAACCAGTTGCCGCGGTCAAGGCCCAGTCCCTTCACGCCTCCGGCATAAGCGCCGTCGGGATTCGCTCCACTGCCGCGCACAAAGGCCTCCGATTCCACAAAAAAGCGGGGATAATCGGTATGGTTAATAACACTCTCTCTGGCGCGCAATTCCTCGACGCTGGCCTGTTGGTCAAGAGCCAGAGGATGAGACGCGGGCGGGGAAGGCGGCAAGGTGTCTGCCGGCGGCAAGGAGAGGAGCGGGTGGGGTTCAATATGAATTGAAGCGCCAGCCGCTCCCATGAGTGAGGCGAGGATCGCCTGCGCCTGCTGCTCCGCGGCCTGCGCCTGAAAAACGCGCGTCCGCGCCACGGCTAGCTCCGCATCCGCGCGGGAACCATCCGCGCCCGGGCGGAGTTCCTGCTGAACCAAAACTTGTACTATTCTGTCGAAGACTTGCCAGCGCTCCACGTCAGCTTTCGCTGCGGTGACTACCTGCTGGGCGGTTACCACATTGAGGAAATATCCCCCGGTGGCGGAAGCAACCTGCAACCGGGTCAATTCGACGTCCGCATCCGATTTATGTTCGGCGGAACGCGCCTGGTCCACAGCGGCACGCCTTAATCCGAAGTCGACAGGTTCCCAGGAAAGTAGGGCGCCGGCTTGGGTGTCCCAAAAACTCGTGCCCGAGTAGGGCTGAACCGGGCCTTCAACCGAAGGGATTATGGATGCCGGCAAAAAAATGCCCGTAACTTGGTTCTGCGTGGAGCGATTGGCCTGATAGATGGGATTTACCTGCGGCAAGTAAGACGTCCGCGCCAATGCCACGCCGTTCCGTGAACTTTCCACTAGCTCCAGCGAAGCGCGGACCGCGGGATAATGCGCCAGGGCGTAGTCGATGGCCTCGTCGAGCTTCAAGGAATTCGCGGGAGCCGCCTGCGCCCGCAGGTTCCCCCCCAGAACAAAAATCAGGAGAAGGCTGAACAATCCTGCTTGGATTTTCTGCGTCATGCCAATTCTATCCCTGACCAGAGATTGCCATGCCCACCAGCAGAGAGGGTGGAGGCGAGCCTGGGACTATGCGGGAGTCTACTGGCCCAGAGCCGTCAGAGGTGATGTTCGACCCCAAACATCTCCCCGAAAAGTTCTTGCACGCGACTGCGCGCCGAACGCAGCACGTTCCGGCCCAAGGGAGTGATCCTATACATGCGCCGCGCGGATTTCCCATTCCGCTCCGAGTGAGAGCGCAAATATCCCTTGTTCTCCAGACCATGCAGGATGGGATAGAGAGTTCCGGCACTCAACTTGTATCCGTGCCGCGCCAGTTCCTCAGCGATCCAGATGCCATACAGAGGCTCTTCCGCCGCGTGGTGGAGGATATGCAGACGGATCAGCCCCGAGTAGAGAGTTTTATCATCCATATCGATGTTCGATGCCCTATTTCGATAGCGAAGTTCACTATACAAAGTTGAATGTAATCTGTCAAGTGGTAACCTATCCCAAGCCTTGTGACGGAAGCATGGGGAGTGTGCAAGTCTGAAAGGCCGAGGGATATGGGGATAAATGGGAAGACTGCGCGGCGAAGGATCGCTCCCAGCACCTTCTCGTGGCGGTGCGGGATTTTTCGACGTCGTCGGTTCCTCAGTAATGACAGCCCCGACGGTCTTTTGCAGCGTGTCTCATCAGTCACTGGCAATGTTGTAGTGGATTTACCCAAGCCTTTTGAGTATAGTTTATACAGAACAGGGTGTTCGTTCCATTCAGGGTTGGGGGAATTCAGCTTGAGAACTCGGCTGCTTCTCACTCTAGGTATCTTCGCTTCCGTCGGGTTTTTTAACACGGTCAAAACCTCCTCGGCGCCCCCGGCGCAAGCGCCGGTAAAGCCCGTAGATTTCAACCGCGACATTCGTCCTATCTTGTCGGACACTTGCTTTAAGTGTCACGGCCCGGATGAAAAGCAGCGCATGGCGAATCTGCGCCTGGACGACACGGAAGGCTTGTTCGTTGACCGAGGCGGCTATCGCATCATCGTTCCCGGGAACGCCGGCCAGAGCAAGCTTTACCAAAAGATCAGCTCCACGGATGATTCATTCCGCATGCCACCGGTTTACTCCGGCCGGACGCTGACGACAAAGCAGATTGAGCTGATCAAGGAATGGATTGACCAGGGAGCAAAATGGGAAATGCTCTGGTCCTTTGTTCCTCCCAAGCGTCCTCCCGTGGCGGAGGTAAAGGACAAGGTCTGGACGCGGAATCCCATCGACAACTTTGTGTTGGCACGCCTCGAGGCGGAAGGGCTAAAACCTTCGCCCGAAGCGGACAAAGCCACGCTTCTGCGCCGAGTCTATTTCGATCTCACCGGACTGCCTCCGACGCCCGCGGAAATTGACGCGTTTGTCGCTGACCATTCCCATGACGCCTACGAGAAGCGCGTGGATCAGCTCTTGGCTTCCCCTCATTACGGGGAACGCATGGCCATGCCTTGGCTGGATTTGGCACGGTACTCGGATACGCACGGCTACCACATTGACTCCTTGCGCGACATGTGGGCGTGGCGCGATTGGGTGATAAAGGCCTTCAATGAGAACATGCCGTACGATGAGTTCACCATCGAGCAAATCGCCGGTGATCTGCTGCCTAACGCCACCATGGACCAGAAGATCGCTTCCGGTTTCAATCGCAACCACATGATCACTCTAGAAGGCGGCGCCATTCCTGAGGAGTATCACGTGGAGTACGTCGTCGATCGCGTCAGCACCACGTCCACTGCCTTTCTTGGCCTCACCATGGGCTGCGCGCGCTGCCACGATCACAAATTCGACCCCATCACGCAGAAGGATTTCTACCGCTTTTTTGCTTTTTTCAACACGGTTCCGGAGCGCGGCCTGGATGGCTTCACGGGGAACGCCGTGCCGGTTCTTCCCATGCCATCGCATGAGCAGCAACAGCAATTAGATCTGCTCAAAACGCAAATCGCCAACACGCTGGCCGCCCTGCCGGAAAAGGAAATCCTGGCGCAGCGGAACAATTGGCAGAAGTTGGCGCTCGCCTCCCTTCCTGATCCCACCCGCGAGGGTCTCGCGGCTTATTATCCCCTCGACGGGGACTTAACCGAGGCCTCGGGATTCCACCACGACGGCAAGGCGGTGCGAGGCCAAGTGGTCTATGAGGAGGCCTCCGTCGCCGAGGGGGCGGACTTCAGCCCCGAAACGCAGGTGGCTTTCGGCAACAGCGGAGATTTTGAGCGCGCCAGGCCGTTCACCCTTGGGTTATGGGCAAGGCCCTCGGGCGTTATGGCGATCAAAATCCTGCAAAAACGCGATGCCGGAGAACATTGGCAGGGATGGGAGTTAGCTGACGACACCCCCGCGTACAGTGGACGCCAGAAGCGCATCGCGCATATCGTGGTACGCTTGGCCAGCCGCTGGCCGGACGACGCTATTGAAGTCCAAACCAAGAACCCGCTAGCGCTTGACTCGCTGCGCCACTTGGTGATCGAGTACGACGGGTCGGGGAAAGCCTCCGGCATTGAGTTCCACTTGGATGGCAAGCGGGTGGAGACGACCATCCTCAGAGATCATCTAAGCGGCGACTTTCGTACCACGGCACCGCTCGAAGCCGGCGACCAGAAGCTGGGAACGCCGTTCGAGGGCCTCTTGGATGATCTGCGAATCTACAATCGCAGGCTGAGCGATTCCGAAGTAGAAGACCTGGCTATTCGCCTGCCGGCGCGTTCGCTGCTTATGGCACTGGACGGGCGGCCGGCGCAGGAGATGGATTCGCTTCAACCCGAGAAGCCGCCGGAGGATGCCCAAATAGGGATGGAGGATAAAGCCGAAACCAAAGAAGCAAAGGAAAAGGCCCTGGAAAAAGATCGCCAGACTCGGCTGAGCGAGTATTTCCTTAAGTACGGCGCGCCGGAAAAGGAGCGGCAACTTTACACGCAACTGACAGATCTGCGAAATGAAAAAGACAAGCTGGAAGATGCCATCCCCACGGTCATGATCATGGCCGAAATGAAAAAACCGCGCGAGACATTTGTGCTGGGCCGGGGCCAGTATGATAACCCCAAGGACAAAGTGACGGCGGGCGTGCCGGCTTTTCTGCCCCCCATGGCGCCGGGCTTGCCGATGAACCGGCTCGGCCTCGCGAAGTGGATCGTGAGTCCGGGCAATCCGCTCGCGGCGCGGGTGGCGGTGAATCATTTCTGGCAGGAATATTTCGGCACCGGGATTGTCAAGACGTCGGAAGACTTCGGATCGCAGGGTGAGGTCCCCAGCCATCCGCTGCTGCTGGATTGGCTGGCCACCGAATTCGTGCGTACGGGATGGAACGTCAAGGCCATGCAGCGGCTGATTGTGACGTCGGCCACCTATCGGCAGTCGTCGCGCGTGATGCCGGAACTTGAGGAGCGCGACCCGGAGAACCGCCTGCTGGCGCGAGGCCCGCGATTCCGCCTGCCGGCGGAGTTGATCCGCGACAACGCGCTCGCCGTCAGCGGCCTGCTCGACGACCGCATTGGCGGACCCAGTGTTTATCCCTATCAGCCCAAGGGCCTGTGGGAAGAAATGGCTTTCGGCTCCGGATTCACCGGCCAGACCTACACGGAGTCGACCGGCAAGGACCTCTATCGGCGCGGCATGTACACCATTTGGAAACGCACCGTGCCGCCCCCGGCTCTCGTTACCTTTGATGCGCCTGACAGGGAAAAGTGCACGGCGCGCCGCTCCGTGACCAATACGCCGCTCCAGGCGCTGGTGCTTTTGAACGATCCGACTTACGTGGAGGCGGCGCGCTTTCTCGCCGCCCGCGCAATGACCCAGGGTGGGAATACTGCGAGTGGAAGAATAAACTATGCTTTCCGGCTGGCAACGGGGCGCATCCCGGATCCCCAGGAACGCGCGGTGCTGGTGGAAGCGGCGCAGGAAGCGCTGGCCGACTACCGCCTGCACAGGAGCGAGGCGACGGCGTTGCTGACGGTGGGTGCGCCCATGAGCGACCCCAAGCTCGACCCGAAAGAACTCGCCGCTTGGACCACCGTGACCAGCATAATCCTGAATCTCGATGAGACGATTACGAAACAATGATGCTGACACTTCACAGCCGACAATAATTGTAGTCGACGAGCTGTCAGCTATCGTCCGAAAAGCACCGGACAGGAAATAATCAATGATGAACCCAAAACGGACTACGGGACATGACCTTGCGCTTTCCATGACGCGGCGCCATTTCTTCCGGCGTAGCACGGCGGGCATCGCTCTTGGCATCCCGGCGCTTGCGTCGCTGCTGGCGAAGGATGGCTTTGCTGCAGCTGACGGGTTTGACCCCAAGACCGGGGGATTGGTGGGCTTTCCCAATTTCGCGCCTAAAGCCAAGCGGGTCATCTTCTTGCATCAGTCCGGCGCCCCATCGCAGATCGATCTGTTTGACCACAAGCCGAACCTCGCCAAAATGAAAGGTACCGACCTGCCGGAATCGATCCGCATGGGCCAACGCATTACCGGTATGACTTCCGGCCAATCGACTCTGCCCGTCGCGCCTTCCATCTTCCAGTTTGCCCTGGCAGGGAAATCCGGCACGCTGCTGAGCGAGTTGTTGCCTCACCACACGAAGATTGTGGACGATGTGACGCTCATTAGGACAGTCTATACGGATGCGATTAATCACGATCCGGCAATTACATTTATTCAAACGGGCTTCCAACAGCCGGGCCGCCCGAGCATGGGTGCGTGGGTCAGCTACGGGTTGGGGAGCGAAAACCAAAACCTGCCGGCTTTCGTCGTCATGATTTCGCAGGCCAACGCCCTGAACCCTGACCAGCCGCTGTTTTCGCGCTTGTGGGGTAATGGCTTTCTGCCTTCCAAATACCAGGGAGTTAAGTTCCATGCCGGCGGCGACCCCGTGCTCTATCTTTCCAATCCGCCAGGAATTACTCCGACCACGCGGCGGCGAATGCTGGATGGCATTGCCAAGTTGAACCGCTTGCTGGCGGAAAAGTACGGTGACCCCGAAATTGAGACGCGCGTGTCCCAATACGAGATGGCATATCGTATGCAAACCTCGGTGCCAGACTTGATGGACCTTTCGAAGGAGCCGGCTTCCACTTTTGAGTTGTATGGGCCGGATTCACGCAAGCCTGGAACCTACGCTGCCAACTGCCTGTTGGCGCGGCGGCTGGCCGAGCGCGGAGTGCGCTTTGTCCAGCTTTACCATCGCGGTTGGGATCAGCATAATGATTTGCCGCGCGACATTGCCCTTCAGTGTAAAGGCGTGGACCAGGCTTCCGCCGCGTTGGTCATCGACCTGAAGCAACGAGGCATGCTCGATGACACGCTGGTGATCTGGGGGGGTGAGTTCGGCCGCACCGTTTATTGCCAGGGCAAGCTTACCGACACCAACTACGGCCGCGACCACCACCCGCGCTGCTTCACCATGTGGATGGCGGGCGGCGGCATCAAGAGCGGCATGACCCTCGGCAAAACCGACGACTACTGTTACAACATCCTGGAGGACCCCGTTCACATCCACGACCTGCAAGCGACCATCCTGCACTGCTTGGGCATTGACCACACCAAGCTGACGTATAAATTTCAGGGGCGCTATTTCCGCCTGACCGACGTCGCCGGTAATGTGGTGGACAAAGTGTTGGTGTGATCCGGATCTTTCACCTGACCGGCTTGGGGCAATAGGCAGAAAGCCGGTGGCGAACGACCCTTTCAGCGGGACAGCTTTTCGCAGGGGTTGGCATTAACCGCGTATATCTCAAAAGCAAAACCTGTCGCCCTTATTATTGCTGGGTCGTGTTAGCTTAGCGCCGTCCTACCGCCGTCAACCAAAATGCAAGCGGCTGTGATGTAGGAAGCCTCATCTGACGCCAAGAAGAGTATGGCGTGCGCAACTTCACGAGGTTTCCCGAGTCTTCCCAGGATCGTTTTCGCGCCCTCGATGGCGTCGAATTGCTCCAGCGTGATTCCCTCCCGCGCGATGTGGTTGAACGTGGCGCGGGTTACGATGGTTCCAGGGCACACCGTATTGACACGAATCTTGGATGGCGCCAGGTCCAGGGCCATCAAGCGCGTCATATGTACGATGGCGGCCTTAGTTGTGCTGTAGCAGAGAAACTCCCGCTGGGCAAAGAAAGCTGACTGGGAGCTGATATTCACAATCGAACCGCCACCATTTTTTTTCATTTGCTGGCTCGCGAACCGGCTGAGCAGCGCGGTCCCAATCACGTTCGTCCCCAAGGAGTACTGCCAATCGTCCACCGTGGCGTTAAGCCCTTTCAGAACAAAGGCGGCCGCGTCGTTCACCAGAATGTCCACGTGCGCATAGGCTTTCACGGTCTCCTTAACGACCCTTTCGGAATCAGATTCTTTTGAGATGTCAGCGCGTACGAAAGTGGCTTGGCCCCCATTTTCCCGGATCTGGGCCGTGGACTTTTCTCCTCCCACCGCATCCAGGTCAGCTACTACCACCTTGGCTCCTTCCTCGCCAAAAAGCAGGGCTGTCGCTTCACCAATACCTGACGCCCCACCACTGATGATGGCCACCTTATCTTTTAACCGCATCGTCATCCCCCTCTCTTGTGATTTCGCCAGTTGAAAGCCGATTGTATACGAAAAGCCCACTGTAGCCACAGGTGCTAATGTCATTTGCGAGACACGTGCGCTCGCAGGTGCAGTCAATGCCGAAAACGACAGGGACCTTCAGGTGGAGCAATAGCCAGGAATTCTATCAGGTGGGCATCGCGGAGTTGGCCCACCGACGCATTCGCCTTGTCATTGAGGTTAGTTTCTTCGCAAGCCTCCAGCGGCTAAAACTTGTAAAATGACTTACTATGCCCCGCAAGCTGATGAAGGGTCTTGGCTGGCTCTTTGGCCCGGAAAACATGGGGCGTCCGGGCCATCTTTGGCCCCGCTGGCTATGGTTGCGGGCCCTTGGATTGATTTTTTTCTCTGCTTTCTATTCCTTGTTCTTCCAAATTCGCGGCCTGATCGGTCCGGCCGGTCTCCTTCCGGCCGGTCTTTATTTGCAAGCTGCCGCCGAGCAGCTTGGGGCTAAGCGTTTTATGTTGGTCCCAAGTCTTCTGTGGTTTGGCTCAGGTGACTGCGCCCTGCTAGTATTCTGCGGGATTGGGCTTGTCGCCTCCGCGATCCTGGCGCTGAACGTTTGGCCGCGCGGCATGATCGCGATTTGTCTGATGGTATTTCTTTCCTTCGTCAGCGCGGCGCAGGATTTTTCCTCCTACCAATCCGACGGAATGTTGGTGGCCGCGGGTTTTCTGAGTCTTTTTTTTGCGCCCGCGGGAGTGCGACCGCACGTCGCTGGAAAGGCGCCACCTTCGCGGGCCAGCCTGTTTCTTCTTCAATGGCTCTGGTTCCAGATCTACTTTGAGTCCGGTGTGGTCAAGTGGGCCAGCCAAGACCCGCAGTGGCGCCATCTGACCGCCCTCGATCATTACTATGAAAACGGTCCACTGCCTGACTGGATCGGCTGGTACGCTCAACAACTCCCCCATGCTTTCCAGGCAGGCGTCACGCTCGCCGCGTTGGTCATCGAGATTAGGTATTGTTTGGATGGTCTTTCTTCCGCGGCGATTTCGCCGCATCTGTTTTCTCATCGTTACCCCCTTTCAAATTGGCATCATCCTGACGGCCAACCTGGCTTTTCTAAATTACTTCGTGCTGGCATTGGGTGTTTTGCTTCTTGACGACGAATTCCTTGCGCCATCGCTGCGCTGGATGCGAAGGCGCGCAAAACCTGGCGCAGGTCTATGGGCGCGCCAGGCTTTTCCGCCTACCCATCGCCGGAATCGCCGCCTGCCGCCGACATTGACCTCTCGGGGCGGGCGCCGCCGTGGTTAGCCTTCCTCCGCCGTCCTTATCGCTTGCTGTGCCTGCAGTCTTCCTGATTTGGATTTTCTACAACACCGCCGCGCAGATTCTGTTCATGTTCTTTCCCGGATTGCCGCTTCCCATCGCACCCATCGAAGCGCTTGAGCCCTTTCGCATTTCGGACCGCTACGGTTTGTTCGCGGCCATGACCACGGCGCGGTATGAAATCGAATTCCAAGGCTCGCGCGACGGCGTGAACTGGATCGCCTACCCTTTCCGCTACAAGCCCCAGGACCCGCGCGAAGCGCCCAAGTTGTATGCCCCGTACCAGCCGCGCTTCGATTGGAATCTTTGGTTTGCTTCCCTGGGCGGATGGCGCGACTACCCGTTTGTGGTGAACACGGAGGTCCGCCTGCTGCAAAACAGTCCCGACGTTCTCGCGCTCTTCGCCGGAAACCCTTTCGGCAAGAACCCGCCGCGCCAGGTTCGCGCCGTGGAGTGGCAATATTGGTTTACTGATTTGGCGACGAAGCCCGTCAAAGAAGAGCAAAGACCGGGTCAACCAGTAGATGACATACC
>CAWGTQ010000065.1:0-21436 GCA_963825395.1 uncultured Acidobacteriota bacterium | reverse complement strand
AGGTAGGGGCATGCCATGGCATGCCCCTACGGAAATGGCGCTCTGATGCGCCAGCGGTGTTTCGTTTCATCACCAATATTTGGGCCAAATGGATGCAAAGACTCTCACGCAGGGAACTGCTGGAAATACTGGGCGCAACAGTGGGCACGGCGCTGGTCGGGACGTCCCCTCCGCCGCCAGATGTCGCGCCCAAGCTGCGCGTCGAGGTAGGCGCCGATTCCCTTACCATCGACAACGGATTGATCAAGGCCAGCTTCCGCAAAGCCGGAGGTGGTGTTGAGCAGGAATACTCGGCCCGTGCCGGCGGGCAATGGACCGCCATCGTCAATTCCCTGTTGCCGCCGAGCCCGCGCCCCAGCGGCTGCGCTCCGCTCTATTCCGACCAGCAGGTGGCGAACGAGTATCGCTTGCTCGCCGCAGAGGCATTGGGTGAATTCCGCGTGGCGCACGAGAGCGACGCGGAGGTGCGAGTGGAGCTGCACGGCACGATCGGCGCGCACACGATCGAGCAGACCGTCGCCCTGCGTACGGGCCAGAAGCACGCGTACCTGGAGGTTCGTGCTGAACTCGCGGGAAGTCCCCCTCGGCTCGAGTACCTGCTCTCAACCTTCTCGTTTGCCGGCGGTGCCGAGCCCGATTTCACCCATGTTCCCTGCGTGAAGCGCGCTGCCGATGACGTGGTGGCTGATCAGATTTTCGACGCGCCCATGGCGCTGGTGCAGAAAGGCGGACTGCTGGCGGCGCTGGTGCCCGACCTCGACTTGCTGAACGAGGAAGTGGTCTATGCCAAGGGAGCCAGGCCGCTCGAAGGCACTCGCGGCTTTCGCGTGCCCGTAGACCCCGCCAAGATTTCCATGCCTGCCATTATGGACCTCGACTTGAATACAGGATTGACGCCCAACCCCGTCTTCGCTTTCGGCTGGGGGGACTTCATCACTGAGCAGCACATGTACTGGCGGCACGAAAACAAGAACGGCGCCATGGTGCGGGAACTGTCGAGTAATAAGGTGCACTACGGCTTTGACCTGTTCCTCGGCGCCGACGCCCCGCCCTTCTTCGGGTACCAGCCCATCAGCCGACACCTGTGGCAGCGCTACGGGTCGCACTATTTCGAAAGGCCACGCCCGCAGGTGATGCCCTACTCCGAGTACGCCAAGGTGTGCTACCCCGCGGCCTTCCAGTACAAGGGCGACATCGAGAAGGATGCCAAGCGCTACGCGGAGAAGAAGCCTTACGACCCGGCCGATTCCGGGCCGCTGCCCACGTGGCTCGAGTTTGAGCTCGACGGCAAGCCTTGCGGGGGAATTCGCGCCACACCGGCGCAGTGGTATTACGACATCCAGTTCAGCCCGTGGTGGAACAACGTGCACGACGCGGTGGGAATGCACTGGTGGGGAAAGCGCGGCGACTCGACTTTGATGGACAAAGCCCGCCGCATGGTGAACCTGGCGCTCGCGGCTCCTCAACAGGAAGGGGCTTTCCCCTCAATCTACAACTACAAGGAAAAGCGCTGGGCGGGATGCTACTGGAAGCCGACGGACGCGAATATCAGTTGGCCGTTCCCCACGACGTGGCAGCCGAAGCAAATTCCCCTGACGTTTTGGGACGTCCACAGCGACTATTATCAAACCAGCGCCGCCAGCAAGACCGCAGCTTACCTCTTGCAATACCGCCGGCGGTGTGAGGATGATCCGCGGATTTTGCCCTTCGTGCGCGCGTACGGCGACTTCATCGTTGCGCACCTGGATTCGAGCGGCTGCCTGCCGGCGTGGTTCGATTCCAGATTGGAGCCCGTCCGCGCGCTGCGCTTCAACGCCGAAGGCGGCATCCATATCTGGCTGCTCTCGGAACTGCACACGGCGACGGGCGAACAGAAATATCTCGAAGCCGCCCAGCGCATGGCGGCGTTTCTGCAAAAAGAAATTCTGCCCAAGCAGCGCTGGTATGACTTTGAAACATTCTACTCCTGTTCGATCAAGCCGGAGGACTTCTACGATTCCTTCACCGGCCAGTGGCCGCAAAACACGCTCTCGATGCAGTGGGCCATGGACGGGCTGGCGTCGCTTTACCAGGCAACGCACGACGTCCAGCACCTGCGCATGGCGGAAGCCGCGGCGGACTATGCCGGCTTCTACCAGGCTGTCTGGCAGCCGCACTACATCATTACCGCCTACGCCTTTGGCGGCTATCGCAGCCAGAACAGCGATGCGGAATGGCTCGACATGCGGCAAACGGTGTTCGGCGAGGCATACATGCGGTTGGGGCTGATGACCGGGCGGCAGGATTTCCTGGAACGGGGCGTGGCCGCGCTGCGTGCAAGTTTCGCCATCATCAACCATCCGCGCAATATTCAGAATGATGTTTTCCGCTTTCCCCGCTATCCGTTGGGAATCGAGCCGGAGAACATCGACCACGAAGGGATTCCCCAGGTGCCGCTGCGGTCCGGCTTCGACTGGGGTGAAGGCGGTGGCCTGTCTTCGGCGGCAGGCATGATGGAACGCCTGGGCGGCGCCTATGTCGATTTTGGTCGCAAGCTCGCGGTGGGAGTCGACGGCGTCTACGTCAGGTCGTACGACGTGTCGGGAAGCCAGGTGCGGGTGAATCTGCAAAACCAGCTCGGGGCCTTACCCATGCCTTATGTCGAGCCGTTTCCGCTCGACCTGCGCTTGGAAGGCTTGCCTGCAGGGAAATATCAACTTAGTATCAATGGCGGTGCCGCTCAGCCCATTGAGCTTCCTGCGCCGGGGGGCATTCGAATCGAGATTGAGGCGTAGTGGCGGCTTACCAATCAAAATTTGCGAAGAGGTGACGCAATGGCCAAGCTCACACGAAGCGGATTTCTGAAGACGGTGGGGGCTGCCACTGGGCTCTCACTCGCCTCTCCCGGCTCGCTGGCTTTCGGCCGCCCGGCGCAAACGCCTTGGCTGAACTCAGGCTTGGGTAGCCTGCCGTATCTGATCGCGGCGGAAAGCCGCCAGATCTCTCCCGAAAATCCGACGGGCGAAAAGGGTATGGGGGCGCGAGCCGTACCCAATCCCGATGATCCCAACTTGCCTTTCGCCGCGGCGGCGCAGGACCTCGGCAAAGGCTGGAAGGTGAACCCCTTTAAGAGGCCCAAGGCTGGCGAGACGCTAACCATTATGGACGTCGATGGCCCGGGGGTGATTGAACACATCTGGTTCGCCGCCGAAGAGAAGTGGGACGGCCTGGGACGAGGACTGGTACTGCGCTTCTACTGGGACAACGAGGACACGCCCTCCATCGAAGTGCCGCTGACCGACTTCTTCGCCATCGGCAATGACCGCTTCGCGCCCGTCAATTCGCTGGCAGTCGTGGTCAATCCGGCGAGTGCTTTGAATTGTTATTGGCCCATGCCGTTTAGGCGCCACGCCAAAATCACCGTGACCAACGAACTCTCCCGAACCGTCAACCTGCTGACGTACCAGATCGATTACCTGAAGACGGAAGTTCCCGAGCTGGTGGGTTACTTTCACGCGCAGTGGCGGCGTGCGACCACTGATCGTAAGGCGCCGGTCCACACCATTCTCGACGGCGTAGGCGGCAACGGACGCTATGTGGGGACGTTCCTCGCCTGGTCGCAATTCTCCGATGGCTGGTTCGGCGAGGGTGAAGTGAAGTTTTACATCGATGGCGACCGCGAATACCCGACGATTTGCGGGACCGGAACCGAGGATTATTTCGGCGGAAGCTACGGCTTTCCCGAAGTGTTCTCCAACGCGTACACCGGTAACACGCTGAAGCGCGAGGAAGGCGATGGTCCGCGCAAGTGGAGCCTTTATCGCTGGCACATCATGGACCCGGTCTGTTTCCAGCACGACCTGCGCGTCGATATCCAGGCGCTGGGATGGTGGCCCAATGCCCACTATCAGCCGTTGGCGGACGACGCCGCCTCGGTGGCCTATTGGTATCAGGCAGAGCCGCATGCCGCGTTTCCGGCTTTCCCGTCGCTCGAAGCGCGCTGGGCCAGGTAGAGTTCGCGCGGCGAATCGCTGGGATTCCTAGTGGCCGGTGCCGGCGGCAGGGGCCGTTTCCGCACGCTTCAAAATCGCGCGCATGGGCGCGTCGGCGGGAAAAATCTCCAGTTCTTTCCTGACCACCGCTAAGGCATCGTCATTCCTTCCTGCCTTCGCGAAGTGCACCGCGAGCGTTCGGTATAGACTCACCCAGTAGGGATTCAGCTTGATCCCCTGGTTGAGCAGATCAATCGCCTCGCTCGTCTTGCCAGAGGCCGCCAGCAGGTCCGCCAGGATTTCAAAGTCAGTCGGTTTCGTGGAGCCTTCCGCGAGCGCCTGAGTCAGCCAGGCCGTTGCTTTCTCTCTCGCCTCCGGCAGATTCTGCTGAATCGCCCGGCGCGCTAACTCGGAAAGCACAAACGGGTCAGAGTTATGGTCATGCTCAAGCGTGGTCAGCAGTCTCTGATAGGCGTCCTGATATTCCGGAAAGCGCTCGCGAAGCTCCGCGTAAACATGAAGCAGCGTAACTGGGGACGGCGTCTGGGGGCGGTCAGCCTCCAGCGCGCTGAGGTGAACCAGGTCGGGAAGTTCACGCGTCGTTCGCTCGAAGGCGGTATCGGGCAAGGGCTCATTGGGCCGTGCCACAATCCGGTGATTGGTCAGCGCACTGTGCGAAATGTCGACCAGGTTGTTCTTCGGCATATGGCACCCGATGCAGTCGTCGGGAGGCCCGGACTTGTTGCGCGCATCGAGCGGCAGCTTACAACTCGCCTCCTGGTGGCAGGCCAGGCACTTCCGGCGATAGAACTTGACGGCCTGCGTACCTTCCGGCTCGATGTGAGGATCGTGGCAGGTAATGCAAGTGAGCTTCCCGTCGCTCCGCAAATAGCACTGGCTGAGGATCATCAGGGAGTAGTGCTGCAGCAGCGGCGAGCGATCTTCCGCGCCGCGCTGGAGCGGAACCGAGTAAACGCCCACCGTTTCATCCAGCGGCGTTCCCGGACAGAAGTCCAGCGGTGACTTGCCGGGCTGCAGAACCCGCACGTCGCCCTTTTCGTGGCAGGCCATGCAAACGTTGTTGGTCAGCCACGGCGAAAGCTTAGCCGGATTCACAATGCTGGGGTCGGTCGCGCCCTCGATTTGCAAGCCCTTGCGGCGTTCTTCCACGTGCCGCGCGCCCGGCCCGTGGCAGTTTTCACATCCTACCGAAAGCTCTTCAAAAGCAGGCTCCGCGTACATGCCGGCGCGCCCGGCGATGGGCCGGCTGCGTCCGCTGTGGCAGGCAAGGCACTCCGGAATGACCAACCGATTGAAGCCGAGGTCCAACTGCCCGTAGCCCGGTGAAAGCTGCCAGTGGCCGATGCTGGTGTAGAACGAGAGTGGGGATTCGAACAGGTAGGGGCCTTTCGCTACCAGGTAGCCGTAGCCGTTCTGACCCGCGCCGATCACGTAGACAATCTTCTCCGTTTCGCGGAAGACCTTGGCGCCTTGCGGCGTGGTCTGAGATTCGCTATGGTAAAGCTCACCACTCGCGGCATAAGCCTGGAAAGTGCGATCCAGATTCGCTGCGTGTACGGTGGCGGGGCGGGCGAAAACCTCCAACTGCGCTGCGTCACTGGGCAGCGTCATGGACCGGCCCATGCGCGTGTTGCGGAAGGACGCTAGAATCTGAGCGTGACACTCACCGCAGACCTTCGACCCCACATGCGCGACGGCGACGCCGGACCTGCAGGCGTGGATGACGGCTTCTCCAGTTGTGGATGGGCGACCGGAGGGCTGCCGAGCACCCCCGCCAAATAGCTGCAGTGCAAAGAGCACGCACCAGCACGCGGCCCACTGTGTCACCACCGCCCTTGCCCAAGCTTTTGGAATGAAAAGGAGCATACCCCGCAACCGCCTTGGGGCGGGAAAGAAATTTCGCCTCAAACCGAATGACGAACGGCCACCAATGACACGTGTAACCCCCTGTCAATGATGAGATTGTAGCGCATTTAAGGCGGAGTATCGTGTTGTCGTCCGCATAAGATGCCAGCGGCGCTGCTACCGCGGAAGCCATAATGCATTCGTCACGAACTCCCCGGCAGTCCTGCGTAGCTGAGGGCCTGCTTATTGGTGAAGAAGGGGATGTCACCACAATAACGGCCGTTTACATGGTCACTAAATCACCCCTGCGGTGGCGAATGCCATTGCGTACAACTGGAAAAAACAACAGAACGTAAGCGATCACCGCTACAACTGCTCGTCGGCCGAACAAAAACCTGTGCTTCAGTACGAGCACGGCCAGCAGCCCCCCGCCAATCGTCACGACAGCAACAAGTGCGTTCAGACAAAAGGCGAGCCACCAAGCCCAAGAACGGCTTCGCCAAAGGCCAATTGCGCTCAGCAGCCATATTGCTGCGAGAGCGGTCATCACGGAGGCTGAGACCGGAATCATTCCAAGGTTCATGCTGGATACCTTGGGCAATGTGTGAATACGTCCACTGATTAGCAATTGCCCTAGGGTGGCAGCCACTGTCAGTAATTCCGATACCCCGATAAGCTGATTGATGACAGGCAGGAGAATCAACGGACGCTGGCGCACAACGCGAACCAACACTTGCGAGGCGAGACCCGGATGGCCAATGGCCCTAGCCGCTACGAGTTGGGGGCGCACCACGAGAAAAAGGAAGTTCAGCACAGCCAGAGTGAATACGGCAATCGGCACACTGAGGTTGGGTGATAACTTCACATCCGCTGAAGCAAAGCCAATTGCCACGCCCTCAGCACCGGGGATGTTTAAGGTCACTGCACGCTTCCACGGCGGCCAGCCGTTGATCGCCATTCGTAGCTCCCGGATTACATGTCAGCACTTTACGCTGAATTGGTTGGACCTACCACGATGATTTAGCTGGACAGGTGTTCACACCAGTTTAGTTTCTATCCTGAGCGGTTCCCCAACAAAGGTCGTTTCTGCCGCTGGCCACCCCCCCCTATTGGATTTTAGGTTCTGAGAGGCTCGTTTTCCGGCCATTCTTGCGTCTGCTTCCGGCTGGCCGAAGACGAGTGGTTTTCGGCAAGGGGAAATACGCTTGAGCGGACTCAGGTGCGGCCTGCAACACTTCGGTCCGACCATATTGCGGCGAGACGTGGTCGCCGCGCCGGAGAGTATTCTCCTTGTGCTTAGGTCCGTTGGGCTTTCCCGCCAAATCCTTGGGGACGAACTTGGTATAACCCGGAATCGGGTAGGGAAGCTGGCGATTCAATAACCTTGCTGGAGCCTCATAAATAGAGGCCCAAACAGTGGTGCCCTAGAAAATATTGCCGCCAAGGAGCAAAACTTCAGGGCGCAAGTCATATCGCCTTGCTTCTCCGCGACAGTACCGTGTCATGTTGTGCGGAGCCGTGTGGCGACGTCCTCGCACACCTCCACACGGCTGCACACGATGCACCCGACTCCACAATACTCGTCAAGCCTTTTGAAGTATCTTGGGCACAGAAGGGAACTGGCATTGCTGGTAAGTTATTGCGGGGGCTGGATTTGAACCAGCGACCTTTGGGTTATGAGCCCAACGAGCTACCAGACTGCTCCACCCCGCAAAAGCATCATAACGGAATTGTGTTCGAATGACAATGGGGGATTTTCCTAGAACGATCGTTCCTGGTGGCGCCCCCTGTGCTAAGATTATTTATATCCGAATGGATGTTTCCGTACACGGGGACTCACCATGTCAAAACCCTCCAAGCCCGCTCCGAAGCACTTTGCCGTCAACCGGCAGGCCCAGCATTTATACCATCTGTTGGAGAGGTTTGAGGCGGGAGTGGAGCTGACAGGTACGGAAGTGAAGTCGGTTCGCGAAGGGAAAATCAATCTAAAAGATAGTTATGTGGACGTGCAGAAAGGCCAGGCTTGGCTGATCGATTGTCACATCAGCCCGTATACGGCGGGAAGCTATTCCAATCACGATCCGCTTCGTGACCGGCGTCTTCTGCTCCACCGGCAAGAGCTTGACAAATTAGCGGGGCGGGTTCAGGAAAAGGGATTCACGCTGGTTCCGACCCGGGTTTATCTGAAGAAGAACCTGATCAAGTGCGAAATTGCCCTGGCAAAGGGCAAAAAAGTTTACGACCACCGTGAGACCTCGCGGCAACGCACCATCGACCGTGAAGCGCAGCAGGATATATACGAACATCGGCGGCGGCACCTCTAATGCAGATTTCTTGCTACCGGTGTGGAAGAGCAGGGTAGAGTTTCGCCCTTCCGCACCGTGCGGTGAGAACTGCTCGGGCGGGTGAGAAATCCCGAAGTGCAGATCCCGGCGACGCCCCCCCGATCCCACTAGGAGTGTTGAATCGTGAAAATTGAATTTCGGCCTGATCCGCTTGTGCAATTTTCCACCCTGGCTCTCGTCGCTTATTGCTTCGAAGATGCGCCCGCCTCCAGTGGTACCGTGGAGCGATTGCCGGCGGAAACGCTCGACCGGTTACAGCAATTGCAAACCGCGGGTGAACTGACCGGAAAGATGTTTGAATGCACGCTCGTCCGTTGGCCTGTGGGGATGGCCGCATCCAAGTTGTTGGTGGTCGGAGCCGGCAAGAACGAAACTTTTAACGAGACGACCCTTCGTAATCTGGTAGGCGCAGCGCTCAGGTATTTGCGTTCACGCGGGGTGCGAGAAGTGACTTGGATTCTCGGCTCCAGCGAACCCGGCGCGGTGGCCTCCGTTGTGGATGGCGCGCTCGTGGCCGACTATGACGCAGATCGCTACCGGTCGGAGCGCAACGGCGAGAAGGGAATTGACGCACTTTTCCTCGCGACCGGTGGTGGGGCGCAGCCGCCCGGGGCCGAAGCTGCCCTGAATCGGGGCCGTATTCTTGGCGAGGCCCAAAACTTCACGCGTGACCTTGTTAATGAACCCGCGAATTACATGACGCCTACGAAGTTGGCGGAGAGTGCCAGCGAGATGGCCACACGCTTCGGCCTGGATTGTCAAGTGCTGGGGCCGCAAGAAATCCAGGATCTGAAAATGGGCGCATTATGGGCGGTGGCCCAAGGAAGCCAGCAGGAACCTGCCAGGCTGGTCGTCATCCGTTATTCGCCGGCGGATGCGCCGGAACAGCCCGTGATCGGATTGATCGGGAAGGGAATTACCTTTGATAGCGGCGGCATCTCCATCAAGCCTAGCGAAAACATGCACGAGATGAAAACGGACATGGCGGGCGGCGCCACCGTGCTCGGTGTGATGCAGGCCATTGCCCAACTCAAGCCGCGCGTCCGCGTTACGGCGCTGATTCCCGCCACGGAAAATATGCCCAGCGGCAATGCTTTCAAGCCCGGTGATGTGATTACTTCGATGTCAGGAAAAACCATCGAAATCCTCAATACTGACGCCGAAGGCCGCCTGGTGCTGGCCGATGCGCTGACCTATGCGAAGCAGCTTGGGTGTACGGTTCTGATTGACACGGCGACCCTGACCGGCGCTGTCGTGATCGCGCTCGGTACCATCACCACTGGCGTCTTCGGGTGGAACAAGGACTGGGTAAACCGTGTGCTGGCCGCTGCCAACGTAGCCGGAGAGAAGATGTGGCAGTTGCCCGTGGACGACGATTATCGCGATCTCTATAAGAGTGCGATTGCGGATTTGGCGAATACCGGCGGACGTTATGGGGGAGCGATTACCGGCGCCATGTTCATCGGGGAATTCGCCGGTGATACCCCCTGGGTGCATCTGGATATCGCGGGAACCCGCTGGTCGAACGACGAGAAGCCTTATCGCGCCAAGGGGCCCACGGGTCACGGCGTACGCACGCTGGTGCAACTGTTGACGGACCTCTCCGGGTAAAAAGTGGCATGGGCATCCTGCCCATGCTCGCTCACGGGCGGGAAGCCCGTGCCGCGCCGGGCTCACATGCGCTCGGGAATTTCGATGCCCATCTGTTCAGTGGCGAGTGTCAAGGTGCGCTCCGCGAGGTAGACGAGGTATAGCAGGAACTGTTGGCGTGACGGATCCGTTTCGCTGAGGATGTGGAAGTGATGATAGAAATTATTGAAGGCTTGCCCGAGGCGGAACGCGTACTTGGCCACCACGGCGGGTTCTTCGCTCGCGATCGCTTGCGCCACCATGCTCTCCAGTTGGCTGGCCAGCAGGGTTAGCTCCCAGAACGCCGCGCCATCCTCTCCCTTGAAAAACTGTTGCAATTGCTCGGGAGTGAGGGCGCGTGGACAATTCCGCGGGCTCGAATTCCGGGCGTGACTCCTGGAATTTGCGAATGATATTCCGCGCGCGCACGGTGCTGTATTGCAGGTAGGGTCCGGTCTCGCCCTCGAAGGCCAGGGCTTCCTTGAAGTCAAAAGCGATGATGACCCGGCGCGAAAACTTCAGCAGGAAATAGCGCAGTGCGGCCACGGCGATCTTGCGCGCGTAGTCTTGCACCTCGGCCGGCTCCTGCGCCATGTTGCGCGAACTCACTTCCTCGGCGGCGCGGGCGATCAGCGTATCAATCAGGTCATCGGCCTTTACGCCTTGGCCCTTTGCGCCCGGAAACCTCCACGTAAGGACGCTGGCGGTCCTCGTCAGTGAGCGCAATCCCCATCTCTTCGGCGCAGCGCGACGTAAGTCCTACGACTTCATAGGCGAAATGGTGAAGGTTCGCGGCGCGCTCGTGGTAACCGAGGGTGTGAAACGCGGCCTTGACGATGTTCTGAAGGTAGGATTGGCGCGTATCAATCACGGCGTAGGCGGCGCTGGCGCGGCCGAAGGGCGGCGCGTCGGCCTGTCCGTTCACGGTGGTGCGCCACACGCTGATGGCCGTCCGGATAGCGATAGAAGGGCGCGTATCCAAAGTCTTTTCCCAGCAAGGCAAACTTCCAGAGATGGTAGGCAATGTCTTTGCCGACGTAAGTCACGGTGCCGTTGGAGCGCACGATGATCTTGATGTCGTCAGCGTCTGCGGTCTCGCTTTCTTCCTCCGCCGCAGGGTCCGCCAGATCCATGACCCAACAGCCCGCATTCTTACCCGCGTCTTCGAAGCGAATGGCTTTTTCTTTTTTGAGCAGCTCGAAGGCGGCACTCCAGAACTGGAGCTTCAGGATTTCGCTTTCCTGCGCCAGCAAGTCATACTCGATGTTCAGACGCAACATCGTTTCCAGGTGGGTGCGGACGATGGCGGTGGAAATCAGCTCCGCCATGGCCGCGGTTTCGCCGTGGCCTTCTTCGATGTCCTTCAGGGCCTGGGCGCGCAACTTCAGAACCTCCTTGTCTTCCTCGTATAACTGGAAGACGCGCGCGTAAAGGTCCCAGCAGTAGTAGTCGAAGCGCGTCGAGGCGTCGTGCATCAACGCTTCAACATCTTTCAGGGTTTTCTTCTCCAAATGGAGGAATCCCACCACCACGTCGGCAACCTGGACGCCTGTATTGTCAATGTAGTTCTGCACTTCGACGTTCTCGCCGGTGAAGCGCAGCAGGCGCACAAAGGTGTCGCCCAGGACCGCGTTACGAAGATGGCCGATGTGCGCAGCCTTGTTGGGATTGATGCTGGTATGTTCCACCAGAATCTTGCCGCGCCGCACGGGTGCTGGCGGCGGCTTGGGAACTCCGCAGAGCGAAGAGGCGTGCGGCCGTTTGCGCGCGATGCAGGTGAAAATTCAGATAGCCGGCGCCGGCCACGGTGACGCGCTCCACTCCTTCCAGCGTGGAGACCAGCGGAACGAGCTGCTCGGCGATTTTGCGGGGCGGCTGGCGCAACTGCTTGGCCAACTCAAAACAGCCCGCCAGAGAGATGTCGCCCATCTCCAGATTGGGAGGCGAGTCGAGCGCGGGCGGGGCAACCTCCAAATCGAACGCCGCGCGCACAGCCTCCACAAACTTGGACTGTATCCTTTGTTGGATCTCCGGTAACAATGAGCGCTCCCTCTTCTGCTGTGATTGGATGCAACTTTGGCGGGCAAGTATATCGCCGCCTTTACGGTGCAAGTCGCGGTTACTGCGTTAGATTTCAAATTATAGCAGAGCCATCTGCTCGGCGGAGAATCCCTTTGCCGTGTGCTGCTCATTCCGAAATCCTTTTCGCGACCCAAAGATAAGACTCACCACCGAGCGCACAGAGGGCACGGAGAATAGTGCTTGTGCTTGCGCGGATAGCTCGCCTGGCGGACGGAAGGTCGTTGGCCATGGCACAAGCCATGGGAGAAGCTTTGCTCGAACTCGGTACTCAAAAGGCCGGCATGGGAGCCTTTCACCGCAGCCATTGAAGCCGGCTGGCCATTGCATTCAACAGTGGTCAGCCGTATGCTGACGATCGGCCAAGAATCGAAATAGGAAATTTCGACTGATACCGTTGGAGCTTAGATCCCATGCAGACAGTCATTCTGGAAGAACCCGGCCGGTTCACGCTCACCGAAACCACGCCGCCGGGCGCGCCGGGACAGGGTGAAGTGCTGGTAAGAATAGACATAGGTAAGCGGTCGCCCGCTGTCCCTGTCACACCACCGTACGTACGGGTCCGTATACGGCGGTTCGGCGGGTTGAGCGACTATCGGACCGTTAATCTCGGAATCCCGAGCGAGTCGAAGTAAGCATTGGGCAGTGCGAGCGCGAGGGCCTTGCTAAGGGCAAGGTGCCACGGACCGTGGGCGCTGCCCGCCGTGGTGGCGGCGAGTTTAAGATTGACGCCCCGTTTCCGCAGCTCGACAAACCGCGTCGTCCCGCGCTTCCACTGCTTCCAGATCGCCGACCGTAGCCGACGTCGGGTCCACTCCTCCAGGCTTTGCAACACCGAGGGGGTTTCGCACTTCCCGAAGTAGCCGATCCAACCCCGTAGATACAGAGTCAGTTCTTTGGCCATCCGTTCGATGCTAATCCCTCGCGTCCGGCTCGTCAGTTCCCGTATCCGCTCCTTGAACCGCTGCACCGCCTTCGGCGCAATCCGCCGTTTCGGCGACTCATGGCTCGTGAAGCTGAAGCCCAGAAACTTCCGTTCCCTCGGCTCCGCCACCGCGCTCTTGGATTCGTTCACCTTCAGCTTGAGCTTCGTGTGGATGAAGCGCGTCACGCTCTTCATCACCCGTTCCCCCGCCCGTCGGCTGCGCACGTAGATGTTGCTGTCGTCCGCATACCGCGCGAAGCGGTGACCACGTCGCTCCAACTCCCGGTCGAACTCGTCCAGTACGAGGTTACTGAGCAAGGGTGAAAGAGGCCCGCCTTGCGGCGTTCCCTCATCCACCGGACTCACCAGCCCGCCTTCCATCACCCCGGCTCGCAGAAACGCCCGGATCAGCTTCAATAAACGCTTGTCGCTCACCCGTTCTGCGATTTTCGCCATCAGCTTGTCGTGGGAAACTCGGTCGAAAAATTTCTCGAGATCCAAATCCACCACCCAGCGATAGCCGGCGGCGATATATTTCTGCGCCGCCTCCACCGCCTGATGCGCCGAGCGCCCGGGCCGAAACCCGTAGCTGTGATCGGAAAATGTCCGGTCCCAGCGCTTTTGCAGAACCTGCAGCACCGCCTGCTGAATCCATCGATCCAGCACGGTGGGAATGCCCAACTTGCGCACTCCTCCTCCGTCCGGCTTGTCGATTTCTTTCCGCCTCACCGGTTGCGGCTGGTAGGTCCCGCTGAGCAACTGTTCCCGAATGGTTGGCCAGTGCTGTTGCAGAAATCCCGGTAGTTCGTGAACCGTCATGCCGTCCACGCCGGGACTCCCCTTGTTCGCCTTGACTCGTTTCAATGCCCGCTTGCAGTTTTCCCGCTCGCAGACTTCTTCCATCAACGGTTCGGTAATGGCCGGGTTTTCGGTCTCGCACTCCGCCGTAGACGATTCGGTCCCTGCCGGGATGAGCTTCGGGGCTTCACCCTTCACCTCTTCCCCCCAGGCCAACTCGAGTTGGTTTTTCTGCCGCCTGTCGCCCATGAGTCGCGCTGCCTACTCGCCGCTCCCTTTACCCCCCTCGCGGGGGACCGTTTGGGCCTTCGACAGTTGCCTGCCTACTTTGCCCGCTGCTGACTTCTGCCGCCCGGTCAGGATCGATCGCTCGATCCTCAGTCCCGATTCCGAGACAAACGGCAGACCTCCCGAGGTAAGTTCGACCGCCTTCCGTACGCAACCGTCGGATTTACAACCAGTGCCTTTGATGGATATGGGCTTCGCGGTCATACGCCCGCTCGCCCGGCACCGCATGCCTCTGATCCGCTTTTTGTACATCGGCTCGTACGTTTGCTCCCCGCTTCTTTCCGACCCCGTCTCGCGACGACGCCGTTGCGCTTCGCTATCACTTCACCTCCATCAGGTTGTGAAAAGGACTTTCACCTCCAAGCTGTCGAACATGCTCGGCACACGTATTGACGGTCGGCGTCTGCGGCACCGACCTCCACGCCTTCGAAGGCACGCAGCCATTTTTCACCTATCCGCGCATTCTCGGGCATGAGCTTGCAGTGGAAGTTGTCGAGACCGGCGAGGGAGTTAGCGGCTTCAACCGCGGCGACCTTTGTGCGGTGAACCCCTATATGACCTGCGGCGAGTGCGCGGCTTGCTTGCGCGGGCGGACGAACTGCTGCGCGAAGATTCGCGTCATTGGGGTCCACAGTGATGGCGGTATGCGCGACCGTATTCTTCTGCCGGCGAAACAGATGTACAAGTGCGAAAAGTTGCCGCCGGACCAGATTCCGCTGGTGGAAACGCTGGCCGTTGGTATTCACGCGGTGGGGCGCGCGGCGGCGCAACCGGGCGAGCGCGCCATCGTGGTGGGCGCCGGTCCCATTGGGCTTTCGGTACTGGAGTTCTTGCGCTTGGCCGGAGCCGATTTCGCCGTGGTGGAGAGAATGCCGGATCGCCTCGCATTCGCGGCCAGGCACCATGGCTTGAAACGCTATTATCCGTCCCACGAAGAAGCGCGGCAGGAAGAACCGTCGATGCTGGTGTTCGACTGCACCGGCGACCGGGGCTCAATGGAGCAATGCCTCCACCTGCTTCAGCAGGGCGGCAAGTTGATTTTCGTCGGGCTGATCAACGACCACGTTTCCTTGTTCGATCCGGACATCCACCGCCGCGAGGCCACCATCCTGTCGAGCCGCAACAGCATTCCGGCTGAGCACCAGTGTGTGCTACAGTCAATGGAAAGCGGCCAGATCGACGTCGGGGCGTGGCCCATCGAGTTTGCACGCCGCTCGGTTATGCCCCAGCGATTTCCCGCGTGGGTTCATCGGGAAGCCGGCATCGTCAAAGCAGTGGTTGACTGGTCGTGACCGCTCTCCGGCCGCTTCCATTTGACGCGCTAATCCTGCCGTTGCCAAAGGTAACACTCGGGAGTGTCCTTCCAGATGTGCTACCTTGCGCCCAGTCTCTATTTCCCATACTGCCACCGCCCTAAGGTCGAGAGCTAGGGCAGCCAGCAATTGCCCGTCGGGGGATTATTTCACGGCCTCTTGCTTGAGGGGCTTCGGTCTCTCGCCCGGTTCGCGGGCTACGATGCGTTGCAGATAGGCCCAAGATAGTTCTTGATGAATGGGTGCCTATAGGCTAGTTTGGCGGTGAGTGCTGGCGTCCTGCCGGCGCTCGGCGCCTCTCGGATTATCCCCACTACGAGAGGACAAAACACCGATTACCAGCCTCTCGCGATGCTGATGAAAACAGGCGAGTTAAAATTGCTCTCTGGGGATGTTGATGAAAAGAAAGCGAGTTATGGAGCAGCGGCGAGTGACAAGTGGCAAGTGGCTAACAAGGGATTAAGTACCAAAGTGAAAGGGCAGGGCGAGATCCCTCGCTGCTGCAAAGGACGACAGCGAATGGGCAAGGCCTCCGAACTCGTTCCATGACCCGATGACCCGATGGTCAGGTGGCCCGATCCTTCCGCTGGGGCATCACCTTGACTTTCGTGGCCCCCTCGTTTAGCATCGTTAGGAATTAATGAACTTGTATCCACCTTCCACGATTGCCACCCGGCGGCATTCTGCCGAACCCCGCGCCATGTGCATCTTCTGAAATGGAGGCGTTTCACAAACTTCGAACCCTATGATGGCTAGTGTCAAAATCCGCAAGGGAGTTCCCGAGCTCGTGGGCACATATGATGGAAACTTGAAGCTCTTCGAGCGATGTTTTCAGGTTTCCGCCCGTTTGGGTGAGGAGTCGCTGGAGATCGAAGGCGATGAAGCTAACGTACGCCGGGCGCAGCGCTTATTGGAGGAGTATGCGGAGCTGGTGGAGGGTGGAACGCGCTTTGAGAGCGCGGAAATCGAAGGCTTTCTGCGTATCATCAGCCAGGATCCGGATGCCAGCTTGAAGGGTTTGGCGGAAGCTGGCCGGCCACGGAGCTTCGCGAAAAAATCAATTGCCCCGAAAGGTTTGAACCAGCGCAGTTACATCGACGCCATAGAACGGCACGACATGGTTTTTGGTATTGGGCCGTCGGGCACCGGCAAAACCTATCTGGCGGTGGCGATGGCGGTTGACGCACTGCTCAGCAAAGAGGTCAGCCGAATCATTCTGGCGCGCCCGGCGGTGGAGGCCGGCGAGCGCTTGGGATACCTGCCGGGGACGCTTCAGGAAAAAGTGAACCCCTACCTGCGCCCGCTCTACGACGCACTCTATGACGTGTTGGACCCGGACCGCGTGGATCGCTATATCGAAAAAAACATCATTGAGATTGCGCCGATCGCTTTCATGCGCGGGCGGACGCTGAACGACGCATTCGTAATTCTGGACGAAGCCCAGAACACCACGAGCGAGCAGATGAAAATGTTCCTGACCCGCCTGGGCTTTAATTCCAAGGCCGTGGTGACGGGCGACGTTACACAAATCGATCTTCCCAGTGGACGGAAATCAGGGCTCGTCGAGGCGGTGGAAGTGGTCGGCCGCGTGACCGGCATCAGCATCATTTACTTTACGGAGCGCGATGTGGTGCGGCACAGCCTGGTGCAACGGATCATTCGCGCATACGAAGAGTTCGACCAGGTGCGGGCCGCCAAAGCGAACGGCGAGAAAAGCAGTGGCTAGTGGTTGGTCCCCATGCACTACGGGCGAATGACTAACCACGGATCACCACTGATCACTGTTCTTTTGAGGCGTCGTGCTGGTCAACCTTCAAAAACGGTATACGGTCCGAAGCGCCTCCCTGTCGGCGTTTGTGCGGAATCTGAAGCGGCGGTTGCGGCTAGGGAATAGAGAGTTCAACATCTGCTTGGTGAATGATAATGCGATTCGCAAGTTGAATCTTACCTACCGGGGCAAGGATGAAGCCACGGATGTTCTCTCCTTTCCCTGGAACGAAGCGGAGGGCGGCCGATGGCCGCGGCCAAGTGGCACGGGCGGAACGCCCGTACCACCAGGTTTGCCCGGGCGAATCGCGAATTTCCTGGGCGACGTGGTGATTTCCGCGCAAGCGGCCCGGCGTAATGCTGGCGCAGAAGGGCATTCGACGCTCAATGAAATTCGCTGGCTGATCCTGCACGGGGTACTGCACTTGCTGGGTTATGACCACGAACGTGATCGCGGAGAAATGATGGCGCTCGAACTGGCCCTGCGCGAGCAGTTAGGCGGGGCGGGCAGTCTGCGGGGGAAAAGGAAGGTCAAAATGCCAAAGGCAAAAGCCAAAGCCGAGGTCGTTTGAACATTTGACTTTTGCATTTTGCCTTTTGACTTGTATTTCGCCTTGTTTATGGACCAACGATTATTTCTTACGATGGCGTGGATGTTGTTGCTGGCCGTTTTGCTGACGCTGGGTTCCGTCGCCTCCTACCTGCGGCTCTTGATGCGCCGGCTGACGCCGGTGGGGGCGCGCAAGGTCTTCGGGCCGCGCGAGGACGGGAGCATCCGGCCCAATCGCGAGCGCGTGGGTGTTTCGATTTCCGCCTTGCATGGCGCCGCCATGCACTTGTTCGCGGTGGGATTGACCGGCTTGCTGATCTGGCGGCGGCCTGAGCACCTTTGGAGTGACATTGGGACGGCGCTCCTCATTGTCCTTAGCGCCGTGGCCATTGCCGATCAATTGATTCCTTTCCTGCTGGTGGTACGGCACGACGAACCGGAGGTGATTCTGGAGGGCTGGGAACCGATGCTGCGGCGGGCGGTTTTTGGGGCGCTGCCCCTCACCTTTCCGATCCTGATTTCCACCACCATCGCGCGGCTGCTGGAACCCACCGAACCAGAACCCGAGCCTCCTTCCCCGCAGGAAAATCTCGCGGAACTGATTGCTACGGGTGAGCAGGAAGGCTTGATTGAGAAGGGCGAGGGCGACTTGATGCAATCGGTGGCGGAATTCGGCGACAAGGTGGCTCGCGAGGTCATGACGCCGCGGCCGGAAATCGCCGCCATCGAAATCAATTCGTCCATTGAAGACCTGCGCGGGTTATTTCGCACGAAGCGTCTGACCCGCTACCCTGTTTACTCCGGCCAAGTGGACCATGTCGAGGGCTTCGTGAGCGTTCGCGACCTGATGGAATTGACCCCGGAAGAGCAGAAACGCGCGACGCTCCGCGGGCTACTGCGGCCCGTGCCTTTCGTCCCGGAAACCAAGCCCATCCACGACCTTTTGAAGGAATTACAGCAGTCCACCACCCAAATGGCCATCGTGATCGATGAATACGGCAGTGTCTCGGGGCTGATTACGATCGAAGACCTGGTGGAGCAGATCGTGGGAGAAATCCGCGATGAAGTGGAGCCTCACGCGCGCGACATTATAAAGGAGTCCGCGTCGACCTACATCCTTTCCGGGCACGCCGAGTTGGCGCAGGTTGCCGATGAGGTGCACGTCCCGCTCGAAGGGGACGATTATTCGACCGTGGCGGGGCTGGTCATGAATCAACTGGGGCACGTGCCGGCCGCGGGTGAAAAAGTGGAGAGTCACGGCTTGACATTCGAAGTTCTGGAGGCAAACCAGCGGACGGTTCTCAAGGTACGAATGATGGTGTCACCCAGCGAGCCTTCCGCGAATCCAACCCATGCCTGAAACAGCCTCGTTCAAATCGGGATTTGTCGCTATCGTCGGGCGGCCCAACGCCGGGAAGAGCACGCTGGTAAACGCGCTGGTGGAGTCCAAGGTTTCGATTGTGACGCCGGTTCCCCAGACCACGCGCAATCGCATTCTGGGGATTTTGCATCGCCCTGACGCTCAGGTGATTTTTATGGATACGCCGGGTGTCCACAAGCCGCTCTCGCGGCTGAACGAACAGATGATGAACTATGTGCGGCAGGCGCTCGCGGATCGCGACCTGGCTGTGCTGATTGTGGATGCGAGCGAGAAATACGGGAGGGGCGATGAGTTCGTCATCAACCTTCTGAACGAATACTCACCCCGTGCGATTTTGGCGTTGAACAAGGTTGACCGCGTGCACAAGCCCGACCTGTTGCCACTGATGGATCGCTACTCCAAGCTGTACGGATTTGAGGAGATCTTTCCGATATCCGCCCTGCGCGGGGAGGGATTGGAGGATTTGCTTGCCGCGATCGTCCAACGGCTGCCGGAGGGCCCACAGTACTTTCCCTCCGACGAATACACCGACCAGCCGGAGCGATTTTTGGCCAGCGAGATTATTCGCGAAAAGGTCATCCGCCACACCAAACACGAAATGCCCTACGTGACGGCGGTGCTCATCGACGGGTTTGAAGAAGGGACGCTGCTCACGCGCCTCCACGCCACGATTGTGGTGGAGAAGGACTCCCAAAAACCTATCGTGATTGGGGCCGGCGGGGCTCGCCTGAAGGAAATCGGCACCGAGGCGCGGGAGGAATTGGAGAAACTGTTTCCCCCGAGGGTCTATCTTGAACTCTTTGTGAAAGTCGCGCCGCGCTGGCGCAACAACAGCGCTGTCATCGCCGAATTGGACTACCGCAACGAAGGCGGCTCTACATAGTAGGCTATAATATCATCAGGCCCTGCGCCCCCGGCCGCCAGGCAGAGCAAAGGCTCGTGCCGGTGTTCGCCACCGGATGGTCCCTGGCCGGCGTGGGGGAGAAGAGCCCACGGGTCAAGAGTGGGCCGCTTAACATTACTGGGCTTGCGCCTTCCCCATGTCGTACACGCGCCGGATGCTCACCGGGGCGGCGAGCGCGGGAGCTTCGAATCGAGTCGTTACAAAAAGCTGTTTGCCGTCCTCGCTGACGCGGAACGTTTGCGTTAGTTTTTCGGAGTGACTCAGCTTGGTCTCGGCGATGAAGGCGCCGCCTTCCCAGGAGGACTTCGTCGAGAACTTTTTTCCGTCCGAATCTTTATCGTCGTGCTTCTTGCCGTCAGGGTAAAAGGTTTGAGCGTGGTCGGAATCGTCGGTCACCACAATTTGGTCGGAACGCTGGTCGATCCGCAAGTACTTGGGATTCGCCGACAGGCGGTCCCACTCCTCACTGCTGATGGTGTCACCACGGTTCGCCTGGCGGGTGCCTCCGCGTCCCATGCCGCCCCCCATCCCGCCCATACCGCCCATTCCACCCATGCCTCCACGTCCCATGGGGTAACCCCCTCCGCCACCGGGATAGTTGCCGCCGCCGGGATAATCGGTACCCCCGCCATTGGGATTGCTGGCTTGGACCCGGCTGTTTTGCTGGGCATCACTAACCTTCTGCCCCGCATCGTCGCTCTGGTCCTGGTTGAAATTCCAGTGGCCGGTCAATTGCGTTTTGTCATCGGCACGCGCCACTGCCACCAGTGACGCCGCCAGAAAGCACGCCGCAATTGGAACTGCTGCCTTTGCTGTAAAGCTGAGAATTCTCGCCATCGTCTTCCCCCATTTCTTATCGGATGCCCTTACCGGTTGCTTATCATTCGATTCCGCGAGCGGGTGGCCGGTTGTCTCGCAGGCGCGTGCGCGGGTGCAAAAAATCAGAGAGGCATACTACTGTATCACGGCGAATGTTAACTGGAGTTTACAACCCGTTCCCGAGGTGCTTAGCCCCACCAGGGCTGAACGGCTGCGTGAAAACCATCACAGCTTGTGCGGGCATGCGCCCGCGGTCGGCGACTCACCGCCCTGGTCCTGAGTGCCGAAAAACGCTGCCTAACTCCCGACGGCAATTCCCAGGGAGCGCATCTTGCGATACAAGTGGCTGCGTTCGAGGCCCAGGGCTTCGGCGGTGCGGCTGACGTTGCCCTGATGCTCATCCAGGGTGCGGAGAATGTAGTCGCGCTCGTAGGCGGTGCGTGCTTCTTGCAGGCTGGAGAATCCCCCGGTGGGAAATTTGGTGGCCGCACTGGAGCGAGTTCCATCCTGGTGCAGGGAAGGGGGAAGATAGCGCCGCTCGATGCGTTCGCCGGGCACCATGATGACCAGGCGCTCGACGAGATTTTTGAGTTCGCGCACGTTACCCGGCCAGCGATAGGCAATCAGAGTTTCCATCGCACTTTCCGCGAAATTCTTGGGGCGGCGTCCATAGGCGCGGGCGAATTCCGCCAGGAAAAAGTTGGCCAGCGTGGGGATATCCTCCGCGTGCTCGCGTAGGGGGGGCACGTA
This sequence comes from uncultured Acidobacteriota bacterium, assembly GCA_963825395.1. Taxonomy (GTDB): domain Bacteria; phylum Acidobacteriota; class Terriglobia; order UBA7540; family UBA7540; genus Bog-366. Next base: position 51 of record CAWGTQ010000065.1, on the reverse strand, counting down.
GAAAGGAATCACATTCAGGCGGTAGAAGAGATCTTCGCGGAAGTTTCCCTT
>CAWGTQ010000064.1:0-34171 GCA_963825395.1 uncultured Acidobacteriota bacterium | reverse complement strand
AAGTATCAGGCCGCGGAATATAAATTTCCCTTTGCCGACCAATCTTTCGGCTTCGTGATGCTGGGCTCTGTCTTCACCCACATGCTGCCTGGTGACTTGGAGAATTATCTGTCGGAAATCAACCGGGTATTAAAGAGAGGGGGACGGTGCTTAATCACGTACTTTCTGCTGAACGCTGAATCATTGCGGCTCATTGCGGCGGGTGATAGTACCCTCGATTTCAAGCATGCGTTTGACAAGTACCGAACGATTTCTCTTGAGGTACCGGAGGCGGCGATCGCCTTTGACGAGGGCCGGATTAGGGATTTGTACAGGAGGTTGGGACTGAAGGTAATCCGTCTTGATTACGGCTCATGGTGCGCACGCGAGAACTATTTGAGTTACCAGGATCTGATTTTAGGGGTGAAGGATTAAATGAGAATTGCCGTTTTCCACAATTTGTCGTGCTTCACTTTGCCGAAACAGGGCGCTGAAAGGAAACATTAATGCGAGTACTGGTTACGGGTGGTTTGGGTTTCATCGGATGTAATATGACCAGCCGCCTCTTGCGGGACGGCCATGAAGTGGTCGTGTATGACAATGCCAGCCGTCCCGGCGTGATGAGCAATCTGGATTGGCTCCGCGCGCAGTACGCCGGCCGGGTGAATTGGGTTCAGGGGGAAATTCGTGACGCGGAGGCCGTGGCGCGAGCCATGCAAGGCGCCGACATGGTTTTCCACTTCGCCGCGCAAGTGGCGGTGACGACCTCGGTGGTAGACCCGCGAGGGGACTTCGAAGTAAACGCGCTCGGGACGGTGAATGTTCTGGAGGCGGCTCGCCGCCTCAACCCCACGCCCATCGTCCTGTTTACATCTACCAACAAGGTCTATGGAAACCTGGAGGGGGTGCAGATCGCGGAAGAGAAAACGCGGTACCGGCTGGTGGATTACGGGCTGGGGATCCCCGAGACTTTCCCCCTTGATTTTCATTCACCGTATGGCTGCTCCAAGGGTGCGGCCGACCAGTACGTTCGCGATTACTACCGCATCTTCGGGTTGCCGACCATTGTGTTCCGGATGTCCTGCATTTACGGCCGCCGACAAATGGGGAACGAGGACCAGGGCTGGGTGGCACATCTAGCGCGCACCGCACTTCAGGGTGAAGCGGTCCGGATTTTCGGCGACGGCAAGCAGGTGCGCGATTTGCTCTATATTGATGACCTCATCGAAGCGATGCTCAGCGCAGTTAGCCGAGTCGGTCGTACCGCCGGGCAGGTCTATAACCTTGGCGGCGGGCCGACCCACACCCTGTCGGTTTGGGTGGAGTTACGCGAATACCTGGGGAACCTCTTGGGCCGCGTTCCGGAGGCTCAGTTCGGCGCCTGGAGGCCGGGTGATCAACGCATTTATATCACGGACATCCGTAAAGCGCAGCGGGACCTGGACTGGATCCCGGGGGTGGCGGTTGCTGAGGGGCTGCAAAGGATGATTAAGGATTGGCAGGTTAGCGCCGGTTTGCCACACTAACCTGATTTTAAGGGTGAAGGAATAAATGAGGATTGCCGTTTTTCACAACCTGCCTTCCGGTGGCGCCAAGAGGTCTCTGTACAACTTTGTCAAATACCTCAAAAGCATCGGCAATCAGATCGATGTCCACACTCCCTCTACGGCTAATGAGAACTACCTGCCGTTGAAGGACATCGTTGACGGATTCCACGTCTACCCGGTGCGGCGGACGGCGCCGGGTCTGATCAAGTCTTCCGTTCGCTACGTTCTGCCCCCCTATCAGTCGCTGGCGGACCTGGAATGGACCCAGAAGCGTATCGCCGAAGCGATCAATGCGGGTCCTTACGACGTGGTGTTTTCGGAACAAGACCAGTTTACGATGACGCCGTTTGTATTACAGCACTTGAAGAAGCCAACTGTCTATTACTGCCAGCAACCGTTCAGAGGGGGGGAGGTAGTCTTCCAAGGCGCGTCACAGTCCGTGTTGCACACTGAGCCCTTGCCGGCCTGGAAGAGGGCTTGGCGGGCTCACCTGCGGCGTAACATCCTGAGGATCGACAGGAAGAATGCTTCGCAGGCGAAGTACATCCTCGCTAACTCGTACTTCTCCAGGGAAGCGATTCTGACGGCGTACGGGCTCAACTCATACGTTTCATACATGGGAATTGATACCGAGCTCTTTCGGCCCCTGACGTTGCAAAAGGAGAATTTCGTCTTGTCGGTGGGAGCGTGCCACCCCCACAAGGGATACGACTTTGCGCTTCGATCGCTGAGTCTTATCGATGAACAGAGACGGCCGAAGATGGTCATCGTCTCGAACTCCACCGATCCGCACTGGGAGGATCACCTTGTGCGAATGGCTGCAGGGTTGCATGTTGACCTGGAGGTAAAGAAGGCCGACCCGGGCAGTGAGATAGTGGGTTTGTACAACCGGGCGCGGCTTTTCGTGTATGCCGCTATTCTGGAACCATTCGGGCTGGCGCCCGTGGAGGCGATGGCTTGCGGGACCCCCGTGGTGGGTGTCCGGGAGGGCGGCGTACGAGAATCCGTCGTCCATAGGGAAACGGGAATCCTGACGGACAGGGATGAGCCGGCGTTTGCCGCCGCCGTCACCGAACTGCTTCAAAATGACGGCCTGCGGAGACAGATGGGGGATAGGGGAACCCAGGTGGTGAGGAATCTCTGGACTTTGGAGCAAGCTGGAGAGAGGCTGGCGCGGCACCTGGAGCGCGCGGCAGGTGCCGGGCAGTCTGCCGCCCGTATGACGGTGGCGCGGACAGCAACGTAGCTCCGCCGAGGTTGAAAGGGAATGCACGGGAACTTAGAGCCCCATCAAGAATGCCTGCCGGAAGTCGTGATCAGCATCCTGAACTGGCGAGGCTGGCGGGATACGATCGAGTGTTTGCAGTCTGTTGGAAGGCTTCGATATGCCAACTACTTGACGGTGGTCGGGGACAACGGGTCAAGCGACGGATCGCTCGAGGAGTTGCGAGCGTGGGCGAAAGCTCATATTGGCGAGGGCGGCGCTTTTGTTGAGTATTCCCGCGAAGTTGCACAGGCGGGCGGCAGCACGGCCAGGGAAGAAGTATTAGAGCGCTGCCCTTCGAGCCAGCGGCTGATTCTGATCGACAACGCGGAAAATCTCGGTTTTACGGGCGGTCATAACGTGGCGATCCAGTATGCCTTGCAGCGCCCGCAACCCGCCGACTACATACTTCTCCTCAATAACGATGCGATGGTGGAAAGAGACTCCTTGACACGTCTCTTGGAAGCAGCCCAAGTGAGTGGCGCAGGCATTGTGGGAGCCGTGATTAAAGATGATGAGAACGGGCAAGCCGGGTTCGCGGGATGTGACGTGTCTATTTCCCTGACGCGGCAATTGTTTCACCCTCCCTTTCGATTACCCAAAGGCATGCCAGACAGCGAAAAGGATTTCCAAGTCATGTCCTGGGTTTCAGGAGCGGCCATGCTCATCGGGAGGAATGTCTTTCGGGATATCTACCGGCTGCGCGGGCGCTTTCTGGATGATAAGTTGTTCCTCTATAGCGAAGACGTGGAAATCTGTGAGGCTGCCCGCAGAGCAGGCTACCGGACCGTCATAGCCCGCCGTGCGGTCATTTACCATGAGGCGGCGAGTAGCAGCGGGGGACAGTTCAACCCCGTGGCCTACTACTACCAGAACCGCAATCGCATTTTCCTGGCCAGCAGTAACCTTGCCATGCCCTGGCGTGCTTTTTTTCATCTCGCCAACGGCGTCGTGTGCCTGGGGCGGATTTTGAAGAATTTGGCCAAGCGCCACCCGCGTGCAGCTCTCGCCATTTTTCGCGGCATGGTGGATGCGTACCGGGGAATCGGCGGAAAATGGAGATACCACGACCGGGAGGCGCCAGGGCCCCTCACCAGCTAGGGCTTGCCAGGCGGGGAAGAATCCTCCACCGCGGAAAACCACCCCCGCGCCCAAGGCGCCACCCCTCCTGAATCAGGAGGGGAGTTGCGCCAAGGGCCGGGGTGGCGCTGGCAAGGGGATTAAGGGGTGATGATGATAACGACAGAGCCAACGAACCGCTCCACGCTATGCTCGCTCATTCCCCCGCCGGCTACGCGGCGTGGTGGATGGACTGCTGAATTCCCAGCACGCCCGCTTGCGCGTGGACCACGGCGATGGACGCCATGTTGACGATCTCTTCCACGCCGCAGCCGCGCGCCAGGACGTGCACGGGCTTTGCCATTCCCATCAGGATCGGCCCCAACGCTTCCGCGCCGCCCATCCGCATCATCAGCTTGTAGGCGATGTTGCCCGCCTCCAGGCTGGGGAAAATCAGAACATTGGCGTCGCCTTTGACCCGCGAGAAGGGATAATCCTCGGCGGTCAATTCGGGGACGATGGCGGTGTCCGCCATCATTTCGCCATCGACGACCAGCCCCTCGGCTTTTAGCTTGACGAGCGCGGTGGCGCGGCGAACCTTGTCGGCCAGGGGATGGCGGGTGCTGCCGAAATTCGAAAACGATAGCATGGCCACGCGCGGCTCCACGTTGAACCAGCGCGCCACTTCCGCCGAAAGAATAGCGGTTTCCGCCAGATGCTCGGCGGTCGATTCAATGTTGACGGTGGTGTCCGCAAAGAAGTAAACATTCTTGTTCGTCGCCATCACATAAAGGCCGGAAACACGCTCCACGCCCGGGCGGGTGCGGATGATTTGCAGCGCCGGGCGAATGGTTTCGGGGTAGTGCTGGCTGACGCCGGCGATAAAGCCGTCGGCATCGCCCATGTGGACCATCATGGCGCCAAAGTAATTGCTGTTGAGCATCCACTCGCGAGCTTCCGTGCGGGTGATGCCATAGCGATGACGCAGCCGGAAGAATTCATCCACGTAAGGGGCGAGGCGCGTGGAAGCGGCCGGGTCGACCATCTCCGCTTTCACCTTGCCCAGGCCCAGCTCCTGGAATTTGTCTTGCGATTACGGCGGGCCGCCCCAGCAGAATGGGGTGAGCAATGTTTTCCTCCACCAGCCGCACGCTGGCGCGGATGATTTTTTCGTGCTCGCCCTCGGAAAAGACGATGCGTTTGGGCGCCGCCTTGGCGCGATAGCGAATGTTCTGCATCACGGCGTAGGTGCGGCCCAGACGCCTTTGCAGTTGCTCGCGATACTCGTCGAGGTCCACGGTGATTTGCGCCACGCCGCTCTGCATGGCGGCTTCCGCCACCGCCGCGGATTCCCAAATCAGCACGCGCGGGTCAAAGGGCTTGGGGATGATGTACTCCGGCCCAAATTGCAAGCGGCTGACGCCGTAGGCGCGCAACACCGAATCGGGCACGTCCTCCTTGGTGAGCGCCGCCAGAGCGCGCGTGGCCGCCAGCTTCATGGCCTCGTTGATGGCGCGCGCCCGCACGTCGAGCGCACCGCGGAAGATGAAGGGGAATCCCAAGACATTGTTGACCTGGTTCGGGTAGTCGGAGCGGCCGGTGGCGATGATGACGTCGGGCCGCGCCGCCTTGGCTTCGTCGTAACTGATTTCGGGAACGGGATTGGCCAACGCGAAAACAATGGGATGGTCGGCCATGGAGCGAAGCATTTCCGGCGTGACGCACTTGGCGGCCGATAAGCCGGCGAAAACGTCGGCATCCTTCAGGGCCTCGGCCAGCGTGCGCCGGTCGGTCTTGGCGGCAAAGCGCGCCTTGTACGGGTTCATGTTCTCTTCGCGGCCCTCGTAGACCACGCCCTTGGTGTCGCAGAGGAGGATGTTCTCGCGACGCACGCCCAGTTGCACGTAATGTTCCGCGCAGGCAATGCCGGACGCGCCGGCGCCGTTAAAGACCACGCGGATCTTGCTGATGTCCTTGCCCACCACCTCCAGCGCATTCAGCAACGCCGCGCCGGAAATGATGGCCGTTCCGTGCTGATCGTCGTGAAACACCGGAATCGACATCGTCTTGCGCAGGGTTTGCTCAATGTAAAAGCACTCCGGAGCTTTGATGTCCTCCAGATTGATGCCGCCGAAAGTCGGCTCCAGAAGCTGGCAAAGGCGGATGACCTCTTCGGGGTTTTCCGAATTCACTTCCAGATCGAAAACGTCGATGTCCGCGAAGCGCTTGAACAGCACGCCCTTGCCTTCCATAACCGGCTTGCCGGCCAACGGTCCGATGTTGCCGAGGCCCAGCACCGCCGTGCCGTTGGAGATCACCGCCACCAGGTTCCCACGGGCGGTGTACTCGAATCCCAACTCGGGCTTTTCGTGAATTTCCAGGCACGGCTCCGCCACGCCCGGCGTATAGGCCAGACTCAAATCCCACTGCGTGCGGCAAGGTTTGGAGGGAACGACTTCGATCTTGCCCTTCCGCCCGAAGCGGTGGTAGTCAAGCGCGTCTTGTTTGCGAATTTCCATGACACAGCCCCCTTTGGACGATCCGTCCTTTGTTACCGGCGCTATTTGTACATCATCGTGCGGCAGGTTGCAACCTTGCCATCGCCGGGATGGGCGAGCTGGTGTACCATCAACCAAGCACACAATTTCAAGGGAGACGACAACCATGAAAAGAATCATCCTGGTTTCCGGCTTGGCCCTGCTGCTTGCGAGCTTGGCCTTTGGCAAGACAGCAGCGACCGCCAAGGCCGACCTTACCAATAGCAAGGGAGAGAACGTGGGAACGGCAAAACTCAAGCAGACTTCCCAGGGAGTGAGCCTGGCTCTCGAGGTCTCAAACCTTCCCCCCGGCGTGCATGGCTTCCATATCCACGCCGTAGGCAAGTGCGAACCGCCGGACTTCAAGAGTGCGGGCGGTCACTTCAATCCTGAGGGCAAGAAGCACGGCTGGGAGAACCCGGAGGGGCACCACGCGGGCGATCTGCAAAACCTCACTGTGGACGCTAAGGGCAATGCTAAGGTGAAGGTTGTAGTTCCGGGTTTTACGCTGGGTGAGGGACCAAACTCTCTTTTTCAGACCCAAGGCATGGCCCTCGCCATCCACGCCAACCCCGACGACAATGAAGCCCACCCTGCAGGTAATGCCGGGCCGCGCATTGCCTGCGATGTGATTACTAAATAGTAATCAGAACCGTCGCTTCGGGTGCGGCGAGGGGCGCCACGATTTCCCCTGTCGCCAGTTTCTACTGCGCCTTGGCTGTGGTGAAGGCCAGCGCGAGCAAGGTCTTTTGCTGGACCTCGTGCCCTTTGCCGGAGCCGGTCGCCGGGCTGGGGCTGGCCGAAAGCTTCACGGAACGCACCGCGCGCGGCTTCCCGAGCCGCCGCAGGCGCGGCATGAGGAAAAACAACGCGCCCATGTTGGCGGGCTCTTCCTGCACCCACACCACTTCCCGCGCGGCGGGGTGCTGGTTGAGCGCCGCAGCAAGCTCTTTTTCGGGAAATGGATAAAGCTGTTCCAGCGCGAGGATGGCGGTGTGCGTGTCGCCGCGCTTCTTGCGCTCCGCGCGCAGCTCGTGAACGATCTTGCCCGTGGCCACCAGCACGCGCGTGGCGTCCACCACCTCGCGGTCAGGAATCACCGGCAGGAAGCGGCCGCTGGTGAAGTCCTGCAAAGGCGAGGCGGCGGCCGGATGGCGCAGCATGCCTTTGGGAGTGAAGACCACCAGCGGTTTGCGCCATCGCCGCAGCGCCTGCCGCCGCAACAGGTGGAAGTACTGGGCCGCAGTGGTGGGCTGGCATATTTGCACATTCTCGCGGGCGCAAGCTGCAAGAACCGCTCCAGACGCGCGCTGGAGTGCTCCGGCCCCTGCCCTTCGTAACCGTGCGGCAGCAGCAGGACCAACCCCGAGAGCAATCCCCACTTGTCTTCGCCCGCGGCGATGAACTGATCGATATAAACCTGCGCGCCGTTGGCGAAATCTCCGAACTGCGCTTCCCACAGCACCAGCGTCTCAGGATAATCGCGGCTGTAACCGTACTCGAAGCCCACCACCGCAGCTTCCGAGAGCGGCGAGTCGTAGATTTCAAACGCGGGCTGCTGGAGGGCCATATTTGCAAGCGGTGTGTACGCGGCCTCCGTCCCGGTGTCAAACAGGGTGGCATGCCGCTGGTTGAAAGTGCCGCGGCGGCTGTCCTGGCCGGTCAAGCGCACCGGCGTGCCTTGCCGCAGAAGCGAGCCATAGGCAAACAACTCCGCGGCCCCGAAATCGATCGCATGGCGGCCTTGCGCCATCTGCACCCGCTGGTCCAGTAGCTTTTTCACTTTGGGATGGACGGAGAAACCTGCTGGAACCCGCATCAGGGCCTCGCCAATGGCGCGAAACTCTTCCGGACGCACCGCCGTGTCAACCTCCATCGCCGGGTCGTAGGCGCCGCCCTGAAACGCATCCCAATAGGAGGGAAGCTGGCGGAGCAGGGGATTTTTGCGGATGTTGCGCGCGCGCTTGAGCGCGGCCTCAAGGTCTCCCCGAATTTCCGCAGCGCGCGGGGCGGCGTCCGTTTGGTGGCGGTGCGCGTAGGATTCCCACAGCGGCGGAAGCGCGGCGATGCGGCGGTAGCGGACGGGTTGCGTGGTAGTGGGATCATCAATCTCGCTGTGGCCGTGGCGGCGGTAGCCGATCAGGTCCACCACCACGTCGCTATGGAATCTATAACGGTACTCCACCGCCCAGCGCGCGGCGCGTACGGCCGCGTCAGGCTGCTCGGCATTGACATGGAAGATCGGGATGGGCAGGCGCTTGGCCACGTCGGCAGCGAAGCGCGAGGAAGACGTGTCCTGGGGATTGGCGGTAAAGCCAATCAGGTTGTTCACTATGACGTGCACCGTGCCACCTACCGAGTAGCCGTCCAGGTTGGCCAGGTTGAGCGTTTCCGCGGCGGTCCCCTGGCCAGCAAAAGCCGCGTCGCCATGCAGCAGCACGGGCAGTACGCAGGTTGTGCCCCGCGTGCACAGGCGCGCCTGCTTGGCGCGCGCGCGTCCCAAGGCTACGGGATCCACCGCTTCCAGGTGCGAGGGATTTGAGACCATGTGAATCCCCACGGTGGCGCCGTGCGCCGTCACGTATCCGCCGGTAGCGCCCAGGTGATACTTCACATCACCGCCGCCCAGGAAGCTGCGCGGGTCAACGTCCTCGAAGCGCGCGAAGACATCCTCTGCGGACTTGCCCACGATGTGTACCATTACATTCAGCCGCCCGCGATGGCTCATGCCCAGCACCATCTGCTCTGCGCCTAAGGATGCGGCCCCATCCAGCATTTCATCCATCACCGGGATCAAAGCGACAATGCCTTCGAGGGAGAAGCGCTTGGTTCCAATGTAGCGCGATTGCAAAACCTGCTCGAAGAGCCCGGCGCGAATCAGGCGCTCGAGCACGCGGGCAGAATCCACCGGCGGCGGGTCTGCTTCCATGCGCTGGGCGACCCACTGGCGTCGCTCCGCCTCGGGGATGTGCATGAATTCCGCGCCGATCGGGCCACAATACCAGCGGCGCGCCCGGGCCGCGGCCTCCCCGTCGAGGGCGAGTTCGGGAGGCGCCAACGGCCGCATGTAACCCAGGGGATCGAGATCCGCAGCGAGATAACCCCAACGCCGAAACGCGTCGAATACTGCTTCATCTGTAGAAGGGATCATAGCCTTTCAGTATAACCGGACTCGGCGTTTTCGGGAGAGAGGTGTGCGCCGAAGAAGCTCGCTCTGGGCCATAATGGACCCGCGGCGGAGGAGCAAGCATGGCGCCCACGTTTGTATTCGACATTTGTGGTTTTTTCCAGAGAGGGATCGCGAACCCCCAAAACGTGGGCTGCGCTAGCGTTGCTCCCAAACTCGCGTCATCTGCCCGACCGCGCCGGGAGAACGTCCTCAGCATTGGCGATGCCAAAGCGCATTTGGCCCTCGGCCACCAATTCGCCGTCGCGGAAGACGGAGCCGCGCAACTCGCCAAACTGCGCTTTCATCCGGACCACTTCAGCTTCCACGCGTACGGTATCACCGGCCTCAATCGGCTTAATAATACGCGCGGAGGGTATATGCAGGATCATCGCGATCTTGCCGGCCATCTCCGGGCGCTCCAACACCAACACGGCGCCGACCTGCGTGACCAGTTCCAGAATAACGCTGGTAGGGATGAACGCGACGCCGGGGGGATTCCCGCGCGCGGCTTGATCGTCGATGGAAAAATGCTTTACCGCTACGATGCGCTGCCCGGGAACAAATTCGGCAACCTGATCTACAAAGAGGAAGGGGAAGCGGTGGGGAAGGATGCGAACGATATCGTTAGAGGAGAAGTGAGCCATTTGACCTGATGATCCGGTGATCGGGTGAACAAAAGAAGGCAACTTCCCACGGACCGGTCTCGACTGTTCACCCGTTGTCACCCGATTTTCTGGGGTTTGAGCAGTTCCCGTTTCAGCGCCGGGTTGCGGCTGGTCCAGTCGCCGGGGCGGTCCTGGTCCGCCGCGTACTGCGCGCGCACAGCTTCCAGCTTGGAGTCCATCTCGTCCAGGAAACTGACCACCATGGCCTCGGCAAACATCGGTTCCTTGGGCGAGCCGAACTCCAGCTTGCCGTGATGGGAAAGAATAATGTGCTCGATCTCGCCCTTGAGTTGGGCGGGAAGTCGGGGATCTGGCGAATCTTCGCCTGCACCATCTCCAGCCCCATGGTGATGTGCCCGACCAGTTGCCCGCGGGTGGAATAGCGGAAACCGGCGGCAAAACTCAGCTCTTCCGTCTTGCCAATATCATGGAGCACCATGCCGGCCACGATCAAGTCGCGCCGCAGCCAGGGATAATGATCCGCCACGCCATCGCCCAGCGCGACGAGCGACGACACGTGTTCCAGCAGCCCGCCCAGGAAGGCGTGGTGATAGCTCATGGCGGCGGGGGCCAGCTTGTACTTTTCCGCCAGAGGCGGGTCTTCCAGGATGCTGAGCAGCAGAGCGCGCAGCGGACCTTCGCTCATGCGGCGCACGCGCTGCGAGCAACGCGGCGTACATCTCCTCGGGATCGCGCTGCGGTGCGCGGAAGATAATCGCGCAGGTCCACTTCGTCGGGCGCGCAAGTCGTAATCTTGCGGATGCGGAGCTGCGGCGTGCCGCGATAACTTTCCACTTGCCCTTCCACCTGCACGACGTCGTCGGCCTCAAAAGCGGGAGTGGTGCGTTCGGAGTAGTCCCAGAGTTTGGCGGAAATGACCCCCGTGGTATCTTGCAGGCTGAGGTCCAGATAGGCGGCGCCGTTGCTGGCGGTCTTGCGTTCTTTGGATTGGACCAGGAAGGTACTGCGCACCGGAGAGTCCGGCGTGAGGTCCTTGACAAAGGTTTGTTTCATTGAGTTCTTTCGGGGGTTAACGCCGCGCCCGGCGTTTCCGCGCCGGTGTCAATATATCCTGGGGCAAGAAAAATGTAACTGTCTTTGCGAAGTTGGGTTAGAAATTCGCGCATCTTGGGTTCCATGCGCTGGCTGTATAAGGTCTCGTTCACGCGCGATTCAACTTCCTCAAACGGGGGGATGCCGGGGCTGAAACGTTCCAAGAGCCTGCAGGATCAGGTATCCGCTCTTGACGTTGAATCGGCTCGGTATATTCATTGGTGTCGAGCTTGCTCGACGGCTGCGGCAATCGCCGGGGCTAGGGTGCCGGTCTTCATGAAGGCTAATGTCGCCGCCCTGGTCGGCACTGGGGTCGTCGGAATATTTCTTGACCACCTCGCTGAATTTCGCGCCGCCCTTCAGTTCCGCCTCCGCGTCATTGGCGCGCTTCTCGGCTTCCTCCGGCTTTACGTTTTCCGTAGAAATCAGGATTTCCGCAAGGTGAACCATGCCCGCGCGATTTGAATTCGTCCTTGTGTTGTATTGTAATATTGCCGTGTCTCTTCCCGCGTCACCACGATGCGGGAGCCGACATCGCGGCTGATGACTTCCTGCATCAGGAGCTGGCGGCGGATCTGGTCTTTGAAATCCTCCCAATTCACACCTTGCTGTTCCGCGTCCTTTTCCAGGTCTTCGATGGTCGCAAGGTTATCCTGCTTGCGTATTTGTTCCAGCCGCTTGATGAGGTCCGTTTCCACGTTAACATCCTCGTCTTTGGCCTTCTGGACCATCAGCGACTGGTCGATCAGGTTGCGCAGAAGGTTCTTGCTTTCATCATTTAACTTGGCATCGAGGTCGGGGCCGGAGTAATTGCTGGGCGAGCTCGTCGCGAAGCTTGTCCCTTTCCCGTTCATACTGGCGCTGCGTAATGATTTCACTGTTGACGCGCGCGATGATGCGTTCCACCACGTGGGCGGCACGCACCTGGGGCGCGGCAAGAGTTGCCGCCAGGATGGCGCATCGCCAAAATTGTGACCGTTCGTTTCATCGTCTCCCCCCAACGCAAGTCATCAGTCGTCAGCATTCGGGGTGTCTTTACTGATTACTGACAACTGACCACTAGACAACTTATTATCTTAAGTCTGCGGGTGTAATTCCTGCAAGACGTTTTGGACTTGCGCCAGTAAGTTGCCGTCGCGCTCGCGCACGCGGAAGCGCAGGACGCGGTCAGGGCGGAAGCTGGCCTCGCGGCGCCGCCGCACCAACTGCGCCAGCCGCTGCGGATCAACCGGCGCCTGCTCATGAAACTTGATCCAGATTTCATCCCCTTTGCGCTCAACCGTTTGCACCAGCAAGCTGCTCCGCCGCATTTTTCAGCAAGGCGTAGTCCAGCAGGTTGGAAACCGAAGGGGGAATGGGGCCGAAGCGGTCACGCCAGCTCGGCCTCCAGGTCCGCCCGCTCGGTGGATGTGGCTACGCTCGAAATGCGTTTGTACATGCGCAGCCGCTGGTTCTCGTCGGGAATGTAAACGTCGGGAATCTTGATGTCGAGGCCCAGGTTGAGCGAGGTGCGCACTTCGATCTTGGCGGGGGCACCCTTCAATTCCTCCACCGTCTGCTCCAGCATCTTGAGGTAGAGGTCGATGCCAATGGCGTTCAAGTGGCCATGTTGCTCGGCCCCCAGCAGATTGCCGGCGCCGCGCAATTCCAGATCCAGCGCCGCCAGGCGAAAGCCCGCGCCGAGATCGGAGAATTCCTTCAGCGCCGCGAGGCGCCGCCGGGCGATGGGCGTTAAAGTGTCTTCCGACGCAATCAGGAAAAAGGCGTAGGCGCGGCGGTTCGAGCGGCCCACGCGCCCGCGAAGCTGATAGAGGTCGGCAAGGCCCAAGCGGTCGGCGTGATTTACGATGATGGTGTTGGCGCGCGGGATGTCCAGGCCGTTTTCGATGAGCGACGTGGCCACCAGCACATCGTATTCACCCCGCATGAACTTCACCATCACCTGCTCGAGATCTTTCTCGCCCATCTGGCCGTGGGCCACGCCAATGCGCGCAGTGGGCAGCAGGCGTTGCAAAAGCGCGGCCATCTGGAAAATCGATTCCACCCGGTTGTGCACAAAGAAGACCTGGCCCTGCCGTTGCATCTCCTGCATGATGGCGGACTGGATGAGCGCCTGGTTGAAAGGCGCGACGGTGGTTTGAATGGCCAGGCGGCCGCGGGGCGGGGTTTCAATCACGGAAAGGTCGCGCAATCCGCCGAGCGACATGTGCAGCGTGCGGGGAATGGGCGTGGCCGACATCGTCAGCACATCCACGCCGGATTTTAATTTCTTCAGCTTCTCTTTGGCCGCCACGCCGAAGCGCTGCTCCTCGTCCACAATCAGCAAGCCCAGGTCGCGCAGGCGCACGTCCTTGGAAAGCAGCCGGTGTGTTCCGATCAGGATGTCCACGCGGCCGGCTTCCGCGTCGGCGATGACTTTTTTCTGCTCCGCCGCCGTGCGGAAGCGGCTGAGCATTTCCACGCGCACGGGGAAAGCCGCCAGGCGCTGGCGAAAGGTGGTGTAGTGCTGGAAGGCCAGCACCGTCGTGGGAGCAAGCACTGCCACCTGGCGGCCGTCCTGAATCACCTTGAAGGCGGCGCGCATGGCGAGCTCGGTTTTGCCATAACCGACGTCGCCGCAGAGCAGCCGGTCCATGGGCTCGGGGCTTTCCAGGTCATGCTTGATGTCGGCAAGGGCGGTGAGCTGGTCCGGCGTCTCCTCAAATTGAAACGCGTCTTCGAACTCTCGCTGCCAGGGCGTGTCCGTAGAAGCGGCAACCCCGCCGCGCATTTTGCGCTCGGCATAGAGTTGCAAAAGCTCCTGCGCCATGTCGCGCAAGGCGCGTTTGACGCGCGTCTTGGTGCGCTCCCAACTGGCGCCGCCCAGGCGGTCCAGCGGAGGTTTGGCGCCTTCGTGCGAGCGATACTTTTCCACCAGGTCCAGACGTTCAAGGGGTACGTAGAGCTTGGCCTCGTCCTGAAAAGTCAGCAGCATGAAGTCGCGCGCCGCACCCGCCACGGACAGTTGCCGCAGGCCTTGATAAATCCCGATACCGTGATCGATGTGCACCACGTAGTCGCCGACCTTCAGGTCGCTGAGGTCGGAGATAAAGCTGGAGATCCCTGAACGCTCGCGCCGCCCGCGCGATCCCCAATCAAAGCCCCCGAACAAGTCTCCGTCCGCCAACCACAATTGCTTTAGCTCAGGAAAGGCCACGCCTTCGCGAATCTCGCCCCGCGCAATAAGAACCCCGAACGAATCGGCTGATCGGGTGATCGGGTGATCCGATGATCCGATGACCGGATGAACAGAAGACGCCTGCGAAGTGGGTTGGCCTTTGTTCACCCGATCACCTGATCGCTCGATCACTCGATCAAAAGGGATCTCGTAGTCCTTCAAAATCTCCCGCAGACGATCCACCTTGCCAATGGTGGGAACGACGAAAATGACGGACTCTCCGCGCTTCACCCGAACGCGCAAATCTTCCGCCAGATCCTTGACCCTCCCTTGATACTTGGGAGGAGGTTGGGAGAGGAGTGGGAACTCGGGATACGGGACTCGGGATTCGAGGCTCAGGCCATCGGGCCATTTGCGATCTTCGAAGCCGCTGTCGTCCTGAGCAGCGGTGGAGGAACCGGGTGAGGGAAGAACGGGGGCCGGGGGCTGGGGACTGGGCGCTGGGGCGGGGAGAATCGCGTCTTCGGGTGAAGGAACCGCCTGTTTGTTACTCGTCACTCGCCACTCGTCATTGCTCTTATGCGCTGCTTGCTCATCACTGTTCACTGTCCACTGTTCACTGCTCTTCGCCCCTTCGGGCGGGAAGTATAAGTCGCCGCCGATTACTATCGCTTGCGAGGCAGTTTCCGGGGCCGGCGCGAGGTTTTCGAGGCCTAATTCTTTCAGCGAAATCTGTGCGACGCCCTCGAGCGCCTGAAGGAGTTCCGCCTCGGTCAGATAAACTTCGCGGGGTTCCGGGCGGGGCGGAACGATGTCGCGAACTTCCTCGAAGCTTGCCGCCAGGCTTTCGAGCGTGGGCGCGATTTGGGCGCGCCGATCGAGGAATTCGTCCCAAACCAGCACCGGTCGCTCCAGAAGGGAGAGCAGCGTGTGCGCGTGGGGCTCGACGAGCGGAACGAAAAACTCCCACCCCGGGAAAGTGTTGGTATGTTCCGCGGCCCAGTCGGGTTCGCGATCAGGCAGCGGTGTTCCTCGCGATTGAGCATGCTCACGGGCCCGCAAAGTGAGCACTCGCACCAGCCTTTCGAAGAATTTCGGGGAACGCTGCGCTTCCGAGAGCGGCAGCAGCAGAGCCTGGGGCACGGGTTTGCGCGAGCGTTGCGAGGACGGGTCGAATTCCCGCACGGACTCGAGTTGGTCGCCAAAGAATTCCAGGCGGAAGGGCCATTCGGCCTCGGGAGGGAAAACGTCCACAATTCCGCCGCGCACGGAGTATTGGCCGACGGCCGCGACGGGCTCCGCGGGCTCGTACCCAACGCTCCGCAAGTGCTCCACCAGGTCGTCGAGATTCAGCTCGTCACCGACCTTTAGTTCGAGTGCGAGCGATGAGTAGAAGGCGCTTTCGCGGAAGCGCCCCAAGGCTGCGGCCACGGGAGCGAAAATTACTCGCACGCCGCCACGCGCCAGGCTCCAAAGCGTTACGGCCCGCTGCTCCTGGATTTCTGCGTGCGGCGATCGGCCATCATAAGGTGAGCAGTCAAACGCCGGCAATATTTGGACGGAGTTGCCCGCGCCGGGCTTCAGCCATTCAAGAAATGTCGCCGTCGTCTGCCGGTAATTTTGTGCAGCCTCATTGTCCTGGGTTAAAACCACCACGGGGCGCTTTACCTGGTGAGCCAGCGCCGCCACCACTAGAGCCTTGGCCGCAGGCGTCAGGCCGGAGACGACAATGGGCCGGTGGGCAGGCTCAGACAGCGCCGCAATTGCCGCGCGCACACTGGCATGTTCAAGAAGTGGCTGGAGTAGGGAATGAAGATCGGCCATGGAATTTGAAGGATAAAGTTTAAAGGGTAAGGTGTAAAAGGTAAATCATAGGGCTGGTAATTTACACCTTACCCTTTATCCTTCACCCTTTCTGCCTGCTGCTCTCTGCGCTGCTTCGATGATGGCGGTGGTGGAGTAGCCGGGCACGATCGGGATGGCAACCACGCGCTCCGCCGGCGGCCTCCACTTCGTCGCGGCCGACGATTTGATCGAGAGTGTAATGTCCACCCTTGACCAAAACATCGGGCAACATGCGTTTTACGACGGCCAAAACGGACTCGTCGTCGAAAATCGTGACATAGTCCACGGCAGCCATTGCGGCGATGATCTCTGCTCGCTCTGCTTCCGGCTGAAGCGCCCGATTTTTCCCCTTGAGGGCGCAAACGCTGCGGTCGCTATTCATGGCAACGATCAACACGTCGCCCAGCTTGCGCGCCTCCGCAAACAGACGCGTGTGGCCGGGATGGAGCAGGTCGAAGCAGCCGTTGGTGAGCACCACCCGCAACCCTTGCCGCTTGAGCTCGTCAACCTTGAGATAGGCTTGCTCAAGGGGTAGGATTTTTTGGATCCCCATGGGGCTATTTCCCTTCCTGAAATGCCGGCAGCGACCGCTCTTCCGGTTGGGCAATGTCCTCTCGCGAAATACGCTGGCGCCAATCCGCGAACTTTCATTCTAACCGTGATTTCGCAACGAGCCGAGATGTTCTCATCGCCGGGTCGACGATGCTAACTCTTTTTATAACTGTCAGTTACGACGCTCCTCAGGAGATCGGGGAGCTGTCGCGTGAAGGCCGAGCGAGCCATGATCGAGTCACACCCCGCATCGCGGGCAGCGGAAATGAGCTGCTCCTGGACGTGCGAGGCAAACCCCACGATAGGAATCGGGCGAGTTCCAGGGTCGGATTTGAGCGTTCGAATCCAGTCTACGGCGGGCAGTCCGCGCGAATTGAGGTCCAGAAAGATGGCCTGCGGTCGGGCCTCGGCGATGGCTGTCGGGCCGCGCCGCGCGTCAGCCGTAACTACTGTTACGCCAATAGCTTTTGCCGTTTCCCGAATCTTTGCCAGGAAGAAGAGGTCTTCCACCAAGGCCACTATCGTCGCTGCCATGTTGCCGCCCTCCGGCGTACGGTTAATTGGCAGAGTTCTGCCGGCTTGATTTCTCTGGTCGCGGCAAAAGGTCCACTCCGCATGTCCAATATACCTCAGGAAACACTTGGAGGCGAAGATGGCATTAGGGGAGAGGGGCCATGAAATCACTTTTTCCGTGTTCAGGGCGGGAAACTCGTAACCCCAAAAGCGTGGAGCACGTCTCAGTTACCTATGAACCCCGAGAATATCGCAGACAGCCGCATTGCCGGTGTAAAATCACTCCGCCTGCTCAGGCCGTCGATCATCGTGCTTTGCGGCCCTGCGGCTTGCGGGAAATCCACATTTGCCAAACGACACTTTCGGCCCACACAGATCATTTCTTCAGATTGGGCGCGCGCCCACATCTGCGACGAGGAACGTGACCAGCGTTTCAACGCACAAGCCTTTGCGTTGGTACATTTCCTTGTAGAACAACGGCTTACGGTGAACAGACTCTGTGTGGTTGACTCCACGGCGCTGACCGCTCAGTCCCGGAAGGAGTTGCTCGACTTGGCAAAGAAGTTACAGGTTCCCACCACACTGGTACTTTTCAATGCCCCCCTTGAAACTTGCATCGAGCGCGACGAAAAGCGCGAGCGTTCAGTGGGCCGGGCAGTCATCGAGCGTCAGTACCAAGTCTTTGAGCAATCCAAAGCGACAATTCGTCAAGAGGGATTCGACCAAGTCGTGGATTTTCAGGAAGGCGATCTGGAAAAGATTCAGATCGAAATCCTATTCCGTCCTCTTGTGCGGTCCGCGCAACGTCCGCAGCGGTCCGAGCCGGTCGCCTCTCAACGGTTCGAGCGCTCAGCGCAGCCTTCCAGGCCCCGACCGAGCGGACTTGGTTATAATGACCGCCCTGCTTCGGGAGCGTCTGTTCCGCCAGCAGCCCGATCGGGGGGAGCGCCTCGACCTGCTACAACTTCCGTTTCGGCGTCGAAAGTGGCAACTCCACGACCCGGAGAATCTCCCGCATCGGCGGTGCCTACACAACCCCCCTCTGCGGTGCATCCGCCTGTTTCACCTCCCAATGCAATTAAGCCAAGCTCGCTCACGCCGGCGGCTGCACCCCCCAATCCCGTACAACCTGCCGCTCCACCTTCCGTTCCGGCAGGTGCGGAAACCAAGAGTGGAAGTTAGGCCCTCAGGAAAACGACCGCTAGTCGATCCCGAGAAAATCTCGGGGTGGCGACGGAACCTGTCGCGATACACTCCGACAATATGGTGATTGGGCGATCCGCTTCAACGGTCAGGGCGCCCCGTCAGACGGTCATAGACGGTCCGCGCGTTCGTTGATCCCAGGGATTCGTTGTAGAGGCTCTTGAGTCGTAAGATGTAGCGCACTTCCTCGTCGAAGCGGTGGAGGGTTTCCAGATCGACCTTGCGGATGGGGAAGCGCTTACTGTCAGACTTGGAGTACCAGAACTTTTGATAACCGCGGTCTTCCAGTTCGCAATTGATTCCATGGACAACGAAGTAGGGTGGGCCGGAGTAAATCCAATTCCCCCCCTGCTCGGCCAGATATGCCACGCAGCCAGACTTCTTCACCTCGATCATACCTGGTTGATTGCCGGTCACCGCGAAGCCTGCCTGCTCAAATTGCTTTGGGATGTCTTGCGCTGATACCATTGCAGTTACCATAAGTGGTTCCTATCTGCCTTTGCGCGGCACGGGCGTCCCACCCGTGTCGACTCATGGCATGCCACAGCAGCTTCCGTCGCCAGGCTGCTGGTTGACACAATTCGGAACCTGCCCATAGAATAAGAAGTCTATTGCATAGATGGCAAAAAACGCAAGGGCGGCAACCATTCAAAATTCCAAAATACATCGCGGGCCGGCAAAACTGCTGGATCTGATTGGCAACACGTCGCTTGTACGCCTGGCGCGAATACGTCCAGCATCGCCGGATGTGGAGATCTACGCCAAGGCGGAATGGGAGAATCCGGGTGGCTCGGTGAAAGACCGCCCGGCGTTGAACATTATCCGCGAGGCGGAAGCCGCCGGACGGATGGCACGGGACAAAATCCTGATCGACTCGACCTCCGGCAATACCGGCATTGCCTACGCGATGATCTGCGCCGCCAGAAACTACAGCGTGAAACTTTGCATGCCCTCCAACGTGAGCATGGAGCGCAAGCGCATTCTGAAAGCCTATGGCGCAGAGATTATTTACACCGACCCCATGGACGGCTCCGACGGCGCCATTCGCCGGGTCCGTATCCTGGCCCAGGAGAATCCCGGCCTTTATTTCTACGCCAACCAATACGATAACCCGGCCAACTGGCGCGCGCATTATTTGACCACGGCTCCCGAGATTTTCGAGCAGACGGAGGGCCGCGTGACGCACTTTGTAGCGGGGCTTGGCACCAGCGGCACATTCATCGGCACAGCGCGGCGGCTGAAGGAGTTTGATCCCCACATTCGCTGCCTGTCGTTCCAGCCGGACTCACCGTTTCACGGCTTGGAGGGTATGAAGCACATGCCTACCGCCATCAAGCCGGGGATTTACGACCCGGCCGTGGCCGACGAAAACATGGAAATCGCGACGGAAGATGCTCACATCATGACCCTGCGATTGGCGCGCGAGGAAGGCCTGCTGGTCGGAGTCTCTGCCGGCGCCGCCATGGTGGCCGCACTGAAGGTGGCGAATCGGTTGACCAGCGGCGTGGTGGTGACGATTTTCCCCGACAGCGGGGACAAGTATTTGAGCGAGCGGTTTTGGGACGAAGGACAGTGAGGAATTGATCCATCGGTTCATCGGGCCATCAAAAGGGATTCCTGATTCACCACAGGTGATGCATGGCTTTGACACTTCGGGATGCGCAAAAGGAGGCTATCCGCCGGCACGCCACGCGGGACTACCCCAGCGAGTGCTGTGGGGTGTTGTTGGGGAAAGCCGATGGTGACGCGAAGCTGGTGACGGAAGTTGTGCCACTTACCAACTTGCGCCACGACCCCGGTCGCGCGCAGGAGCTTTTGCCGTTGGACGACCCAGGCAGGGAAACGGAAAAGAACCGCTTCCTGATTGACCCGCTCGACCAGTTGCGCGTGGAAAAGGACGCGCGCGCGCGCGGGCTTGATGTGCTGGGCTATTATCACTCCCACCCCGATCACCCGGCGAGGCCTTCAAATTATGACCGCGACCACGCCTGGCCGTGGTATTCCTATGTTATAATTGCTGTTGAGCAGGGCGCTCCAAAGGACTTGACGAGCTGGGTTTTGGCCGAGGATCGGTCGGCCTTTGGGGCAGAGCGGGTGGAAGTGGCGGATTAGACCCAATATTGTTTACATAAGAGGTCTCCGAACGCTAATTCACAGTTCACCCTTGGCCGATCCCCTCACCCGGCCCGCCCCGGCGGGAGAAAGCGCCGGTTGCGGCCCACCCTCCCCCCAAGGGGGCGAGGGGAGTAAATTCAAGTCTAGGGATCAGCTGGAATCTTTCGGTTTCGCCCTGCATTGAAATAGATGGGGCGGAAATCACAAATGCCGCTCGAACCGCATGCTAAGGAGAAATAATGCCGGTTAAAGTTATCATCCCGACTCCGCTGCGACAATATGCAGAAAAGAAGGAGTCGCTGGAAGTGCAGGCAAAGACGGTTGCTGAGGCGCTCAGGGCCATCACCTCTCAGTACGGTGACCTCCGCAAGCATCTGTATAACGACGAAGGCAAGCTCCGCAGCTTTGTAAATATTTACGTCGGCGACGAAGACATTCGCTTTCTGCAAAAGGAACAGACTCCGCTGAAAGAAGATGACGTGATCAGTATCGTCCCCTCCATTGCCGGCGGCGTAGCGCTTTCGCTCTGTTCAGGGCAGGCACTACGTTGCATCTGTAGCTAGCCTGGGCTCCCACCCTGCCAAGCTGGGGTGGTGATTCCCGGGCGCAGCAACCACCGAAAAAGTCATCAGTTGTCAGTATTCAGCTATCAGTACACAGACCCGGACATCGCTGACGACTGAATCTCTTCTGAGTTCTCAGTCATCAATAGGGAAAGATGGTTGTTACTGACAACTGACAACGTATAGGACGGAAGGATTGGAAATGAGTACAGCTACGATGACTCAGCCCGTGCAATTGAGCAAGGACGAGATCCTGCGCTACAGCCGCCACCTGATCATGCCGGAAGTGGGCATGGAGGGCCAACTGAAATTGAAGCAGGCCAAGGTCCTGTGCATCGGCGCGGGGGGCTTGGGCTCGCCCCTGGCGCTTTATCTCGGCGCCGCCGGCGTGGGCAAGCTCGGCCTGGTGGATTTCGACGTGGTGGATTTCACCAACCTGCAACGGCAGGTCATTCACGGCACCAGCGACGTGGGCCGCACCAAGCTGGAATCGGCGCGCGACACCCTGCTGGAAATCAACCCCAACGTCGAGATTGAAACCTTTGAGACGCGTCTGAGCAGCGACAACGCGCTCGACATTTTCCGCGAATACGACATTGTCGCCGACGGCACCGACAATTTCCCCACGCGCTACCTGGTGAATGACGCCTGCGTTTTGCTGGGCAAGCCCAACGTCTACGCCAGCATCTTCCGCTTTGAGGGCCAGGCTTCGATTTTCTATGCCGAGCAGGGTCCGTGCTACCGCTGCCTCTATCCCGGAACCGCCTCCGCCCGGGTTGGTTCCCAGTTGCGCCGAGGGTGGCGTGCTGGGCGTGCTGCCCGGCATCATGGGTTGCATCCAGGCGATGGAAACGATTAAGCTGATTTTGGGCCGCGGCGAGCCGCTGATTGGCCGTCTGCTGCTGTTTGACGCACTGAGCATGAAGTTTCGCGAGCTCAAGCTGCGCAAGAATCCCGATTGCCCGATCTGCGGGACGCATCGTACCATCACCAAGCTGATTGACTACGAGCAGTTCTGCGGCATTCGCGGCGAGGAGCATACACCTGTGCAAACCGGAATCCCGGAAATAACCCCGGCGGAAGTGAAGAAGAAGATGGACGCGCACGAGCCCTTCGTCCTGATCGATGTGCGCGAACCGCATGAGTACCAGATTTGCCGCATCCCGGGCTCGAAACTTATCCCCCTGGGGGAAGTGCCCAAGCGGATGAACGAACTGGACTCTGCCGACGAGATCGTGGTGCATTGCAAGTCCGGAATGCGCAGCGCCAAGGCCGTGGACCTGCTCATGAAATCCGGATTCCGCAAGATTCATAACCTGAAGGGTGGAATCCTGGCATGGTCGGATCAGGTCGATCCTTCCGTGCCGAAGTACTGAAAAGCAGTGTTTAGTGGATAATGGATAGGGCACGACAGATGCGCGGCGATCTTTGGGGCTGCGGCCCTCGTACAGTTGCTTTCTGGCAGTCGAATTGCCCTCAGCTAGTCGGAAACAGGCCGCCTTGGGCAATTTTTCGCATCGCGTGAAACGTGGTAGGGATTCGAGTCGAGAACTTGGCCGAAAGAGAAATATTGTGAACGACTTAGCAATAGCGTCGCGAAAGAATGACTTGACGGGAAGTATTGACGCCACGCATCGCACTCTGCGCTTTCTCACCCTCCGCTGCATCTGTAGCTAGCCTGGATTCCTGCTTGCCGGCAGGAATTCCAAGGCGAATCATCTCAAGAAACTCCTGACAGATCCAATTCACCGCAGAGGCGCGGAGGCGCTGAGTAAAGCAGGTGCCAGGTATCCGGTGTCAGGTGTCAGTGAAAACCTAAAAACCTAACACGTGTTAGCTGTCACCTGATACCTGCTCTCGTAGTAGGATAGATATCCACAAACCCAGTTCAAAGGAGAACTCATGGCAAATTTCTTTGCAGACAACGCCGCCAGTATCGGCAGGACCCCGTTGGTGCGGTTGAACCGGTTGGCCGCGGGAACATCAGCCACGGTGCTGGCCAAGGTCGAAGGCCGGGGCCCGGCATACTCGGTAAAAGACCGCATCGGCGCGGCGATGGTGTGGGACGCCGAGCAGCGGGGCGTGTTGAAGCCCGGCGTGGAAATCATCGAGCCCACCAGTGGTAACACGGGAATCGCCCTGGCATTCGTGGCAGCGGCGCGCGGTTACAGTTTGACCCTCACCATGCCGGAGACCATGTCGCTGGAACGCCGGCGCGTGTTGGCGGCCTTCGGCGCGAAATTGGTGCTGACCCCCGGACCGGAAGGCATGCCCGGCGCCATCAGGCGCGCCACGGAGATTGCCCAATCCGATCCTAAGCACTACTTCCTTCCACAGCAGTTTGAGAATCCCGCTAACCCCGCGATCCATGAAAAAACCACCGGCCCGGAAATCTGGAACGACACCGGCGGCGCTATTGATGTGTTTGTTTCCGGCATCGGCACGGGCGGCACGATTACGGGCGTTTCGCGATTCATCAAAAACACCCAAGGCAAGAAAATTCTCTCCGTGGGTGTTGAGCCTTCGGCGAGCCCCGTCATTTCTCAGTACCAGCAGGGTTTGCCGCTGAAGCCCTCGCCGCATAAAATACAGGGCATCGGCGCTGGAATCATCCCCAAAACGCTCGACCTTTCGCTGGTCGATCGCGTCGAACAGGTTTCAAACGACGAGGCGATTGAATTTGCTCGTCGCCTGACGCGCGAGGAAGGCATCCTGAGCGGCATTTCGTGCGGAGCCGCGGCTGCCGTGGCCGTCCGCTTGGCCAAGCAACCGGAATTTGCCGGCAAGACGATTGTCGTGGTCTTGCCCGATTCCGGCGAGCGCTATATTTCCACGGTGCTTTTCGAAGGCATCGGGTGAAAGGTGTCAGGTATCAGGTGTCAGGTAAGCAACGAAGGACTTAGGTATCGGAGTCAGGTATCAGGGATTAGGACTCTAGTTGCACCTGGCACCTGACACCTTGTTTGGTTCCTGACACCTGACACCAGGCACCTGACACCTATTCTTGGAGGTTCGAGTATGAGTGCTGATGACATGAAGTGCCTGGCCCAGGAGTTTCGGGCGGATTTGGATGCGCAACTGGCGGGAGATGAGAGCAGCGATTTCAATTTGCCGAGGCGCGAGGCGGTGGCCACCATCTGCCGCCGCTATCTGGAAGTTCTCTTTCCTATTTATTTCCTGTGGGGCGAGCGGGAGGTTCCGGACACGCGTGCTTGCCGCCACTTGGGGGAGATTCAGGCCCTGTTAAAGAACCAGATTTGCCGCGCGGTCCGGTTTGAATGCCGCCGCAGCAGCAAACAGCCGCCGGGGGACCTGGAGCATTACGCGGAAGAGGTCCACAAGAATTTGTTCGGCCAATTGCCGGAACTGGCACACCTGCTTGCCACCGATATCGAAGCGGCCTATCACAACGACCCGGCCGCCTCGAGCGTTGAGGAAATCCTGCTGGCTTACCCCTATATCGAGCCGGTCACCGTGCAGCGGCTTGCTCACCGCTTGTACCTTCTTGATGTGCCGTTTATCCCGCGCATGATGACCGAGATTGCCCATAGCCACACGGGCATTGATATCCATCCCGGTGCGTCGATTGCGGAATCATTCTTCATCGATCACGGTACGGGCGTGGTGATCGGCGAAACCTCCATCATCGGGAACAAGGTTACGCTTTACCATGGCGTCACGCTGGGAGCTTTCAACCCGCTCAGCAAGGACGATGAAGGTCAACTTCGCCGCGGGCAGGAAAACAAGCGACACCCGACCATCGAGGACCACGTCACCGTGTATCCCAACGCCACAATTCTTGGGGGGTATACCCATATTGGCCATCACAGTGTGATTGGCGGGAACGTGTGGCTGACCCACTCCGTGGCGCCGTACAGCCGAGTGACCGTGAAGGATCCCGAACTGTTCATCCTGAACGCCGGCGACCAGGCTTGGAGTCTTTACGGGGGGATATAAGCAAAAAGACGTAGAAGGGATTATAGGGGATTGTCAACCAAAAGGGCAGCTCACTGGAAGTTAGGAGTTAGGCTTTAGGGGTAGGGAGCCGGAGGATTGGCGGTCCAGGAGTTCGAAAAACCGGTCCAAGAAGCGGGCCAGGATCATTAAGGAACGGCGGCTTTGCCTCGCGAGGCGGAGGAAGTCCGGGAGCAGTTGGGGCCTGCGTGCTAACTGGCCCAGAATTCGCGTGATCCGCACCTGCCCGTGAGCATCCATAGCCGCTTCAAAATCGCAGGTCATAGGCATCTCCACCGGGTCGAGAATCACGCGCAGAGCCAGGCAGGGAATGCCGCGAGCTGACCATTGCTTCATCAAAGTCAAGCTTTCCATATCGGCCGCGTCCGCCAAGCTTGCCAGACGCAACTTTTCCGCCATCGTACGCGCAATGCGCGGCAGCGTGATCAGCGTGGGCGCGGCCTTCGCTCCGCATTCCAAGGCGAGATTGATATGGGTCGGGTCGCCGGGAATGACTGCCTCGCCGTCCGGGCCCGACACGGATTGCGCCACTAGCAGATTTCCCGGCCGCCACTCCGGCTTGAGGCCGGCGGCAACTCCCGTAACGATTCCGAGCGAGGGTGTGAATTGCCCCATCAAATCGTTGAAGTGGTGAGCGTCGGGCGCGCCCGCTCCGGCGAGACCCACGTACACTTCGGTCGAATCGAAAGAGGTCACAGAGAAGATGTGCGGGGAATAGGGTATCGGGCGGAAGCGATGCCTGTGCCGCCAGGGAGCGAATTCCTCCTTCAGGGCAAAGGCAACCAGGACTTTGGTCATCATGATTCAGGCTGCGCGTTCACGCGCCGTGCGATCCCGCAGAGGCTGCTTTAAGTAACCGTTTTCACTGTACCAGCGGATGGCGCGCTCCAAAGCTGCATCCAGCGGGCTAGGTTGAAATCCCAATTCCCGTGTGGCCTTGGAGCTATCCACAAACATCTTGTGTCGAGCCAGGCGCACGCCCTCCAGCGGAATGCGCGGCTCGCGCCGGAGGAGGCGCGCGGCCAGCGAGTCCGCCAGCGCGGCCAAAAAGGGGACGGCATGGGGCAAGCGCAGACGTGGCACGGGCCGGCCGCTGAGGACGGAAAGGACTTCGAGCAATTGTTTCAGCGTCAGATTGCGGTCGCCCAGGATATACCGAGCCCCGGCCTCACCGCGCTCGGCTGCCAGCCAGTGTCCCTTGGCCACATCCTCGACGGCCACGAAGTTCAAACCGGTGTCAACGTAGGCGGGCATCTGGCCGTTGAGGAAGTCCAGAATGATGCGGCCAGTGGGAGTCGGCTTCCAATCGCCCGGGCCCACGGGAGTGGTGGGATTGACGATGACCACCGGTTGGCCGTTGCGAGCCGCTTCCAAAGCCTCCTGCTCAGCAAGGAATTTCGAGCGCTTGTAGTGCCCGGTCATGTCCTCGAGGGTTAAGAACGTTTGTTCGTCGGGCAGTTTCCGGGGGTGAGGAGGAACAAGGGTTCCAACGCTACTGGTGTAGATAAAGCGGTCGATTCCGGCCTGGCGGGCTGCGGCAAGCAGGTTGCGTGTACCGGTGACGTTACTCTCGTAGATTTCCTGAGGGTTTTTCGCCCAAAGCCGATAGTCGGCGGCAACGTGGTAAACGCGCTGCACGCCCTGCAACGCGGGGGGGAGGGAATCGGCTTGTCGCAAATCCGCATAAGCGAATTCTACCGGAAGCCCTTCCAACGAGCGCACGTCACTTTGCGGGCGAACGAGCACCCGAGCCTTTTCACCCTGCTCGATTAGAAAATGGGTTAGGTGACTTCCGATGAATCCGTTCGCGCCGGTAACAAGGGAGAGCATTTTTCCGTCTCATCGCCTTTGGCCGGACGGCGGCCATTGCTTCCCCCGGAAAGTTGCCACTTGAGCAGCCTCCAGGTATCGCTGAGCCTGCGATTCGCCCCCAAAACTGCGGACGGTTCATATCCTACGTGCACCATGCAATGTTCACAGCGGGGGTCACGTCCGCGGCCATACTTTTCCCAGCTCGTTTTTTCAATGAAATCCTTGAAGGTGGCGTGATGGCCGTCGGTGATCAAATAGCACGGCGCCTTCCAACCCCGTGGGTTGTAAGTGGGATTTCCCCAAGCGGTGCACTGCATGTCTTCGCGTTCACCCTTTAGGTAGTCCAGGTAAATTGGCGAGGTCATCAGGGCGTATTGCTCGAGGATGGGTGTCGCTTGGCGAAACTTCTCGTGAATTTCCTGCCGGGACATGAAGATTTCTTTGTTTTGCACGGCGGCATAAGAGTAGCTGGGGGCGATGGTGTGGCCATCCACTCCAAACTCTTTGAGATACTCAAACAGTTCGGCGATTTCCTTCAGATCGGTTTGCTTGTAAATTGTGGTGTTGGTGCAAACCATAAACCCTGCGTCCTTGGCAGCCCGAATACCGTCAATAGCCTGCCGGAACACCCCTTTGCGCTCGACGCAAAGGTCGTGAGTTGCCTCCATGCCGTCCAAGTGCACGTTGAAGAAGAAATGCGAAGTGGGTTTAAACTCTTTCAAACGCTTCTTAATGAACATGCCGTGGGTGCAAAGGTAGATGTGCTTGCCGCGGTCCAGGATTTCGGTCACCAATTGCCCCAACGGGCGGTAGATCGTCGGCTCGCCGCCGCAGATAGAGACAATAGGAGCGCCACAATCGTCCACTGCCTTCAAGCACTGTTCCACCGTGAGCTGTTCCGTGATGGTTTCCTTGTATTCGCGTATGCGCCCGCAACCGGTGCAGGTCAGGTTGCACGTGTGCAGAGGTTCCAGCATCATCACGAGAGGAAACTTCTCCACCCGTCCCATCCGCTTTCCGGCGATATACGTACTCAACTTCGCAGTCATGCCCAGCGGAAACCTCATCCACGCCTCCTGTTCCCATTCTGCGGTGGAAACTCTTCCGCTGGAAAGCGCAGGACCTCAAGCTCGGGCACGTCGTCCAGCATATTCCGGTACCGCGCCAACGCATAGAGGGGAAAGATATTCCGATAGAGGTGGTACCTAAGATAAAAGACACGTGGGAACCCGGTTCCGGTGCAAGATGCTTCCGCCCAGGTTCCGTTCTCTCGTTGTTGATCTAACAAGTAGCCCACCGCCTGCTTCACGGCGGGCTCGGAAACATCTCCGGCCGCCAGCAAGCCGATCAAACCCCACGCAGTCTGCGAAGCCGTGCTGTGGCCGCGCGCTTTCAGTTTCGGATCTTCGTAGGACGCGCAGGTTTCGCCAAAGCCTCCATCGGGATTCTGCACGGCTCGGAGCCAAGCGACCGCCCGCTGGCTTTCCGCTTCCTTTTGCAGGCCCAGTGTCTCCAGCGCCCGCAAGGCCCCGCTCGTTCCGTAAAGGTAATTAACTCCCCAGCGACCATACCAGGGACCTTCGGCGGTCTGATCCCTCTGGAGGAACCGCGCCGCTCGCTGAATTCTGGGATCGGAAGCGGGCCATCTGCTCCGGCCCAGATATTCCAAAACACGTCCCGTCAGATCCCCGGTGGAGGGGTCGATCATGGCATTGTGATCGGCAAAGGGAACGCGGGTTAGGAAGGCAGAACCGTTATCGCGGTCGAACGCCCCCCACCCCCCATCGCGGTTCTGCATACCGAGCACCCAGGCGGTGCCGCGTCGCAAGGCCTGTTCCAGCCGGGCCGGATCCGGATAGGAGACGCGCTGAAGCGCCATCAGGACAAAGCCGGTGTCGTCCACGTCGGGATAGAAGTCATTGCGATACTCGAATGCCCATCCCCCCGGTTGGACGTCGGGATTGTTAACCTGCCAATCGCCACCTCCCAACACCTGATGGTCGAGCAGCCAAGTGGCGGCTTTAACCAAGGCGGGGTGGTCCGGCGGCAATCCGGCCTCCTGAAGGGAGAACATCGTGACCGCGGTATCCCAAACTGGAGATAGACACGGTTGCATGCGCAGGGTGTCGCCATCTTCGATTTCAAATTGCGCTAGATGCCCAATTTCCCGGGTGGTGAGAGGGTCATCAGTCCTGTAGCCAAGTGCACGCAACGCAAGTACCGAGTTGACCATGGCGGGATAAATGGCGCCAAGCCCTTCCGTGCGTTCCAGGTGTTCCAAGAGCCATTGCTCGGCGCGGCGGAGCGCCCGCTTGCGGAAGGGCTTCCAAGGGAGCCTCTCATGCAACTTAAAGATCCGATCCAGCACCAGGAAGAAATTACGCCAACTCACCAATCGGCGATCCCACTCGAAGGCTGGGATGCGCCCAGACGCGTCGCGAAAGAGTTCCTCCACCCCGGCATTCGGGGGCAAATTCCAATGCGGTTTGCGCGCGTAAACCAGCATCAAGGGTACGACGATAGCGCGCGTCCAGGATGACATCGAGTAAATATTCAGAAAGAACCAAGATGGCAGAAGGATCAGCTCAGGCGGTATCGCCGGTACATAAGACCATGGGAGCACTCCGCCCAAGGCCAAATAAAGGCGTGTGTAAGAATTGGTTGCCTCAACTCCACCTAAATCGTGAATCTGGCAGCGAGCGCGCGCCATGTGGGGAGCTGCGCGGGAATCTCCTGCCAGTTTGAGGGCGACGTACGCCTTGACGGTGGCGTTGAGTTCCGACGGGCCGCCGGCATAAATGTTCCATCCCCCATCCGGGAGCTGCCGTCGGCGAATGTAATTTGCCAGCTTGACGCGCCGGCGATGGTCTAGTTTCCCCAGAACTTGAAGATAGAAGATGTAATCGGATTCCAGGGTTGTGTCGGCTTCGAGTTCTCCTACCCAGTATCCCTCTGGGGCCTGTATGGAGAGCAGATGGTCCACGGCTCGCTGGGTGACCTCCTGCAGGTTTTCGTCGAAACGGACTTCCGCGTACGTTAGCCTTGGCTCCTCCCGTCGCGGATCCGATTCGGCCCGGTTTCGTTGTGTCATGAAGTGCTCAGGTTCTCCTTATGAGTGGATTTCCAGCTTGTAAATTTCCTGGGCAAAAACAAAACGGACGCCCTCCTGAGTCAATGCTACCCCTCCATCGGATGCACGAGCCCAGGTCTTCGGTTGGTTGATCACTGGCTCAACGAAAAATCCGAAGTAAGGGCTTCGGTTGTAATTCCCCCTTTCCATCGCCCGGCTAGCCAGCGACGTTTGATGTCCACGCGGAGCAAGTTCTTTCCTTAAGCATTCATAGCCACTATCTGGTTTTCACTTGCAGAAGGTTCCCTTCGACTTCCGCCCCAAGTAAACCCCGGCCGGAAAAGACCTTGCAGGAAAATCGAACCCTAAAGAGTTTACAATCTGCTTCCAAATATTTCAAGCTTCTTGCTGCAGGTCAATTTCCGCCGGGACGTCTTCGCCCTCTGCGGACCGTGGCAGGGCGGAATACGGGAAAGACGGAAAGGCTGAGACGAATAACGGTCCGAAACGCCACGCGGCAATAAAGACGAGGCTCCCGGCCTCGGTACGCGCAAGATCAAGATAATGAAGGGTGTGAGGATATTATTTCACGACTCCAAGGAGGCTTGGAGCATCGCCCGAGTGTAGCCCACGTTATAGGCATAGCCGACGTAAGACCCCCCACCCGGGTAGAAAGATTTGAAGCCGGCAACTTCGCGGTCGGCATCGAGCCCGCGAGGATGCTCCGGGTAGATTAAACGAGGGTACCTCTGCCGGGTAAGCTCCTTCATTACCGCGAACATATCCACTTGGCCCTCGTCCAGAAAGACTTCGGTGTATTTCTCACGCGGCGTCTGCACCCGGACGTTGCGGAAGTGCACGTGATTGATCCGGTCGCGGCTTCCGAAATAGCGGCACACTTCCACCGGATCTTCCCCCAATTCCCGCGTCACACCGCAGTCGAACGTGATACCGTTCGATTTGCTGGGGACGATCTCGATCAGGTGCTTCCATCCCGCAAGGCTTCCCATGATTTGTTCCGACCCGCGGCTGATGGGCGCCGGCGGATCGTTGGGATGCAAAGCCAGCCGGACTCCGGACTTCTCCGCCACCGGCACCACAGCTTGCAGAAAGTAAGCGATGTTTTTCCACATTTCTTCCAGGTTGTGAGCACCCTCGTCCGGAAGTGGCGGCAGATCTTTAACCCGCGCATAATCAAACGCCGTCAGGCCCGCGCCCGCCCTGCCGGACTCGGCATAGTAGCCCTCCACCAAGCGGTGGGCATAGAAGTTGTATTCCACGACCGGGACTCCCGCTGCGCCCGCCGCCCGGATGGACTGCTGGACCTTTTGAATTTCCTCGTCGCGGCCAGGCTTCCCGTAGAGAGTGTTAGTGAACCCCGAGACCATCAAGTTGCCCAAGGTCAGCCCCCCTGACTTTAGGCGGTCCACCAGAGCGCGAATTTGGCTCTCCTCCCACGGGATCACCGGCCCCACCATGGCCACATGGTCTACGCCGAGTTGCTTCACTCTGCGCATGCCAGTTTCATCCAAATGGCCTGCTGCGAGCTTCCCGCTGATTTCCAGGCAGATCTTGGGTGTTTCGGGGCCCTCCTGGTGCAATACCGGTAGGCCTGCCCCGCGCGGCGACGGGCTCAGCAAGGCCGCCGCGCCCACGGTTTTCAGAATGTTTCTGCGCGATACTCGATAGTTCATGGCTTTTCCCCTTGGTTGCCGGCGGATCAGGTGAGGGCGATGGCCAAATAAGCGTGTAGTGCAGAGTTAGGTGCAGTCTTCCTTGCTCCGCGCCACCTGCTGACCACTGCCCACTGCCTACCGCCCGCTGCGCTTCAGAATCCTACCCGAATGGTTTTCACTTCAAAAGGTTTCACGGGAACAATTACTTTTGTCCCCCGGATCTCAAAGGATTTCGAAGGTACGAATTTATCCCATTCCATCATGTCGGTTTCACGCGCCGTCCGTGGACTGCGGGTGAAGTTGAGAACGGCGGCAGAGGCTTTGTCCGCGGTCTCATACAATCGGACGATGTACTCGTTGGTGTCCTCGGCCTTCTTAACTGATTCCACGGTGACGCTCGAAGGTGCTACGTCGAGCGTTCCGTATGCAGTGGCAAGTTGGCCGGTGTGGGAGGGTTCTGATTTTGGCAACAAGGGTGCGTTGAACTCAGCGCCGCGCCGCGTAGCATTCGCGTCCTGCCAGGCGCCGCGATGAGGAACGAGCGCGTACTTGATGTGGTGGATGCCTACGATCGGGTCGTCCGATTGGTCTGACCAGGTGTCAGGCATCGAGGGGTACCCGCGACGAGGACCGCGGATCAGGCTCATTCGCAGCGTATTCTCCTGGTACGAAAATCCATACTTCGAATCGTTGAGCAGGGTGACCCCGTAATCCCCGGCTTGGTTGCTGACGTCCGCCCAGCGCTGCCCCGCCACTTCAAACTTGGTGCGATCGGCGATTTCCCATGCCCGCGGAGGCGCAGTCAGGCGAATGCCGGGGTCCTCTTTCAACGTGTAATCGAACCGTTGAATGGCGCCGTAGGGAATTTCGTATGTCGCATAGACACTTTTGAGATTGACTGGAAAAGCCACTTTGGCGAATCGATACTTTTCATGCCAATCGACGCTGAGTTCGAAATCCACGCGATCCGCGTGGCTGTAAAGTTCGATATTCTCCACGAACGTAGAATCGCCAAAAGACTTCTTCACCTGTACGACAGCGCGGATGGGACCGGTTTCGACCACGTTTACACTCTCGGCTTTATCCAGCTTATTATCAGCCCCAAGATAGATATTCCACGCCGGCTCGCCCTCCGGGGCTTTGGGAGGCTTGTCTTCCCAGACTTCCAGCACCGCGCCGGGATTGTCCTCACGCAGGAAGTTCGTATCCATGCCTTTCTTCTTCAATGACTTCAGGTTGCCGGAGTCGGGGTCAATGACCACTTCCACTTGGCTGTTTGCCAAGGTGAGCCCCGAGACCGCGAGGTCAGTGGAAAACTTGGGTTGCTCTTCGCTGGCCACCAGGCGATACTCCTTGTATCCCATTCCCGGCACTTTCTCGGCGAAAAACAGCGCCTTTGCTGCCCCTGCTTCTCCTTCGATCTGATAGGGCACGGCGTGCCCGGCGGCGTCGACAATCTCGAAATGCTTGAGCCCGGCGAAGTAACCCGCATCCAGAGAAACGATGCCGGTCCTTTCCCAGGGCAAGGAGTTAAAGATCAGGACGGCGTCGCCCTCCCCCTGAGTATTTACATGCTTGGCAATGGTGGCGAGAGCTGAGTTCAGCAGCTTTCCGCCCGCATACTTGATATCACCATAATCGGTCGCCGCATCACGATAGACTTCGGCAGCGGCAGAACCATCAATGTTGTCGTGGACCTGCCCGAAGAGGACTTTCTCCCACAATTCCTGAAGGCGATCCTGGGGATAAGGCTGGCCGAATTGGGAGGCGAGCAGGGAGAATTTCTCCGCGTTCATCAGCAGCACTTCGGACCGGCGATTGTCGCGCTTTACCTGCGAGTCGGTGGTAAAGGTCCCACGATGGGTTTTCACGTAGAGTTCATCGATCCACCACGGGGAAATCCTTACTCTGCGGGAGCGCTTGGATTTCATGAAAGTAATCCAGCGCTTTGCGGAAGCGGACGGTGGGGTAATTGGGATCGTGCATCAACTCCACCGCGCGGTCCATCATATCGGGCATGGGCCCACCCCCGTGATCGCCCTTTCCATACAGGATTAAGAGCTTGTCCACGTTGTGCATCGGTCTCGAGGGTTTTCAGGTATTCCAGCATCTGGTCGGGCTTGACCGGCTGGGAGTAGTCGCCCACGGTGTGGAAGGCTAGAACCCGCGAGCCCTCCGGTCCCTCCCACCAGAAGAGGTGATAAGGGAAGGGAACGGGCGGATCATTGCGTTCGACTTGCCATTTCAATTTGTGCGTTACGAAATAGTCGATCCCGCACTTGCGGTAGATTTGGGGCAAGTTCCAGTTGAAGCCGAAGGAGTCGGGCAGCCAGCCGATCTTGACGTCCACGCCGAACTTTTCTTTGAAATATCGCTTCGCATAGAGATGCTGGCGTACCAGGGACTCGCCACTGGGA
>CAWGTQ010000063.1:0-134481 GCA_963825395.1 uncultured Acidobacteriota bacterium | reverse complement strand
GAGTGTCCGATCTGCGGACTCACATGGAGTCCATCGGACTCCGGAAATCGGAGATCAGGTGAACAACCAAGAAAATCAGTCGCTTGTGGTCCTCACCCCCGCCGAGAGCATCCCGGAAGAAAGTTGTTCATTGCCAGCTCGCTGCGAAAACATGGAGTGGAATGAATTGTAGCGGCACTCTCTGAGCGCCGGACGGCGGTCATAAACCGCCGCGACAGATTTCAACGGATTCTGCAACTCCAGTTTAGCTTGCGCCCGATCAGCGCAAGTGAGGGTGGCGGCGGGTGCACACGCTGCCGCTGCCCGAATTGACGGACAATAACCAAAGCACGAAATTCGAAAATGGAAACTCGATAGCTCGGCTGTGCCCCAAGGGCGCCACGAGTTTCGAATTCCGCTCCGCGAGTTTCGCTCAACTTCCGGCATTTGACCCTACAGCAGTTGCAATTCCTCCATGCAGGTCACACCCCCAGCGCTCAAAAGCCAGGGCGAGTGCGAGATTCCCGGCCTGCATCACGATTGCCCAAGCCATTCTGGAAAGTGCCACGCCCGATCGGGTTGGGGTAGCAGTGTCCTGTTTCGCCTGGCGAATAATCCGTTTGGGATTAAGTACTGTCATTTCGGGCCGGGCCATCGGGTGATCATGGTGGGAATCGGGAGATCGGATGAACAGGGGAAAGCTGATCCGCAAATATCGACGTCGCATCACCGCAACTCCAGCATACCCCAGCACCGGAAAGGCCAATCCTCAGATCACTCAGCACCGACCCGAGTCCCGAGGATTACGGCGCCTTTGACGCCACCACCTGGGAAATCGAAAACGGCCAGAAAAAGCTGACGATCGCCCAGTTTCAGCGCTTCCCTAATTTAGCGGAAGCCTTTCGCGCGCATGCGCTCCTGTTGTTAGCGCCGCGCTATCGTCCCGCCTTTGAAGTGCGGGACGACTGGAAACAGTTTGCGGAGCGGCTGGGACCCAAAGCCTCCCCACTTGATTCGGAGCATTGTGGATATTCCACGAATCCCAGCTACTCCGCGGAGCTTATCAATCTGGTGAAGTCGTACCGGCTTGACGATCCGCGTGCCCTTCAGTGGTTTGCAACGGGGACGGACCCGGGTGTGACCGGGACTCAGGATTCGGGACACGGGGTTCGGGACCCCAACCCCGAAACCTGAACCGAAAGCCGGCACAAGGCGGTGGGCAGAAAGCTGATCGCTGAAAGCTGAGTGCTGAGTGCTGAAAGGAAACGATATGAGAAAACCGTTACGCGTCCAATCACTCGGATTCGAGCCGGTGTTTATGGTCCTTATATCTGAACTTTTCTTATTACTGACATTCTTAGCGTTGGGTCTTTGGGTTGTGCTGCACGCAAGCAAGTAATCAGTCGGAACGATCGGGAGATCGGGTGATCGGATGAACAAAGTGCTCACCCGATCAACCGGTCACCGGATCACCAGATTTTATGGATCGGAGATGTTATGAAAACTCGAACAGTGATCCTTACGGGTCTTTTAGCAATCGCCTTAGTGACTCTCGCATGCACAATGCCGGCGTGGGTGAACACGGTCGAATCTGACGCCGAAGTGGCGGCTCCCATTGCCGCCAGCCTT
Organism: uncultured Acidobacteriota bacterium; assembly: GCA_963825395.1. GTDB lineage: Bacteria > Acidobacteriota > Terriglobia > UBA7540 > UBA7540 > Bog-366. The sequence goes on along the minus strand of CAWGTQ010000063.1, from coordinate 132,873 downwards.
ATTGATGTGATCGACCCGGCCCTAGCGCCGGTGGTCACGCTGATTGTGGATGGTTTCAACGCCCTGGTTAAGACGCTCGACACCTACAAAGCCTCGCCGACGGCGACCAATCTCCAAGCGGTGGAATCGGCATTCGAGGCTGTGGACGCGAATGTGAAGCAACTCGAGTCCGCCGCACAAATCAAAAACGCCACCACCCAGGCGACGGTTACTGCGATCGTGCAACTGCTCGCGCAGGCGGTCACAGAGATCACCGCCCTCGTGCCTGCGAACACGGGACTCGGGACACAGGTCGCGGGACACGTATCCCCCACCGCAACTCCCGTATCGCTCACGGCGAAGGGATGGAAGGCCAAGGACTTTAAGAAGCAGTTCAACGCGATCATCAAAGGCGATTCCAGGTTCAAGCCGCTGAAATGATCGGGCCATCCACGGATCGGCTCATCGGGTCATCGAGTCATTGATGGATTGAAAAGCTGTCCGTCGTCCGTGGTCCGTTGGCAGTTGCCACGGACCAGGGACAACGGGCTACGGACACCGGACCACGGATCACTGACTAAGGACTAAGGACTCATCATGGCAATAGATCATTCGCACCTGCATCTCGGCAAGCGCCCACGGCGGCACGACGCGCGCACTCTGAAGTTGGCTCGCTACCTGACGAGCGCTCTTCCTCCCGCGCCCTCGAGTGTTGATTACACGCGCGGCGTCACAGATTGGGGAATGATGCTGAACGACCAACTGGGGGATTGCATCATCGCGGACGGCCCCGGCCACGCGACACAGGTCTGGACGCTCAATGCCACCGGCACGATGGTGACCCCGCCGGATTCGCTCATCCTTGATACGTACGAAAAGTGGTGTGGCTACAACCCCGCTGACCCTACGACGGATCAGGGCGGGGTAGAACTGAATGTGCTGAACGATTGGCGGCAGCAGGGGTTCGCGGGCCAGACGCTGGATGCCTATGCGGCAATTGATGCCGGCGTGCGGGATACGGGAAACGGGTCAGGGGAGGCGAACAGCCAATCCCTAAGCCCTAAGTCCATCGCGCAGGCCATTTGGCTATTCGGCGGCGCGTACATCGGCGTGGAATTGCCCATCACCGCCCAGGACCAAGATATTTGGGACGTACCAGCCAATCCCGGCCCGAACGACGAACCCGGCTCGTGGGGCGGCCACGCAGTTTATTTGGTGGCATACGATTTTCGAGATTCAGGATCGAGCCCTTCGGACCTCGGACTTCGGACCTCGGACCCCGGACATTCATTTCTGACCTGCATTACCTGGGGCCAGCTCAAGAAGATGACCTGGGCGTGGTTCGAGAAGTATTGCACCGAAGCCTACGCGTTGGTCTCGAAAGACTGGATCAAGGCAACCGGACTTTCGCCGAGTGGGTTTGACGCGGCGACATTGGAAGCGGATTTGAAATTGGTGACGGCCTAAGGCGTCACCACCAAGGGACAGAGACACCCAACTAGGGTTCGGCGCTTATCTATGATCGACAAATCGTTTGGGCGAATCCTGCAAAGCGAAGCCCTTCCACAGCAACGCGCCGCCCATTGCCGCCGAACGTCCGGCCCTGGCGGAGGCCGTGCGCCCTGTCTCGCGCCCCTAGGCGATTACATACGGGGGATTGAAATCCGGCGCTCCTGCCTGCTTCCCGGCCATCCAGCGGAGCACATAGACCTCTTTAGGATCGGTCAGTGTGTGGGTGAGAGCATTCACCACAACCTCCAGAAGGAAGTGGGCCCCGAGGTCTTTGTAATAGTCAATGTCCGGCTCGATCTTCACACAACTGATCCCGCCGATCTGCATGGTCGGGTCCTTTTCATGAAAGGTCAATTGGACATTCGCTTCCCCGAACTGAATCTGCTTCCAACTTCGGGTGGCAGTGCCGTGGAAAATGGACGGGTCGAACTCCGGCTTAAATATCTTGGGAGTGTCGGCGATAATTTGGTCAATAAGTTTGGGGTCCGCCCAGCCGAAGAATCGGTCCTCCTCAAAGGTTTTATCCCAAATCACTCCCTTGATGTAATCAATTGGAGTTCCCGCGGGCTGGTTGGCGGCGCTCACCAGGTTGATGGCGCTCATGGCCGTCGCCAGGTTCAAGAACGATGCCAGCGAGCCGGGCTGCATCTCCATAAGCTGTGTATAACGGGCTTCGGCGGCAGCATCGTTGGTGGCGGGATCGCTGGACGCACCCTGCGCCAGGATGGCGGCAAAGTTGGGATGGCTCTGCTTGAGCGCGGGCCACAAGGCGTCACGAAAATTGAAACTCGCGTTGTTGGGCATCAGCATCAGGTCGACGGATTTTACGGTACCGGCAACCATTTTGATGGGGGTGAAACCGGCGTCCTTGTAACCGGTGGCCGATGCCAGCACGGTGTAGTTGTCGCCAAAGTTGTCATAGATCGGCAGTCCTTCAACCTCGATATGGGGAACGGTGTAGAACTGATTGAGAATCTGTTTCTGGTTCCCATCGATGACTCGCACGAGAATCTGGGTGCCTGCACGTATGGGTTGCCGTGTCCCGTCAAAGATATTGACCATCAGACTTCCGGTATTGTTTGGCATTCGCGCCTCCTTTTGCAGAATCGGGCTACCGTTAAATCTTTTAGGAAATGGGGCTCATTCTCCCGGCGCAGCATTGGGGGTGTGATGAGCCCACACTACCCCCCCCCAGACGGGTCCGGAAGATACTAACCCAGAACATGCTTGTGGCGGATTGTACTCCTCCCCACCGGCCGTGGACAGAGACAGAATGTCACACACAATCGCATCGGCAAAACGGCGCCCGCGCCCTCCCACGGCCGATTTACCGACCTAACAGTGAGGATTAAAAGGATGACAGACCAAGAGTGGGCAAGAGCGTTTGTGCGTTGCAAAATCAAGGGTACCGGAATCCGACTTGGCGAAACCGTGGATGTTTTGGTCAAAAAGCTCGCCCAGGTGCGGCAAGAAGCCGCTGGGGATTTCCAGGCGTCAGGCACAACAAGCGAGCACGGGGGTAGTCCGAGACCACTGCAAGTGCAGGGGGCACCGCGATCGCACGCCGAGGTCGAGTCATTGTAGCGCCGGGCTTGAGCCCGGCATGTGCCGCCCTAAAGGGCGGCTCTACGGTAAACGTATTTTCCGACTGGAACACTGCGGGATCACCGTCTACGCACGGAGACGCGGGTTGGAACTTATTTATGAGTGATGCGTTGTTCGAGAGTGTCGTGCGAAGCGGTACCGGCAAGCAGCGGTGGGCAGCCCGTCGCCGGCAAGCCTCCGGCGTTGGGCGAACTTGCACGCTCGGATACGCGAACCTACTCGATCACGTACGGGGGATTGAAATCCGGCACCCCCGCGTGCCGGCCGGCGATCCAGCGGAGCACATAGACCTCTTTAGGATTGGTCAGCGTGTGGGTGATCGCGTTCACCACCACCTCCAGCAGGAAGTGGGCCGCAAGGTCCTTGTAATAGCTAAAATCCACCTCGATCATCACACAGTTGATTCCGTCAACTTGTTTCGTTTGGTCTTCATGAAAGGTCAAATGGACGTTAGCTTCTCCGAACTGAATGTGCTTCCAGCTCCGGGTGGCGGTGCCGTAGAAAATCGACAGGTCGGGCTCTGGCGCAAACTCCCCCTGCACGGTGGCAGTTATGATCTGCTGGATGATTTGGGGATCCGCCCAGCCGAAGAACCGGTCTTGGGCGAAGGCGTTATCGGGGTCATTCCAAATCACTCCCTTGATGTAATCGAGCAGAGTGCCCACGGGCAGGTTGATGGCGCTCATCGCCGTCGCCAGGTTGAAGAACGAGGCGAGCGACTTGGGCTCCCTTTCCATAAGCTGCGTGTAGCGGTCCCGAGCGGCATTGTCGTTCGCGGCGCCCTGAGCCAGGATGGCAGCAAAGTTGGGATGGGTCCGCTTGAGCGTGGGCCACAAGGCCTCACGAAAGTTGAAAGTTCCGTCGCTCGGCAAAAGCATCAGGTCGATGGACTGCACGGCGCCGGCAAACATTTTAACGGGGTAGAGCCCCACGCTCTTGTAACCCTTGCCCGATACCAGCACGATGTAGTTGTCGCCAAAGTTGTTATAAAGCAGCAGCCCTTCGACCAGAATATGGGGGATGTTGTAGAACTGATTGAGAATCTGATGCTGATTCCCATCGGCGAGGCGCAGCAGAAACTGGGTCTCGGCACGCAAGGTTTGTCGACTGCCATCAAAGATATTGACCATCAAACATCCGGGTATGGAATGGCTTTCGGTGAGGCTTCCTGGCAGCTGCCACTCGGCTGCCGACTGAGCTCCCGACCGAATGGCCGTCTGGTTTTCGAATGTTTGCATGATTGGGGTCGACGGACCGAGCGGGGGCTTGGGCCGTGCGGGCTGATTCTTGAGGTGGCGAAGGAGCTTATCGTAACTCCCAGGGAAATCGTACCAGGTGGCTCCTCGAAGTTCGAGTGGTATGTAGCGCGCGTCCTCTCGGGAGAACACGACGGGTATGAATTTCTCGTTCATGCCCTCACTTTCGTACAACTCCTGGGTGATGACGAAACCTTCCCATGTAGCGCCAAGACCCTTGCCCGGCTCCTCCCTGCCGTCGTACCGCCGTTCGTACGCTTCGGTAGCCACAACGAGCACAAATTGCGATCCGCGGATTTGACTCTTACCCCACCGTGGCCAACCTTCCGCGGGGGAGAAAAGGTACTGATCGATCGTGCACTCGATATTGTCCTTGCGCAAGGCCGCGGAAAGATCCCACACGCGCCCCTTATGCTTTTCCGAGTCGTGCGAGTAGCTGATGAAAACGCGCATACGTCACCGGCTGAGCGGCATGATAATACTCGCACGAGTTTGAGTCCACAGGTTTGCAGCGTACTACCGCGAAGCCATCGGTCGTCAGAGGACGGGCCCACTTTAAGGGGGTCCAACTCGCGGCAAAATCATGAGGTTTACGGGGCGCGTGAACCGATGTATAGCGATAATGTCCAGATTCGACCGCGACAGGCACTCGTCAAAAGCGCCGCCACGGCGAAAACCAAAATGTCATTTCCTACCGGTAGGAAATTTGCTCAGAAATTCTTAACTTTTTGCCTTCCGGGAGGCCATTTCCATAAGATTTTACTTGACAATAGCCTAGAACTGTTATATACTGGTTGACGTGATGGGCGAGGTACCGGCCCCGCCCGAAAGTTCGTCCCCCGCCGGAGCAGGAAAACGGAAGACCGGGGACGGACAGCCTGAATCTGAGCTTTTGCTCGAACCCCAAGTTAGCTTGCGTCCGATCAACGCGAGCGAGGGCGGCGGCGGGTGCACACGCTGCCGCTGCCCGAAATGCCGACACACGAAAACCCCAGTTCGCAGCGAGTAGCAAGTCCCAACATCCCATCCGCGGATCGCCGGACGAACCGGCGGAGCGGCAAGACGATGCAACGATCGCCGCGTCCATCGGCCGCCCCGTCGTTTCTCAATGGCGGGATGAACCGATGACCCCAAGAGGAGAAGCTATGGATCTCCAATCATTGCAAGTGCAAGCCCTCATAACTTTCATTATGCCTCTCGCCATCCAGCTCGCGAAGCGCAGCCAGAGTCAAGCCTTCGCGTGGATTGACCAGAACAAGCCGCGCATCTGCATGCTCACCAGCGGCGTTACGGCGCTCGCGACCTCGATGGGTATCCAGGTTGCTCGCGCCCCGCACAGCCTGACGGTGACATGGCCCGATACGGCCACGCTGGTGCGCGGACTGGTGACCTTTCTGGTGTCGGCGATCGTGCAGTTCGCCGCCCAGCACGCGCTGTATGACGGGTTCTGGAGGCATGTGGTTCCGAGCCAAAGTAATGCGGTCAGCACTCAGCGCTCAGCCGTCAGCTAAAGCAGAAAGCTCTCAGCTTTCAGCGAAGAGCCGGGCGCGGCAAGCAGTAGGCGCCTAGTGCCTTAGCTGAATGCATAGAGCTGAATGCTGAGAGCTGAATGCTGACAGCCGATAGCCGAAAGCCGAAAGCTGAGAATTTACCATGATTTCTGCCAACGAAATTCAGGCGCTGTTGCTCGGGTCGGGTGGTTTTATCGGCACCTGCATGGCCGGGGTAGGAGCTTACCGGCTTTTTTCCGCCGCCACGCGCGGTGTGATGCGGGTTCCTTCCAGCCTGGAAAAAGGCGCCGATTCGCTGGAGCGAGTGGTGCAAGCCATCGAAACCCAAAACGCGGTATCGGACCAGGTGATGGAGCTGAAGGGTCTGCTGATGGCCACGCGCGAGGAGATTCTGAAAATGGGGACGGAGCGCGAGCAGATCGGCAGGGAGCTCCGCCTGATGTCGCGAAAGATCGAGGCCTTTAGCTGTTATGTGCAAGATGAGTGAGCAGGTGCTAGGTGTCGGGTGTCAGGTGTCAGGACGCTGTCCGTCGTCAGTTGTCCGTTGTCCTTTGCCCGCGATCGGTCGTCGGTTGCAACTGACCACGGACCACGGACAGAGATCCTGAATGCTAAATCCCAGTAGAAGGTGGACGCATGCATAAGGTGAAAACCAAATCGGAGCAAGAGTTCGACCGCACGGAGATTCTGCGCTATTTGAACGAATGCGGACTTCAGCCGGTAACCCCGAAAAGCATTCTCATTTATCTGGACGATTGCCTCCGCCCTGTCAGCCTCGAAGGCGTGGAGTTTCACCTGCGCTATATGCGTGACCGCGGCTGGGTAGAACTCGGCATTGAGAAGAAGGTCGGCCAGCCGGAAGTGATCCGCTGGACCCGCATCACCGCCAACGGTGTGGATGAATACGACCGGCGCTACGCGGCGCTGGGAGAAGCAAGGTAATCGGCATCGACAGATCGGTTGATTGAGCCCTTGCTCTTTCGATGATCCGATGACCCGATGGCCCGATGAGCCGATTCGAAGAGAGGTCAAATCCCGTGAGACGACATGCCGTCACAAAATTGCAAACCCTCGAAGCCCGGCACCCCGGGTTGCAGCAAAAAGTGCAAGCGATGTTTGCGGAGTTTTGGCCCGCGCAAGATGTCAAACACATGATCGAGACCCACTACGGCGAGCGCCTGAGCCTGAACTCCATAGCAAGGTACAAGAGGCAGCAATGGCAAAACCGGCGGGACCTGGTCCAGGAGATGGGCCAAGGCCTCGGGAGATCGGGTGATCCGGTGATGGGGTGAACAAAAGCATCAGGTGATCCGGTGATCTGGTGATCGGTTTTCCTCTTGCACCTACTGACTTTGAGAGACGTTGAAACATGAAAAAGCTGACCAAGATCGAACAACTCGACCAGCGCTTTCCGGGTCTCGCGGACAACGTGCGGAAGTGGTTTGCTCAGGGCGTCTCGGCGGAAAAAATCGCGGCGCTCCTCTTCGAACGGTACCAGGTTTCCTTATCGCCAACTCCGATCAGCAGTTTCCGCTCGCGGCGCTGGGTGCCCGAGCAGGACCGGGTACGGGAAGAAAAGATAGCCGCCATGGTGGCGCTGGAGGTCGCTAGTGAACAAGCGATAGCCGCGTCCATGGCCTCGCCGCTTCCGGGAGAAGTGAAATAACCATGTCACTCGATTTCAGAGGAGCCGCGCTCGATGCGTAAGGTGCTGACGGACATCGAAAAACTCGACGGACATTTTCCGGGCCTTTCATACAGGGTGAAAAAGTGGCTCGACCGAGGCACTCGGGCGGCGGATATTCCCCAACTCCTTCACGACCAATACGGGGTTGCCGTTACGGAAACAGCGGTTGAGAACTTTCGCGCTCATCGCTGGGCGCCGGAAAAGGAACGGACTGCGTTGAAGAAGGAAACCACCCAGGCGGCCGTCGATGCCTTCGGTGGCGACTCCGGCTTCGATATGTTCCTGTTGGCCAAGCTTTGGGAGTTGATGGATAAGATGACCATCCCCCAATTGCTTTCGGCGCGATCGCTCTTCGTGAGAATCAAGGCGCAAAACCTGAAAGAGCAGGAATTCCTGTTCAAGACCGGGCAATTGAAACCTGGCCAAGCCTCTGGTGGCCAGGAAGTCGACCGCGAGGCCCAGTCGAGGAATGCCCTGCGGAGGATCAAAGAGATTTTCGGACTCGCAGGCGACGAGCCGCCCGCGCCGCCAGTGCGGCAGATTCCTGCCGCCATCGGCGAAGAGCACGCGTAAGAAATTCTGAATGATGAAGGAATTTGATCAACAGTCGGTGGTCGTGAGTCGTCAGAGGGGAAAAAATATGCGGCGCAGGGAAGGACCCCGGTAGTTCGCGGGGGTTGGTGCGCAGAGTAACTACGGGGGTTCTTCGCCCAAAATGCGGGCTCAGAATGACAGCGCAAGCGGGGAACGGGCAATGGTGAGACGCAATGAACCCATGGCCCGATTGATCGAGGGCGAGGCAAACGCGCGGTCGTCGGGCAGCGAGTAGCGCGGACCTGTTCTGTAGGTCCGCGGCTCTTGGGCAGGTCGGTAGGAAAAGCCGCAGACCTTGAAAAGCAGGTCTGCGCTACAGGTTGAAAGATTCGAACGAAATGAAAAAGGTCCTTCGCTTCGCTCAGGATGACAGCGCCAATGGCAAAACGTAAAGGTTCCAAATCGCCGATCGTCCGATCACCGGATCAACCGATCGTCGGACCGGCATCACCCGATCCCACGATCACCCCATCGGCAGATGGCGCGGTCGACTGGCGTGATGCGATCCCCGTTCTTCCCTATCAGTGGCGCTGGATCAAGGACGACTCGCAGTTGAAGATCGCGGTCTGGAGCCGCCAGAGCGGCAAGAGTTTTGCCGCCGCATTGCGGGCCGTACTCAAGTGCCTGGAGAAGCGCACGCAGTACATCATCCTCTCCAAGGGCGAACGCCAGTCGCGGCTGTTTATGGAAAAGGTCAAGGACTTCTGCCAGGTCTTCAAGGAGTGCAAATTCTTGCCGGAATTTGCCGAGATGGAGACGGAAGAGAAAACCATGGAAGTGCTTTTCCCGCACAACCGTTCACGCATCATCGGCCTGCCGGCCAATCCGGACACGGCGCGCGGTTACTCGGGCCACATCGTGCTGGACGAATTCGCCTTCCACGGCGACGCGCACAAAATCTACGCCGCCTGTTTTCCCATCATCACCCGGGGCTATTCCATTGAGGTTATCTCCACGCCGAATGGGACGGCGGGAAAGTTCTATGAAATTGCGAAGCAGGCGGGACTGGTAGGCAGTCCGGAGTCTCAGGCCCTGACACCGGACACCGGACGCCGGACACCGGACTCTCTTTGGTCCGGCCACAAAGTGAACATCTACGACGCCGCTGCGCAAGGGCTCCCCGCGAATATCGACCTCCTCCGCTCGGGTTGTGACGACGAAGAAACGTGGCTGCAGGAATACTGCTGCCAGTTCCTTTCCGATGCGCAGAACTATCTCCCCATCGAATTGATCTCCTCGTGTGTGCATGAGGAGGCGACGACGGAGTGGGCAGAAAAGTTGTCCGTTGTCAGTCGTCCGTTGTCCGTTGGTCGCGATCCGTCGTTTGTGGCAACGGACCACGGACCACGGACCACGGACAGAGATCTCTATCTCGGAGTTGATATCGGAAGGAAGCGCGACCTGACCATCGCCTGGCTCTTCGAAAAAGTTGGCGGCGTGCTCTGGTCGCGGCGGCTGCTGGTGATGAAAGGAATGAGCTTCGATGTGCAGGAAAAAGAAATTTGCCGCCTGATCGATGGCGGTGCGGGCCCGTGTCCCGCTGTCTCGCCGCTGCTGCATCGACCAATCGGGCATCGGCATGATGCTCGCCGAGCACCTGGTGCAGAAATACGGCGCGATGGTTGAGCCGGTCACGTTTACGGCGCAACTGAAGGAGCGCCTGGCGCCCATGGTGAAGCAGGCGTTCGAAGAGCGCACCGTGCGCATTCCCGACAATCGCGAGGTGCGCGCGGACATCAACTCCGTCAAGCGCTTCGTGACCCCCGCGGGCAACGTGCGCTTTGACGCCGAGCACACCGACCGCGGCCACGCCGACCGCTTCTGGGCGCTGGCCCTGGTGGTGAACGCCGCCAGCGAACCGCGGCCCCATTTTGAGGAAGTTGGGTCGCTGGTCGGCAGTCCGGTGATGACGGGTTTGTTTGACGCGATTTTGTAACGCCGCCATCCCGGCGGCAGCGGGCCGGCTGGAAGCCGGCGCTACGGCGAGTAGGGCCGAACGGCGTTCGGCCAAGGGCGAGCGCCACTCGCCCCTACAGTGAGAAACAAATGGTAGCGCCGACCTTCAGGTCGGCACGCAGGTCGGCACGTGCTGATGTAGCGCCGACCTTCAGGTCGGCACGTGCTGATGTAGCGCCGACCTTCAGGTCGGCACGTGCTGAACTAAAGTTCAGCGCTACAACAGCTACAACAGCTACAACGGCCTGAGAACTGAAAACTTTATGAACAAAGCACACAGTTCGGGAAACGGAAATCAGATGCGGCAATTAATCCGCGAAGGAAAATCGGCCTCTAAAGCCCTGCAAGCGCAGATCGACCGCGCCGTCGCGCTGGCCGATCACGAAGTGGGAATTCCGCTTGAAGGATTCAGTGTTACAAGTTCCGGCGTCGAGCGCTTACCCCTGACCCCCGCTCCACTTACCCCGACAGGCGGTCTCCCCGTTGCGCCCACCCACTCCATCCCTCCCACTCCGGCGCCGGAACCGATTTCCGTGGCGGATTACACGGAACGAATCCGCGCGGGCTGGGTGCCGGTGATGGGGCTTCCCGGAACGCCCATCACGGCGGGATTTGTGCGCGACCTGGGCGAATACAACCCCAAGCTGGAAGGCATCAACGGCATCTGGACTTACCAGGAAATGCGGCGCGGCGACGGCCAGGTGGCCGGCACGCTGCGCGCGTGCAAGCTTCCCATCCTGTCGGCAAAGTGGGAAATCGTGCCGGGAGACGCCGGTGGCACGAGCCACTCCGGCGGTAAATCCGGCCGGCGCAGGCAGGAGTGCCCGATCGCCACCGTTTCCAGCACCGGCGCGGGGCAGCCGACGGCGGACAAAGCCAAAGAGGTTGCGGACTTCGTTCGCGACAATTTGTTTAACGGCCTCGAGTGGCAGGACTCGCGCGGCTCGTGGCACACGCAGAACTGGAAAGATGTGGTGCGCTACGCGCTGCGCATGCAGGATTTTGGCGCGGCCTGCTACGAAGAAGTCATGGCCATTGACGGCGACCGCATCCGCGTGCGCCGCTTGTGCGACCGCCAGGCGCTCACCTTTTATCGCTGGCACACCGACCCGCACGCCGTCGATCCCACCCTTCCGCCGTTCGTTTATGACGACGGCGAAACGCTCTACGCGCTGGAACAGTGGGGGTACCGCTCGAATCGCTTTGAGTATGTGCTGCTGCCCACGGACAAGGCGTGCATCTTTACCCACGACCAGGAAGGCGCGAACTTTTGGGGCATTCCGCTGACGCGCGCCATGTATCCGCACTGGTTCGTCAAGAAACATCTGGAGCGGATTGACGCCATCGCCTGCGAGCGCAACTCGCTGGGCGTGCCCATGATCATGCTGCCGCCCAATCCTTCCCGGCAGGACGTGCAGACCGCGCAGAATTGGGTGACGCAGTTGGCCGCGCACGAAAAGACCGGCCTCTCCCTGCCCAACGGCGCGGAATTCAAGCTGGTGGGCATCGAGGGACGCATTCGCGAAATCCTGCCCTCCATCCAATACCACAAGCAGCAAATCGCCACGTCGTGCCTGGCCATGTTTATGGAGCTCGGCCAAACCCAGAGCGGCTCGCGGTCGCTGGGGGAATCGCAAACCGATTTCTTCCTGCTGGCCACGCAGAATACCGCGGATTACATCGCGCACCAGATCCGCAACTCCACCATCCGGCGGCTGGTGCTGTGGAATTTCGGCCCCGACGCGCCGGTGCCGCACCTGGTTCCCGCCAACGTGCAGGCGCGCTCGATCGATACCATGGCCGCCATCATCAATCAGCTCGCCCAGGCGGGGGCGTGGGTTTCCGACCGCTCGAGCGTGAACCAGGCGCGGCACGAACTGGGCTTCGGAGACTTCGCGGATGAAGATGTGGTTGCGATCCGCGGCGAAACCATCGGCACACCCGGCGGACAGATTAGCGGCAAAGGCGGCGAGCCCATCGAGGTCGGGCCATCTGGCCATTAAGTGATTTAGCGATTGAGTGATTTGGAATCACCATATCGCTAAATCACCAAATCACTCAAGAGGGCCATAGCCTTCAGCGAGGTACCCATTACATGCTGGGGTTTACCAGAATGATAAAACATCTAAGACGTGACGGACATTTATTTAGCTTGGGGCTCTTGCTAGGTCTGCTTATTGTACTCGGGAGGCCCGCCGACGTGGAAGCCCTGAGCCCTGTTTTCCCTGAATGGTGGGTAGTATCGGAAACAGAATCTGGTTTCATGGCATTCCCCAAACAAATCCCTGTAGGACACGAAGCCGAAGACGTAGAGGAACCGCTCATCCCGGTGTGCTTCTTCAAATCTCTCTGGAAGCCAAGCGATGCTGCGGGAAAGACTTTCGTTCGGCGGCAAAACTGGTGGGCTGAAATCGGTAACCTCTCCGTAAATGGGCTCAGGCGTGAGGATGTCGGTCCCAATATCTTTTGCCTTAGCTGTCCAAGAGAGTACCCAAGCAGGAGTCTTGCCGACGTTTTTTATGGTGCAAAGGTGCGCATAGTATCCTACTCCAGCAGTGACTCGCTCTTGCAGTTCCTGCCCAATAGAAGCCAAAACCCAGGGCCTCTCTATATTGTAAGCCAGGGCTACGCTCTTTGCGGTAGCCTCAGCCGTCTCTTTCGTAGCATCGGCTGCAAGTTTGGCAATTGCACTCTGATGCTGAATGGCCTTGAAGGCGAATATGGAAACAATCACGTACATTGCAGTCAAGTAGACCATAACCCACGATGGGGAAGAAAAACCTTCCTTGGAGTCCTTTTGATCGTTCTGGGCATTTGCGTTTGCGTTTGGAGTGCTGAGGGCCTGTGTGGTGCTAGTAGCCTGATTAGGGCTCGGAGACGTTGGCCTTTTTATCTCGGCGTTAGCCTCAGTTTTGCTCTGTTGATCATGGGGCAAGGTCTTTGCCTGATGGGGAAGCCCTGGCCATAAAGTTAGGCTTAGGAGTGAGATTAGAGCCAACGAAAAAGGTTTCGCCATGGGAAATCTCCCTCAGGGTTTTCGGCGCGCCGTTTCCATCGCCGGTTCACCGCGCCCGCCCATGGTAACAGTTTGAGGAATAAAAACAACCCATGCGGGTTGGATGATTCGAGCTTATGGAAAAGCTAACTAGTATGGAAAGACAACCGGTGAGCAGATGACCCGATTTTTTCGAACTGGAGAATCTATGAGAACCCTACGCAACTGTTTTGTATTTTCCCTGCTGATTGCCGTGATCGTGGTGCTGCTGGCAACTTTCAGCTTGCGCCCGCCCGAGGTGATGGCGGATGCCTACAGCTCGCACCGCTTTCCGGCGTTCGGTTACATTCTGGATAATCCTCTTCTGACGATTGCCGGGGCGGGTATATCGACCAACCCCACGTCCACCACCGGCGCCACCACCGCGCACGTCACCTGGGTCTTCGGCACGGTGTCGGGGACTTACACGGGTTGCACGGTGCAGGCAAAAACCAGCTTCGACGGCGTCAACTTCCTGAACCTGGGGAGCGCGGCGGCGGTGACCGTTACCACCAATGCCGTCAACGCCTGGGACATCTATCAGCAGGCGCCCGTAACGACCGGCGTCACCACCACCGCGGTCAGCAGCACCGCGGCGGCGGGATTCGGCCAGTTGAGCGAGTACACGTTCGCCTGCTCCGCCTACGGAACCAGCGCGCCGGTCACGATTACGGCGATCTACCAATGAAGTCATCAGTCATCGGGTGCTCGGGCCATCGGTTCATCTATAAATGGCCCCCCGATGGCCAAATGGTTCGATGAGCCGATGGACCGATGACCCCATTATTCGAGGATCAAAACGATGTCTGACGAAAACAAGAATTTCAACTTCATCTCCCAGCTCAGTGCCGTGCCGGCCGAGGGCTTGGCGCGCATTCCCATTCTGGTTACCGGCAGTTGGGTGAAAGGCGGCCGGGAAGTTTCCTTCACCCGCGACGAGCTGTGCACGGCCATCGACAACTTTCAAAAACTCGCCAACCACGACCTGAATGTGGACTACGACCACGCGTGCGAGGACCTGGAACGCGCCGCCGGCGAACCCACGCCCAGCGCCGGACGCATCTTGGCGCTCGATGAGCCGGAGGAATTCCGGGACGCGGGATCACGGGACACAGGACCCGGGGACAGGAAGTTCAGACGTGATCCCGGCTCCCGATCCCGAGTCCCGTTGGATTCTTTATGGCCGATATGAGCCCACTGCCCGGGCGCGCAAACTGATCAAGAACCGCGAGTATCGCTACGTGTCGGCGGCCTTTGCCAAGGACTATCCCGATCGCAAAACGGGGAGTCGCAAGGCTTGACGCTCACCAGCGTGGCGCTGACCAATCAACCGTTTCTGGATGAATTGCCGGAAATCTGGCTGTCAGTAGAGTCCGGAGCCCGGGAGTCCGGGGTCCGGAGTCAAGAGCAACCGATCACCGGATCACCGGACCCCGAACTCCGGACTGAATTTACCCCGCCTTTCGGCGGAACAAGGAGGAAAAATGGCAAAACTGACTCTCAAGTGCTCCGCCGACGGCACGCACGAAGCCTACGACGGAGATCGTAAAGTCGGTGAAATCGAAAACGACCACCTCTACGACTACGCAGCAAAGCATGCGGGCAAGGAGGGCGCTTCCGTTCAAGGCAACCTGAGCGCGCGCGGCACGGGCTTCCCCACCGATGCCTATGCGACGTTCGCCCGGGAAGTCGGCGCGGAGGGCCGGAGCAAAGAAGAAATTCGCGGTTTGGTCACCCTGGCGCTCCATCCCCTCAAGGCTGAAGTCACGCTGCTGTCGGAAGCGATTGGCGCCGACGGCAAGCTCGACAACAGCCGGCTGGATGCGCTGGACGATTCCGGCAAGATCAGCCGCTCCGCCTGGCGCCGCGCCAAGGACGCCGAACAGCGCGTGCAGAATGCCTTCAACCGCGGCCAAATCACTCCCGCCATGATGGCCACGGGCGCGCCGCTGCGCCTGGCGCTTTCCGACGGCGCGGCCTTCAAAGCCCTCATCGAAGACCGGCCCGCGCTGGTCAAGACCAACTCCGTCGTCGGCATCGGCGGCTCGGGCTCGGAAACCGGCGAATCACCCCGGCAGCTCTTCTCGCGCCTGGTGGAAGAGAAAAAACAGCAGCTCATGCAGACGGACGTGCGCCTGGGCGAGCTGGAAGCCCATCGCAAGGCCGGCGCGCTGGTGGCGAAAGAAAATCCCGACCTGCTGAAGAACTATCGCGCCGACGCGAAGTCGGCGTAGGAGGCGGGAATGGCAGGTGCCAGGTGGTTAGGTCGCAGATGGGGATTCTCCCACCTGCCCCCTGCCAACCGCCACCTGCCTCGAACGATTACCTGATTTGCTAAAGGAGAAAACTTATGCTTGGAAATCAAGGATTGACGGCCGCCAAGTTCGACACGAACATCCGCGCGCTCCGCGGCACCGTGATGAGCTTGCCGGTCAGTAACCCCTCGACCGAATCGGATTTCTACGTCGGGCTGCCTTCCGGCTTCAACGTTGTGCCCACGGGCGTGCTGGCCCAGGACGTGGTGGAGCCCGGCTACCCGCTCACCTCGGAACTGTGGCTCGACCCCACCACCAACAACCCCATCAACGGCTCGGCGCCGCCCTCGCCTTTCATTTCGCAGGGCCGCGCCTGGGGCCTGATCATCAGCGCCGCCGAGGCGGAGGTGATCGCCGCGGACACGACCATCCAGGCGGAAGACGACGTGGTGATCGCCGACGCCTACGGCCGCGTCACTTCCATCCGCAACGTCACCACCGGCAACACCGCGTACGTGGTGGGCAAAGCGAAGTACCCGCCCACCGCGGCGAACCAGAAGATCCGCATTCAGGTGAGTCTGCGGCAGACGAAAGTATAGGTATCCAGGTGTCAGGTGATCGGGTGATCGGGAATAATCGAAAACCCCAACATCTAGAACCTGGCGCCTGGTACCTGGGACCTGTTCTGTATGCGCCCGGCATGGAATCCGATCATCGGACCACCACGCTGCGCGCACAGCTCGGATGACTTCGGGATCTGGTGATCACGGGATATTGTCCCCTGACACCTGACCCCTGACACCTAGCACCTGGAGGTTTAACATGGAAGTTTCCTTAGCCCATCTCGACCAGTTTCTGACCAACTATTCCATCGTCTACCGCAACCAGGATTTCGTGGGGGGACGGCTCTTCCCCGACTTCCCGGTTTCGAAGCAAAACGATCGCTACCCCATC
Organism: uncultured Acidobacteriota bacterium; assembly: GCA_963825395.1. Classification (GTDB taxonomy): domain Bacteria; phylum Acidobacteriota; class Terriglobia; order UBA7540; family UBA7540; genus Bog-366. Next base: position 116,530 of record CAWGTQ010000063.1, on the reverse strand, counting down.
TTCGGGTTCGAGCGTTTCAAGGCTTACAACACGGAGCGCGCGCCGGGGAGCGAAGCCAACGAAATGCCCGGCTGGCGCATGTCCAACGATGAGTACTACTGCGACGGCAAAGCGCAGAAGCAGCTCATCCCCGACGAACTGCGCGCCAAATGGGATTTCTCCACCGGCCCCGAGGTCTTCACCACGGAAACGCTCGCCGACATCATCGACAAGCAGCGGGAAATCCAGATCTACAACCTCATCATGAACTCCACGACGGTGCCCAGCACCACGCTGGCGGGCACGGGCCAATGGAGCGATTTCCAGAACTCCGATCCCGTGGCCGCCATCACCGCGCAGCGGTCCACCATCCTGCTGAGCTGCACCAAGGAGCCCAACACGCTCCTGGTGGGCTATCCGGTGTGGCTGCAACTCATCCAGCACCCCATCATCCTCGACCGTTTCAAGAACCACGCGCTGCCCCTCGGCTATCCCACCGATCAGCAGTTGGCCGGCCTGTTCAATGTTGACAACTTTGTTGTTGCCAAAGCTCTGTATGACACATCGCAACAGGGCATCGCGCATAACCTGAACTACATCTGGGGCAAGAACGCCATCCTGGCGTACGTGCCGCCGGGGCAAGGCCAGTTGATGATTACCCCCGGCACCACTTTCCGCTGGCTCTACGGTGTGCCCCAGAACGGCGGCATGCTGGTGAAGCGCTATCGCGTGGAAGAGCGCAGTGGCGACATGATCGAGTACCAAACCTACTACTGCGTGAAGCTCGTCGTACCGGGCGCCATGTACGTGTTCAAGTCCGCGGTGGCGTAAGCAGCCGTGCAAGTGACGGGTGACAGCTAGCCAATGGTGTGCACCTGTACCATGTCCCGTGACTACAGGAGATTTCTAATGCCGAAGTACCAAGTTCTCCAACCCATCGAAAAGAACAACGTCATGTATGTCCCCAAAGGGGCACCCGCGGCGAAGTTGTTGCCCAGCGCCTGTCACGGGAAATTGATCCCGGTGGATGCCTCGGGCGAAATCGACCTGACCGAAGAGGAAGCCAGCATTCTGATCTACGGCCAGGTGCCGTTGTTTCAGGGCAAGCCCGATCCCATCGGCGGCGCGGAAGCCCGGGAAAAGAAGGCCAAGGAAGATGCGGAGGCAGCCGCCGCCAAAGCCGCAGCCGAGAAGGCTGAGTACGAAGAGTTCGTGGCGTTCCGAGCCGCGAAGGCGGCGAAAGGCAAAAAATAGCACTCAGCAGTCAGCATTCAGCAGTCAGCTTAAAACCTTAGCTGATGGCTGAGAACTGAAAGCTTTTGAAGCAAGCAATCAGCAATGGCCAGCGGTCAGCAGTCAGCTAGTGCTTTAGCTGAAGGCTGATAGCTGAAAGCAAGCTTTTGAAAGGAGGATTTCTATGTCAGCTTCAGCAACTTACACCACGCTTTTCACCTTCCGCCTGGACCGCCGTCAGCTTGTGCGGCGAATCCGGGTGGACATCACCGGCCTCGCGAGTGGGGCCAACACGATTCCTCACGGCATCGTGGCGCCCAACAATCAGTCTGTCGGGCAGACGCCCAAGGAAGAGATCGTCCTGCTCACCTCGAGCGTGGCCGTGCATCGCACCCAGGCGGCAGACGCGACGAATCTCTATTACACGGTCGATTCCGGAAGCGGGACGACGATCAGTGTGTACGTCACCGTATAGCGTTCAGCGATCAGGCATCTCAGCGGTCGAGCCATAAAGCTCTGGCTGATCAGCTGAGCACCGATCATCGGACAGCCTGTAAAGGAGTTTTTATGTCCTACACCACCATCACCCAAGTCGCCGGCATGTTTCCCACGTTTACGCGCAACGGGCCGAAGGGACCTTCCGACACGCTCATCCAGAATTACATTGATGACGTAGCGGGGGAAATTGACGCCATCTTGCAGCGGCGCTTCCAGGAAGCCTATGCGAGCCCGGGATTCACCGCCTGGCAGGGAGCCTTTAGCACCGACCAGTTGAACCTGCTGGAAAGAATCAACCGCTATGGCGCCTGCGCGCAACTGGCCGAGGTGTTTGAAACCTCCGGGATTGCCGCAGCGGCCCGCGTGGCGAAGGGCTTTGAGGACGAATTCCGTGAACTGTGCAACAAGCTCAATGCCCGCGACTCCGACGGCAAGCCCCTGGCCCAGGGCGGTGATTACGATTACCTGTTCGATCCGCTCGCCAAGGTCGAAACGCCGCGCTCACAACTGGGCGGCGTCGCCGGCGGAGACCAGTACCCGAGCGAGACTTCGAGCGAGGATTCGACGAACGTGTTCAAGAAGTGGGACAGAAGGGAATTTTGAGATCGGGTTATCGAGCCATCGGGTCATTGAGTCATTGAAAACATGCGCAAAGCGCGCCAGCGATTTCAAATGACCCGATGACCCGGTGAACAAATGACCCGATCCGAGGTTTAGGGATGAGCTGGACTCAAGCCTACAACGCACAATTCGCCAAGCCGCTGGTTAATCAACTGATCGCGATTATCCAGCGCGACCAGGCCGCGGCGCTCAGCGTCATCAATGCCGCGCGCGCCGTGGACGGGAATCAACCGCTCGTTCCCATCGCGGAATTCCACAAAGGCCCCGGACCGCGGACGGGTTGGCCCTGGCTTTCCCTGGAAATCGGTCCCACGAACTTCGAGCGCGGCGACGACAAAGCGACACGGCATCACGAAGTTCGCGTCAGCCTGGCGCTTGATACCGGCCAGTACGATCAGGAGATGGCGCAGGAGGACGCGCAGGATTATGCGCGCATGCTCGACATGATCATTACCAGCGCCGGCCCTTGGCCCTCCCTCGGTGACTGGACCACTTCCCTGCCTATTCAGCACGAGACCGTGCCCAGCGGCACGACCGTGCCGAACGCCGCCGGGACGGTGAACGATGTTTTTGTTGAGTCGCATGTCCCCGGCCAGGTCACGGCGCCCGGCATCGACGTTCCCATTATGCGCATTACGCTCACCGTGCTGTTTGAGCTGGAGGAGACGTGAGGGATCGGGTGCTCCGATGAACAAAAAAACAACTTCGCCCGAGCGGTATTTTGTTCACCCGATCACCCGATCATCGGATCACCCGATTGCAAGTTGAACGGCAACTTCCTAGTTCGAAAGGAACCGTAAAATGCCTCTCGGTACATCAACCCCAACCCTGATCCACCAAGGCCCTGGCTGGGTTTATTTAAATGTCTGCGCGCCTGCCAGCGGGAAGCGGCACATCATTGGCGCCGACGGCACGCCTTCGCAACCCGCGTGGCCAGCAGCGCAAGCCGTTACCCCGGGACAAATGATCGTGGACTCGAACGGCAACGTTCAGGAGTGCACGACCGGCGGGACCACGTTCGCGAGCGCGCCCAGCACTTGGGGCAACACGGTCGGCGCGACCACCTCCGACGGCGCCACCGTGGTGTGGACCTGCGTGGCGTTGGCGCCGGCCTACCTGTTCGCGGGAGCTCTGGAAGGCGTGACCGATCTCGATATCGGCGCTAAGGTGGAAGAAACCACCGCCGACCAGGAAACGCTGCCCATTGATGCTGTCATGACGGGCGAAGTGGATTCGATCGCGGTCACACTTAAAGAATCCGACTGCGCCAAGCTTCAAATCCTCATTCCCCACGGTACTTACGCCACGGGCACGGACAGCGCTTTGCCCGCGGGAGCGCAAGCCTACGAGGAAATTGCCTTCGGCGGCCTGAAGACCGGTGCCCAAATTCAGCGTGCTGCTGATCTCCAAACGCAAGGACCAGACCGCGAAGTTCGTCATCTCCCAGATCTACCGCGCCTATCAAAAAGAGACGGTCAAGCTGCCTTTCCAGCGCGGCAAAGAGACAACTTACAAGATCACCTTTCAGGCGATCGCGGACCTGAACCGGCCGGTGGGGGACCGCGGTGGAAAAGTTTATCGACAAGTCTAGGTCCTAGTCTTGCCTTTTGACCTTTGCGCTTTGCCCTTTGACTTGTTCCTCCTAGTACCGAAGTCAAAAGGCAAAAGTCAAAACGCAAAAGGCAAAAGTGATGAGGTTGTGATGCCAGACAACGGTCTTGCTAAAGCAGAAGACTTCAAGCGCGCCCTTGAGCGCGCCAACATTGAGCGCGTCGTTCTGCCCGCCTCCGAGCTCTGAGCGTGCTGCTTTGCCGGCCTCCGGTTTTCGCCGCGCTGGCCATGGGACGAGCGGGCACACAACTGCAAGCCAGGATTACCGACGCCAAGCCCGAGGAAATCAAGACGGAAGATATTGAGGCGTTCACCCAGTGGCTCACCGAGACGCTCACGCGCTTGTTTGTGCAGCCCCGTTTCGCGGCGGCTCCAGAAGCCGGCGAAATCGGACTGGCCGACATTCTGATTGAAGATTTGAAATTCATTTTCCGCTGGCTGCGAGGCGAGGTGTTCAGCGCAGGTGCCAGGTGCCAGGTACCAGGTGCCAGGGAAAACCCTGACACCCAACACCTGACACCTGACACCTGTTCTGAAGACCTCGGCCGATTTCCTGGAGGACAAAGAGCGGCTTCTGTACCTGGCGGAAGTGGCGAAGCGCAGCCACTGCCGTCCGAGCGAACTTCTGGAGCTCACCGGGATGCCGGCTTACCTGCTGGATTGCACCGCGGCTGAGACCCTCGCCGCCCGCGACCGAGGCGAGTTGGAGACGCAGGAGAACGTGATCGAGTGGTAAGAAAGGATGTCATCAGTTATCAGTCGTCAGTTTTCAGTTCTCAGTAGACCCGCCACCCGGATGGGCGGACCTCCAGCCTTTATTGATGACTGATAACTGACAACTGATGACTTCCTCGGAGAACTGAGAATTCACATGGGACAAACTGGAAACAACATCCTCGGCCTGCTGCTCCAACTCGGCGCGCATCCTCAGCGGGCACAGTCGGCGCTGAAGATTCTGGAGTCGTCCTCCGCCGGGCTGGAGAAGAACACCCGGGCCATGAGCGAGCACACGGCGGAAGTTCTGAAGACCACACGGGCTCAGCAGGACGCCTTGACGGTGTTTTCCCGAATGCACACGCAAAGCCAGATGGCCGTGGAGCCGCTCCGCCAGATGCACGAAGCCTTCCGCGCGCTAGCGCCGGAAATCACCACCACCACGGCCCAGACGGATCTGCAAGCAACTGCCGTCGAGCGCTCAACGCTCGCCCTCCGCTCGCAAACGGCGGTTAGCGCCGAGTTGGTGGGCGCGGGCCTGGCTGGTTTGGTCGCCGGCCGCAAGGCGCAGGCGGGTGTGGAGGCGGTTTGGGAAACGGCGCGCGGCATCGCTCTGCTGGCAGAAGGAACGTGGCCGCCTAATCCTGCCGCCATCATGGCGGCGGGCCTGCACTTTGAAGCGGCAGCGCAATACGCACTGATCGCGGGAACGGGCAGTCATCGCCGCAGCGCCGGAGCGGGCGGCGGGGCCGGGAGCTACGGGCGCAGCGCGGGATCCGGCACGGGTGAATCCCCTTACGGCCAGCCGTCGTCAACGCTTGCGCCGGGCGCCGCGGGAGCCTCCGCGCGTTTTAGTGGCTCGGGCGTGGTGATCATTCGCGGCACGCAGGACTTTGAAAATTACGTCGCGAGCGCAGTAAATGGCGCGGTGGCCCGGGGAGTGAATGTAACGGCCACCAGCGCGCAGAGAGGGAGCCCGGTAGGGCACTGAAAGGAATTGACGATTGACGATGGACGATTGCCGATTGAAGAAAGAACGGCAGATCGCCTCGTGATTTTCAATCATCAATCGTCAATCGAAAATCGACAATGGCAAATCCAGCAATCGTCTATCCCTACGGCACCGGCTCGGCGACGCTCATGTTCCAGCGCCCGCCCACCAAGGTGCCCGCGTACTCATCAACGGCTGTCCGCCACGACAATGTGGCGTCGAGCGGCGTGCGCGAATCGGTGCTCGAACGCATCGACAATTATCTCGACCTCGATCTGGAGTGGGTCGGCATTGGCAGCGACGTACAGGCTTGGGCGCAATTCATGAACTATGCGCTCCAGGGCGGCGTCTTTGCCTATTATCCAGATAGTTCACAATCCAGCTTCACCAACTTCTGGCTCGGAGACACAAACTGGACTGCGGCGTACAAAGCGGCGGGACAGTACAGCTTTCATTTGAAGTTTCGGCAGGTTGTGACATGAACAAACCTGTCCGTCGTCCGTTGTCCGTCGTCAGTTGCCACGGACCACGGACAGCGGACCACGGACTACGGACATGATCTCTGGTAATCAAACCTGGCAATCGGGCCTGAACGCGCAAGCGAAGCAGCCCCTGTACGTTCTGCAGATCCCGCAGTTCGGTATCGTGCTTGCCAGCTTCACGCAATCCCAAATTCAATCACTCACCCAGTCCGGATATGGAGCGATGCAGTGGGGGATTGGCGGGTGGGGAACGTAGCGGCGCGGAGCGCCGCCAGACAGATGGACAGATAGGGAGTAGGCAGGTGGAGAGAGACCCCACTGCCCAACTGCCCACCTCACTACCTGGCAATGGACTTGAGAAACAAATGCCTAACGTAGCTACATATTGGCCCGGCAACTACTGGCAAGTGATGAACCAGGCGCTCGCATGGCTTTACGGGCGGCAGTCGAGCCCCGCTGGCAACTGGCTGGGCAACGCCCTCCTGACGCAGGGCGCCACGAGCTCGGCAATTGCCGAAGAGCCCGCGACGGGTCTCGTGGAGTGCGGCCTCAGCTCACAGATTAATTTTCTAACCGGCCTGACCGTGAGCGGGGCGCAAGAAGCTCCCTTCGCGATGTCGCAAATTGAATCGATCGTTGCGGCGCTTCCGCCCGGCCTGTGGGCAGACAATCAACTGGGCCCGGACGGTTACCCGGTGAATGAATCGGGCCAAGCTCTTCCGTGGGGCAACCTGCTGGTGAACGGGTACGAAGTTACCTTGGCGATGCAGCAATCTATCAATGCGCTGCTTTACAACGCCAATTCCACTTGGATCACTCCGGGGCCGCCGCAGACGCCGGGCGTGATCGCCAAGTGGGCGAACAATGCCTATTTCCCCTTCGGGTCGCTGATTGTCGATTCCAACAACAATGTGCAGATAGCGCTCTACAACGGTATCACCGTCAACACGGGCAACGCGCCCAATTGGCCGACGACCCTCGGCGCGCTGACCGGCGACAACACCCAAGTCTGGAAACTCATTGCCCTCGGCTACGAGAATGCAGGCTGGGTGGCGACAGGCTATGTTTTCAATTTGCTGAACGCGCCGGGTTCGTACCGGGTCGATGTGTTTGTCTCTACCGATGCTTGGTACTACCAGGGCAGCTCCGGCCTGCAAACCACTGTTCCGATGGGGGGAGGCGCGTACGCGGGTGGCTATACGTGGAGCCTGGCGAACGTTCACCAGGGCCTGTTGATCGCGGCGCTCTACCCCACCAGCGTCCCGGCCCCCGCCAGCGGTTGGCACGGCTCGACGATTCCTCCCGGCTGGGTGGCGCACACCAACACGGGCGTTTGCCAAACGCCACAGGCCGGAACTACGCTGGGCGGCAAGCTCACCAGCTACAAGGCGCAAATCTACGTAAAGACGGATATTGAATACTTACAGGAAGACAACATCCCCATCATCGTGCAGAGTGACGGCTTCCACGCGCGCGCCGGCTCAAGCGTCATTGCCACCCCCGGGACAGCGGCGGTCCATGTCCTCTACAACGACCCGGTGGTGGGATGGACGGAAATTCTCGATTCCGTGGGGTCCGATCTGGAGTATTCGGACCTGCCGCGCTCGTTCGACGTTCCCACCAGCGATCCGCTTTATGTGCCGGATCCCGGGGCGACGGACATTCCCGCGATGCAGAATCGCGGCTACATTTACGATTCCGCCCTGGCCATCATTGCCTACACCTCCGCAGGTAATTTCACTGCGGCAGAGAAGGTTATCAATCAACTGAATGCATTTCTCGCCACGCCGGGATATCTGGCTTCGATGGTGCTCGAAAACGCCGAAGACGGCTCCACGGCGCGGTGGTCGAAAAGCGGCGCGGGAGCCACCGTCTCAAACATCGCGGCCAATTCCGTGGCACCCCAGGAGCCGCCCTATGGCACGGGCAATATTCTGGATTTTCACGCCGGCTCTGCCGCCGATGTCTTCACTTACACTGGCAGCGGCTTCCCTGATACCACGGACAACCAGTCTGAGTTTCGAGCACATGGAAGGGCCGGGGACGAGTTTCGTTTTTGATATCGGAATCGTGACAACGAAGGGGCTGGTGACCGACCTTCAAGTCACCAGCGGCACGGCCGGTCCGGCGACGCTGACGGGCACAATCATCACCGTGCCCATCGGGCCGGGGGCAACGATTTGGCGCACGACCCTTCTAGATCTCAAATCTCAAATTTCAAATCTCACAGGAGACACGCTGGCGAAGATCACCGGTTTCAAGCTCACGCTGACGGCGGCGAACACCGGCCTTTACTTCGATAACCTGAGCGTCGGAACTGTACAGCCGGCGAATTCCCTGAGCTTCAGCTACGACACTTACAACGGCCAGGTGGACCAGGCCTACATCCGCGCCGGCGCCATGGCCTGGGTGGTTTACGCGTACTGTGTGTACATGCGGCTTTCGCAGGACTTCAGTGCCGTGTTCGCTCTGCAAGGAATGATTAACTTCCTGCTGACCTTGCAGAGCACTGCGGCGGACCTCACCAAGGGCCTGTTCTACGAAGGGTATGGGAGCTATCAGAATCCGGGCTATCAGTCCGTGCCGGGACTGGTTCCCACCGTTTCCACCGAGCACCAAATCGACTTGTGGTTTGCCTTCCAGCGGGCTGCCAGCGCGCTGCCGGTGGCCGCCACCAATATGACCAAGACAGGGCAACTTACTTCCGCACAGGCGAGTTCTCTCCTGGCCACCGCGGGAGCTGCCAGCGCCGCCGCCGCCAGTATTGATACCAACCTGCTTGCGAACCTCTACCTTGCGCCCTCGGGCTCGACGCCGGGGCACTTCGCCCAGGGCGTGACCGGGAGCAGCCTCGACACCAGCCAGGCGCTCGATGCTTCCGGCCATTGGGCGGCGCTGTGGGCTCACGCCGCCGGGCGCGACGATATTGCCCTGCAATGCGCGGAGTTCGCCTACGCAACATTCCTGTTATCGAACCAGACGGTGGCCCTTTCCAATCAGGCGAACTCTTACAATGAAGCTTACCAGGTCACCACTCCCTTCAGCGGCATGAAGCCTTACAACGATTCGCCCGGCGGGTATTCCGGCTCGCCGGTGTCAGTGTGGCAAGAGGGCACCTGGGGCATGATCTTGATGCTCCTCGACCTCTATAACATCTCGGGCCTTGCCGGCTTTTTCACCGGCCTTGGCACGACCATCGATGCGGTGCTCACGACGCTGGTCAATGGCCAAGCCACGATTTTGCAGGCCACGGGCAACGGTTCGCTGCTTGCCTATTCGCTGGCGGCGCGTGGGCTGCCTTATGAATTTGAAGTGTGGCCCGCCCTCGCCCCGACCGCATGGATGTGGCTGGTGGCGACAAATCCCAGCGTGCTGCTGACCGTCGCGGGCCTGCCGCAGTTGCTCCCCTATATGTACGTCCCTGCCGGGGCGGAACAATCCATCGACGATAAGAACGGCTCCAGCTCCGTGGGCCAGATGGAGATTCGTTGCATCGATCCCGGCGGTGTGCTCCACACCCTGGCGGCGCAGGAAGAATTGATCGGCCAGGTCGTGACGTTCAGCATGGGTTTTCCGGGCAGTTCGCTCGGCGACTTCGTTCCGCTGCACGTGATGCAGATTTCCGAAATCGGTTTCGACGCCGATGGCCGCGTCATCCTCAAGGCGGAAGACCTGAAACGCTTTGCGCAAGGCGCTTTCCTCTGGGCCAACGGCGGACCCGAAGAGTATTTGCCGGGGCAGAAAAATATCTGGCAGCCCAGCGGCGCACAGTGGCTAGCCAACGGCTATCCGGTCTCGAATGACAACCCGCGCTGGATCAGTGGCAACCCCCTCGACATTTTTCTCGCGGCCATGCAGAACGAGCTGGGTGTGGGCCAGGACCTGGCGCTCAGTGCGGTAGTGGAAGTGGGCGGCACGGGCGAACTGATCGCGGCAGTGAATCCTTTTTGGGCCAAGTATGTTCCACTTTCGACGGCCGCCACCACGGGCGATCCCTCCACGCTGATTAATCCCAACCCGTATCTCGACGTGGCCGGCATCACGGCGCTTCGCGATGCGATGTTTTCGGGAGACTGGTTTGAATTCAAGATCACCTCGCCGCAGCAGGCGCGCAGTTGGCTGGAAGACCAGATCCTTAAACCCCTGGGCCTGGTCATGGTGGTCACCGCATCCGGCCAGCTCACCCTGAAGGCGATGAAGAACCCGGCGAACCAGACGCCGGTGATGGGCTTCACGCAGGGCAACATCATCGGCATTCCGGAAGTCCGCCTGGCGCCCGTCATTAACGCCCTGGCCTATCGCCTGGATGTGGACGACTCCACCACCAACACCAGCGCGCGCACCTACAACACCACCGTCACCATGCTTCAGCAGGCGAGCTATAACCTTTTCCGCTACCTCTACAACCACCAGGTGGAAGCCGCCGGCCTTCGCACCGGGCGCGGAGGCTCGCTGCGCGCGTTCCTGCTGGGCGACCAGCTTTTCCGGCGCTACGGTTTTGCCACGCCCATTTATCAAATCGTGACGCAGCTCGTGGCGCTTCAGCCCGAACTGAAAGACTGGGTTTCGCTCACCCACCCGTTGGTCCCGGACTATATCGGCGGCGGGCGCGGCGTCACCAATGTCCCGTGCGAAATCATCGGCCGCTCGCCCGATTATGCCAACGGGCAAGTGCGCTTCACGCTCCTGGATATGCGCCGGGCCAGCACGACCTCGCCATACGAAATCGTGCCTTCTGCCTCCATGGTGCTGCCGCCCTATGTGCAAGCGACAGAGGATGAGCAGGAGACATATTTTTTCATCACGCCGTCGACGAACGGAGTTTATACGGAGGCGCTGTCGACAATCTTTTGAAAGCAGGTGTCAGGTGCGAGGTTTCAGGTGTCAGGGAGTGAAAGCAGCTTTAGAGTTCCGGGCGGCGGGTGTCGAGGTTTAAACCAGGCACCTGAGTGTTCGCCTGACACCTGACACTTCATTGAGGTTTCCCTATGTCTCAGATGCTAATGAGTTCGATTCCAGGATTTTTTGATTTAGCCGACTCGACGATTGCCGGCGGCCAGCCGCTGACGGATTACGCGCTGGCGAAGATCTCGCACAATGCCAAGTTTGGAGCGGTGCGCTGCGAGATCATTTACATGGGTTTTTACGGGCCGGGCGACACCGTTTCGCCCCCCGTCTCTTCCGTGGATGGCTACAGCTACAGCTACGCGGAATGCCTTTTCATCCCGATTCTCTATTCCTCCCGCTCGCCGGCGGCGGGTTATGTTCCGGGACAAGCCACACCGCCGGCACTTGCCAATAACGATCCCGGCCAGGGCAGCTTGATTGTCTGCCCCTATCAACTCGACGTGAACGACGCCAATGGCAAGGTCCTGATCCAAACCTATTGGTCGACGAGTGGCGCGGAAAATCAAGGCACCGTGAAGGTCATGGCCATTTGCCAAAGGTTGAGCGTGAACTTGCCGGCCGGCGTTTCGGGAGATTGATGCGGATTCGGCTCATCGGCTCATCGACCCATCTGCTGACTGCGGCACGGTATATAGATGATTCGATGGACCGACGATCCGATGAATCGATTGTTGGTTTAGCTGAGTAATTGAGGTGCTTCAATGGCCATTGTACGCACAGTGCTTCCCCGCAAGGGCTTTGTCCAGCCGCAGCATGGGATCACTCAATACGAATCGGACATGGACGGCAACATGGCCCTGCTCGACGCCAATGTGGCATTCCTCAGCGATCTGGCGTCAGTTGTGGACACGCTGGTGGGCGACCTGGGATTAAACGGCGTGGTCAGCGGCTTTCAGCTCGCCACCTCCAATTCACTTTATCCCGGCGCCACGAACGGGATCCTTTACGCCAACGGATCACGCTACGCACCCACTGACCCCACTCTCGACGCGGCCCCCGCAAATGCCACCTCTTACCTCTTCTATCAACAGGAGAACTGGCCCAGCAGCTTCTATTACCAGTCCGTTCTTGTCGCCCTGAATCCCGGTGATGCCTTCATTGGGACCGTCGCTACCAATGGGACCCAGGTCACGAACGTGACCCAAGCGACAAGCCTCTTTGGCCAGATCCCAGTGGCGCCCACAGCGCCCGGCAATTTTACGGTGCCGCATCTGTTAGGGCGTACCCCCATCGGTGCGCACGTCCGCATGACCAGCCCAGGAACCATCCACTGGCAATCACCGACGGACATGGACGACGTGAACCTCTATCTCGTTGCCTCAGATGTTGGGGTGACCGCAAAGGTGCAGGTATGGTGAAAAAAACAGGATTTGGCAGTCAGGAGTCAGGACTTCGAGGCGCTCAGATCATGAGAATTCATAGTTCAAAATTCATAATTCAAAAATGTTTACTGCTTACTGCCTTCTGCCTACTGCCTACTGTTCTTTCCGCCCAGCAACCCCAGGCGCAGGCGGGCCAGGAGATTAACCCCTACAATGCAAAATACGTGCAAGGGGTTGGGCCGGGGTACTGGCCGACGGCCGGACCAAACATGACTTTGAATCTGGCTGCCGGGACGGCCGTTTGCAGCAACGTGGTTCGGACCTACGCAGGTGGCACGCTTACCCTTGCGCCCAGTGCAACGAACTATGTGTATCTAAACACATCGAATAACTGTATACCAGCGTCGAACACCACGGGATTCACTGCCACGACCATCCCAATCGCGACGGTCGTCACCACCAGCACGGCGATTTCCACGATCACCGACGTGCGGACCATGTTTGTTTCGAATGGTGCGACCAACTCTGGGACCGTAACCAGTGTGGGGATGGCCGGCGATGGCATCATCTTCAGCCCAACGGTCTCTGGCTCTCCGGTCACATCGAGTGGAACGCTCGCGCCACAACTCCTCACACAGACAGCCAACACAGTTTTGGCAGGGCCGGGTTCGGGACCGGCGGCCGCACCCACTTTCCGCGCCCTGGCGCCGGCGGACTTGCCCGCGACGATTTCCAGTAACACTACTGGCACCGCGGCCACAGCCACGGCCTTGGCGGCTACGCCGGCCCAGTGCGTAGGTTCAACCTTCGCTCAGGGCATCATAGCGAATGGAAACCCCAACTGCTCGCAGCCGGGGTTCAGTAACCTTGCAGGTTCGCTGGCGCTTGGGCAGACACCCCTTACCACGGCGGGGGATATTCTTTTCGCAAACTCGATGCCGGTCCTTGCCCGCTTGCCGATCGGTGGAACAAATCAGTTTCTGGGCATCAGCGGCGGACTGCCCGCTTGGATTCAGCCGACTTTCAGTAACCTCAGCGGAACTGCGACAATTTCACAGGGCGGTACCGGACAGACCACTGCGGTGGCTGCTTTCAATAATCTTTCGCCGCTCAGCACGGAAGGCGATCTTCTCTATTATCATTCTTCCGCGAGCACCCGTCTGGGTGTGGGTGGCAATGGCCAGTGCCTGACCTCCAATGGCACCGACCCCGTGTGGGGTACGTGCAGCGGCAGCAGTAGTCTTGCTTGGAGTTCTCTGGTCAATCCGGCGGCCAATCTCACTCTCTCCATGTCCACTTACGCAACGACATTCAACCATACTTCTGCCGCCAACTGGGCTTGGGCGAACACCACGGCAGCGACCTCCGGCACGGCGCAGTCAAGCCCTTTGCTCAATCTCGCAGGCACATACTGGACCGGTTCGGCTTCCGCAACCGATAGTTGGTCGTTTCAAAACGTTGTTGCCAGCGGGACGAACGGAAACTCCACTCTCACTTTAGCTCATTCCGGTTCAACCGGAACAGCAACGTTCAGTGTTCCAAATTTGACGAATACCAGCACGACCCAATATGGGGTGCTGTACGGCGGGGGACCCTCCGCCACAGAAAAATCGACAGCGGCAGGAGCGAGCGGGCTTCCCTTGTTGGGTCAAGGATCAGCCGCACCGGCATTTGGTACGTTGGGAATAGCCGGGGGCGGCACCGGGCAGACCACCGCGAATGCCGGGTTCAACGCCCTATCACCTCTCACAACAGAAGGCGACCTTCTTTACTACCATTCTTCCGCGAACGCCCGCCTGGCCCGGGGCAGCAACGGTCAATGTCTGACCTCGAATGGCACGGATCCCGTCTGGGGTTCATGCAGTACAGGGACCGGAACCGTTACCAGCGTCGGACTGTCGATGCCTTCCATGTTCTCGATTTCCGGTTCGCCGGTGACCGGATCCGGCACGTTGACAGCGGCGTTGGCGAATCAAAACGCTAACCTCATTATGGCCGGCCCGGCTTCAGGCAACGCTGCGGTGCCAACCTTCCGCGCCCTGGTGGGAGCCGACCTACCTGCTCCCACCGCCAGTACGTTGGGCGGGGTTGAATCCGTGACTTGCACCACCGGCCAGTTCTTAAACCAGATTTCCACCGGGGGCGTGCCCGCGTGCGCCACTTCCAGCGGAAGTTCGTCGGGGTTGGGCAACGGCACGACCGTTGTCGATGCCAGCTTGCAAGCAGGCACCGACTTTGGCTCAAAAGTTAATGCGGCGATTGCCGCCTGCCCGAGCACGGGTTGCATCGTTGATGCGCGAGGGCTCAGTGGGGCTCAGACCTTAGCAGAGAACGTTGCCTATAGCTCCTCGTCACAGCCAGTCACGCTTCTGTTCGGCAATATGACGCTCACCCGGTCGAGCGGTGCGCAGTTTATTGCCGGAGAATTTGGGCGGTTAATCGGTATGGGATGGGGCGGCGGAACACAGATCACCGGGAGCGACACGGTGGCAACTGTTAGCGCGGCCAGTGGCGTCGGCAACCTGGAGGTGGCGGGCCTGCGTATCTCCAACAGTGGCACTGGCGTGTGTATGGCCTTGGGGCAAACGGAGAGCGCCTTTATTCACGACAATTCATGCCAGACCGCGACCGGGGTCTCTTTCACGGGTTATTACAACCGCATCATTGGCAACGCCTTCATGGCCAACTTGAATGGTGTGTTCTGGGCCGGCATCGTGATGGACGCCGTAAATTCCAATGGCACGGTGAACTCGAACGAAATTAGAGACAACACATACTCGGGTCTGACCGGAACTGGCGTATTCGTGCGGGATGGGTATCACAACAAATTTGAGGGGTTGGAAGACCTTGAGAGCATCGGGTTGGGCTATTTCGTAGATGGTGCGGCCACGGAGATTCACGGCGCGTACATGGAGGGCGTGGGACCCAACGCATCGTGGGCTGCCTCGACGCAGTATGGCCTCGGCGCCATACTCAAGGATGCGAACGGTAATGGGCAGATTTGCGTCGCGGCGGGGACAAGTGGAAGCAGCACTCCACTTTGGTCGACAATCCAGGGCGGCTCCACAACTGACGGCGCAGTCACTTGGATGGCTTATATTCCGCCGGGCGGAGGGGCCGGAATCCTCCTTCCACCCGGAGCCCAGACTGCGCTTATCGATGGGACAATCGGTCCAAACAACGGCGCGTTGGACTTGGACTATATCGTGAACAGCCGTTATACGAACCACATCGAAACCCGAGGGGATGCCGCCTGGGGCGTGGCCGGGACATCACCGTACTCTCTCACCGCACAGGATTATCCAGGATGGTTGTTGGGAGGAGCAACGGACAGCCTTAGCTCTGACGCTTCATTTAATTTCCAGAACGTCTCTGTTGGAGGCAGTTCGTCCTGGGAGTACGGTCCACAACTCGATGAGATTGGCCCGGGCTGCTCCTACGGTGGAAGATGCGGACACTTACCGCTGCATACTGGCTTGGCTCACCCGCAAGGGATCCAAGATTTTGGCCCCGTGACGGTTAATGCGTTGCCCACACCGGCTGCCCCCACGCTCTCGGTGGTGGGAACCGCAGGCTCGACGAGCGCAACGTATTATGATGTCGCGTACTGTTCCGGGGGAGTAACGCTGCCAAGCGTGGCGGCTACGATCATCAACGCTCCCGCCACGCTGAGTGCCTCTAACTACGTGCAGATTCAGGTTCCCAGCACCTACCCCTACACGGACCAAATCAACGGTTCCGGTTGGACGGACTCATATTCAATGTGCCTGTGGGACATCTTGAAGGGGGACACGAGCCACAGCATCGCCACTCATGTCTTCCTTCCCAATGGTATCTATAACGATCAAGGCGGCCCCACTTCCGCTTACACCGCCCCGGCAAGAAACACCACGGGTGATTTTTCCCTTACGATGTATGATTTTCAGCAAATTACCGCTTTCCCGTTATTTTCCTATGCGATGAATATCACCCCCTCAATAAGCAATAACGATATGGTGTTCTCGCTCAGCCCGAATGGGACTGCAAACACTTCGGTCTTCTCGAACTGCTTCAATGGCGATCTTGCCGCCGGACACTGCGTGTGGGAACTCGTAGATTCGACGGGATTGAGAATTGGCTCATGGGGCGCGAATCTGCCCATCAAGACGGTCCAAAGCTCAGCGACCAGCAATACGCTGGATGATGGCAATGGCAACATGCTGGCGGCGAATACAATGACCGCCCAGCAGTACTGCATCAGCACGAACTGCGTAACCGCGCTCTGGTCAAACCCGATGACCACGCAGGGCGACCTTCTGTATGGGGGCGCGAACGGGGCGGCTACGCGGCTGGCGGGGAACACGGCTACCACCCCGATGTACCTGAAATCTCTTGGCTCCGGAAGTGCCGCAACCGCGCCCACGCTGGCGCAAATTCAGTTCAGTGATATTGCCGGGACCGTCTCAACCAGCCAGCTTCCCCCGACGATCACCAGCAACACTTCTGGCAATGCATCGACAGCGACAGCGCTGGCAGCAACACCCACTCAATGCTCCGGTGGCCAGTTTGCCACGGGGGTGGCAGCGAGCGGTAATGCCAATTGCGTGACGCCCGCCGGGGGAGGGAATGTTTCTAATTACGGAACCCCCACGCAGTACCAAACCCCGGTATGGGTAAGCAGCACTCAGATACAAGGGATTGGACCAGGGACAAGTGGGTATTCTTACGTTTCGGGCGGCTCTTCCGCGTATCCCTCGTTTGCGCTTTTGGGATCGATTGGCGGTGGCACCGGGGTATCGAGCCCGGCGGCTCACTATGTTCCCGTGGCGGAAGGCTCCAGCGCGTTTAACTTCATCACTCCCAGCAGCTCGGGTCTGTGCTTCATTTCGAATGGAACCAGCGCGGATCCGTCGTTTCAAACGTGCCCGGCTGGATCAACCAGCTTTCCGCTGACCGTCGGCGGAACTGTGAACTCCGGCGGTATTCCATATTTCAGCTCGACGACGCAAGAATCCTCCTCCGCCGCGTTGACCCAATATGGCGTGGTCATAGGTGGAGGCGCGGGCGGCGCTCCAACTTCCACTGCGGCTGGCGCGGCCAACATGCCGTTGATTGGAAACGGTTCTTCAAATCCTGTTTGGTCAACGATTGCGTATCCGAGTTCTGTTACATCAGGTGGAGTTATCTATGCGTCGAGCACCACGGCAGTGGCTTCGTCGGCCCTCTTGGCGGCGAATGCCCTGGTTGTGGGCGGCGGTGCGGGAACCGCACCGACTACGGGCAACGGAGACTTCACCTATGCCACCCACACACTGACGGGTGGGTCAAGTGGAATCCTCAATTTAAGTGCGATGTCGGCGACATCGGGATTCCTACCTCCCTCCGCGGCCGGCGCTGCCCCGACCACCTCCGGCGTCGTCTCATTTGATTCCACAAACCACAACCTAGCCTTCGGAAATGGCTCGACGACGAATCATGACACGTATGTGACGGGCTCGACACCGTCCGCTGGGATCGCGACCTTCGCGGGGAGCACCTACGCGGTCACGAGCACTGCAACGACGGGCTCAGGGAACGTTGTATTGGCGACTTCGCCTACACTTACGACTCCCAATCTCGGGACGCCGTCAACGATCAATTTAGCAAACGCCACCTTCCCATCTTCGATCGGCCAGGCTGGCCAGTATGCGTCGGTAACGTTTAGCGCCACGCCCACATTCACGGCGTCCAGCAACACCAATAATTCTTGGGCCATCACGCTCACCGGCAACGTAACAAGTTCCACTCTAGCGTCCTCTGCGGCCGGGCAACACCTAGCTTTTAAGATTTGTCAGGATTCCACGGGATCTCGGACGTTCGCATGGCCCACCGGATTCAGTGCGGCTACGACGGTTTTCCCCACCGCTTCTACCTGCACCGAGCAGGCTTTCTTTTGGGATGGCTCGAATGCGCAGCCACTAGGTCCGGCACAGGTGAGCGGATCCAGCCTTTCCGCCCTCTGGTATGGTCCCACCGGGACCGCGCCGGGGACTCCTCCTTCCGGGTACATTGCCGCGTGGTTTGACAGCACGGACAATGCCCTGAAGGTAAAGAACAGCGCGGGTACGGTGACGGCGGCAGTGGGCACTGGGAGTTGCACCAATCAAGTTCTGACCGCGATTTCTGACTCGGCGGCGGCTACTTGTACCACCCTAACGCTGGCTTCGGCCTATTTTGCCAATCAAGGAACCACGACGACGGTCCTGCATGGCAACGCCTCGGGGAACCCTAGTTTTGGGGCTGTTAGCTTGGCAACGGATGTCACGGGAAATCTCCCTGTTGGCAACTTGAACAGCGGCACCAGCGCTTCATCGAGCACATTCTGGCGCGGAGATGGAACCTGGGCGACGCCTTCGGGGGGTGGCACGGTCACTTCCTCCAGCTTGGCTCAGTTTCAAACCGCCGTGGCCACAACTTCGACAAATATTACAGGTGTTGGCCCTGGTACATCAGGACAATGCTTCATGTCGAACGGCGCCAGTTCCAATCCCAGTTTTCAGACGTGTCCTGCGGGGTCAACCAGTTTTCCGCTGACCGTGGGCGGGACGGTGAACTCTGGCGGTATTCCATATTTCAGTTCGACGACGCAAGAATCCTCCTCCGCCGCCTTGACCCAATATGGCGTGGTTATCGGTGGAGGCGCAGGCGGCGCTCCAACCTCCACAGCCGCGGGCACTGCGTCAACGCTCTTGCAGGGTAACGCCTCGGGAGTCCCTACCTGGGTCTCGGCGCTTCCCAATGGTTTTACGGCTACCACGCAGACTGCGGGGGACACCACAACGAAGGTGGCGACCGACGCTTTTGCGGCAAACGTTGCCTATCCCGTGGCGAATACGACGGTGACACCCTCGACGACGGCGGTCAGTGCGAATTCCTGCTCATCCTCTGCGACCACCGTCACGATGACCGGGCTTACAACCTCGATGACGCTTATCTGGACACCCACGAGCGACGCCAGCGGGGTGACGGGCTGGGGATCCAGCGGCGGCCTGGTGATTGACGCTTGGCCGAGTTCTTCAAATACCATGTCGTACAAGATTTGTAATCAGACGAGTTCAAGCATTACCCCTGGCTCTATCACCTTTAACGTGAGTGCGAGGTAAAGAATGCACGCGATTTGGACATTTGCTCTGGCCTTCTGGCTGTTCTGGTTTCCTCAGTTCACTATCCCTCAGCACACCGGGGCGAGGGCATCGAGCGGGGGCGGAGTTACTTGGACACTCATCCAGCATCCTCACAATTTCACTTGTAGCACTACTGGCGCTTGCTCTGTGACGCTGACCCAGAACACCGTTGCCGGGGATGCGATCATTATGGCCTCAGCGGCATATATCAACACTACGGGTGCGAATCCCCTAAGTGGCTCGCTTGCGTTTTCCTCAGCGAGTGGGGATAGCACTTGGACGCACTGCCCGTCAGGCGTGGCGGCATCCTACTACAACAATGTGAGCGGTTCCTATTATGAAAATGCGGTCGATTGTGCAACCATTGCGAGCGCCACAGGGGGAGCATCTACGGCTAGTTTTACATGGAGCTGGCCTACAGGGACCAGTCCGATTTATTACGTGGACGTTGAATTTGTCGAGATTCGGCGCTCCACAGGGACACCGAGTGTCGATGTGGGAAACCACGCTTATTACATCACCGGTTATTCCGGCAGCGATTGCGCGGCGTGCGCGCTTCCTGCCCTTTCTATTACCGGTAGCTCCGATTACATTCTAGGCTGGGGCACGTTCGGGAATGCCGACCCTACCGGGCCGGGGAGTCCCTGGACGAATCCCGCCGACCTTACAGGGCAAACCTATTCGGGCTATATCGGGGCCTTAAATCAGTCGAGCGGCCCTGCCTCAGTCAATCTGAATCAGGGGTCAAGCGACGTGGCGATCACGGCAGCGATTGCGTTAAAATGAAAGCATTCATAAAACTCGTAGTGATTCTAGCCCTAGCGTCCCCGCTCTGGGCGCAAGTCTCTAAAGGGACGTTTTCCGGCGCTATCGCTTCCCCCGGCTTTGAATTGATGGCGCTCGACTCGACCAAGAGCTACCTGGTGAACGGGAATACGGGCCACCCGGTCTTTATCCAGGGAGAACAAATCTACAATCTAGGCACGGAACTCTCTTCGGTTTCCGACATCACGCTCTGCCTCTCCACGCTCCAGTCTCAGGGTTACAATTTTGTTTGGGTTGCCCTAACCGACGTAGCGTTTCACGACAACGCCCCCAATGATAACTGGCCTACTTACGGCTCAGGGGCCGCGCCCTTTGGGGCGTCTCCCTTCACGAGCATGAATGAGTCTTATTTTGCGCATCTGGATTTCGTGATTCAGCAGGCGGCGGTATACGGCATTGAGATCCTGTTGAACGTGGACTTTGTGGGGAGTCTGCCCGAAGCTTGCAACGACACAAGCGGCTGGTGTTCTGAGCTAAAGGCAGCGTCCAGCGCCAATCTGACGGCGTGGGGTGCGTATCTAGGGGCACGCTACCGGCGTTTCCCGAACATCATCTGGCTTTTTGGGGGTGACCTGTCACCTTACAGTGACTCAGCAGCCGCTACCGCAGAGCAATATGTCTTGAATGGTATTCAGGCGAACGACCCGAACCATCTTTTCACTTGCGAGAACCTGCCCACGGACGGCACGCACACGAGTTACAACTCCCAGGATGGCTGGACAGCGGGAACCTGGGGGCTCGATGCGTTCTACCACGACACTTCAGGGAGTTCCGGCGAAGGCACTATGAATTCCGACGCCAATGCCGCCTACACGCGAAGCGATCATCTCCCTACATTCCTTATCGAGGATGCGTTGGAAGGTGAAAACGGGTCACCTACTAATCTGGGGCAGAGGACGGAGAAATATCAAGCGGTCCTGGGAGGAACGACCCTGGGAGCGGTCTTTGGCAACTGTGTGCAATGGGGGATGGGGTACGACTATGGCAATTGTTCAAGCTGGTCGAGCAGCACGCAATGGAAGACGAACTTCAGTACCTCGGGCTCGCAGGGGATGCAGTACCTCGGCCAGCTTTTTCGCAGCCGGGAATTTTGGAAAATGGCGCCGGACACAACCCATAGCGTGTTGACGGGAGGGGTTGGCTCGGGGGCGACAGGCTCGGTATGTGGGTGTACCTCGGATGGCCAAACCTGCATTGTCTATGACCCCATCGGCAACTCGCAGGCCCCGCAGATCGCGATGTCGCATTTTTCGGGCACCGTTCACGCCTGGTGGTTTAACCCGTCGAGCGCGGCAACCACCGACTTGAGCACATTTACTAACAGTGGCACGCAGACCTTTACGCCAACAGACGGCAACGACTGGGTGCTGGTTTTGGATTTGGCCTCGGCGGGGCTGGCCGCGCCGGGGACAACGACGGAATAAATGGCTGGACTCGATGAAGAGACTGAATACCTTTCCTCTGGTTCTGGTTGTCTCTATTTTCCCTGCTCGGACTTGATCCCAAGGATAATACACGGCCTTGAATTGCGACTCCAGGTCTACCTCCGAAGTCTGCTACAACCTTTACCGTAGCTTCAGGTGGATCCGGATTGAAATCCGTGCGCTGACGGGGCCCTTTGCCTACTCTGATTCTGAAATGAGGGGTTTGAATCAAAGTATGAGGTTGACGCAGCACATGAATTGCGCGGAAGATGATTATGGGCCGCAATACCATTTTCATCATGGCGGACTTAGAAGGGGGGAAAGCCGATGGCAGAAATTCAGGCGGACTGGGTCACTTTACAGGTTGCCGACGGAACCACTATGCGCGCGTACTTAGCTCGGCCGCGAGATGGCCGCCCGCGCGCCGGGCTTTTGGTGTTTCAGGAAGCCTTCGGCGTGAACGCGCATATCCGCGACATTGCCGAGCGCTTTGCGCGCGAAGGATACAACGCCCTTGCCCCGGAACTCTTCCACCGCACCGCGCCCGGATTCGAGGGGGCTTACAACAATTTCGAGGCGGCCATGCCCCACGTGCGCGCCCTGAAGGAGCAGGACCTCGAGGCCGACGTGCGCGCCGCTTACGCCTGGCTGCGCGCGGATCTGGGCATCCCGGGGCCCCCCCTCGCGTGCATCGGGTTCTGCATGGGTGGACGAGTTTCCTTCCTTACCAATTCCGTGGTACCGGTCAAGGCCGCCGTCTCTTTTTACGGTGGCGGCATCGCGCCGAACCCCATGGGTCCCGGCTTGCTCAACCGCGCCAGCGATTTGCACGCGCCGCAACTTTTGTTCTGGGGTGGGCTGGACAAACATATTGGCCCGGAGCAGACACAAGCGGTGGCTGACGCTCTGCGCCAAGTCGGCAAGCCTTTTGTGAACGTGGAGTTCGCGGACGCCGACCACGGATTTTTCTGCGACGCCCGCCCCAGTTATAACCCCGCAGCCGCCCAGCAGGCCTGGGCGCTCACCCATGCCTTCCTGAATTGTTATCTAGGGAGTTGATGAAGCAGAACACGGGCGTGGCACGCCTCGAGCCTGCCTTGCAGGTGGCAAAGGGACGGCCCCGCTCCCGGGTGGGTCACGCCGTCTCGGCGGTGGTCAGCTTGGGCTCAAGGGCCTGGCCTGCCAGCTTTCTGCTCCGCGCCATCAGCCAAAATCCTATACGCACGCCAAAAAGTAAAGCTACCAGCGCGCCGTAGAACAGCGGCTTGCGAACGTCCGACTTCACCAGCCAGTAGTAATGCACCACGCCGGCGATGGCGGTAACGTAAATCAGCCGGTGCAACGCCAGCCAGCGCTTGCCCCCCAGGCGGCGAATCCAACCTGCCGTGGAGGTCACTGCTAGAGGAACCATCAGCGTAAAGCCCGTGAATCCCGCCGTGATGAAAGGCCGCTTGCGCACGTCATGCAGCATCTCCGTCCAATCAAAAAACTTGTCCAGCCCAATCCAGGTGCTGAAGTGGAGAAAGCCGTAGAAGAAGGCAAACAACCCGAGCATGCGGCGGAAGCGAATCAGCTCCGGCTGCCGCAGGAGCTTGCGCGCCGGCGTCACCGCCAGCGTGGTGACGACAAAGATCAGTGTCCAGTCGCCCGTCTGGTGCGTGATGTACTCGATGGGATTGGCGGTTAGGTGGTTGTGGAGGGCCCGCCAGGCCAACTGGCCCAGCGGGACAAGGCATAATGCGAACAACGGCAACTTGATCCATTTGCTGCTGAGAATTTTTCGCAAGGGCTCACCGTTTCTAGAAATTCTTCCTCAGGTCCATGCCCGTGTAGAGCGACGCGACCTGGTCATAACCATTGAACATCAGCGTGGGACGCCGGAAAAACTCGCCCAAGCGGCGTTCCTTGGCTTGGCTCCAACGCGGGTGATCGACCTGGGGATTGACGTTGGAATAAAATCCGTATTCGTTGGGGCTAGACATGTTCCAAGTGGTGGGCGGCTGTTTTTCCACTAGCTTGATCTTCACCAGCGACTTGATGCTTTTGAACCCATACTTCCACGGCAGCACCATGCGCACCGGTGCGCCATCCTGATTCGGCAGGGCTTCCCCGTACATGCCGAAGCAGAGCAGCGCCAGGGGGTGCATGGCTTCGTCCAGTCGCAGCCCCTCAACGTAAGGGAAGGATATTCCCGCGCGACTCCCCATGGGCATTTGGCCGGGACTGTAATAACTTTCCAACGCTACGAATCTTGCCTTGGCCTGGGGCGACACTTCCTTCAGCAGCACGTTGAACGAGTAGCCGACCCACGGTACGACAATCGACCACGCCTCCACGCAGCGGTGACGGTAAATGCGCTCCTCGAGCGGCACCAACTGCATCAACTCCGCAAAAGAGAAGGTGCGAGGCTTGTCCACCAGCCCGCTGACTTTAACACTCCAAGGTGAAGTTTGAAAGTGTGTCGCATACTTAGCGGGGTCTTCCTTTCCCGTACCAAACTCGTAGAAGTTGTTGTAATGAGTCACGTCCTCGTAGGGGGTCACCGCCTCAGTGGTGCTGTAAGGACTCTTGCTTGCAACGTTCAACTTGGTATTTGCCCACACCTTTTGCGAGGGCCACGCCAACTCCTTTAACGTTCGCCCCGCCAACGCCCCTGCCGATACTCCGAGCGCGCCCGCCAGGAATTTCCGCCGGTTCAAATAAAGCCACTTCGGAGTGACCTCAGAAGAAAGAATTTCCGATGCCTTTTTTATTAGCATGTTTCGCCCTTTCCTGTCTCCGATCAGGTTCAACACCCTTTCAGAGGGAACCTCCGCATCCGCCACCCGACCACTCTCCAGTTTTGGGTTCGCCCCTATCCATATATTTTATTCGACGTTTAATGAATTCCCAAGGATGTATTGGGCCCAAGTTTCATACCCGGGGGAAGCACGCTCGGCGCCCCGTACGGGAATTTCGCCAGGTGGGTGTTGCCAATTTCCCTTCGAGGGGTTACCGTGGTGGCCGTCCTGAGCTCAAGCGATCGGTTCAGAAAATTCGGGTGGGTGAAATACTGGAGGCTGTGCCGTGAGAATCGTCAGCATCGGTGAAGTCTTGTGGGACATAATTGGAGATAAGGAATATCTCGGTGGCGCCGCCCTCAATTTCGCCGCCCACGCCACGCGTCTGGGACACACCGTATTTTTTGTAAGCGCCGTCGGCAAGGATGAGCGGGGCCGGCGCGTGCTCGACCGCATGACGGAGTTAGGCCTCTCCACGCGTTACGTCCACGCGATTGAGACGCACCCAACGGGCGTCGTCACGGTCGAACTTGATCCTGCTGGTGTGCCCAGGTTCACCCTTCATCACCCCGCGGCTTACGACGCGCCGGAACTCACCGATGGCGACCTCGCTGAACTCTTATCACCGAAGCCTGATTGGATTTATTTCGGGACTCTTTTTCAGATGAGCCCGCAGGCCAAGCAATTGACCTACCGACTGATCGATTCTCATTGTGGCGCGCGGCTTCTCTATGATGTCAACCTGCGCAAGGACTCTTACACGGTCGCCGCTGGTGCGGGAAATGATGTCGCACGGCCAAGTGGTTAAACTCAATGAGGACGAAGCCACGGCGATCGAGCAGATGTTCGGTCGGGCCTCGCGTTCGTCTGGAAGATTTCTGCCGCGTTCGCTACACCAACGAGTTTGGCTGGCGAGTCAGCCTGCGTTACGCGCGGCGAAAAGGGCTGCGCGATGCTGGTGAATGGAGAATATGTGGAATCCCGCGGCTATACCGTGCAAGCCCAGGACACGGTGGGAGCGGGCGACGCTTTCGCCGCCGCTTTTGTCCATGGGTTAAGCTTGCGATGGCCCCCGCCGGAAATTGCCGATTTCGCCAATCGCGTCGCAGCCCTCGTCGCCAGCCGGCCTGGAGGCACCCCACCCTGGACGCTCGAAGAAGCCAGGGCTCTTTCAAGATAACCAGCGCTTGTCTGCGACTTGAAGAAGTGCCTGCCCGGCCGGGGGAGCACGTTATTTTCAGCCCTCTCACGAGGAGAGGAAATGCCCGAGGGACAGGGGGAAAAGCGTTTCTTCGTCATCAGCGGGACCACCGACGCAAAATTCCATTGTGCCCAGGCCAGCGTCAATGATGGCAAATGTTCTTGCGGATCTTCCTGCGCGACCGCTCAGAATGTTTCCAGCACCTTCTCCAGTTCCGGCAGTGACGTGATGCGCGGGCATTCAGCGTGCGGGTAAGCATTGACGCGGTCGATGAGCACGCCGTGCAAGCCCGCGAGTTGCGCGCCGCCCACGTCGGTGGCATTCGTGTCGCCCACAAAGACGGCCTCGTTCGCCGCCACTTTGGCGCAGGCCAGGGCCAACTGAAAAATCTCGGGATGCGGCTTCTCCACCCCCACAATCGCCGAGTCAAAGACGGCCTGGAAGTAACTCGCGCAAGCCCACGTGTTGCAACTGATCTTCGATGGTGCCCATGGAATTGGAAATGACTCCCAGAAAGTAACCCTGCTCCTTCAGGGACGCCAGGTAGCCGGGCGTCTCCGGCATCACCACGGACCAGGTGCGGATGTTGCGGAACCCGTCAGCCACCAGGCGAATCAAGCGCGCGTGTTCGGTTTCCGGCGCGCCGATCAAACCCATCAACGACGCGAGATACTCAGCCCAGTAGTAATGATCGATCGTGCGTGGCACCTTGCCTTTGTGAATTTGCGGCCACAAGCCACACGTCGAGCTTCTGCTTGGCGGCTGCGCTCCGCCGCGTGGAAATCCTCCACGCGAGCCAGGAAAGCCCGCCGCGGTCAGGTCGCGAGCCCGTTCATCGAGCCGGGGATAAAGCAGGGTGTTCCCTGCGTCAAAGAAAATGGCGCGAATGTGTGATGGTTTCATTCCCTCTCCTTGATTCTCCGGAAACTCCGCATTATATCAGCCGCTCGCCATTCGCCGCCGGAGGGAAATGACCTTGACCCATTTCGGGCTTGCCACTAGATTAGGTTCATCCACCGTTCATGAAGGATCGGGTGTGATGAAAGCAAGCAACGTACCGTGGCTGCGAATCGTTTTACCGTTTGTCCTCGGTTTTTGCCTGCTGGGGACCTTTGGGCCGCTGCATCTGCGCGCGGCGCAATCCGCTGCGAAGCCCGCGGAAAAGGAGCCCGCAACCCAAGCCTCGCCAGACGCCGAGGAACAGAGCGCCCTGAACGATGCATTTCGGTCGGCGGAAGGCAATCCTCAAATCCTCATCAAGAATTTGGAAGCTTTCCTCGACGCGCTTCCCCCAATCCTCCCGGCGGGAAGTGGTCTTGCGCACCATTTGCACCTATGCGCTGCAAGCCAACGCGCCCGAGCGTGGTCGTGCAATACGGCCAGATGCTTCTGGAGATGACGCCCGACGACCCGCAACTGTTGACCTTGCTCATTGATGCGCTGGCCCGGCAAAACGACCAAGCCAGCCGCACCCGCGCCATTGACTACACTTCGCGCCTCGTCAAGATCGCGGAAAATCAGCGCGACCGGGCTGCTGCCGCGGGGGCCGGCAATGGTCCCGCGGAGCAATGGGCGGAGCGCATTGCCGCCCTCTATGCCCAGCGCGCCGGGTTTTATCGAGATTCCGGCGACCTCGATAAAGCCATCGCCGACGATGAGAAGAGCTACGCGACTTACCCCACCGCCAACGTCGCCGAGCAACTGGGAGATGCCGCGATGAAGAAAGGTGATTCCGCTCGCGCCTTGGATTATTACCTCACCGCCTTTGTCTTTCCCGACAAGAGCCCCGACCCCGCCCGTCGCCAGGAGATTCGCCGCAAGCTCGGCAGTTTGTATGTGGCGCAGCACCATTCCGAGCAAGGTTTGGGAGACCTGGTGCTGTCGCGCTACGACTCCCTTATGCCACAGACTCGCCGAACGCTTTTCCGCCGGCCAGCCTCAGAACGCCGGACGCCACGATCCTTTCGAGTACGTCCTGGAGCGGATGGATGGCACGCCGCTGCCCCTGGCGGGTTACCGCGGCAAGGTCATGGTGATGGATTTCTGGGCGACTTGGTGCGGCCCTTGCCGCCTGCAAGGCAAACTCATCGAGCAAGTGGCCGGAAGTTTTCGCGCGGATTCGAGCGCCGCCTTCCTGTCGCTGAATGTGGATGAGGATCGCAGCGGCGTGCCCGCCTTTCTCAAGCAGCAAGGCTGGACGGTCCCCGTGGCCTATGCCCAGGGCCTGGATCAACTGCTCAGTGTGAGATCGCTCCCCACCGTGCTGATTTTCGATCGCCAGGGACGGATCGTCTATCGCGAGGATGGTGTGGACCCCGGAAGCTTCGTGGAAGAACTGAGCAAGCACCTGCGCGAGACGCTCCGGGAGTCGGTAAGCAGTAAGCAGTAGGCAGCAGGCGGAACTGCGTTTATCCTTTTACATATCACCCCTTAACCCTTAATTTTCACCCGCTCTGCGAGTTTCTGCTTCTCATCCTCGCTCAGGAACGAAGCGTCCACGGCGTTCCGGCATAACCCCGCCAGCGTCTCACGGCTGAGCTCAAAGCAGCGGGCGGCTTGCAGAAATTCTTCCTGAAGACTCGTCCCGAACATGGCCGGATCGTCGGAGTTGAGCGTTACCACCAATCCTTCCTCCAGGAACTTCGGCAGCGGATGATCTTCGAATCGCGCGATCAAGCCGGTGGATACGTTGCTGCTGGGGCAGACTTCCAGCGGAATCCGCCGCTCACGCAGCAAGGCCATCACGCCAGCATCACGAATGGCGGTTAGGCCATGGCCGATGCGCTCCGCGCCCAGCAACTCGACGGCGTCGCGAATGCTTTCCGGCCCGCAAGCCTCGCCGGCATGCGCCACGCCATGGAGCCCCAGGTCGCGCGCCTCGCGGAAAATATCCGGAAAGAGTCTTGCCGGGCCGCCCGCCTCGTCGCCGCCGATACCGAAGCCCACGACCCCTCGCGAGCGGTAGCGCGCCGCCCAGTGCAGCACTTCACGCGCGTGGTCCGTCCCGAAGTGCCGGATGGCGTCAAAGATCCACTTCACCCGCACTCCCGTACGTGATTCCGCCTCTTCCGCGGCTGCGGCCACCGCCTCAAAAACCTCGTCCACCGGTTGCTTCTTCCACAGCACCATCCCGGCGGCAAAGATGGTTTCGGCGTACTGCACGTTCTGCTCGGCCAGCCACTCGATCAATCGCGTAGTTGCCAACGCGTAATCCTGTGGCGTCTCAATCAGCAGGCTCACGATCTTAAATGCCACTAGGAACTCCCGAAAGTTCCCGTAGCGGAAACGCTGCGCGCGCCGTGTGGTGACCCACTCGTCTACCTTCTGCCTCAGCCCGCTTTTGTTCTGCGAGAGTTCCAGCAGAGTTTCCGGGCGCACCGCCCCCTCGAGGTGCAGGTGCAGTTCGACCTTGGGCAGTCGAGCGATGAAAGATGAGAGAAACGGTTCCAATTCCAGCATAGGGATTGCTTGATCTCGGATTTTGGATTTGCGATTTTAGATTGAAGAAGGAGAGAGTGCCACAGTTGGTCCACAATCGAAAATCGAAAATCTTAGATTTTAAGGGTCATTCCCCGGGGAGTTGAGGCCGGCTGGCGTTCAGCCACGCGGTGTACCAATAGGAGCCGGCATCGTGCGCCGCCGCATTGATCTCATGAACCACGGTTGGCCCTACCTGGTTATAAAAACGGTCATAATATTCGTCGTTATAATCCTTGAAGTCTTGCCGGGATTGTAAATCGGACCAGATGATGAGATTGACCCAGACGTTGGACGCCAGGCAGGTTTGAAAAGCATATTCCGTCGGATCGTCGATCTTCACGGCATTTTCAGGATGCATGAAGAAGAACTTCGAGTACCGATCAAATAATTGGATATCAAACCTGGCTGACAGGCCGGTTTGCAAGGTCATCTGGCCATCGAAATTCTGCGTGGTGTGCAAAGGGTCATGGGCATCCGCCAAGTAGTGCGCCAGCACGGCAGCATCCAGCTTCACGTCATCCCAATTTTCGGCCTTCATCGCCTTGGTGAGGCGCAGACTGAATTCGCCCGATCTGCCAAGGCAAAACGCCGTCGCGACTAATGCGCCAGGAGGCGAATTTTTCCTTGGCGTGCTCGTAATCATGCGGCAGGGTCACGTAGGGGAAGACCCCGTATTTGTCCAGGTAAATGTAGTGCCGCATGCGCTCGTAGCGGTCTTTCTTCATCAACTCGTCGGGGTCATTGGCGTGCTCTACCAGAAACTGGCGATTGTTTTCAAAAAAGGAACGGATTTCCGGAGGAAGGGTTTGGATGGCCCAGGTCATGACGATTTCGTGCGCGGTCGGACCCCAGGCCAGCGCGAGGTGCGGCCAGATCAGGCACAGCGCGAGCATGGCCAGAAATACTACCAACGGCCTGGGCCTCATCCCCACTTTCCGAGGCCCCAGAAGAACTCGGCTCCTGGCATACTCCATCGGTCGAGGTCCTTCCCCTATCGTCAAACTCGCTTGATTCTATCGCAATTCCGTCTGTCCTTCACGGGCGGAAGGCCGTTGCGGAAACAATTCCGGGCGTGGCCCCCCTGGCGCCGGCGGCCGTTCAGGGCGCGGGATGCGCACTCAGGGGAAGCGATCCTGCATTCGCCGGCGTGCGCGGCGCTCCGCCAAATTCCGAGTGATGCCGGCTGTACGTCAGGTAGATGCATAGACCGATGACCAACCATACCAGGAATCGCACCCAGGTCTCCAAGGGCAGGCTGGCCATCAAGACAACGCACGCGAGGATCGAAAGAATCGGGACCACCGGCACCCACGGCGTGCGGAACGAGCGCCGGCGCTCGGGCTGCTTCCGGCGCAGCACCAGCACTCCCAGAGAAACCAACACAAACGCGAACAAGGTCCCGATGTTGGAAAGGTCCGCCAGGGTACCAATGTCGAACATTCCGGCTGGAATGGCGACGAAAAACCCCGCCACCCAAGTGCTGATGTGGGGCGTGAGGAAGCGCGTATGGACTCTGGAAAAAACCTGCGGCAGCAGGCCATCGCGCGACATGGCAAACCACACGCGCGCCTGCCCCAATTGAAAAACCAGCATCGAGCTGATCATGCCCGTCAGCGCGCCGATAGAGACCCACTTCATCACATTCGGCAATCCCAGCGCCATCAGCGCGTTGGCTACGGGTGCGGCGTTGCGCAAGGTCGGCCAATGTTGCACCCCCGTCAGCACCAGCGCCACGGTGATGTATAGCGTGGCGCAGATCACCAGTGAAGCGATGATCCCGAAGGGCACGTCTTTCTGAGGATTCTTGCACTCTTCGGCGGCGGTCGAGACGGAATCAAATCCGATGTAAGTGAAGAAGACAATTGCTCCGCCGGTCAGCACACCCTGCCAGCCGTTGGGCATGAAGGGTTTCCAATTGGAAACGTGAATGAAACGGGAAGCGGCGGCGATAAAAATCAGGATCGCCAGAATTTTCACACACACCATGAAATTGTTGGCCCCGGCACTCTCGCGAATCCCGATCACCAGGACCACGGTGAGGATCATCACGATCATAAAGCCGGGCACGTTGAAGTAAGCGCCCGTGTATTTCCCCGCCACAAACATCGGCTCCATGAGTTTGCGCGGCAGCTCAATCCCGAACCCGCGCAGCAGGCTGTCGACATAAGCGGAGAAGCCCACCGCCACCGCCATGTTGCTGACGGCGTATTCCAGGATCAGGTCCCAACCGATGATCCAGGCCACGATTTCGCCGAGCGTGGCATAGGAATACGTGTAGGCGCTGCCCGCGATGGGAATCATGGAGGCCAGTTCCGCGTAACACAGTCCCGCCAGCGCGCAGGCAATGGCCACCAGCAAAAATGACAACGCAATGCCCGGCCCGGCGCCGGGCCGTCCGGCGGTCCCGAGGGCTTTCGTCCCGTGCAGCACCAGATCCAGCAGCGGCGCTTTCAGTATCGAATGCACTTCCAGGACTTCGCCCGCCGCCGCCGTGCCGGTGAGAATGAAAATGCCGGTCCCAATGATGGCGCCGATCCCCAACGCGGTCAGCGACCAGGGCCCCAGCGTCTTGCGAAGTCGGTGCCCCGGCGAATCCGCGTCGGCAATCAGCTTGTCGATACTCTTCTTCTGGAAAAGTTGGCTCAAGGGAGTCCTCGTGAATGCACGGAAGAATGCCGGCAAGATTGCCGATTTTTGATTGCCGACAGATGATTGAAGACATTGGTAGCTGGCAGGCGGCAGGCGGGAACGACCGCTTTTCCCCGACATTCCACCTACGACCTGCCACCTACCTCCTTCATCAATCGAAAATCGGCCATCGGCAATAGCCTCATTCCCGGCTGCCCTATTACTTGCGCCGCGGGGCCACACCCGGGCCCTTCTTCTTGACCTTGGGCTTGCGAGAGCCGCGCGGCTCAGTCCGCTTCGGTTTGGCCGCCTGCTTCTTGCGTGCCGCGCGCTTCAGCTTCTTACGTTCTTCTTTGTCCTTGATGTTTTTTGTATTCATCAGATACTCTTTCCAACCCGGCAAAGCGCTCCATCATTTTCTTCCGGCCATATCCCGGAAAGCTGATGGTCAGCTTGCTGTTCTCGCCGTCTTCTTCACATTCCAGAATTGTGCCGATGCCATATTTCGCATGCCGCACTTGGCTGCCCAGCTTCCAGCGCTGCGACTGCCGTGGGCTCTGCCCCCGGCCCTTTCCCAGCGGCCGGTCGATGCCGCGCTCGCGTAAGAAGCGTTCCGCACCGGCGATTGAGTTTACGGCATTTTCCCAAGTTGTGCGAGCTTTTGACGCATGGGCGCTCAAAGGCTCCAGGAGGTTAGTCGGCACTTCGTCCAGAAAACGCGACCGCCGGCTCCCTTCCAAGGAATCCCGCCCATACATGCGCCGTTGCCGCGCCCAGGAAAGCACCAGCCGGTCGCGCGCGCGCGTCATGCCCACATAGCAGAGCCGCCGCTCCTCCTCGATGCCCGCGTCGTCATCGAGGGAAAGCTTGTGGGGAAACATGCCCTCTTCCATTCCCACCAAAAAAACGAGGTTGAATTCCAGTCCTTTGGCGCTGTGCAGCGTCATCAGCGTAACGCGCGCGCGTTCGTCGTAATCGTCGGCGTCGGAGACCAGAGCGGCGTGGTCCAGAAACTCCGCCAGCGTGGTGCCCCGCTCTTCCGCCTCCACCGCGGCGTTCACCAGTTCCTGAAGATTCTCGATGCGGTCTTGCGATTCCGGCTGATTCTCCTGTCGCAGGACTTCCAGGTAACGGGTGCGGTCGAGAATGCTCTTAAAGAATTGCCCCATGAGCAGGCTCTGATGGTCAACCATCAGTTGCTTCATGAGGGCGTGGAAAGCCGCTAGCGCTTTGAGCGGGCGCGCTGGCAGCCGCCGAGCGGCCAGTTCGTCCTCCAACGCTTCCCATAAGGAGAGCTTCTGGGCGCGAGCTGTCGACTCGATCGCCCCCAGCGTGGACCCACCGATCCCCCGCGCCGGCGTATTGATAATGCGCTGGAGCGCCGTTACATCGCGCGGATTGTTTGCCAGCCGCGCGTAAGCCAGCACGTCGCGGATTTCCGCGCGCGCGTAAAAACTGAACCCGCCCACCAGACGGTAAGCGATCCCGTTGCGGCGCATGGATTCTTCCAGCACACGCGACTGGGCGTTGGTGCGGTACAGGACGGCCACACTGCGGTTAGTATCCTGGGCGAGCGCTTTCGTAATTTCGCCCGCCACAAACAGCGCTTCTTCGTCGGCATCCCACGCTTCATAGAGACCGATGCCGTCGCCGCCGGTGCGGTCTGTCCACAGGGTCTTTCCCTTGCGCGCCAGGTTGCGGCTGACCACTGCCCCGGCCGCGTCGAGAATCTTCTGCGTGGATCGATAGTTTTGCTCCAGGCGTACGGTCCTGGCGGCAGGGTAATCCTTCTCAAAACTCAGAATATTTTGAATGTCAGCCCCCCGCCAGCGGTATATCGACTGGTCCTCATCGCCCACCACGCACAGGTTCTGATGCAGCAGCGTGAGTTGGCGGATCAATTGGTATTGTGGGCGATTGGTATCCTGATACTCATCCACCAGGACGTATTGGAAACGCCGGTTGTACTGCTCGCAGACTTCCGCGGCTTTATAGAAGAGACTCGACGGCTTTCAGCAGCAGGTCGTCAAAGTCCAGCGCGTTCGCCTGCCGCAACTTCTTTTCATAAACGCCAAAAAGCGTAGCGATTTCTTCCATCGAATCATTCGCCGCCTGCTGGTACATCGCCTCGGGCGTCAGGCCGTGATTCTTGGCGTAACTGATTCGCGACAGCACGCTGCGCGGCGAGGTTACCTGCTCTCCCAGGCCCAGTTCCTGGATGCAGGTCTTCATCAGCCGCTGCTGATCATCTTCATCGTAAATCGAGAAATCGCGGGTATAACCCAAGTGGTCGATGTGCCGCCGCAGTACGCTGCCGCAGAAGGAATGGAAAGTGGAAACATGCGGCGAGCCCGGGCGCAACTCCACGCGACCGTCCAGCAGTTTGGTTACGCGCTCCTTCATCTGCGCCGCAGCTTTGTTGGTGAAAGTGACCGCCAGGATGCTTTCCGGCGGAACTCCCTGGGCTTCGATCAGGTGGGCAATGCGGTAGGTGATGACGCGCGTCTTGCCGCTGCCCGCGCCCGCCAGGATCAGCAACGGCCCCGCGGTTTGTTCCACCGCGGCGCGCTGCTGGGTGTTGAGTTGGTCAAGCAGGTTCGCCATGCAGATTTGTGAGAGAGGAAATTTCCTTCGCGGGCGAAGATGCGTGTTAAGCCCTAAATTTATTGTACACGATGCGAGGATTTGCCAACAAACTTTGGGCACACATGCAAAGCGCCCTTCGGGGCAGGTGGCTCAGCGCAGCCGGGTGGCCGCAGGCGACTTTTCCTGCCGGATTTCCCACGTTGCAAGTCATTTGGACACGTATGTAGCCGACTCAGCTTTGCGGCCGCGCCTCTCATCCGGGGGCCAAGCCGCGGGCGGGCGCGCCGTCCGACCCCGCGCAAGTCAAGCGGAAGACCGTGCCGGGAACATTTCCGCGAAAACCCCTTAACTTCCTTTTTTTCAATAAGATCGTTTCAGAGTGATTATAAGTCATTTACTTTCATCAACATCGTTTCAGGCCCAAAAGCAGACATTTTTTCTCTATTTGTTTTCAATAACATCCTTTGACTATCCTTCATTTTCGGGCACTTTTTTTTGCACGGTCATTCGAGTGGCAAGGCATATAACTTTCTTATTTTCAATGGTTTGACATTTATCATGGCTCGCGGTGAATTTCGCTAAGTACCTTTATTATCAGGAACATCGTTTCAAACCGCGTGCTTTCTGACGGCGCTCAGTTTGCGCCGCAAGGGGATTCGCGGCGTCATTCTGCCACTCTCAAGACTACAGTAGCCTATCACACCGCGAGGGGTTTGTCAAGAGGATTCATTGTCACTTTTCGATCCTGCGGGTAGCGATGGGCATACGCCGCCGCATTGCCCATGGCGGCCAAACCGTAAAAGAAAGTCAAAGCGCAAAATGCCAAACGCAAATTTGCGGATGCCGCACCGCGGCGCCACAAAAGAATGAAAAGGTAAGGGGCAACGGGTAAGGGTGAAAAGC
Organism: uncultured Acidobacteriota bacterium; assembly: GCA_963825395.1. Classification (GTDB taxonomy): domain Bacteria; phylum Acidobacteriota; class Terriglobia; order UBA7540; family UBA7540; genus Bog-366. The sequence continues at coordinate 81,202 of CAWGTQ010000063.1, read as the reverse complement.
TGTGCATTCAAAAATGTTTGCGAAAAAACAAGAAATTAGTGCGCCGGGATAAACCAGCAGGAAGCAGCGGACCCAATCGCACCACGACCTATAGGGGGGCTTTCCGGACCAGCAATCAACCGGGCCCCAGCACCGGGACCGCGACGGAGCGCACAGCGCGCGCGTCGTCGCTCAACAAAAAGCGGATGACCCGCGCCACGTCGTCGGTCGAAACCCACCGGGAGAAATCGGCCTTCGGCATGTCGCGCCGGTTTGCCTCCGTGTCCATGGTCCCTGGCAGAATGCAATGCGCATGGATATTGTAACTTTTCAGTTCGCTGGCAAGGATTTCCGTAAGCTGGCGGACCGCTCCTTTCGATACCGCGTAGGCGGCAATGCCCGCGCCGCCGCCGTTCAGAATCGCTCCACTCGATGTGGTAATAATCCGGCCGAAGTTTTGCCGGATCATCACCGGCACAGCGGCATGTGCGGCGAGGTAGACCGTGCGCAGGTTGAGATCGAACATCCGGTCCCAGCTTTCCTCACTGGTTTCGTGAATCTTTCCTGCCGCGAAGCCGCCGGCAATGCAAACCAGGAAGTCGACTCGACCCCAGCGTTCGATGACGTCGGCAATGAATCGCTCAACGGCGGCGGCCTGGGTCAAATCGGCTTTAGCGCCCCACAGTTGCTCCCGCGCGGCGCCGGCACGATTCGCGAGCGCTGCCCAATGTTCATCGGCGGTATAGGGCACCGCCACGCGCGCTCCGTTTCCAGCGAGATCAAGAGCGACGGCGCTGCCCAAAGCGCCGGAACCGCCCGTGACGATGGCAACTCGACCTTGAAAGTCCATATACACACCTCGCATCCGATAGTTTCCGGGGGAACTGAAATGATAGCAGAGGGACGCAGGGTAGGCGGGCGGAAAGTAGCATCCGTAAACCTTCTCGACTCGCAAGGAATCAATTCACCACAAAGGGAACAGAGCTTCCACTTGTGCGGGTTGACATCACGGTTCCTTGTTTTCAGGTTTGCATCTTTTCTCCGTCCGCTCTCCGTGGCCTCTGTGAACTCCGTGGGGAAATACCTCTTGCCGAGGATTGTAAGACGTTTGGCTTCTCACTTTTGACTTTTGACTTGCTTTTGCCGCCCCACCGCGCTGTGGCCTCAAGGGTGAAATCCTGCTTGGATTGCTGCCGGCAGTGCAGTCGTGAACGGGCAAAGCGTCCCTCGCACATACTAGATTTGTCGTTTAATGGCGATGTGAACAATAACTTTTTTGACTTGGATTCCCCATGAGCATACCATGGCGTGCTTGAGGAGTGCCTGCTCCGTATGGTTGGCAAGACGCTAGCCCACTACGAGATTGAGGGCTGCCTGGGCGAAGGCGGTTCGGGCGTGGTGTATCTCGGGCGCGACTTGCGCTTGGAACGGCAGGTGGCGATCAAAGTCCTTGCCGATGCGCTTCGCGACGACGAGCTTGCCTGGGCCCGCCTGCTCCGCGAGGCACGCCTGGCATCGCAGTTGAACCATCCGAACATCGCGGGGATTTATGATTTGGGGGAGGAGGACGGCCGCGCGTACATCGTGATGGAGTATGTCGAGGGGCTGCCGCTCGCGGACCTCATCCCGGAAGGCGGCATGCCTCTCGAGCAGGTTGAGTGCTACGCCGTGCGGATTGCCGGCGCGCTGGCTTTCGCACACCAGCAAGGAGTTATTCATGGAGATCTAAAGGGATCAAATATCATTGTTACTCCCGAAGGGAATATTAAGCTGCTGGATTTCGGCTTGGGCCGGCGCATTCCGCGCAGCGGTATGGTGGAAGTCACAAGCTCGTGCCTGCCCCTGGCGGAAGCGGGGGTGACGGCTGGAACGCTGCCTTATCTCGCGCCGGAAGTCCTGCGCGGCAGTCCCACAAGTTTACAAAGCGATGTGTGGGCGCTGGGTGTGCTGCTCTATCAGATGGCCACCGGCGAGCTGCCCTTCCGCGGCGCCACGCCCTTTGAGTTGAGCGTGGAAATCATGGTGGGTACCCCACCAAGGCTGGCGCAACTGCCGGAGCCGCTTCAATCCACCCTGCGCCGTTGCCTGGAGAAGGACGTCCCGGCCCGCCTACCGCAAGTGCGCGAACTCGCAAGCGTGCTCGAGGGAAATGCCCGCAAGGCCGAGCTCGCCTCGTCTGCCCCCGCCGCCGCACCCCCCACCACCTCCGCCGAGCAGCCCGTGGCACTCACCGCCTCACGCAACCCGCGAAAGTGGTGGGCGTCAGGCGCAGCAATAGCGCTTCTGGTGTTGGTTCTGGGGGGCGTTTTCGCCCGGCACGTTTGGATCCTGCGGCACGCTCCTCCGCTTTCTGATTCCAGGGCCCTCAAAGCTTTCGGCGCGGGAAATCCCGACGTGAAGGTGTGGGTCAACACAAACTCCGGGACATATCATTGCCCCGGTACGAGATGGTTTGGGAAAACACAGGAAGGCGAGTACTCGACGCAAAAGGAGGCGCAGGACAAGGGATATCACCCGGCCGCGAATCGCGCGTGTATGTGATGCAGCGGAACACCCGGTCCGGCGGAGGATTCGACGTCAGGCAAACCGAGCCGTAAAGAAAGTAAAGTGGGGATGGCGCGAGACCTAATCGCCCACGGCCGAGTCCGTCGCGGAGGCAGTGTTGGTCGCGTTGGCGCGGATCACAAAGCTCTGGTCCGTGAAGTAGTAGGCGCTGCCCGTCTGGCCGAAGGTCACAGGATTTGCCAGCAGGGTGTATCCATTCCAGGTGTTCGTTCCGGGATCAAACAATAAAGGGGTATAGACAAATGTGTATCCGCTCTTAAAGCCAGTGGCAAGGGTTTCATCCACCAAGCCTGCTGCGGTCGAAGTTGGTCCCTGCCCTGAAGCGGGAGGGCCCAATGCTGTGAGTGAAGTCGAAAAGCCCGTCCCGAAAGTAGTCGAATAGGTTACCTCCCCCGTCGAGATGACACGTAAACTCTCGATAGCGGAAGCTTGATTGGCTGCGATACGACTGCGAAGGAAATTGGGGATGGCGATTGCAGCGATGATGAGAATGATCGCGACCACAATTAACAATTCAATCAGCGAGAAACCCCGCTGCCCATGACGCATGGCCTGCTCTCCTCCCCCGACGGACGCAGCGCGGCGCAGATGAGGCGTTTAATGCGCTAAAACCGTCCTGAAGCATTGATAGGAGCACGTCAAATACCAACCTCACCATGCGCGCTTGAGCCCTGAGTCCTTGAAAACACAGGCCTTCCTAGCCGCGACCCTGCGCATCGTACCACAAGCAGACACAGAGTGGAATAGCCGTCGACAAAAAATGTCTGATTCGTAGCCGCGTGCTAGCCGTCCGGCGGCGATCCAGATTCTATTTCGGAATTTCCACTTCGGTGCCGCGCCGTTCCGCCGACAGGTAAGCGCTATAAAGCACCGCCATCGTATCGCGCGCCAGCTCCCCGCTGGAGAGGGGGGCACGATTGGCGGCCATGCTGGCCATGAAATCCTGGAACTCCTGAGGGTAGCCGTGTTGCCAGTCTTCGTCAGGCGCGGGATTGCTCCAACCCTGCTTGGTGCCGAGCTTTTCCGTCACATAAACGTCCTTCAGGATATCCTCCCGGGGGTTGTAGATTTCAATCGCGTCGATGGGATTCAGATTGCATCGGGTACGATGATTATTGGCAAAGACTTCCAGCCAGTTGTGTACACCTCCCAAGACGAGCTCGGTGGAAAATACGTCAGCCACCGTGCCATCGTCAAACGTGACGTGCACCTGGCAGTAGTCCTCGATGTCGTCGTAGCTGGTCCGCAGGAATCCCGCGTCGCGGTAATTCTTCAGCCGCGTGATTTCATGGGTACGGGCGGAAACGGTGGCGGGTCGAATGGGCTTGCCGTCACGCGCCTCGCCCTCCACGCGCTTCAGGTGAAGGATGGCCGACATCGGGTGGCAGCCCTTGCCTACCAACGAGCCACCGCCGGAAAACTTCCAGATGCCGTAGTAGGGCGAGTGAGAACCACTGTGCGATTCGTCGCCAATCATCCAGAGAATCTGCCCGCCGCTTTTCTCCAGGATCTCCCGCTCCTTGGTGATGGCCGGGGCGTAAACCCAATTCTCGGCGTAGCCGAGCTGCTTCCCGGCCGCGCGTGCCGCTTCGAGAATGCGGCCGCAGCTCGCCAGGGCTTCCCGCAGCATCACTTCCTTGCTGAAGCTGTTGCCGCGAAAATCCTCTGTCCCCGGACCGTAATAGCCGGTGAACGGCTTTTCGATGATCACGTGCTTGCCGCGCTGGAATGCCGCCAAGGCCAGCGGCTCGTGCGTCGAGCCGGGCGTGCAGAGGTCGACCACGTCAACGGCATCACACAACTCTGCAAACGAGGCGAAGGCCGTAATGCCATGCGCGCGCGCAAACGAGTCGCGCGACTCCGCCGACTTTGCGGTCACACCCACAACATCCACCGGCAGGCCATAGACGCGCCGCAACCCCTCCCAGTGAAATCGCGCGGCAAAGCGCGCGCCCACCAATCCGACTTTAATTGCTTCTGCCATTGGGACCCTCGATGTTGCGTCTTCTCGACGGCGCGCCAAGCCAACCTGCACCTGCCGCCCCCCGAAAAGCGTGAGGATTCTACCACCTCGCTCGTGTGACAAAGCGAAGTAATTGGGACGCCGGTCCCGTTGCGAAGGGAGCGCTTGGGGCCGGCATTCCCGCGATTCTTGTCTCGCGGAATCAGCCGTCCCTGTCTGCACCGGCCACCGAGCCTTTCCGGGTTTGTCCATCACTTTGCTCATTATGGCGACGCTCGGGTAAATTCTGGAAGTGCCAAGATCTGACCTATGGGAGTATTATATGGGAGGTGAAGTAAGCTCCTGAGGAATGCCGGTGCGGTGTGAGCCACGGCGGTGATCCAGGTGAAAGAAGGGGTTGTGGCTGAAGAAAGGCTAAAAATCGCAGTATTCATTGATTTTGACAACATCCAAATCGGCGTCAAGGAAACGCTCGGGAAGGATTTTGACGTTTCCATCGTCCTCGAGGCGCTCAAGGAGCGGGGCGAGGTGGTCAGCAAAGTCGCCTATGGCGACTGGCCGCGCGCCAGCGAGTACAGCCGCGAGATGACGCAGCACGCGATCCACATGGTGCAACGCAGCGTGACGCCGCGCGGCGACAAGAACGGCGCGGACATCAACCTGGCGCTCGACGCGCTGGAAATGGCTTTTACCCACAACCACATCAATACCTTTGTGATCGTCGGCGGTGACAGCGACTTCATCGCGCTGGTGGAAAAGCTGAAACAATATGACCGGCGCGTGTTCGTTGTCGGCGGGCGCCAATTTACCAGTGGCATCTTGCAGAGGAACTGCCACGAGTTTATTTCATACGAGAACCTGCTCAAGACGGGCGGCGATAGCGCGCGCACTCCGCGCACCCAGCGCACCGCGGCGCGCAGCGCGGAGGGCCGCTCGCTGTCCACAGCGATGCCGAACATCCAACGCGCGCTACAGATTCTGGCGGAACGCGAGGTTGCCCCGCAACTCGGTTTGCTGAAAAGCACCCTACTGCAACTTGATGCCACGTTCAGCGAGCGCGACTTCGGCGCCGGATCGTTCCTGGAATTCATCCAGAAGCTTCGCAAGGCGGGTTTGGTGGAAATGCGCCGGACTGACCGCGGTTATCTCGTCGAGGTGATGGAGGGCGAAGGCACTCGCGATACTTCTCCAGAGGGGGGGGCGGAGACTGCCGCCGTGGAGCCCGAACCGGTGGCGGCGGAAGCTCCGTCCAGCGAGGCTCCGGTTGCTTCCAGCGCCCCGCCGGCTCCGGAGGCAGTGGCGCCGGTCCCCGCGCCGGCACCCGCGAGTCCGGAGGATTCCCTGGCGGCACTGCGGCAAGCTTTGCCCAGCCATTTTGAGAAGGCCCCCAACCGCCCGCTCTACCTGCGCCAGATTCGGCAGCTCTTGCGCGCGGCCGGAAGTTCCATCGACGAACGTTCGGGTTTTCGCGGCCTGCTCGATCTTCTCCATCAGGCTCAGCGCGAAGGCTGGCTGCGCCTGCATCGCGACCGCAAAGGGGTTTGGCGAGTCTTCCCCGCCGGTGTTTCCACGCCCGCGCTGGCTCCCACCGTCCCGGCAGAAGTCGAGGTTGCGGTCGAGGCGCCACCGGAGCTTGAACCGGAATTCCTAATGCCTGTCGAGACCGATGTGAATTGGGAGGTGGAAGCATTACCTGAGGAAATCGCCGAACCTGCGGAGCCGCCGCCCCCGCCCGCGGTAATTGCGGAGGTTGTGCCGGTGGAACCCCCACCTCAACCCAAACCACGCAAGCCGCGCGCCGCTAAAACGGCAGCGAAGAGCGGCAAGCGTAAGACCTCCACGAAGCGTAAAGCCAAGGAACCGGCCGAGGCGAGCGAAGGGTAGACGGCGGGAATCACGCAGTCGAGTATCTGGGTGATCTGGCCATCGGGCCATTGAAGACCTTCTAACGCAGCAAATCCATTAGTCATTTCGCCTGACACTGTCGATGACCGATGCGAGGAAGTGTGCCCCGTGGGGGAAGTGGCGCGAATGTCGGCAGTGCGCGGTGGGAAAATAAACCCAATCGCTGACTTTGCAAACCTCAAACTTCAAATTACCTCATCACTCGATGGCCCGATTATTTACCGCTCGCCCAACTCCAGCACCGCGATGGTGTCAAAATCGTCGCGGGCGCTCGGGGGAATCTGCAGGACCAACCCACCGGCCGCTTCGCTGACGTCTCCCCGGCTTCCATCTTTCAAAAAGTGCGCAGACTTCACCTTGCCGGGTAGCGGCGGGAGCGCCAGGGAAGCATCCTGCCAATCTAGGATGTGAACGTAAACCTTATTTCCCTTCTGCGTCGTCACCCCCCACGGCCGAGGGGTAACAGGACCGCCGCGCGTGCCGTAAATGGATTCGCCGTAGCGTGTAAGCCACTGTCCCATCTCCCGCAGACGCGTCTGAAATTCCGGCTGAATCTTCCCATTGGGCATCGGCCCGACATTCAAGAGGAAATTCGCATTGTGGCCCGCCGCTCGCACCAGGTATTGAATGAGTTGGTGCGTGTTCTTGTAGTGGGCATCACTGATGTTGAAGCCCCAGGCATTGTTCATGGTCTCGCAAGTCTCCAGCAGCAGTTGGTGACTGTTCACCGCCGCTTGATTGAATCCCGCGCTGTTCTGTCCCGGCAGATCTTTCTCAAACATCTGGAAATCCTCGCCGGGGAAGGGCGCGTGGTGGTGATTGGAGCCGATGAGCGCCTGGGGTTGCAGGTCGTGAATGCGTTGGTATGTCGTCGCCAGGCGCCAGTCGGCGTCCGGTTTGTCCCATTCAGGACGGCTTTCTTGTAGGGCGTACGATCCACGATATTCCAATCGGATTGCTTGGTGGCAAACATGGCAAAGCCATCGTGATGCTTGCTGGTGAGTGTCAACACGCCGATCGCGAGCAGCAGAGGGGCTGACAACAATTTGCCGCGGCCATATTTCTGGAACATGGCGATTCCTCCTTATCACTTATTGGGCGTTTTTCCACCACTCGGTCAGGGCAGAAAACCCCGTCGGGCGCAGGACGTCAACGCGCACGCGAGTGGGATGCTTCTCCCGAAACTGGAAGCGGAAGGTGGCCTGTTGCCCGGGAGAGAGCTTCGGCAGCGCTCGCCGAACCCTCTTCCATGGGAAGATCGTCAAACCCGAAGACAATCCAGCGCAGGGTATAGCCTTCCAGCGTGTAGGCGGGCAGGGTCTTGCGCGTTGCCACCGTGGCGCTGAGCGATCCCTCCCCGGCAGCAAGTTGCAGGGTTTCGACAGGGCTCGCCTCCTGGCGCAGGGCTTCGAAAGAGGGCTTGCGGTTGCCGTACAGGTCCACGACGCCATGCACGCGCTGCTTCAGCGACCCCACTCCCTTGTCGCCGATGTGGGTGCGATAGTCGTTGTAATCGAAGAAAATCGTTCCCGCAACAAAATCGAACTCGCGGCAGGCCTGGGTGTGATCCCGCATGATTTCAATGCGCCGCGCGTCGCCTCCCAGGCGGTCAGGCTCGCACTCACAATACCCGTACTCGGAAATCACCACCGGCTTATTAGGAAACGCCTGCGTGAATTTGCTGCAAATTGCGCCGGACCGAATCGGGGTTTCCGGGGTACCAGCTTTCGTAGTACTCATTCCACTCGATGAAGTCAAGCAAGCCCGCAGCATCCTCCCCGGGGGTCTGCTGAAGGGAGTTCGAGGCATAAGTCAACAAGCGGTGTGGATCGAGCCGGCGCGCCTCAGCGGCCATCCGCTGGATGAAGGCGCGCGACACAGGGTTGTGCCCATTGACCTCGTTGCAAAGCCCCCAGGAAACGATGCAAGGGTGGTTGCCGTCCCGCGTAATCATCTCGCGCAATTGCTCGAGCCCGTTCTGCATGATTTCGGCCGACGGCTCCTTGGTCATCCCCTCGAAAGTGGCGCCTCCCCACGATGGAACCTCTTCCTGGAACAGGATGCCATGGCGGTCGCAATAGTCGAGGACGCGCTTGTCCTGCTGCCAGTGGACGCGCGTGAAAACACAGTTGAGTTCCTTCAGATCCTCGTGGTCGTGCGTAATCCACGCCGCGGGTTCCGCCATGCCGTACTCCGGATTGCTTCCCGCCATGCGCTCCACGCCCATCAGCCACACGCGCTCGCCATTCAGATAGAACGCCGTGTCTTTAACTTCGAATTTGCGCGCGCCGAAGGTTTGGGTGTAGCTGTGGACAGGCCTCTGGTCTTGCCAGATCTGGACGATAGCGCGGTAGAGATGCGGGTGATCGAAGTGCCAGAGCTTCAAGGGTTCGTTGATGGGCATCAGGGCAACCGCTTGGGTCGCACCCGGTTCCAGGCGGACCTCACCCGCGCCCGCCGCAACGCCCAGGGCATTCCCCGTCTCCACTTCCTCGACCCGATATTGAAAGCCAATCTGCGCCGCGTTTTGCGCGGCGTTGCGCACGAAGGCATGAATCATTAAGGGAGTGCGCCCCGCATCGAGATCAGGAACAGCGTCAATCCAGAGGCGCTCGATATAGCTCTTGGGAGAAACCATCAAACTCACGGGGCGAATGATGCCCCCATCCTGGGGCCAATCGTAGGAGTCATTTCGCGGCAGCATGTCGGGGTTGAACGAATTATCGACCTTGACGGCAAGATTGTTGAGGCTGTCCAATCGCAGCGCCTGAGTGATGTCGAAGCTGAAGGCTGTGTATCCGCTGTGCCGGTGTTCGCCAATCAACTTGCCGTTCAGCCAAACCTTCGCGGTGTGGTACACCGCTTCAAACTCAATTCGCACGGTTCTTTCGGCCCATTCCGCGGGGGCATCGAAAATCATCACGTACCACGCAACGCCCTGATACTCGGCCGTGTCAGGTGAGACCTGCCAGGTGTGAGGGACAGCCACCTGGGTTTTGGGCGCGGCACCGTAATGCAACCGGTCGAACCACTCTTGGCGCTCACCACGGTCTTCCGGGTCGAGCGAAAACCACCAGCAATCGAGCGGGATGATGGCCGTTGCGATTTCGAGGGCTCTTTCCGCAATACCGAATTGCGAGCCGCGAAGCGCCGGTGGAGCGAACGCCACGGCCGCGCCCAAGGTTCCAAGCTGCTTTAGAAAGCCTCGACGAGGTTGTTGGTTCATATTGGGGTCCCCAAGTAAGAAGAAATGTGGAGCGTCAAGCAAAGCACCAAGAAAATTGATGTACTCCGGCGAGCGCCCTCCGCTCCCAAGATGGTTTGGCTTCGACCGAGCCTTGCCCCGCGCGCTTCGAGGGCAGGTGGATTTCCTAGCGTCGCTGCGATTGGAGCTTAACAAGGTAGGAGTGAGAGTTGGAAATCTGCGCAGCGACACGACACTCGCTCCAGCACCCTTCACCGGCCTAAACGTAAGGTCGGCGCGTGCTCCCCTCCTTAGATAATGCGGGGCCAGGGGAGGTTGGCCTATGTCGATCTGTCCCGTATCCCGTCACCCGCAACGCCGCCTAAATCGAGGAGGGGAGCTATTCTTATTACAGCGAATCTCGGTCTGCCGCTCCGCCGAAAATCCTCCCTCGACGCGGCAGGATTTTCATCTCCATGGGTGGACCGCAGGCCCATGACCAGTCAGAACGAGTGGTGAGAAACTCAGCTAGATCACCAGCACGCCTGCGCCGTGGATTGTACTACCTTTGAGGTTTTGTAAGGCGTGATTTGCTTCGGGAAGTTGAAAGGGTTCGATCTGCGTACGCACGGGAATTTCCGCGGCGAGACGAAGCAGGGAGCGGACATCCTCACGCGTGCTGTTCGCCACGCTGCGCAGAATGCGCTCATGATAGAGGAGTTGATATTCCATTTCTGGCAGGGAGGACATGGTGATGCCGGCCAGCGCCAGCGTGCCGCCTTTGCGAAGCGCACGCAAGGCGTCAGGAACAAGCTTGCCGGCAGGGGCGAAAATGATGGCGGCATCCAGCGGCGCCGGTGGCTGTTCACGCGCCGTGCCCGTCCACACCGCCCCTAGCTGGCGCGCCAGTTGGCGGTGCGATTCCGCGCGCGTGAAGACACAGACTTCGCACTGCCAGTGACGCGCGATCTGGATGACAATGTGCGCCGAGGCGCCGAAACCGTAAAGGCCCAAGCGGTCGCCCGGCTGGAGGTTCGAAAGCTTCAGCGCGCGATAGCCAATGACACCAGCACAGAGCAAGGGCGCAGCGTCTAGGTCCGAGAAATTCCCGGGGAGCGCGTAGGCAAAGGCGGCGGGAGCCACCATCGCCTCCGCGTAGCCGCCATCCGCATGAAAGCCCGTGAACCGCGCCCGCTCGCAGAGGTTTTCCAGACCTTTGAGGCAGTAGGCGCACTCCCCGCAGGTCCAATAGAGCCACGGAACACCCACGCGGTCGCCCATGCGAAACTCGTTCACGCCCGCGCCGAGAGCGTCCACCGTGCCGACGATTTGATGGCCGGGAACCACCGGAAGCTTGGGAAGCGGCAAATCCCCTTCCACGATGTGCAGGTCCGTATGGCAAACGCCGCAGGCGCGCACGCGCACGCGAATTTCCCCGGGGGCAGGGTCAGGCAAGGGAAGCTCCGCAAGCCGCAGAGGGTTCTCCTCAGCCGGTCGCGGTTTTTCCAGCAGCATGGCGCGCATGGTTAACCCCGAGTGTATCTAAGACGGTTCGGGGTCGCAAGTGGTGAGCCGTTCCTCCGCTTGCTTCCCTGGGCTGCTTCGCGAAATAATGGGTTGATGAGCTCAGCGTTCATGCTGAACCCCGAACAACGGAAAGCCGTCGAGCAGGGTGAAGGCCCGCTGCTGATCATTGCCGGGCCGGGCAGCGGCAAGACGCACGTCATCACGCAAAGGATCGTCCACCTGCTGACGGGAGCAGGAGGAACAGCGGAAGCACCGGCGCTGCTTCCCGACTTCACGATTCCGGCGCGCCACGGTAAGGAATATTCCGGCGCGGATATTCAGCCGGAAAACATCCTGGCGCTGACCTTTACCGAAAAGGCGGCGCGGGAAATGCAGCGCCGCGTGCACGAGGCCCTGCCCGAAATCGAAACCCTTCCCCAGATTTCCACATTCCATGCCTTTTGTTACGAGGTGCTGCGCAAACGCCATTTTGAGCGCACACTGCTTGACAAAGTTGATGTTTGGATTTTCCTTCGCCGGCGAATGGAAAGCCTTGAACTCCAGTTCTACCAAAAGCTAGCGGAGCCGGGCGCGTTTCTTCATTCGCTCAACGATTTTTTCTCGCGTTGCCAGGATGAGTTGATCGAACCGCAGGATTTTGAGCATTACGCCGAGGCGATGGAAAAAGAATTCCAGGAGATTGCTCCCTCCCTGGACGCCGCCGAGCGCACGCTGATGCAACAGGAGATCCAGAAGAAGCAGGAGTTGGCGCGCGTCTTCCGCAATAGCCGGAAGCTGATTGAGGAAGCCGGTTGTTCGAGTCTGGGCAGCCTGATTCCGGAAACGGTTCGTCTTTTTGATCGCGAGCCGGAGGTTCTGGAATCCTATCGCCAGCTTTTTCGCTATGTGCTGGTAGATGAATTCCAGGACACCAATTACGCGCAAGTGGAGCTGCTGAAGCGCCTCGTAAAGCCGCCGTTACAACATCACCGCCGTGGGCGACGACGATCAGGCCATCTACCGGTTTCGCGGCGCGTCGCACGGCGCATTCAAGATGTTTGACGAGGCCTTTCCCGGGCACGAAACGGTTTTTCTCGACACCAATTTCCGCTCCACCCGGCGCATCCTGCGCGTGGCGGACGTGCTGATCGCGAAAAACGATCGCTACGAGGCGAAGCCGCAAGCTCCGGACGAGCCGGGAAGAGGGCGCGCCGGTTTACCTGCTGCAATCCCCGGACTTCCTGAGCGAAGCGGCGTGGATTGCGGATGAGGTGGCGCGGCTCACCCAGCACGGCACGCCGCCGGGCGATATCGCCGTGCTTTACCGTGCGCATGGTTACCGCGATCCGCTGGTCGAGCAATTTCGCCGGCGGAAGATTCCCTTTGCCATCCGCGGCCTCTCGATTCTTTCCACCATCATCCTGCGCGACCTGGCGGCGTACCTGAATGTCATCCACTCCGCGCACGATAACGTCAGCCTGACGCGTGTGCTGCTGACGCCCCGATGGAGTTTCCCGGAGGAGTTGGCCCTGGAAGCTCGCAAGCAAGCCTTGCGCGACCGCTGCTCGCTCTTTGACGTTCTGGAATCGTGGGAAAAGTCGGCAGACGCGAACCGCGCTGGAGGGTACGGGCTGGCCGGATCTGAACCGCCTGTTGGGCGAATTGCACAAATATGCCGAGCACGCCCCGGTGCTGGCCGTGCTCCAACGGTTGATCGGCCGGCTGGAACTGAACTTCCTGCCGCAGGATCCCGACGGCGCCTATGTGGAAGCCTTCCGGAAATTCCTGGAGAAATGGGAAGGCAAAAGCGAATCTTGGAAGCTCGATGCCTTTCTGGAGTACTTTGAGTATTTCCGCGAGGCCGGCGGAGCCATCGAAGCGCCCGAGCCGGAAAACAGCGCGCACGCCGTGCAAATGATGTCCGTGCACGCCGCCAAGGGCCTGGAGTTTCCCGTGGTGTTCATCTTGAGTGTCGCCCCGCGGCGATTTCCCCACAGCGAGCAGAAACCCGTCATCGAGTTTCCTGAGGCCCTGCGCAAGGGACCTCCGCCACCCGCGAACATTCACGAACAAGAAGAGCGGCGGCTGCTTTATGTAGGGCTGACGCGCGCGCAAGACCGGTTGTATGTTTCAAGCGTCGCGAAGCCGGGGAAGAAACCATCCATTTTCGTCAGTGATCTGACCTCCGACCCCTCGGTTGAGGCGCGCGACCTCGAGCGTATCCAGATTCCGGAGGCGCCGCCGGAAACTGCGGAGGCGCCGCGGGCGCAGCCCATGCCGCGCGAACGCCCTCCCGACCCCAAACCGCAGGGCAGCCTGTTTGGCGATGCCATGGGCGCACCCGGAATCTATCCTCCTCTCGCCGAGTGGGCCAGCCGCACATCGGCTATCAAACCTGAGGAAAAGCTTCAGCTCAGCGCCTCCGCCATCGAGACGTATGACACATGCCCGCAGAAATTTATGTTCAGTCATTATTTGAAGATTCCAACGGGGCCTCAGCCGGCGCTGACCTTCGGCAACGTCATGCACCAGTGCGCGCGCCACTACTTTGAGCTGCGGCGGCAGGGCCCGGTGAAATTCGAACAACTCCAGTGCGCATTTTGAGCAGATCTGGAAAGGCGCCGGCTTCGAGGATGATTACCAGGAACAGGCATACAAGAAGGCAGGGCTGGAGCAACTGCGTGTTTTCGTGAGCCGGCACGAAAGCGTCAAGTCTCTTCCCCTTGCCGCAGAGGCTCACTTCACCCTCGACCTGGGCGACGTGGTCCTGGAGGGACGCATCGATCAGATTAATCCGCTTCCGGACAATTCCGTGGAGCTGGTCGATTACAAGACCGGCCGGCCGCCATCCCAGAAAGATGCGGACAAGAGCCTTCAGCTCTCTGTTTATGCCTTGGCCGCGCGCGACCAGATGCATCTCAACCCCACGAGGCTCACATTTTATAGCCTGACGAACAATGAGACAGTGCGCACCGTGCGCACACCCAAGATCCTGGATTTGGTGGTCAGCGAGATTCGCGAAGTGGCCACACAGATCCGGAAACAGTTGTTTCCACCCAAGCCAGGGTTTGTGTGCAAGTATTGCGATTACGTGCTGATCTGCCCGGCACACGAAGAGACTTTCTAATTTTGGACTTAAGATTTTGGATTTGGGATTAAAGACCGTAGGTGGCCAACTCTTTCTTCAATTCAAAATCGGCAATGCAAAGACAAAAATGAGGCACTCCTTATGAACCCGATCCCTTTGGTCTTGTTGGGAGTGGTGTTGGGTGCGGTGATTGGATGGTTTCTGGCCGTGGCCCGCACCCGGACCGATCTCGTCAAATCCCAGGTGGAAGCTGAAGGCCGCATAAAGGTCGCAGAAGGCACGCTCCAGGAGGTTCGCGCGCGACTCGGTGCGCTGCAAGCCTCGCTGGATGGCCGCGAACGGGAGTTGGGTGAAATTCAGCAAAAACTCCGGGAAGAGAGCGAGCAGAAGGTAAAGGCGCAAACAGAGCTCGAAAATGCCAGAATGGCTGCCGAAGATTCATACCAGTTGCGAGAGCGCCTGAAGGTCGAAGGCGAAATGCGCGTCGCAGCGGAAACAAAGCTACGGGAGACCCAGACGAGTCTGGAAGAGCAGAAGAAACTGTTGGAAGAAGCAAAAAGGACCCTGACGGAAACTTTCCAGGCGCTTTCCGCTGAGGCCCTCAAGAGTAATAACCAGGCATTCATTGCTCTGGCTCGCAGCCAGTTTGAAACCTTGCAGGCGCAAGCCAAGGGCGATCTGGATACGCGGCAGAAAGCCATTGATGGCCTCGTCGGCCCGCTTAAGGAATCTCTCGGTCGATACGAGCACCAGATCCTGGAGATGGAAAACGCCCGGCAAAAGGCTTATGGCACCCTGGATGAGCAATTGCGAACTCTCGCTCAAGCCAATAAACGCCTGGAGGAAGAGACCAAGCATCTGGCGAGCGCCTTGAGTTCCCCCTTGAAAGCGCGTGGCCGCTGGGGGGAGCTAACCTTGCGCCGGGTCGTGGAGTTGGCGGGAATGTCGGAGCATTGTGACTTCACGGAACAGGAAACTATCACTACGGAAACAGGACGACAGCGACCGGACATGATCGTGAATCTTCCCGGCAATCGCCGCATCGCAGTCGACGCCAAGGTTCCTTTGCAGGCTTTCCTCGACGCGGTTAACCCGGAGAAATCGGAAGAAGAGCGAGCAAAAGCGCTGGCGACTCACGGGGAACTGGTGCGATACCACATGAATCAGCTTGCGGAACGTAAGTACTGGGAACAAGTGGGTCCTGAACTGGAATTGGTCGTGCTGTTCCTGCCCGGAGAGTCTTTTTTCAGCGCGGCCATGGAACAGGACCGGCAACTCATTGACGATGGGATGCAAAAGAAAGTTGTGCTGGCAACACCTACGACGCTCATCGCGTTGTTGCGCTCGGCCGCTTATCTCTGGCAGCAGGAAAAGATTACCCAGAACGCCAAGCAGATCAGTGAGCTGGGCAAAGAGCTTTACGACCGTCTGCAAACCTTTCTCGGCCACTTCCAAACTCTCGGCTCGTCCATCGAACGCGCTGTGGATTCCTATAACAAGGCCGTGGGATCGATGGAAAGCCGAGTGTTGGTGTCCGCACGGAAATTCAAGGAACTGGGAGCGGCAACGGGCAAGGAGATTCCCGAACTCGAACCTGTGGATGAGGTGCCGCGCGCGCTGGAGGCGTCTGAGAAGGAATCGAAGGAGTGAATTGCCCGGGGAATGCGAGGATCAGAAGGTGCATCGTCGGCGCATGGACACGGGCGGAAACGGAAGTGGGGCGCGCCCTGTCCTGCGGTTAAACCCTCAAAAAGCTTCCCCCAAAAAACTTCGGGGGTGCATCGCTGCACCCCCAAGAGTTCTATCCAAATTCCCGAAAGAGGCTTACCTCTTTTTCTTGGCTTTCTTTTTCGTTGCCATTCTATTCTCCTCCGAACTCTTTAGATTTTTTCCGCCAGCGTTGCTGGCGGAGCGCGTATTCAATCATCATGTATAGAGTCACCGAATTATCTTGTCAAGAGGAAAGTGATCGTTAACGACGAAAAAGTGAAGCGCGAAGAAAATACTTGGATGATCGCGCGGGGTTACGATGTGCGTCCGTACCCATTGATGACCCATGAAACGCAGCCAGAGATGGAACTACAGGCGGGTGGAGGGAAGTTTCCCCGTCTTGCCCATTCACATTCAAGGTAAACTGGATGGCGGCTGAAGGGCGGCGGGATTCACCCGCAAGGGTCGGCCGACAAACCGGGTCCGACGCCCAGCCTTGCATTTGCATCCTAAGCAGAAGGGCCGAGGGCTCCCCAAGGACAACCATGCGCGCCGCACAGGCATCTTTCACACATCACCCAAGAATTATGCGCGATATCATCTACCCACTCTGCATTCTGCTATGCGCAGCACCCTTTGCGGGCGCGCAGGAGGGGCAAGCGCTTCCTCCGTCCGGTGCAACGCTGAAAGTCACCACCGAGGTTGTGAACGTCTACGCCGTCGTGCGGGAGAAGAACGGCCGGTTGATTCCCGACCTCAACAAAGACGACTTCCTTTTGGAAGAAGACCAAAATCCGCAGGTGATCCGCTATTTTTCGCGTGAAGCCGACACGCCGCTGACTTTGGGCATCTTGGTGGACACCAGTCCCAGCCAGGGTCGCGTGCTGGAAGTGGAAAAGTCGGAGGCGGAAGCATTCTTGCGGGAAGTCCTGCGACCCAAGGACCTCACTTTCGTCTTACACTTCGATGTCGAGGTGGAACTACTACAGGACTTCACAGCGGACCTCCACCTGCTCGACAAGGCCATCGACGAAACTGAGATCAATGGAGGAGGGGGCGGCCCCACCCCGGGAACCTTTCCGTCAGGTGATTCGGGCGGAGCGACGCACCTTTATGATGCCGTCTACCTGTCGGCGCGCGAGTTGCTCAAGAACGAAGTGGGCCGCAAGGTTCTCATCCTGCTGACGGATGGTGAGGACCAAGGAAGCAAAGTTAAGTTGGACGCGGCGCTCGAGGCGGCGCAAAAATCGGACGTCATCATCTATTCGATCGATATCAGTGATCGAGCATTTTACAGCCGACACGGGATGGGATATGGCGGCGAGTCGGTGCTGCGGAAACTCTCCGAGGAAACCGGCGGCCGTGTGATCCAAGCAAATAATGCGAAGGATACCTCCGTGGCGTTCCAGCAGATCGCCAACGAACTCCGCACCCAGTATTTATTGGGGTATACGCCCACCAACACCAAGCTTGATGGAACCTTCCGCAAGATTGAAGTCAAGGTCCGGGCTGGGAATGCAAAGGTGGACGCCCGCCGTGGATATTATGCGCCGCAAGGTTAGAGGAGCAGAGCAACTGCATATCCCAGGTGGCGCGGCGCAAGCTGCGGCTGCGCGTTCCGGCGGCAGCGTGAGGCTTGACATTTCCCTTGAATCAGGACACCTTATGCGCTGACTACCGACCTTTAAGTCTTGGATGGTGAAATGATGGACCGGCGAACATTCTTGGTAAGGGATATACCCGCAGCGGCGATGGGATTGGCGGGTGCCTGGAAATCCTCTTTCGCGATGATTCCAAATGGAGACAAACCGATGAGCTCCTCCTACTTTGAATTCTTCTACATTCATATGCAGAACGGCAGCCAACCGCCGCGAATGCTCAAGTGGCTGGAAAACCGGCTGATGCCGATTTGCCAAAAACACGGCTTTGGCCCCATGGGATTCTTCAACGTTGCTGTAGGGCCCAACCTTCCTTCCGTACTGATCATCTTTTCCTACCCCAGCCTGGCGGAAATGGAGACGCAGTGGGGAAAACTCAACTCCGACGCCGACTACGCGGCCGCGGTTGAAGAAGTTGAGAAAGATGAACCGGCTTTTTACCGCGTGGAGTCGATGTTACTCCGCTCGACTCTCTTTTGCCCGCCTCTTACACCGACCCCCGCCGGCGACCCGCCCCACAAGCTTTACGAATTGCGCATCTATGAATCGCCTACGAATCGCCAACTCGGATACCTGCACGACCGGTTCGGGGAGGAGAGCTTGATATTTTCCACAAGAGTGGCATTCATCCCATCCTTTACGCCGACACGGTCTTTGGGCCCAACCAGCCCAACATGGCTTACTTGATCCCCTTTGAAAGTGAAGCACACCGTGAGAAGGCCTGGGCGGCCTTCGGCGCCGATCCTGATTGGATCAAGATTCGCGACGAATCGGTTCGGCACGGCGGGGAGATCGTGCGCAACATTACCAATATCTTTCTTTCGCCGACAAGCTTCTCGATGCTGCGGTGAGCGACCTGGGGAGGTGTTGGCTCACATGGCAGGATTCGGATAGCGTTTCTGCGGCGTCATGTCGTCCTCGCGGTCGGCGCCACGCAGGAAATCGAAATCACACCCCTCGTTGGCTTGCAGGATGTGATCCAGGAAGAGCCGGCCGTAACCGCGCGTGTAGTGCGGAGCAGGCACTTTCCATTGCGAAAGCCGCTTTTTGATTTCCGTGTCGGGCACCCGCAATTCCAGCCGCCGTGCCGGCACATCCAGCTCAATTTCATCCCCATCCTGAACAATCGCCAAGGGCCCCCCCACCGCAGCTTCCGGCGCAATGTGGACCACGACCGTCCCGAAGCTGGTGCCGCTGATGCGCGAGTCGCTGAGGCGAACCATATCTTTCACGCCCGCTTTAAGCAGTTTCGCAGGGATGGGCAGATGGCCCCATTCCGGCATTCCCGGAGCGCCTTTGGGCCCGGCGTTCTTCAGCACCATCACGGAATTCTCATCGACGGGCAAATTCACGTCATCAAGGCGCGCCAACAAATCCCGATTGTTCTGGAAAACCACGGCGCGCCCGCGGTGCTTCATCAGGTGTGGGGAAACCGCCGATTGCTTGATGACCGCGCCCAGAGGGGCAAGATTCCCGTTCAGGACGACGACGCCACCTTGGGGAAACAGGGGATCGTTGAGAGGCCTGATGACCTCACGATTGAAGCACGCCGCGCGCTTCAGGTTTTCACCCAAGCTCTTGCCGCTGGCGGTCAGCGCATCCAAATGCAGCAGCGGGCTGATTTCTTTCAGCACGGCGGGCACACCGCCGGCGTAGCTGAATTCTTCCATCAGGAATTTCCCGGAAGGCCTCACGTTGGCGATGAAGGGTGTGGTGCGGGCGATTGCATCGAACGAGGCAAGGGGCAAGTCAATCCCCAGTCGCCCGGCGATGGCCACCAGGTGCACCATGGCGTTCGTCGAACCGCCCAGGGCCATGAGGAGCCGGGTAGCGTTCTCCAATGCCGCGACGGTCATAATCCGGGAAGGCCGCAGACCTTCCCCCACCATTTCGACAATGCGTTTTCCACTCTGTTCGGCAATCATCATGCGGCGTGAATCAACAGCGGGGATGTCCGCCGCGCCGGGAAGCGTCATGCCCATTCCCTCGGCAAGGCTGGCCATGGTTGACGCGGTGCCCATCACCGCGCAATGGCCCGCACTGCGCGCCACGCAACTCTCAATTTCGCACCACTCCTCCTCTCCTAGGCGGCCGGCGCGCACCTCTTCCCACATTTTGCGGATGTCCGTACCGGCGGCGAGTTCGCGGTTGTGCCACATGCCGCTCAGCATCGGCCCGCCGGGAACCATGAGCGCGGGCACGTCGACGCTGGCGGCGCCCATCAACTGCGCGGGCGTGGTCTTGTCACACCCGCACAGGAGCACGACGCCATCCAGCGGATAGGCACGGATGCATTCCTCCACTTCCATCGCCATCAGATTCCGGTAGAGCATGGTGGTGGGCTTCATCAGCATCTCGCCCAACGAGATGGTGTTGAATTCCAAAGGGAAACCACCAGCCTCCCATACGCCGCGCTTTACGGCTTCCGCCACGGTGCGCAGGTGCGCGTTGCAGTTGTTGAGTTCGCTCCAGGAATTGCAGATGCCGATGACCGGCTTGCCCTCGAAGACCCGCTCACTGAAGCCTTCGGCGCGAAGCCAGGCGCGGTGCACCAAGCCCCAGCGATCGCGATTGCCAAACCAATCGCGGCTGCGGAGTTTGGGGGAGTTGTTTTGGGAAGTTGAGTGAATCTGAGTCCTCCAGGATGTGCTTCACCGCCGAGGCGCAGAGGCGCTGAGATTCGAGAAGAACCGTCCTTGCACTGCCCCTCAGCGGCTCTGCGGTGGCGGCTTGTGGTATCTTACGCCCTAGCCAAGTGGAAAATCGGCTCAACGCCTTGTGCGCGCGCCAGGAGGGCTTTCTCTTCTTCCGGCTTGATGGGCTCGAACTTCTGCGCAACGTCCATGGCGAGCCGGAAGTATTTCTCATCGCCGGGAGGCACCGCGGCGGTGATGGGGTGCGACAAGGTCCAGCGCAAGCCCAGTGAGGCCTCCTCCGGCAGGGCGGAGGGCTGATACCAGCACTTGGGGTTGGGGTGATTCTGCTTCTGCGCTTCCGGCCAAGTAGTCTTAGCCATGCTCTTCAATGCCAGGATGCCCATACCTTTTTCGCGCGCCCGCGCCAGCACCTGAGGCCCGAAGTTGGCTTGCGAGAAAAGGACGAAATTAATGGGGAAGAGGATGGTGTCAAAATCATAATGATCGAGCATGGAGAGCGCATTTTCGACAGAGTGTGCTGAGAAACCGATGAAGCGGATTTTTCCCGCCTTGCGTGCCGCCTGGTAGGTTTCCATGGCGCCGCTGGGACCAAAGATTTTTTCGACATCTTCCTTCGTAGTCACAGCGTGAAACTGGTAGAGGTCAACATGGTCAGTGCGCAGCTTGCGCAGCGAGTCATCAAGTTGTTCGGCTGCACCGTCTTTATCGCGCATGAGCGTCTTGCAAGCGAGGAACGAGCGCTTTCGATAGGGCTCCAGCGCCGGTCCCAGCTTTTGTTGCGCATTACCGTATTGAGGCGCCACATCGAAGTAATTGATGCCGCGATCGAAGGCTTCCGCCACAATGTTATTAGCGAAAGTTTGCTCGGTATCCATTACTAGCATTCCGCCCAAGGCGATGATGGAAAGATCAGCGCCGGTCTTCCCCAAACGGCGTTTGGGAATGGGGGCCAAATTTGAGGCCTCGCCTGCCTTGGCAAGCGGATTAAGAAGCTCCTTTGACGCCGCCAATCCGGCTGCTGCTACGCTTCCTCTCCTAAGAAAATCTCGTCGCCGCATAGATTACCTCCTGGTCGGGGAATACCCCCCCCATCAAAATCGCCAGCAGAGCTGATACCCAACTCCCCGCAAAGGAAAGCTTCCCCATAAACGCGATCTGAATGGGCCACCCTGCCGTGGCAGGGCTGAGCGCTCCCCCTGTTTCGCAGACCTCATTTGTAGCACCGCAGGGCCCCAGCGTCAACAAGCCACCGCTCGTGGCATGACCAGCCTTGCCATGACTGCTCTTCGTGCGTGCGACCTCTTACTTTTCTCGGGCTCGTGCCCAACGTCTTTCTCCCTTCATTTCAACACTATCACGGGTTCGAAGCGGTAAGTAGTTTATTTTTCATAAACATCACGGGTTAGGGATGAGTTTGAGCCAGGTCAAATTTTAATCTCCCTTGTTTTCATGAACATATCGGGTAATACCTTCATTTTGGCATGCTTTGTTCCGCTCGTTCCGTAGCCTTGGCTGGTCCTTCGTAACCTCATTATTTTCAATCACTTGATTTTTCGTGGCAGACATCGGAATTCCCATGTTCTTCGCTAACCTGCTGCTTTTTCATAAACCTCACGTGTTCGCGGGCGATTTCCCAGTCTTTTCCCTCGCTGGCCTGGCGTCTTGTGTAGGGCCAAACGGCGTACGGTCTCGGGGCAAGCGCGGGATCATAGTGGGTGTCTTGGATTGCAAGATTCAAACCCGTTCGGGGACTTTCTGGTTTAGATCCCGAGCGGCGACCCATCCCAGCCCCTCGGCCAAGGTTAGGAGGCGCCCCATCCAACCCTGAAGGGGCAGGCCCATTGATCGGGGGCGGAAGGGTGTGACGCCTGGCCCGTCCTTTCCCGTCTGAATGCCCAAACATCGGCGCGCCGCCCTCACTCCGTAGACTAGCTCGATACCTTAGGGCTTTGTCAACATGATTATGGGCGATTTTCCTACCGGTAGGAAAAAATCGTACGGGAGGACGCCGAATTGTCCCCCCATTTCCTACCGGTAGGAAATGGTCCAGCGGGATGGCGGATTTCTGAGTGGATAGGCACGGCGTAGCCACGGACAGTGCCCTCCTGTCCGCGGGATTTTCTCAGGCGCGATATCCCGAGGGCAATCTTACGTAGTCAATCTGAATGGGGCATGCCGCCACCGTCGCCTTGTCCAAAGCGAAATTGTTATAACTGGACCACCGCCAATCTTCCTGCCGCTTCGCCAGCCCTTTCCTCACTGGATTCAGATGCATGTACTCCAGGCGCTCCGCGAATTCCTTCTCGTGTCGCACAAAGCGATCCCAATATTGATGCTGCCACAAGGGCCCCTGGGTACCCCGCCGCGCGGGCAGTCTCAGCGTCATGATCTTTTTGGAGTCATGCAGCACCTGTTCGATCAGCAACGGATACTGCGGCCAAATCAGTGCGTGCCAGTGGTCAGGCATCAAAACATAGCCGCAGAGTGGAAATCCCAGCCGCCGGCGTGAAGGCTCCAATACGCTAATGAGCAGATCGTATTCGAATTTGTTGAATCGCCTGAAGCCTGGGCGCAGGTTCACGCTGTCCTGCTACCCAAAGCCGCCAGGGTTTGACAACGCGGCGCGGAATGGGGAAGATGGTTTGATTTCGGGGCTGTTTCGAATGATCCCTGGGCCCGCCGCCCAGTAGTAGGCCAATTTGATGTAGAGTCGGCTTTACGCGGCCATTTGGCGAGGTAAGCTCGCCGCTGCCGCAGCAAATTGACCCAGTACCCGTTGTCCAATGGCGCAACGCGGATCATGATGTCTGGGTGCTGTCCTAATTTCGGATGTAGCGCCGGCTTCCAGTCGGCCTTGAGCCGCCAAGATGGGGGCGCTACGTTCAAATTAGGGCAGCACTCATGTCCGGGAGAGGTTGCCGATGACTCGTGAGGAGCAGAGGCTGGAGGAGTCGCGCCAGCGCAAGATGCACTGGAAGCGCTGGGGACCGTACCTGAGCGAACGCCAGTGGGGAACCGTTCGCGAGGACTACAGCCGGTACGGCACTGCCTGGGACTACTTCCCTCACGACCATGCCCGCTCGCGCGCTTACCGCTGGGGCGAGGACGGGATTGCCGGCATTTGTGACCGGCATCAATACCTCTGCTTTGCCCTGGCGTTGTGGAATGGCCGCGACCCCATCCTGAAAGAACGCCTCTTCGGGCTCACCGGAGAAGAGGGAAACCACGGTGAGGACGTCAAGGAGTATTACTTCTACCTCGATTCAACGCCGACGCATTCCTACATGAAGTATCTCTACCGGTATCCGCAGGAGGAATTTCCTTACGCCTGGTTGGTGGAAGAGAACAAACGACGGAGTAAGAAGGATCTTGAGTTTGAGCTGGTGGACACCGGCATCTTCAGCGGGAATCGCTATTTTGACGTTTTTGTGGAATATGCGAAGGCCACTCCGGACGATATCCTTATCCGCATTTCCGCCCATAACCGCGGCCCTGAGGCCGCCACTCTGCAACTGCTTCCCACTCTTTGGTTCCGCAACACCTGGTCCTGGGGCAGGGACGACTGGCGTCCGCGCTGGCAAGGGCCGAGGACCTTTCCGGGGCAGCGGTGATCCGCGCGGAGCACCGTTACTACGGCTCGCGCTGGCTGATCTGCCAGGAACATCCCGAATTGCTCTTTACCGAGAACGAGACGAATTTCCAGCGGCTCTTTGGAGTTGGCAATCGCACGCCGCACGTCAAGGATGGGATCAACGACTATATCGTCCATGGTGTGCGCAATGCCGTCAATCCTGGTCGCGGAGGGCACGAAGGCGGCAGCCTCTTATCGCGTGGCGATACCGCCGGGGCAAAGCGCTGTCTTCCGCCTGCGCTTTACCGGCGACCAGCCCAGCGAGGACGTGCTCAGCGATGGCTTCGACACGGTGTTTGAAGAGCGCCTTGCCGAAGCGAATGAGTTCTATTCCAAGGTCATTCCTCCCACCCTTTCTGCCGATGCCCAAAACGTCTTCCGCCAGGCGATGGGAGGGCTGTTCTGGTCAAAGCAGTTCTATCATTACGACGTACGGACCTGGCTGGAGGGCGATCCCGCCGGCCCGCCCCCTCCTCCCGAGCGGGGGATGGAACGGAACCACACCTGGCTTCACCTCTACAATGCGGACGTCATCTCCATGCCCGATAAGTGGGAATATCCCTGGTACGCCGCCTGGGACACGGCCTTCCACTGCGTGGCCACGGCCCTGGTGGACCCGGACTACGCGAAAGAGCAACTCATC
Organism: uncultured Acidobacteriota bacterium; assembly: GCA_963825395.1. Lineage (GTDB taxonomy): Bacteria > Acidobacteriota > Terriglobia > UBA7540 > UBA7540 > Bog-366. Next base: position 56,713 of record CAWGTQ010000063.1, on the reverse strand, counting down.
CTGCTTTTACGCGAGTGGTACCAACACCCCAATGGCCAGCTCCCGGCTTACGAGTGGGCATTCAGCGATGTCAATCCTCCCGTGCATGCTTGGGCGGCGTGGCGCGTTTACAAGATCGAATGGCGGCGGCGCGGTGTCGCTGACCGGGAATTCCTGGAGAAGGTCTTTCACAAGCTCCTGCTTAATTTCACCTGGTGGGTGAACCGCAAGGATCCCGATGGCCGGAACGTTTTCGAAGGAGGATTCCTGGGGCTCGACAACATCGGCGTGTTTGACCGCTCGAAACCGCTTCCCACCGGCGGCCACATTGAACAATCCGACGGCACCAGTTGGATGGGCATGTACTGCCTTGACATGCTCGCCATCGCCATGGAGTTGGCGCGCGAAGACCCCGCTTATGAAGACGTGGCCAGCAAATTCTTCGAGCATTTCGTTTATATCACCCAGGCGATGAACAACCGCGGCGGCCATGGAATTTCCTTGTGGGACGAGGAGGACGGATTCTATTACGACGTTCTCCATCTTCCCGATGAACAGCACCATTTCCTGAAGGTGCGGTCACTGGTGGGACTGATTCCCCTCTACGCGGTGGAAGTGCTGGAGCCGGAAGCTCTGGAGGCGATTGCCCGGTTTCAAGCGGCGCATGCAATGGTTCCTCGACAATGTTCCCAACGTTCCCCATCACATCGAAATGACGCAAAACGTCCGCGCACGGGATTCGCCGGCAACTTTCCATTGTCAGCCGCAGAAAACTGGTGAGTATTCTTCGCTACATGCTGGATGAACAGGAGTTCCTGGCGCCGCACGGGATTCGAGGCGTGTCGAAGTTCCATGCGCGGAGCCCTTATGTGCTGACGATCAACGGTCAGGAGTATCGGGTTGACTACGACCCCGCCGAGTCTACGTCGGGTTTGTTCGGCGGCAATTCCAACTGGCGCGGACCGGTGTGGTTTCCCCTCAATTTCTTGCTCATCGAATCCTTGCAGAGGTTTCATTATTACTACGGCGAGTGTCTGAAGGTTGAATGCCCCACCGGCTCCGGCCACATGATGACGTTATGGGAAGTCGCGGAAGAAATCTCGCGGCGGTTGACCTCGATTTTTCTGCGCGGCAGCGACGGACGCCGCCCCGTCTTCGGCGGGAACGAGCTTTTCCAAACCGACCCCAACTGGCGCGACTTGATTCCGTTCTACGAATACTTTCATGGTGACAACGGCGCGGGCTTGGGCGCCAGCCATCAAACCGGATGGACGGCGTTGGTGGCGAAGTTGTTGCAACAATCGGGCGGATGAAGAAACCCCTCACGCTTTTATAAATTCTTCCGATGAATCAAACTGCATCAACACGTGTTTTTTACGGCTGGTGGGTTGTCCTGGCGGCGTTCATGAATCTGTTTTTCGCCGTGGGACTCGTCTTCTATGGGCTTCCCGTTTTTTACACCTCGCTAGTGGATTCCCTTCATTTTAATCGCAGCCAAGTGGCGCAAGGAATCTTCCTTGGCTTTGTCATTGTGGCGCCCGCTTTCGGGTTCATGGGCGCGCTCCTCGACCGCATAGGCGCGCGGCGAGTGCTGCGCGTGGGCATTCTGCTGGTCGCCTTGTCCTTAGTCCTGATGGGCTCGATGACGCGCCTGTGGGAGTACTACATCCTGTGCATTGTGTATGTGGTGGGCTATGTCCTGGCAGGCCCCATCTCCAACCAGGTTTTGGTATCAAATTGGTTCCAGGCGAAACGTGGGCGCGCCATGGGCTACGCCTATTTGGGATTAGGATTGGGCGGCGTGGCGGCGCCGGTTTTGGCGGTGCACCTGATTGAAGGACTGGGATGGCGGCGCGCTTTCGTCATTATCGGCGGCTTGATCGGAGTCGTGCTCTTTCCCATTGCTCAGTGGGTGACGTGTTCTGCTCCGGGAGAAAAGGGGCTGGTTCCGGACGGAGTTGAACCCACACGGGCGCTCGCGGGAGCAGGCCAGTCGCCCTCATTCCAACTAGGGGCGGCGGTTCGAACCGCCAATTTCTGGCTCATCCTTGCGGGCAGCACCCTCACCATCGGAGCGATTGGAACGGTGATTCAACAATTCGTCTTGTTCCTTCGAGACGCGGGGTACACCACGGTTCAGGCCTCACGCGTCTCCAGCGGATTGCTCTTCGCGGGATTGGCAGGACGGGTTACGGTGGGCTATTTGGTGGATCGCTACAGCAAGAAGAACGTTATGGCATTGTTCTATCTCGTCCTCGCGTTAGCAATCCCCCTACTCTTTCTGGCGCGACAGCCTGCCGCGCTTTGGTCGTTCGCACTGATATTTGGATTTGCCATGGGCGCGGATTACCTGCTGATTCCTCTGGTCACGGCCGAGTGCTTTGGCCTGGCGGCCCTGGGGAAACTTTTGAGCCTCATCATCATGGCCGATTCCCTGGGGCAGTTCTTTGGACCCGTGCTGGCGGGAAAAATCTTCGAAGCCACCCATCGTTATGACCTCGCCTGGAGCATCATCACCGCGGCAGGCATCCTGGGCGCTGCCGCGATCTATGCGGTGCGAGCGCCGGAAAGATGACTGGTGCTGAGGGGCGAGGGATGAGGTAATTGCTTGATGCTTTCATTACCTGCCAGTCCCGGAGGTCTTCGAGGCGACCCACCCGAGGATTCCGAGGGCTGGGACGACATAGGGAAAAATTCCATAGAGCGTATCGCTCGCCGAGTGGGAATGCCGGTCCAAGGCGATAAAAACCTGGATGCAAAACACCATGGTGAGCAATCCGGCCAGCCATCCCGGCCACGCCACGGGGCGGTAAATCCAACCCCATTCTTTGAACCAGGGTCGTTGCATTGACCTGTCATCCTCTTCGTGTCGAAGCACGGCAGGGAGCCCCAAGACTTCACGAATCAAGATACGACGTTTGGAATTCGCCCGAAGCGGCGGTGGCGCGTGCCGAACTCCTGCACGGCGGCGTCGAGGTCGGCGGGGCCGAAGTCGGGCCACAAGCATGGAGTGAAATACAACTCGGCGTAGGCAATCTCCCAGAGCGGGCAATTGCTGAGGCGCTGCTCGCCACCGGTGCGGATCAGCAGGTCGATGTCGGGCACGGACTCTCCGCTATGCTCCGCTTCCGCCAGCAGGCGGGCAAAACATTCGGCGGAGTCGTCGCTTGTTTGTTGGAATCGGCGCGCGGCGTGGAGGATCGCTTCCCGTCCGGAGTAATCGATCGCGAAGCGGACGTGCAAATGCCCCGCTGCCGCGCTTGCCGCCTCATTCTCTTCGATTGCCTGGCGCAGGGAACCCGGAAGGCGGTCACGCCGCCCTATCGCCGTCATACGGACCCCGCGAGCCGCGAGAGCTGGCGTATCCACGCTGAAAAAACCTTCGAAGGTGCGCATCAGTTCCGTGACTTCGCTTTCCGGCCGGCCCCAGTTATCAGTGGAAAAGGTGAAGAGGGTCAGCACCCGAATGCCACGCTCGAGGGCGGCTGCCACCACACGCCGAACCGCAGCGCGGCCGGCGCGATGCCCTTCCATACGCGGAAGGCCGCGAGCCGCCGCCCAGCGCCCGCTGCCGTCCATAATGATCGCCACGTGCGGGCCAGATTGCTTGAGGGTCAACGGATGATCGCCATTGCCATGGGTCATGCGGTGTCTCCCTAAAAACCGCTGCCGCCTGGCCCGGTCCCGGCGCGAGGGCGGCGCGTCTGCGCAATGTACTTTGCAACACAAAGTACGAAGTCAAAAAAATTTGCCGCGCCAACTAGCGCGCGCGCATGGAATGAATCAACCCTTCCATCTGATCCAGGTAACACTCCAGCGCGTGCCGCCCGGCGGGGCTGAGGCGGTACACCGTTTTCGGCAGCCGGCCTTCAAAGTACTTCTCGCACACGATGTATTTCGCTTCCTCGAGTTTGCGCGCGTGGACGCTCAGGTTGCCGTCCGTGGTCGCGAGCAGTTTCTTCAGATCGTTGAAGCTGAGTGAATCATTCGCCGCCAGGGCGCTGACAATTCCCAGGCGCATGCGCTCGTGAATCAGGCGGTCGAGAGCAGTTGCGGAGGTCGCGGGCGCCTGACCGCGCTCCCTTTGGGCAACCCGCTCCGTTCTTCGTGTTTCCAGCGGATGACGCCCGCTGATAGCATTGAATCTAGCCACCGTACCTCCTTGCAATGATCGTTCCGAATAGAATGTGGGGCCCCCCAAACCCCGCGGCCATCACGGCGTTGGCCCAGGCGGCCGGGCAAAACAATGCCGCAATTCCCGCGAGCATGAAACACAGCCCCATCACGGGGACCACCCGCACGGAAAAAGTTCCCGCGGATATCACCCCGACACCATAAAGGAGCAGCCAGATGCTGGGCAGCAACTGGCCCAGCCCCGTGCCGTAAATCGCACCGGAGATCACCGCCCCCGCCAACAGGGGAGGAAGCAGGCTGAGTAGGAATTTGCGTCCAGGCCGCGTGAGGACAGGTGTGCCCACGCGCCGCGCTTTCCAATAAATGGCCAGGGCACCGACGGCAAAAGCGCACAGTGCCGCGGCGAGCCAGGTGATTATCCAAGCCTTTGCGCTCGAGGGGCGGGGAGCCACGCACGCGGTGGCGAGCGCCGTCAAGCCCATCGCCACGCCACCCCATCCCGGGACGACTGTGAAGGAGGCCGCGTTCTCCATGGTCTCGCGGATGAAGCGCAAGTCCTCAATAGCGTGCACATGCAGCGGGGCGGGTCGAAGGCGGCGAGAACGAACGGGGCCGGCACAAGACATGAACGTAGGTATACTAAAGGTCAAAAATATTGTCAAGTACTTTTCGATACAAAGTACGACGACGAGCACCTCCCAGCGCCGGTGGTTTTTGGCAGCCTGATCCTGGACGTTTGACGTGGGTTTGCGCCAGCACGCCCGACCAGGTCTGTGGTAAGAAACTCGGGCTCGAAAACGTGAACTTACGGTCGGATCATCACTTCCTGCGGTCCGGATGGCAGTCTGAATTTCGATCCACGTTCCTGGTTCAGCTTAAGGGTGGCGGGAACATCCAGGTTGGCAATCTCGATCTTTCTTGTCCACGAGCCACTGATCCAATAATCCCCTCTCGCGTACAAGGTGTTACCAATGATCGTGTAGCTTTTGACCTCTTCCTCATGCCCGTCGCGAAATACCAATACGGCCGGGGGAAGCTCGCGAGGGGGTTCGGCAGGTTCGGTGCCGCTCGGCATACCGGCGCGCACACGCGCCGCTTCCACTGCATTCGGGGAAGCAGATTGCGCGGGAGCGGGCGCATGGCTGTAACCCGTGACCTGAACCCATTGATCCCCTTGTCTTTCGAGTAAGATGGGGTGGATCTCCCTCTCCGGCGGCCCAGCCGGAGAGGGTAGTGCAGCACTCTCCCACGGAGGCGCTTCCGTCATAGCCGGTTCGTAATCAGAGTAATCGTAATAATCCGGATACGGCAGATATCCCCATCCCAGTCCCCATCCACTTCCTCTGCCACGAAAGATTGGGTGCAGGGGATGAGCGAAGCGGAATGCACGCCTGCCACCTATTCCGAATGAGCCCCCAATCGCCGCTCGACCCACAGGGGCAGATTTAGCCCCGATACCCCTTTGGGCGCCTGCGGGCGATACAAATACCAATGCTCCGAATATAATGATGGGGATTGCGATGGCAAACCGACGTTTCATACCCTGACCCTCATTTGCGTGCAAAGGCCTAGGCACTTTCCAAGCCAGACTAACCGTAGTTCCAAAGAGACACAAAGTCAAGTCGGAAGCAGAGGGTTCAATTTGATGTGGAGGCGGCTTTCTCAGGGAAGAACCCAGGGTTTGCGCCATCCCGCCCGCTCATTTTGGACGGATGACGCCCTTCCTCACCAGTACACAGCCGTAGAGTCTGGCCTCGGCCGTTGCAACCACGGCGAAAGCGGCTTTGCTGCGGTCATAAAAGGTGAAACGGTCAATGTGCGCTAACTTCACTGGCTTGGCTTCGGCCGTGTCAGCGGCCGTCTGGAACTCGCGCACGGTCTCCGGTATTTCGTCCGGCGCACCGACAACTTCCATAACTGTCACCGGCGCATCGGCAAAGTCGTCCAGTGGCAGCAGGGTCAGGACCGCCTCAAGCACACGCGAGGCCGTCGCGCTGACGCGAACCAGGCGCCGGGCCATGCTAACTGCCGGGAAATTGGCATCAACGATTGCCAATTCATCGCCATGTCCCATCTCGGCGAGTACGGTTAACAAGTCGGCACTCAGCAGCGGGTGGATCGTCTTCAGCATGTCTCCTCCTAGGTTATCATGACGCCGGTGCGTCCGGGTCTCGGCAATGGACGACAGCTATGCAGAGCCCCTGTTACAGACGTGACTACTTACCGAGCAAATGGATGCTGAATAAGTTGACAAGCCTTGCCGGCCCCTCAGGACTGCGCCATGAGGTTGCGGACGTAAGCAAGATTCTTGCGCATGTCAGCTTCTAATTGCTTCGAGGGCGCATCCGTCTCCAAATTCGCATAGCCGGAGAACCCAATATCCCGAATCGCCCGCATGATGGGCGCAAACTGAATATTTCCTTCCCCGAGGTAGTGTGGATTATCCTTCAGATGGAATTGGCAGATCCGGTCTTTGCCGAGCCAGCGGATCTCTTTCACCACATCGAACCCGGCTTGGGTGGAGTTCCCCACGTCGTAGTACACCAAAACGCTTGCGGACCTCGACCGCTCCATGATGCGGACGTTGTCCTCGGCGGAGATGGTATCCTCAAGGCCCAGAATGACCCCCGCCTTGCTGGCTTCCGGCCCAAGGTCGCGCAGCACATCGCCGACATGATCCATCTCTCCTTTAGTTTCAAGGGCCCAGTGGCCGAAGAAGGGCAGCAGAAGCACCTTCGTATCAAGGGCCTTGGTCAGTCGAATGGAATCGAGTACCCACTTGGGGCCCAGCGGGTCACTTTTCAGGCCATTGTCATGCAACTTGTCGACGCAGGTTCCGTCGATCGGAATCTTATATTGCTTGGAAAGATTGAGGTAGCGGGCAATCACTTCCGGATTGTCCGTGGGCATCTTGCCATCCACGAGCTTTCGCCCGAAAGACATCTGTACCCCATCGAAATGGAGCTTGGCCGCCAGCGGCACCGCCTCGGGGCTGGCGCCCAGGTTCAGGTTCCAGTCAGTCACACCAATGCGCAGCTTCTCTTCTTTGGCGAAGTCCATTCGAGAGCAAAAGGTGGCAGCTACGGCGGAACCGAGAAATTCACGGCGTGTAAATTTGAGCATCAGGATCCTCCTGAATAACGGAGTTGCTTGCTAGGCAGATCATTAGGCCCAGAATATGGTAGTAGGTCAATTTCAGGTTGTAGCGGCGACATTACCTCGCCAAATGGCGGCGTAAGGCCGCCCCCGCATCAATTCCACCCACTACCCCGGATTTCCATATTGGCATCCTGAGCCGCAGCAGTATACACCCCACCGGCTCGTTCGCAACCGCGATTTTGCACTTCAGACGCCTTCTCGCCATCTGGCAGCTTGAAACGCCGAGTCTCCGTCCCAAGGCTCTGTGGCTTTTCGCTCATCCGGCGCGACCTCCGATTGCATTTAGCAACGTTCAGGGAAACGGGATTCCCCCCTACGGAGGTTCGCAAAATACAGTGACGACTTACTCTTCTTAGCACCGCCGTCCCGGCGGCATCTACCATAGCCGGCAAGATGTCAGCGCTACACCGGAGCTGTCACTATATTTTGCCAAGCTCAGCAGGGGCGAAAGTCGTGCATTAATAAGACGAGTGGCGTTTATCAGATAATGACCCAAAGGGCGTGAAAGACACACACTCCCCGTAAAGGCCGGTAGGAGGGGAGGGCACCTCAATCAAAACCGAGGTGCCCCTTAGGCTTTGGTGACTGCACTTCCGGGTCTGCAGCATTCGAGCGGGGTTACGGAGAATCATCCCCAGCATATTAATAATCGGGTCGAATTTCACAACTAGGGTGCCTCCGCTGATATGATTCTGAGAAGTTAGCACGTGACATTTTGCCTGTCTGTTCAATATTGCTCACTTTTCAATAATTATGATATCACGTCCATTTTCGATAGTCTTAATGGGTCAGTACATACAGTCTGATGCGGATGCTCGCTTTTAGGCCTACGGCAACCCACGTCGCCCCGCTTCGCGGGACTTGGGTACGCCGACTCGACGACGTGCATGAGTCGGCGCCTGTGGAGGGATGGCGCAGCATCAATGCTCGGGTTGCATGTAGTGCGCTTCGATCGCCCTCACTTTTCCCAAGCGGCGAACGTGGCGTTCCTCGCCGCTAAAGTTGGCGCGCAAGTAATCCCGCACGAGTTCCTTACCCAGTTCCGGTCCGATCACACGGGAACCCAACACCAGCACATTCATATCGTCGTGTTCAACGCCTTGGTGCGCGGAATAAGAGTCGTGGCAAATGGCGGCGCGGATTCCGGGAATCTTGTTGGCGGCCACGCACGCGCCCACGCCGCTGCCGCAAATCAGCACGCCGCGTTCGGCCCTGCCGTCGCGCAGCGCCCCGGCAACGGCCTCGGCATAATCGGGGTAATCCACGGCCGCCGTGCTATGGGTGCCGACGTCCACGACCTCGTGGCGCAAAGCGCGCAGGTATTCAATCAACTCTTGTTTCAGTTCGTACCCGGCATGATCCGAACCTAATACCAGCCGCATGGGAATCGCCTCCTTCAGACAGACAAAATCGGGTGATCCGGTGATCGGGTGAACAAAAACCATCACATTTGCTCCTGTTCACCCGATCATCGCATCTCGCCACCACCCGATTAGAAACGGCTCCTGTTCGCCCGATCATCGGATCAGCCGATTACCCGATTACGAGCTCCCGATCAAAATCCCGGTAAGGAAAACCAGCACGCCGCCCACCACCACCTGAAAGGCGGCAGAAAGAAAGGGTGTGTCCATGTAACGATGGCGAATGTAACTGATGGCCGCGAGCTCCACCGCCACCACGGCGACGGCTGCCGTCATGGCCAGGCGGAAATCGTGAATCAGAAACGGCAGCGTGTGCCCAATGCCTCCCATTGCGGTCATGAGGCCGCAGACCGCGCCCCGCACCCAGGGATGCCCGCGGCCGGTCAGCGAGCCGTCGTCGGAAAGCGCTTCGGCAAATCCCATGGAAATGCCCGCTCCCACCGAGGCCGCCAGGCCCACCAGAAAGGCATCGGGGCTGCTGCGCGTGGCGAAGGCGGCGGCGAAAACCGGGGCCAGCGTTGATACCGAGCCATCCATCAATCCGGCCAGGCCCGGCTGGATAATCTGCAGAACAAACAGGCGGCGATTGGCGGCTTCTTCCTCGCGGCGCACGTCCGGGGTCAGGTATTTTTGTTCCAGTGACTCCGCCAGGGCGGAATGCTTGCGTTCGACTTCGGCGAGGTCGCCCAGCAACTTGCGTACGGAGGCGTCCGTCACCTTTTCGATGGCGCGTTCGTAAAACCGCCGGCTCTCGAGTTCCATGATTTCCGCTTGCTTGCGCACCGTGTCAATGCCCAGCGGCCGCACCAGCCACACCGGCTTATGTTGGATGAATCCCTTAACGTCGTGCCGGCGGATCAGCGGAATGTGCTCGCCGAAGCGCTGGCGGAAAGTTTCGATCAAGGCGCGGCGATGCCCGGATTCTTCCTCCTGCATCTCCTCAAACATCTTGGCCGTGGCGGGATAGGTTTCGCGCAGGCCGTCGGCAAAATCACCATAGATGCGCGAGTCCTCTTCCTCGAGAGTAATCGCCAGCGCCAGGATTTCCCGCTCGGTGAGATCTTTGAAATTCTTCGCCATTTCAGTTCTCCCTGATTGAACACCTCCGGCCACTAGCTTGTGCCCTAACAGGGCACGGAAAACTACCCCTGTTAGCTCACCGTCCGCTTGCCGGCCTTGCGGTCAGCGTACTGCTCGGCGATCCAGGCATAGGTCTTGGCCATCCCCTCGCGCAGCGGCGTGCGCGGCTCCCAATGCAGGATGCTCTGGATCATGGTGTTATCGCTGTTGCGGCCCGCCACGCCGCGGGGCGCAGTCGGGTCATACTCGCGATGAAGCTTGGTGCCGCCGATGGCCTCCACGATGTCCACCAATTCGTTAATGGAAACCAATTCGCTCGACCCCAAATTGATGGGCGTGGCGATCAAATCCTCGCAATGGGCGATCATGTCAATGCCCTTCACGCAGTCGTCGATGTACATGAAACTGCGCGTGGCAGTGCCGTCGCCCCAGATTACGATTTTGTTCCCTCGCGTGTCCTTGGCTTCGATCACCTTGCGGCACATCGCCGCCGGGGCTTTCTCCCGCCCGCCGTCCCAGGTGCCGTGCGGCCCGTACACATTGTGGAAGCGCGCGATGAAGGTTTTCATCCCGCGCTCGGCCCAGTATTCCTGGCAGACCATTTCGGAGAAAAGCTTCTCCCATCCGTAGCCGCGTTCCGCCATGGCGGGGTAGGCGTCCGACTCTTTCAGGGCGCGGACCTTCGGGTCCTTCTGCAATTCCGTGTTGTAAGCGCAGGCGGAGGAAGAGTAGAAGTAGCGCTCCGCCCCGGCGCGGTTAGCCGCCTCAATCAAATGGGTGTTGATCAGCACGCTGCGCAAGCACTCGATGCGGAAGCGCTCAATGAAGCCCATGCCGCCCATGTCCGCGGCGAGGTTATAGACTTCCCATGCCCCTTCGCAGGCGCGAATACAGCTTTCCTTTTCGCTCAAATCCAGACACAGGCTCTCAACGCCCGGCACGCGCTGGTACCACTCCGGCAGGGGCTTCTTATCAATCGCGCGGATGCGGGTGAACCCTCGCTCCTGGAAATATCGCACCAGGGCCCCCGCGATAAATCCGCCTGCCCCCGCGATGACAATCAAGCCGTTCTTGTCAGGCGCGGAATTATTGTCGGCCAACGATGGCTTTTCCATTATTCCTCTCCTTATGAAGCGGAGCCCTCGTCTAAGCTGCTGGACTCCCCTATCTGCAGCCATAAGTAAATAGGAAATGATAACAGATTGAATAAAAATAGCCACCCATGCATACGTGATGCATACGTGATCGGGTGCGTCCTCTTGCTGTGCGGTAGGGACGTTTCCCCTCTCCGTTCCATTGTGGGATAATCACACCATGATAACGCTCGACGATTACCGCCGTTTCTACGCAGATGAAGTCCGTGTTTCCGCCAACCTTCATTCACCCGCCCTCGTCGAGGCGTTCGCGCATGTGCCTCGGGAGAAGTACCTTGGCCCGCCTCCCTGGCAAATCGGATCGGCTGAGAAGATGGCGCTGTCGAGTGTCGGCATGAGAAGCGGTACTTACACGACGACGGAGGATCCCCGTGATTTGTGCCACAACGTGTTGATCGCTCTGGACGCCGAACACTATATCAACAACGGCCAACCGAGTTTACTGGCGAGATGGATTGAGGCGCTCGATTTGAAGCTCGGCGATCGCGTTTACCACCTTGGCTGCGGCGTGGGCTATTACACGGCGATCATGGCAGAACTTGTCGGGACCAGCGGCACGGTAATAGGAATTGATGTGAATTCGGAGTTGGCGGCGCGCGCCCGTGAAAATCTTTCTGGGTATCCGAACGTCACCGTCCATGCCGGCGACGGCGCGGCGTTCGATCCCGGCTTTTGCGATGCCATGCTGATCAATGCTGGAGTGACGCACCCGCATCGGGCGTGGCTGGAACGCCTGGGCGAGGGTGGCCGGCTGGCGGTGCCAATTACCGTAGCCGCCAGCCCAATGGGGGGTCAAGGCTTGATCGTCATATTCACTCGCGAACATGGGGGGTTTTCCGCGCAGATCGTCACCTTCGTGGGGATCATTTCCTGCACCAGCGTGCGCGACCCGCAATTGGAACCCCTCATCGCCAAGGCTCTCGGCAGTCGAACCCTGTTCAAGTTGAAGTCCGTGCGCCTCGACGCACACGAACCAGCGGACACGTGCATTCTGCACGGCACTGGAGTATGCGTGAGCAGCGCCGGGCTCGCGGAAACTGCCCAGGCGGGCTAAGCGAAATGCCTGTAAGTGCAACGCTCGCGTGATTGCCACGGTGAGGCCCCTAACTTGGCCGACAATCTGGCGCCAAAGTTCTTCTCGCGGTAAAACGGACGTAAATATCGAAAGGTAATCTTCCCCGGGCGCACTAAGTAGAACCCACAATACAGAAGGAGGACTCATGACCAAGAATGAATTCTGCGAAATGGTTTTGCAATCGATTCAGCCTGCCGAAAAGCTGATCGGCATGGTTCCGGCCGACAAACTGGATTGGAAACCCGGGCCGACGTTTATGAGTACCGGCCAAGTCCTTTGCCACCTGAGCGACGGAATCGGCGGCGGACTGGAAACTCTGCTGAGCGGCAAGTGGCCTCCCATGGAAGAAATGGAAGCGGGCATGAAATTGGAAAATATGCCCTCGTGTGGAGTTCAGGAGGCGCTAAGCAAACTCGAAAAGGACAAAACAGATTCTTCGCTCGACCCTGGATGGCATCAGCGAAGATGACTTCACGAACCGCGTGGTCTCCGTGCCCTGGGGCTGGAAGGCTAAGTTTGAAATCATGAGCGTTGGCTTTCTCGGGCACTTCAACAATCACAAAATGCAACTCTTTACCTATCTGAAACTGCTCGGATTGCCGGTCAATACCGAGTCATTGTACGGAGCTTAGCCAAGATTTCTCAGCACGGTTGGAAACTTCTCAGGGGCGGACGGAAGGGTGGGGCTTCGGCCCCGCCGAAATTGCGGGTTTTGTCCTTTGCTTGCCGATGCCTTGTCCTCGATGGCGCGCACCCACATAGAGGCTCGCTTCTGCCACGCCCGAATAGCAGCACCGGTCGGAGACCGGACTGAGCGCGCTCCAGCCGAGAACAACGTCAGCAGCACGTGCCACCAAGCGCCCAGACTGGAGGTGCGCCGCATCCCATTTCTCCCAAGTGGGAGCGTCGGTTTCAAAGGTGGCGTTACGGCTCGCGATTCCTTCGAGGTAAATGCTGCGTACCTGTTCCCAATCGGAGGGCCGCAAGGCGTCCAGGAGGAAATTCAACGCGATTACCCCGCTGCTGGGGCAGCCTGTCTTTTCCGGCGCACGATCGCGGTAACGACCGTCCCGAAGATCGAGCCCACCACAGCCGTCCAGCCAATCCACAACGTCATCTGTGGCAAGACCCCCGCGAAGAAGAATTTTTGCGCGGGGGGCGAATGGACGAGCGCCGGAGGTACGCCGTCATAATGCGTTCCCCATCCTGCGCCACCATTTCCGAAGATGGCATAATACATCACGATGAGAACCGGAATGCGCGCTGCGAACGCGTACGCCACGAGAGTGCTTCCCAAAGAGCGCCAGCCCAAGCCAGGCACGAACGCCGCCCCCAACATCAGCACGAGCCCGAGAGCTGTGACGAAATTAGGATGGTTAATGGTTGAGCCGAACAGGAACCCTCCGGCGACCAACACCAGCAGCGAACCCACAGCGAAGCCGATGGCCTTGCCCGCGCTTGCAGGGGCCTCACCGGCCCCCGCCAATTTCAGCGCGAAGTACGGACCGAAGACGATCGGCAGCCAAGAGATGCCCACCACCGCGCCGCCCCCGCCCGCCGCCGAGTTGAACCACGGGGTTGGCCAATGTTTGAGTTCGCCTACCACCCGCAGGATGGTCACGGCGAGCGTAATCACGGTGGGGATGGCGATGAGCCGGATTAGTCGAACTGCCTTCGCGTCAGCCATGGAATCCTCCTTAATCCAACGATCCCGCAATAACAGCCGGATATTAGCGCATTTTTCGCTCGCTTGCGCAGGTTTTGAGAAACCGAATCAAGGTCGTGGCGCAATCCAGCCGTTACGCCAGCGGCACATCCCTGGCATGCGTGGCGATGTGCCGGAAATCGTCGAACAGGTCTCTGACTCCCGCTTCGTGGTCGCCTGAGGGCTGGTCCGTGGGCTAACGCAATTCCATTTACCTTCGACATTGCCCCGGCTCCGTCATTTGTTATAGTAGCTGTTTTCTTCGTTAACCGGCGGGATCGCGGACAGGATCTCCGTTGCTCAAGGCGAGGTGGAACCTGGGTCATCCCCCGGGAATCGGTGGACTTCCGTCAGCAACAGGACGAGTGACAAGCAGCGAGCGATGCAAGCACAGGCCATGCCGCGATCAATGAGGGTTACAATCCATGCGACGTGAGTACCCGGAACATCCCCTGGTGGGCGTTGGCGGCGTGGTGATTCATCGCGACCGCGCCCTGCTGATTCGCCGTGGCAGCGAGCCGCTGAAGGGTGAATGGTCCATTCCCGGCGGTATGTTGGAATTGGGCGAGGAACTGGCGGGCGGCGTGCAACGCGAGTTGAAGGAGGAGACCGGTCTCGACGTCGAACCCCTGGAGTGCATCCTGGTTTTTGACCGGATCATGCGCGAAGGCAAACGAGTGAAATACCATTACGTCATCGTCGATTATCTCTGCCGCCGAAAGCGCGGCCGGCTGCGTCCCGCTTCCGACGTCGTTGACGCGCGCTGGGTGCGGCGTGAGGATCTGCCGCAATACCATTTGACGGATATGGCTACAGCCGTAATCTTGCGGGCATTTGCTTTGATGGGTCAGCGGCGCTGAAGTGGATACCCCAAGAATGCCAGCACAAGAGGGCCACAGAGGAGATGGGCGGACGCCAATCTGCGGCAATTTGTCCATCGTCAGACAGCGACTTTTTGTTCCTTAGGAGAGCTTCGAAATGGCGAACCTGAAAGTGTGCGTCTATTGCGCGTCGAGCAAGCAGTGTGACCCGGCCTATCTTGATGCTGCTGAGCGCCTGGGCCGTCATTTGGCGCGCCATCAGGCAACGCTGGTTTACGGGGGAGGCGGAGCGGGCGCCATGGCGCGGCTTGCGGAGGGCGCGCTGGGCGCGGGTGGCACGGCGATCGGCATCATCCCCCGCTTCATGGTGGAGCTCGAATGGGGGCACCCGCAATTAACCGAAATGCGCATTGTTGACGACATGCGCGAGCGCAAGCACCGCATGCTCGAAGGCGCTGACGCCGTCGTGGCTCTGCCGGGGGGCTGCGGCACGCTGGAAGAACTTTTTGAAACCATAACCCTCAAGCGTCTGGGCCAGTATCTCGGGCCTATCATCCTGGTGAACACACGCGGCTTTTATGACCGCGTTGTCGCCTCCCTGGAACACTGCATCGCAGAACGATTCATGGATACGCGACACCGGGATATGTGGTCGGTCGTGAACGAACCGGAAGACGTCTTGGGAGCCATCCAAACCGCGCCACGCTGGAGCGCAGAGAATCGCAATTTTGCGGTATCCTAGCCCCCTGCGGCGCCACCTTTCTCTCCAAAAATCAAAAGCCCCTGGTTGCACGCTGACCGCACAACCAGGGGCCCGGGATACTGATGGGTTTGGCTTTTTCCTATCTCGAATCTTACACAGGAACGGCGCCCAGCAGCGCCTTGCCACTACACCCTCTCCTAGCTAGAGAGAGGGACCCACGAACGGGCGCGTGCTTTGCGCCTAAGCCTCAGCACCCTCGCTAAGGTTACAATCACTTTCAATCGACATGGATCACCTCCTTTCTAGCGATAGGCCGATATTAAGTCCCCCTCTTTAGCGAGTCAAGAAAAAATTATCGGGTGAATAGGATCGGGAGATCCCGTGATCGGGAGATCGGGTGAGCAAAAGGCGAATGCGCCCGGCGGTGGTTCTTGTCCACCCGATCACCGGATCTACCTACTGCCCACTGCCTACTGCCTACTGCCTTCTACGTTCTTATATTGGCCCGTCAAAACCCGCCAGCGGAGAATCATCAGGTCCAAAGTCATGTGCAGGGAATCCCGCAGATAACGCACCTTGGTGGCAGGGTTGTGATTCCAGCGCACCGGTACCTCCACCACCTTGCCGCCCAGGTGTTGGACCAGGAAGAGGATTTCCGGGTCGAATCCGAATCGTTCCACTCGCTGGAGTTCGAAGGCCCGGCGCGTGGTTTTGCGCCGGAAAAGCTTGAAGCCGCACTGTGTGTCGCGGATTTTGAGGCCGGTGAAAGTCCGGACCAGCAAGTTGAAGAATCGGCCGCCCCATTCCCGAAACGGCGATTGGTGCGTGCCGATCAGCTCGCGCGCGAGCGCCCTTGAACCCACCACCGCATCGGCGTGGGAAGCTTCCATCGTTGCCAGCAGTTTGTCAGCTTCCTCGATGGGGGCGGAAAGGTCCGCGTCGGTAAATAGGACCAGCTCCCCGCGCGCTTCCAAGACTCCGTGCCGAACGGAAAATCCTTTGCCGCGATTGCGGCCGTTGCGCAGCATACGAATCTCCGCATGGGCGGAAGTGACTTCCACCGTGTTGTCAGCCGAGCCGTCATCCACCACGATGGTTTCGACGGGGAAGTCTTTCCCCCGCGCGTAATTTTGAATCGCATCCAGCGAACTGACGATGCGGGAGGCCTCATTGTAGGCGGGAATCACGATGCTGAGAAACGGTTCGGGCATGGAGGGAGACTATATTGGAATCCAAGAGCAGTGACAAGTGAAGAGTCGGGGGCAGGCGCACACATGCCTCTCAATGTCTGCGCCTGCGATGTCCCGACCTTGGGGGAGTACGCAGACTCCCACAAGCACGGAGTCTGCGCCAGCCCCTGTCAAAGTCACCGCATTCTGTGCTCGTGTCCAGGAAAGCCGGTCATTTACTACGATCTCCGTCGAGAGTTAGGGCTTGGGCGGAGGCTCCTCGAAGCAAACATCCAGCCAGAACTTGAGGGTAAGGTCATGCCGGCCTCCATCGGCGAGTAGTGCCTCGGTATGATGACGTAGCGGTGAGTTTACCTCGCCATGTGGCGGCTTAATGCCACCGCGAAAATGGCGGGGTAAACCCGCGGCTACAAACTCCTGGAATTTCTACATTTTGGGTCCAACGGCACAGTGTACGGAGCGAAGCTTTGGAGCGCGAGAGGTCGCAACGCGATGGACTGGGACGCAGACATGAAAGGCAATGTCTGCGCCACCCGCGGTTTGGCAACTACACAGCCAAGTGACGCCGTTTCGGTCAACACTACGCCGTTACACAAGATCTAAGCTGGGCGGCGGCCAATTTCAAGGAGGCCAACTTCACAGGCCGAGGCTGCTCGCTTCTCCTTTGCCGGCCCCATTGAACATCCCCAGAAGGAAGCCATGGTGCCCCTTGAGACCTTGCGCATGTCGCGTAGGTGGACACAGTTTCCCGGCGGTGCTACGCCCAATGACACCGGCGAGCTAACCCCAAGGCCGTCTGCGTGACGCGCTGAATACGCAGCCGGAAATTCAAGCACGTGTCTTCGAGGCACTAAAACGGATTAAGCCCAGCGAGCTGGTGTCGGAAGGCCGCGTCTATGGCGGAGGCCTCCACAAAGTCGAGCCTAAAGAACCCGCCCAAATCCCCGCCCGGCTGGTGCTTGAAAGTTTGGATCATGTGCGCACTGGTGACGAAGTTGTGATCGAGCACGATGAACGTCCGGTCGCGGTGCTGCGCCCCGCCCCCGCGCCACCGCTTGACAAAACCTTCGCAGCCATCGCCCAAGACGTCCCGGACGAAGAATGGGAGCGCGTCCCGAGGGACCTCGCGAAGAACCTCGACCATTACCTCTGCGGAACCTCAAAAGTAACTTCATGAAGCGCATCTTCGCGGACACCAGCTACTGGATTGTCCTTTTTTGTGATAGATTTTAGGAGAGGCGTTGGCGCCGCAGTAAAGGAGGAAGGAACATGGGTGGAGTAAGAGAAGAAGCCCAAAAGTTGATCGAAGCCCTGCCCGAGGAGACTTCCTGGGACGACCTCATTTATCAGATGTACGTGCGGAAGAAGATTGCCAAGGGGATCGAGGCGGCCGAGCAGGGCCGCGTCGTCCCTCACGACGAAGTGAAGAAGCAGTTCCTCTCCGAATGAAGCTCATCTGGACGGATCCCTCCCTCGCAGACCTTCGCGCGGTGCGCGACTACATAGCACGAGACTCCGATTATTACGCCGCCGACCTCGTTGAGCAGGTGGTGCTGTCCGTGGAAAAGCTGTTGCGATTCCCCAAGCTGGGAAGAGTGGTTCCGGAAGTTCAAGATGAAAACATTCGAGAGTTATTTCACCAGAATTACCGCATCATTTACCGAATAGCGGGAGAACGAACCGAAATCCTTACCATCATCCACGGCAGCAGGGACCTGACCCTACGCCGAACGGCGCGGTGAAGAATCATCTAAATGGTAGGTATCTGCCCAATCCCTAACCCCCAATACCGAAACCCGAATCCCGTATCCCGTACCCCGTGCCCCGTATCCCGGCCTCTCCGACCCCGGCCTTGCTCTTTTCTTGAATCTTGAATCTGCAATTTCCAATTCCTCCGCCCCCGCCCGCGTTGTGCTGGAAAGCATCGAGACTTGTCTGCGCATAGAACGGCAAGAGAGGTTGTTTGCTTGAAGGGGGGAGCGGCAGGCTCTCCCCCTCCCGGCAGGATGACGCCTTGGCTTTCCGGTCTGGGGTGTAAAACTAGACGTCGCCGTTTATCCTAAGAAGGGGGCCCATGAGCATGCGCAAACCAAGTCCACTTGCGGTCGGGATGACGACATTCTTCGTCTGCATTGTCGTTTTCGCGTATGTGGTTGGACCAGTGGCGTGCAGTGATAGTTGGGTATCTCCATCAATCGGCAGACAGGGCGCGTGTTCATGGCATGGCGGCGTCAGCTATATTCCACTCTATCTTGGTGTCCTAGTAAGTCTGGTGATGGCGTTTGTCTCATCAAACATCGCAGCGAGGTTTGGTAGGAAGAGCGATGTAGCACGTACTGTACCTCAATTCTTTCGCGTCGGAGCCCAGGTCTATCATCCGCTCCTTGGGTACGGGAAGGTAATGCAGACGGAAGGCGACGGATGCGAGACCAAGCTTCTCGTCAGCTTTGGCGGAAATCGAAAGAAGCTACATCTGGAGACGGCCCTCCGTGGCGGGCTCAGGGTCACGAGACACTAGCTGTTCCCATCAAGCGTCAACAGCAGCGCAGATGGACCCCGCTCCGAGCGGGATTACTCCGCGGCTTTTCGTCCCGCATATTGATTAACTTCTGGACGCTGGTGATGTTTAGAACCGCGGAGTGGTCCGTCAGCCCGTCGGTTGAGGGTCTCGCGACCGACGGACGGCTCCGCGCTACCTGCGGGCAGGCGGCGGGAGTAACCCCTCACCCGTCCCGCGCCGGCTGGTGAGAACGCCTGGCGCGGTCCACCCTCTCCCCTCGGAGAGGGAAAAAATCATATGTGCGCGCACGCGCGCGCACATGAAATAGCCCTCTCCGGGGGGAGAGGGTGGCCGAGGGAGGAGGTCGGGTGAGGGGTCCCTTCCATCCGGTCGAGTAGCGCGAACCGGTTTCGCAAGGTCCGCAGCTTTTCCATGCCTATGGGGCACGGGCTCTGCGCTCCCCGCCATTGGGGGGTGGTCCGGCAAAGCTTGACGCCGGCCATGCGTTGTGGTATTACATTTATGAGAATGTAATGGGGGAGAAATGGAATCTGCGATTACGGTCAAGGGCCAAGCCACCATCCCGAAGGCGATCCGGGAGCATCTCCGCTTGAAGGCGGGGGACCGCGTGAAGTTTTTTGTCCATCCTGACGGCACCGTGGTTCTCCTGCCCAAACTCCCCGTCTCGGCGTTAAGGGGCATCCTTACGCGCCCCCGCCGGCCGGTGACCCTCGAGCGAATGCGTGAAGCCATCGCGGAGGGCGCCGCCGGGCTCCGTCCACACGCCCGACGCCGATGATAGGGCTCGACACCAATATCCTCGTTCGCTACCTCGCGCAGGATGACCCGATTCAATCGCCGCTGGCCACGGACATTATCGAGTTCCGCCTGACCAAGGGAAACCCCGGCTTTATCAGCATCGTGGCGATGGTCGAGACGGTGTGGGTCCTGGATCGCGCTTACGGCCTTGCGGACGATGAGATCGTTGCGGCTCTCGAGCGCATGCTCCAGGCCGACACCCTGGTTGTCGAAAACGAGCAGGAAGTGTTTACGGCGATGATCGCGCTTAAAGAAGGGAGCGGCTCGTTTGCCGACGCCCTCATCGGGGCGCTCGGGGCCCGGGCCGGCTGCTCCCGCACCTTGACCTTCGACAAGACGGCATTGAGACTCCCCGGCTTCGAGCTTCCCTGACCAAACGCCTAAAGGATAAACCAACTTAGCTCTGGTCCTCATATTATCAGAGCGACATCTCGTCTCGCATATTGATTAACCTGTGGGCGCTGGTCGTGTTTGGAACCGTGGAGTGGTCCGTCAGCCCGGCGGTGGACGGGTCTCGCGACCGACGGACGGCTCCGCGCTACCTGCTGGCAGGCGGCGGAAGCAACCCCTCACCGGTCCGTAAGTTGACGGACACCCTCTCCCCGCGGGGGCGAGTTGCGCTAGAACAGGGTTTAAGGAGAGTGACGCCATGACCGGAATCCAATTCGTAACCGATGACAAGGGGCGCAAGACGGCCGTGCTGATTGACCTCAAGAAGCACGGGGGGGTGTGGGAGGATTTCTGGGATGGCCTCGTGTCCGAGTCACGCCGCAAGGAGAAAAGCATCCCCTATCAGCAATACCGGGCTAACCGCATAAAACGTGGTCGTCCCCGTGGTTAAGCACTCGCTTGCCATCATGCACTCCGCCCAGAGGGAATTGGATGCGCTCGATGACCCTCTGTTCACGCGAATAGACCGTAAGATTCTGGCCTTGCAGATGACCCCAGACCGGCGGGATCAAAAAAGCTTAAAGGGTACAAAGATTCCTGGCGCATCCGGCAAGAGCTCCTGCTGGCGCAGACATGCCTCTCAATGTCTGCCCCGCTACTCCAGGTTTATCGCCACCGGATGCAGAAAGAGGTCGCCGCTGTGGGTTTTGCCCATCCATTTTGTCCAGCTCGCGTTGGACCAGACCGACGCTAGATTGTCGGCGGTGGTGTAATAGGCGGCGGTAACCTGTTTGCCCGGCCGGATGTAGACCAGCGGCTCGTCGCCCTCCGGGCCGTGAGCGCCCATGATCTTCTGTTTTATCCCGATGTTGAAATCGGTGCCCGGCTTCCAGTACCAGATTCCGCCGTGCTGGGCCTGAAAAGTGGGCTTGTTCTGCAGAGCTTTTTGCGCCTGGGCTACGCGCGCATCGGTATCCGGCATGAATTGGCCATATTCGTCGCCTCCCGGCTTGGTGAAAGCAAACAGGTCGTGGTCGCCCACCATGTTCACGTCCGATCGAACCTTCAGCCGGACGTAAGGCCCCACCAGTTTGGTGTACGGCGCGTAATGGCCCTTGCGATATTCGTGATCCTCCTCCATATACTCCTTGGACCGGCTCATGAACGTGGCTTCCAGCACTGCATCGGCTGGCGCCTTGATGCGCGGGCCCAGTTTGCGCAGCCGCTCGGGAATCTTCAGCTTCTTCTTCTCCCAATCCGCCTTCACCGCAGCCGCATGGAACATCGGCGAATGTCCGAGGTTCGACTGCATCTCGGCCTCGCGGGAATTCCATTCCACGCGGGGATCGTAATGGACGACGGCTCCGAGTTGGCTCCATTCCATTTCTTCGCAAAGGATCAGGTCCACTTCCTTCGAGGTCTTGTTCTTGAACTCCTGTGCCTTGGTCGGGTCGCCGCTCTCGATTCCCATATGCGCCAGCAGCCCGGTGCCGCGCACCGCAATCCCTACCTGGAATTCGTCCGCCACTTCCGCCGCGTCCCACATGGCGCCCTTCACCATGTTCATCATCAGGTACTCCTGCTCGGCGCGCCGTTTCAGCCCCTGCGTCACCATGGCGAGCAGTTCACGGTCGTCTTTGATGAAGTCCGTCAGCATCATGTCGGCGAGCGCCCGGCTGGAGACCCGCTCGTCAAACCAGCGCCCGTTACCGGGATGCCCGAGTTCTGCGAAGAACTTCGGCTCCGACCATCCGATGCTGCTGGTGGGCACGTCCGTTTTGAAAATGACGGTTTCGATATTCAGGTTCTCACCCTGCTGCTGGAAAAAGTAGTTTTCACGCCTTCCGAGTTCCTCCTTGAGAGCCTTGGTCAATTCTGCCCAAGTGGCGAATCGACGAACCTCCGGATCTCCCCGCCATTTCGCCAGCACAATCTTGGCCCCGGCTTCCAGCGGCCGGTTGGCAAGCAACGGCTGAATCTGGGCCCAAGCGTTGGCCAACGAACACAAGGAGCTGCGATTAAGGCGATTTTTCCGGCTGATGCGAGCCGCGCCAACGTGTAAGGGCATAAATAGGCCCTCCTTTCCAGACTTTAAGCGGAATTTTGATGTTAGAACCCCGAGCGTGAACAGTATACACCCCACTGGTCTGTAAATACTAATGGGAGCGAATTCTTGTGCCGGTTTTACGCAGCCGGTCGGCGAGAACCTTCATCACGGCGAGAGAAAAGGAGGGAGTCTCTGTGACCATAAACACAAACCGCGGGGTGGCGCATACATTGACGTCTATGTATGCGCCACCCCACGAATAAAACAGTCCATAGAGGGCTACGGTTTGCCGTCGGTGGGTACATGCTACTGAATGCAGCTTAACGTCTACTGGCTTCTTGCTTCTTACTTCCTACTCCTGACTTCTGACTCTTGCTTTCCGTTCCCTCAACTCAACCCCGGCGATCTCTCCGGCCAGCCGCCTTTTCCGATCAGCGGCACAAACTGGCACGGATCGAGGCGGCGCGTGGTTATCTGCCCGCCATGTTTCGAAAGCAACAAGAGCTCCTGGTGGTGCAGATCTCCCACGGGAGCTACCAGGCGGGCGCCCTCCGCCAGTTGGCCGAGCAGGACCGGCGACACGCTGGGCGTCGCCGCACTCACAATGACCACATCGTAGGGCGCATGGGCAGCAAGGCCCTCACTTCCGTCGCCCGTGAACACCTCAACTTTCCCGTATCCCAAGCGCCCAAGGCGTTCTCGCGCTTCTTCCGCGAGCCGGGGATTTACTTCAATGGTGTAGACCGTTGCGCCCACTTGGGCAAGGATGGCGGCCTGGTAGCCGCTGCCCCCGCCGATTTCCAGAGCCTTGTCGCCAGGCGCAACGCGCGCTTCCTGCGTCATGGCCGCCACCATGTAAGGCTGGGAGATCGTCTCGCGGTCACCGATGGGCAAAGGGCGGTCGTCGTAAGCGGCGTTTACTAAATCCGGCGCAACAAATTCGTGGCGGGGAACCAGCCGCATGGCCTCCAGCACCCGTTCGTCGCGAATGCCCCGCCGGCGAAGCTGGGTTTCAACCATGTTGCGGGCTTGGATTTCGAATTGATAAGCGATGACCATGCTCGTGGCGGGGGGGAAACCCCGGACCAAGCTGATGAGAAGCTGCGTTGGTCAGAGTCGTTCGAGGCCACTCGACCAACGCCCTGCGGGCCGATCGCGTCCACCCTTTATCAGGAATCGTCCGCACGCGGCGGGCGCTAGGGTGGTGTCCCGCGTAATATTTGACATCGGCATATTGCCGGGACCCCCTCACCCCCAGATCCCTCTCCTCCAAGGGGGCGAGGGGAGAGTTGATTTTGCTGCCCTCGCCCCCTTGGGGGAGAGGGTGGCTCGACGAGGCGTTTTCATCAGCCGAGCCGAGACGGGTGAGGGGGTCTCGCCTAGGGTCAAATCTAATTGGGACACCCCACTAGGGTGCGGTTTGTTGAGAGACTAACTTCCTAGCCTCCTGACGCGTGTAGAGAATGCGATGGATAACGGTGACGTTGGACAGCACGGCAATGAGCCAAAGCACCGGCGCCATGCGGTCAAAGAGCGCCCCGATGATAATCAGCACCACCCGCTCCGGCCGTTCCATGAACCCCACCTTGCAGGTGGGAATCAGGTTTTCCGCCCGGGCGCGGGTATAACTGATCATGACGGAGCCGATCATGGCGACGGCCACCAGGCAGACATAAGAATAGCGGCTGATGCGCCCGTAGTAGATCAGCAGTCCAATCAGCAGGCTGAGGTCGGAGTAACGGTCCATGACCGAATCGTAAAAACCGCCAAAGGCGGTCACGCGCTTGGAGAGGCGCGCCACGCGGCCGTCCGTCATGTCGAAAATGCCGGCCAGGATGATGGTGGCGCCGGCCCAGCGAAAATATCCGTAGGCGAACAGATAGGCCGCCAGGCAATTGATGGCAAATCCGATGAAGGTCAGAATATTGGGGTTAATCCCGCTGGCGGCAAAGCACTGAACAATGGCGTCGAGGACATGCCGGAGGGTGTCGCCGATTTTTCGCGTTACCATGGAAAGTCTCTGCGCTCCCGGCGGGAGCAAGCCCGCGGGTACTTCTTAAGCCTGCTCGTGAAAGGTCAGGACGGCGCGGATTTCGAACTCGCGGGAGCCGTTGGGCGTGGTCACTTTGATCGTGTCACCCGCCTTCTTGCCCATCAAGCCCCGGCCAATGGGGGAGGTCGTGGAGATCCGCCCCTTGCCGACGTCGGCTTCTTCGCTGGTCACCAAGCGATACTCGATCTCCACATCGCGGTCGACGTCATAAAGAGTCACTTTTGAGCCGAAGGCGATGCGATCCTTCGGAATGTTGTTCATGTTGATAAGCGAAAGGTCCGCCAGGCGGTTCTTGAGCTGCATCAAGCGCGCGCTGACGTAATCCTGGCGCTGCTTCGCCATAATGTATTCGGCGTTTTCGCTCAGGTCACCCAAGGCCCTCGCGCGTTTCAGCTCTTTGGGCAGCTCGTGGTTCAGTTCGTGCTCGAGCGCTTGAATCTCTGCCTGAAGCTTTTGGACGATGGGCGAGGGCATAGTGCAAATCCTGATACTTCCGGGTGCAACGATATTATAGGTGAAACTGGCTTCCCGGCGCAACGGAGGGGCGACTGCCGGATGATCGGGCCATCGCGTCAGAGCCATCGGGTGATGGGATGATCTCAGATTTGCGATTTTCGAAGTCGGCAAATTGATTCATCTTTTCACCTGGTGCAGCCGATCACCGAAGCGGCGAATTCTGCCACGCTGGGGTTATCGAGTCGACGCTGCCTGCCATTCCGCGTTTGTTTTTTTCGCCACTCGTCACTTGTCACTCGTCACTGCTCTTGACGTGTCACGCCGGTTGAAGTGGCGTGGCCATCCTGGCTGCGACCCCAAGAGGTTCGACCGCCGGCCCCGCCCGCTTTTACGCCGCTGACCGTGCCTGCCGCGAGATCGCCGATTTCCGGGCAACTTTCTTTGCTGGGTCACGGGTTTGCGGTATGATTCAACCATTGTGGAGTTAGGGCCTGGGTCGATCGTCGGGGATTATGAGGTCATGACGCTGATTGGGCGTGGCGCCATGGGCACGGTGTATAAGGTCCGCAATACGATTTCGGACCGAATCGACGCCATGAAAGTCCTTCGTCCGGAGGCGAGCGAAACCGAGGAACTTGCCAGCCGCTTCGTGCGCGAGATCAAGGTGGTGGCCAGCCTTGATCATCCCA
This sequence comes from uncultured Acidobacteriota bacterium, assembly GCA_963825395.1. Lineage (GTDB taxonomy): Bacteria > Acidobacteriota > Terriglobia > UBA7540 > UBA7540 > Bog-366. The sequence goes on along the minus strand of CAWGTQ010000063.1, from coordinate 31,338 downwards.
ACATCGCGCAATTGCATACGGCAATGCGCGTCCAGAACCAACTCGTGATGATTATGGAGTATGTCGAGGGTTTGCCGCTGGACGCAAGAATACGCCAGGGGGGTATTATCCTGCGGCGGGGCTTGGATTACATCGGGCAGGTCCTGGCGGCCCTTGGTTACGCCCATCAACAAGGGGTTGTTCACCGCGATATCAAGCCCCAAAACATCCTGGTAACGTCCCGCGACGTGGTAAAACTGACGGACTTCGGCATTGCCAGCAAGATGGATGATCCCCGGCAGACTGCCGTCGGCACGACGTTGGGTTCGATCTACTACATGTCACCGGAGCAGGTCAAAGGCGAACGGCCGGATGGGAGGTCGGATATCTATTCGGTGGGGGTAACCCTGTATGAGATGCTTACGGGCCAACGTCCGATAAGGGGCGATAGTTCCTATGCGGTGATGGTCGCTCACCTCGAAAAAACCCCCGCTCCGCCCATCGAGTTGAACCCGGAAATCCCGGCGGAGCTTTCGGAGATGGTTTCGAAGTCTCTGCAGAAGGACCCCGCCTCCCGCTTCCAAACCGCGGAGGAATTCCGGCAGGCGATCGTTTTGCTGATCAACGGCATAGCGACCTCGGCGGGATCCGGGTACCCTGCGCCCTCGATGCCCGCGCCGCCAGAGCCCGCGGCTGCGCCGGCCGGACAGCGCACGGCGTCACAGACCGGAGTTGAAACGGATTTTCCCGCCGCCTCGCCCACTGGATCGCTTCCGGCCCATGCCTGGGATCCGGCGCTGATTGATAAAATCCGGAAAGAACTTGCCGTTTATATAGGCCCCCTGGCCAAAGTCATTGTCAACCGCGCCGCCAGAAAAGCCAAAACGGCTGCGGAGTTGTATGTCCTTGTCGCTTCAGAAATCCCCGCTGAAAGCGACCGGCGAAAGTTTCTGGCTGCCTGTCCCCACTGAACTCACCTATTCCCCCTCGATGATGCGCAGCGCCTTCACCAGGCTGACATACATTCGATTGAAGGAACGCGCCAATTGCGAAATCTCATCCGAGCCCTTGACGGGAAGCTCCGGGACATCGAGGTTGCCCTTACTGATTTCCTCGGCCATACGCGAAAGGCGGTCAACGGGACGGACCACGATGAATACCAACCCCAGATCCAAAAGCATCATGGTGAAGATAAACACGCCGCCCAACGAAATGAGCAGGGTCCTGAAGGCGCGGTCCGCCATGCTCACCGGCACGGACATGGGCACAGAAACGATCTGGGCAGCAACCACTTCGCCGGCTTTCCAGCCAAAGCCGTGGTCCGGGCCGTAGGTTTTGATCATGGAGGCGGGGGCCGCGGCCGGAACACTATGGCAGCTCAAGCACTCGGGATCTGCGGTGATCGGACGCGCCAGAAAAAGCGAAGCTCCATCGGGGGTTCGCCGTTGCGCAATCAGCTCCTTTCGCTCGGCATGATTGCGAAACTCCTCAACCACGTCCGCCTCCCAGTCCACCGCCCGGTCACGCAGGTTGGTAGGGTTCAGGGTGGCCTCTTTGTAGGTGTAGGCGGGGTAATCCTTACGCAGGTAGTTGAATACTTCCGTAGCCGAATAAGCCGGGACGCGCTGGGGCGGGAAATCGCTGGCTTTGCTCTCGTGCGCCGCCAGCAACGGGTCTACTTGCATCGAGGTGTAGGTGCGCATGCCTCCCGCCGCTCCCATCATGAGACGTGCCTGCTGGATCACCTCTTCGCGGGCGTTTTCCTGCAGGAAATTGTGAGCGACGTAACCTGTAATGGCAATGCTCACGGCGAAGACGAAGAATAGAAGCAGATTGAACTTTATCAAGAGCCGCATGGATAGTCAGCCCCTTTCCCGGCGGCCCGTTTACCGCCAACCGGATGTCGTTGATTGCCAGGTTCAATGCCCTTGGGGATCAGCTCCGAATTCTCATTATAACTCCACCGCGCCTTTCGGCAATCCGGCTTGCGCTTTGAATGTGGGTCAACATGATGCTGCAGCGGCGAGTTTACATCGCCAAATGGCGGCGTAAAGCCGTCTCTACGGCAAACTGCGACACTACCCCAAATCCTGCAAGGAAGCTAAAGGGGATTAGAGGATCTGGCAATCCAAGCCCGGCGGACAATTGTATTCAGCGGCGGTCAAATGTATATTACCCGACGACTTCAAACTCGCTGATTCAAATTTCGGAGGATAACTCGGGATTCCAACAGAACCTTGGAGTGCGCCGTACCGGGCGCAGGCCGGAGAGTCCGTTGGTCAGGCTGGCTGCAAGTTGCAACGGAACGTCCGCCCGCGCGCCCATCTTTTTTCTGGAGGCTTCATATGAGCTTGCAAGACAATCTAACCATGACGAATTTTGCCCAGGCAGGCGCGAATTTATGGGGGAGTTGGGCAAACCCCCCGGTGGCCGCAGGTCAACATAGGCGCGAGTGGCGGCGCCAGCGGATCATCGCCATGATCAACGCCGCCGCCTCCTTTATGGTGGCGCCAACCGTCAGCTTCGAGGACACCGGGGGATCGAACGGGTTGTTTGGATGGTCCGCCTGGACACTGCGTCTCCGCAAGGACCGCACCATTGACGGCGGACTTTCCTACGCTGATTTCGTGACGTACTGCCGAACCATGTACCATGAGACGCGCCATGCCGAGCAGTTTTATCGGATCGCCCAGGGGCTGGGCGCGGGAACCTTGAAATACCCCGACACGTCATCCCAGGGCACGGTCCAAGCCATCACCAGCACGGGTGGAGGGGGAGGGGTGGCCGCCAAGGTTGCGTTGTTCTCGGCGATGAAAACCGGCAATATTCCCCTGAATGCCACCGTGATCGCAAAGTGGCTGAATATCCCGCAAAACGTGTCGACCAGCGCATACGGGGTTCGCGGGCAGTTCGCGACCTATACAAATGCCACCAAGCCCGCTTGGTTCAGACGGTCCACCGTTAAACTCGAGGTGGAGGAGTGGATGAGGGCCACTTACAAGGGCACCCTATCGGGAGTGAACCGTTGGACACAGAGTGACGACGGCCCTTACTCGATGTATCGTGACCAGCCTGAGGAACACGACGCGCACGAGATCGGAAACAAGATCGTGGCGGCGATTGATACGGCAACCGGAATTGCCAGTGGCATCGACGACTACTAGCAGCTTAGATACCTCTGTTCTCCTTTCAAAGGCATCCGACGCTGATTGTCGCCGAAAAGATGGCTATTTCTTTGTGCGCACTCGGGCGGTGCGGGCGTTTGCCGCACCGCCCATAAGACAACCCGAATTTCCTTTTGCCGCGCCGCCCAATGCGCGTCGCGGGGGAAAAGCAGAGGGGTAAAGCCGACGGCCAAACCCCCGCGTGACACACTTCCGCACTGCGGCTATCGGCATTGTTAGGTGAGAGGATGAATCCATTTGTCCACTCCGTAAATCTCAGATCACTCAATCACAAAGGCCGCTACCTGTGGCAAGTGCCGAGTGCCCAGCAAGATTGCCGGTTTCGGATTGTCGCAATCGAAAATCCCAAATGGCTCCATGGCCCGATCACCCGACTGCCCACTTGTGGCCATTTTGTGTTATTCTGCCCGATTCGATTTGGCCTTAAGCTTTGCGGCGTGGGGGCCGCCGCGGATTCAGGAAACGATCATTGATGTTTCACGCCTGTCCCCACCATACCGGCTGTGTCTTGACGCCTCTTGCGCAGCCTGCAAATCTCAACTGAATCGCATTCATCTTTTTGCGATTCTCATGGAGAACTAGCATGCCTGATTATCGTTATCTTCTTTCCGAACGAGAAATCCCCAAATTCTGGTACAACGTGATTCCCGATTTACCGGCGCCCATGTCGCCTCCTTTGCATCCCGGAACGCTACCAACCGGCGGGGCCCCAGGATCTTGAAGCCATTTTCCCCCACGCGCTGATCGAGCAGGAGGTCACGGCGGCGCAGAACATCCCCATCCCTGAACCGGTTCTGGACATTCTGCGGCTGTGGCGGCCCACCCCGCTGCACCGCGCGATGCGGCTGGAGAAGGCGTTGGGGACTCCCGCCAAGATCTTCTTCAAGAATGAAGGAGTCTCACCCGCGGGCAGCCACAAGCCCAACACGGCGATCGCGCAGGCCTATTACAACAAGGCCGCCGGCGTCAAGCGCTTGACCACGGAAACGGGCGCGGGACAGTGGGGCAGCGCGCTGGCGCTCGCCTGCAACGTGTTCGGCATGGAGTGCATGGTCTACATGGTGAAGTGCAGCTTCTATCAGAAGCCGCATCGCCGCACCATGATGGAATGTTGGGGCGCGAAATGCGTTCCCTCCCCCAGTGACCTGACGCAAGCCGGGCGGAAGATTCTTGCCGAAGACCCTGAAACCCCCGGCAGCCTCGGCATCGCCATCAGCGAAGCGGTGGAAGACGCCGCCACTCGCAAGGACACCAACTATTCGCTGGGCAGCGTGCTGAACCACGTGCTGCTGCATCAGACCGTGATCGGGCAGGAGGCCATTGCGCAGATGAAACTCGCCGGAGCTTCGCCGGACATCGTCATCGGATGCTGCGGCGGCGGGAGCAATTTTGCCGGGCTGGCATTTCCGTTTGTGCCGGAAAAGGCCGCGGGCAAGAACATCCGCCTGATCGGCGTTGAGCCCGCCGCGTGCCCCACCATGACCAAGGGAATTTACGCTTACGACTTCGGCGATAAGAGCGGCATGACTCCCCTGCTTAAAATGGACACGCTGGGGCACGACTTCATCCCGCCCGGAATCCACGCGGGCGGCCTGCGCTACCACGGCATGTCGCCCCTGGTGAGCCTGCTCCACCGCGAGGGCGTCGTGGAGGCGGTGAGCTATCCGCAATTGAAGTGCTTTGAAGCCGCGCTGACGTTCGCGCGCGCCGAGGGCCTGATCGTGGCGCCGGAAACCTCCCATGCCATCTGCTGCGTGGTCGAGGAAGCGCTGAAGGCCAAGGAAGAGGGCAAAGAGAAAACCATCCTCTTCAACCTCAGCGGGCACGGGCACTTTGATATGGCCGCGTATGAGAAGTATTTTGCCGGCGAGCTTTCCGATTACGAATATCCGGAAGCCAAAATTCGCGAGGCGCTGGCGCACTTGCCCAAGGCTTCCTGATTTTCGATTCTAAATTTTGGATTCTGAGACTGGGCTTGCGCGTGTTCCCAATCCAAAATCGCAAATCCAAAATCGGTGGGTGGCTAGGCGTCCTTGCCGAGTGCGACTACAAAATACTCTGCGGGAGTGGGGCCGACGTTGTGGATTCCGTGTTCATCGTTCGACCCCACAAAAGCCACCGAGCCTGGGGCCAAGCGAGATGACTGCCCGCTGATCGTCACCTCAATCGTTCCCTCCCTGACGAGGAACATCTCCTCGTGCAGGTGGTGATGCGGCGGGTGGGGCATTCCCCCCGGAGCAAGCCGGGTTTGGTGGACTTCCACGTAGCCCCCGTTGTGGAGTTCGCCCGACAGCACAGGGCGCGTTTCGTTTCCGTTCGTCTTTCGTACCGGCATTGCTTCGTAGGGAAATGCCTTGCTCTGGAGCGCGGTTTTTTGCGCCGCAACCACCGGGGATGCAGCAAGCGCGGCAACCATCAGGTACAAATCTCTTCGGGAATAGGTCATGACTCTCCTCCGCACTGATAAGCTTCAACTCTTCAACGGCCCTATCAAGAGCATATTCCTCATGAGGAAAATCACAAGCTTAGTTTCACACATGCCGCCACGAAGTGCATATGCCCTGGCCGAATTGATACCATTGGATCAAAAGGGAAGCTCACTTCGCCTTTCAACCCAAACGCCTTGAAGCAGGAGACTGCAAGTGGATGCGCCTAAAAGCAAGCTGCTGGTCGGAATCGATATTGGCGGCACGAAAACCGCCGTCCTGCTTTCCTCAACGCCGCCGGACGTCATCGCGCGCAAACAGTTCGCCACCCGCCCCGCCCAGGGGGCCGAGAGAGGTCTGGAATTAATTAAATCGGGAATTCGCGAGCTGCTGGCGGAGCAAGGTGCTGACACGTCCGCCATCGCGCGGCTGGGCGTAAGTTGTGGAGGCCCACTGGACCGCGTGCTGGGGATCATCCAGTCGCCGCCCAATCTGCCCACTTGGGATGACGTGCCGATCAAGGCCATCCTTGAGCGCGAATTCCCAGCGGAATGTTTGATCGAAAATGACGCGAATGCCGGGGCCGTCGCCGAACATCGATTTGGCGCGGGCAAGGGCTGCCAGAATATGGTGTTCCTCACCATGGGCACCGGCCTCGGCGCCGGTGTAATCACTGACGGGCGGCTCTATCGCGGCACCAACGACCTGGCAGGCGAAGTGGGCCACCTTCGCCTGACCCGAACCGGCCCCATCGGTCACAACAAAAAAGGCTCGGCGGAAGGTTGGGCAAGCGGCGGCGGCATGGCGCAGGTGGCACAGCAGGCAGTGGCCGCGGCGCTCAAGGCAAAACGCCCTACTCGCCTGGCGAAGTTGTATCGATCAGGAGGCACGATCACCGCGAAGGATATCGGCATTGCCGCCCGGCAGGGCGACAAAGTCGCGCTGGAAGTTCTGGAAGCCACGGGCGAAAAGCTGGGCGAAGTATTGGCGATCCTCGTCGACCTGCTGAACCCTGACCGGATCGTAATCGGCGGTCTGGCCATGCGTTTGGGTGATTTGCTCCTCGAACCCGCTCGCCGCATAATCAAGCGTGAGGCGCTGGAATTGCCGGCGCGCACGTGCCAGGTGATCCCGGCCGAACTCGGTGAGAGCATCGGCGATGCCGCCGCGCTCTGTATTGCCATGGGAATTTAGCGCCGGGCCATGGCTGCAAGAGAGGGGCACAGCGGAGTAAAGCCGAACGGCAGATTTTTCGTACCCTGCAATCGACTTCCTGGAAAGGGTACTTATAAGGAGATCCCTACTGTTTCCCGGGCTGAACAGTGGAGGGGGCTGCGTGCTGTGGGGCGAGTTGCCGGCAGACATCAGCAACGGTATCCGACGCGAGCTCTGCGGCGTGCCAGTTGTAGGTTTTCGGAAGCAATAGGTCCTTCTGCACGTCCTCAGGGGTTTGTCCCTGCTTCAGGCGCATCTCCACCTGGGCCACGAGCCATTCCAGGAACTTGCGGAAATCCACCAAGTCCTTCTTGCTGCCTGCGGCTCCGTGGCCGGGAACGTAAGTGTCGACGTCCCAGCCCTCTACCTGCCGCAACACCTCGATCCAGCGATAAACATTGCGCGAACCAATTCGCGGAAAATATTGGTTGTCGTAGAGCTCGCCGAGGAAGAGCGTTTTCGCGGAAGGCAGATATACAACCGCGTCTTCCGGGGAAGTCTCGCTACGCATTAGGCTGGCCAAACGGATTTCCTGGTCGCCCATGTTGAGCGTCATTTTTTCATCAAAGGTTTCGGTAGAGGGCATTACGTGGAAGCCCCGCATGCGCGCCTCCAGCCGCCATCCCCCTTCACCGTGCATGCGATAGAAAAGCTCCTGCCGGTACTGTAACATCTCCTCTTGCGCCGCCTTGGTGGAAATCAACGTGGCTTGCTCATCGGTGAAAACTTCGTTGCCCAACATGTGGTCGGGGGCCGAACTGGTGTTGATGACGTATCGGATGGGGAAATCGGTGCGCCTGCGAATTTCATAGAGCAGGTCGCGCGCGCGCATCGGGCTGTTGGAGGTATCTACCACAACTACCCCCTCCGAGGTCAGGATGAATCCCGCCGTCGCCGCCCGGGTAAAGAGCGGATCGCATTCCTGATCGATCACATCGTCAGGAGTCCATACGAAAACTTTGGGTTTGACCTCTTGGACATTGTAAAGCAGTAAGGAGGCAGACAGGCCGCGAGAAGAAGGCATAAGGCCGAAGGCAGTCAACAAGCAGCCCAAGGTAAAAACCTTCAACTTCCGATTATCGTTAAATATCCACATAAACTTGCGCTCGCCAGCCCCGTGGGGTTTTTTCCAGCGCGAGTTGATGATAAGTAATGGCCTTGACCAGCAGTTTGGCCTGATGCCGCGACCGCTGGAACCTTTCGCCCCGCGCCAGGGCGCTCAGCGAATTGTCCTGAAGACTCTGGATTTCGAAATCCCGGAACAGCCAGCCTTCGGCGTCGTGCAAATATAAGAGCTCACTCAGCCAATTAACCAGAAGACTCTCAGGGTCAGCTCCCTGCACCTGCACGGATACCTCCTCGCGAGGGTCGATCGCGTCCAATTCTACAATCAAGTAAATCAATGCGCGAGCGGCATTGACAAAGGCTTCCTCACGGGTCAATCCGAACGCTTCGAAGCCCACATCGGCCGTGTGTTCCAGAATCCGAAACTGTTGCATTCCTGCGATCCCAATCATCAGCCCCTCTTTGCGCAATTTACCCGCAATCGAAGAAAGGTCGAAGCGGCCTATCATCATACTGAAGAGATGGACGCTTGGGTAGACCGTGGGCAGGTCTACGCATACGGCGGAAAAGGGAAGGCACACTGAGGTAGCGCTGGAACCAATCCGTGAAGTCCCTGACGAATCGCAAGCACCCAGGCAGTGCCGTACTTGCCTTTTCCTGGCACGTCAAGTAGTATGGCGGGAACTTCCGGTCATCCTATGTCATCGAACGCTTCAATTAAGATAGATGGGCTGCTGGTAATGGGGTTTGGCGCGGGCCTGTATTACTTTTACAAAGGCTTTCGCACTTTTCGTGAGTACCAAGTGCTGATGGACACTCCCGAAATCCCGATTCGCAGTGTCGCCATGGGCCTGGTGGAGATCCACGGCAAGGCCACGGGTATCCCGCCCATAACCAGCCCTGTTTCGCAAAGCCCCTGTTTTTTCTATAAGGTGGATATCGAGCATTGGGTTCAAAATAAGAACGGGGGAAGCTGGGTTCACATTGCAACCGATACCGACGGGCAGAGATTCTATCTCGCGGACGCCACCGGCAAGGTACTGGTGGACGCACACAAGGCGGAATACGATTTGATCCAGACCGCAAAGGTTGAAACCGGACGAAGCCCCGGATTCGGGTTCGGGCGCTTCCTCTCGGGCATCAGTAGTTCCACTTGGACTGCGGGGACCCCCGGGCTTCAGCCCGACCTCTGGTCATACGCTTCTGCGGCGGTGTCCCGCCAGAAAGCCAACAGCCTTTTTGGGTGGAGTGGAGGTGGAGGGGAGCGTTACCGGCTGAGCGAGTATCTGGTGGTGCCCGAACATTGGTACGACGTCACGGGAACGTGCGTGGAGAATCCCGAACCTCAGGACGAATACGACCGCAATCTGATCGTGAAGGGAACGAACGAGCCAACCTTTCTGATCACTTGGCGAAGTGAGAAGGAAATCCGACGGACATTGCGCAACCGCACGGCGAAGTATATTTTCGGCGGTGCGATTCTGGCCGTGGTTTGCCTGGGTGTCTTCCTGGCAAAACACGGAGCGTTCTGAAGCCAAAGGAGAAACCATACGATGGGTCTGGCAATTTTGGTGGGACTGGTCGTCATCCTCTTCGTGGTGGGGATTTTCGCTTACCTCATTACCATTTACAACAGCCTCGTGCGTTTGAAGAACGATATCGACAAGGCCTGGGCGAATATCGACGTGTTGCTCAAACAACGGCACGACGAGTTGCCCAAATTGATCGAGACCTGCAAAGGCTATATGCAGTACGAACAGAAAACCTTTCAGCTCATCACCGAAGCGCGAACGGCATTCATGAAAGCCAGTTCCGTGGGGGAAAAAGCTCAGGCCGATAACATGATTTCCGGCGCACTCAAGAGTTTGTTTGCCGTGTCTGAGAACTATCCGGAGCTAAAGGCCAACAACAACTTCATGCAACTCCAGAAACGCATTTCGGAACTGGAAGAAAAGATTGCCGACCGCCGCGAATTCTTCAACGATGACGTCAACACCTACAACATTCGCATTCAACAGGTGCCCGACGTCTTTATCGCCGGCATGATGCACCTGCAACATCGCGACCTGTTCAAAGTGGCGGAGGAGGATCGCCAGGACGTCGAGGTGAAGATGACGTAAGCATGGGTAAAGGAGCTGGATATGGTACTCGCGGGTGTGCTCGTCGCTGCGTTGGTAGTTGTGGCTATCGTCGTCATTGGGCTGATCATGTATTTTGTGGGCATTTACAACAGCCTGGTCACTCTGAAGAATGACATTGACCGCTCCTTTGCCAACATTGACGTGCTGCTAAAACAGCGGCACGACGAACTGCCGAAGCTCATTGATACCTGCAAAGGCTATATGCAGTACGAGCAGAAAACCTTGCAGGCAGTAACGGAAGCTCGCACCGCCTACATGCGCGCCACCACTCCCGCCGAGAAGACTCAAGCCGATGGTATGGTCAGCGGTGCACTCAAGACCTTGTTTGCCGTGGCGGAAAAATATCCGGACCTGAAGGCCAACACGAACTTTATGCAACTGCAAGGCCGCATCACTGACCTCGAGGAGAAGATCGCCGGGCAGCGCAATCGCTTCAATGAGGACGTCAACTTTTTCAATATCCGCATTGCCCAAATTCCCGCCAACTTTGTGGCAGGCTTCATGGGGTTGCAACCCCACGCGCTCTTCCAAGCCCAGGAAACCGATCGCGAGGATGTGAAAGTCAGCTTCACTTAGAACAAAAAGGCCCGCTTGGGGGAGCGGGCCTGGGGAAAGGAGGAAAACCTAGAACAGGTTCATTCCTTATCTCTTCTTTTTCTTTGCCTTCTTTACTGCCATATTTTTCCCCTCCTTTGCTGAAAGTCTTGGGGTCTGCGTGTAAAACCACAATTTGTGGTCGCACACTACATTACCACAATATGTAGTAGGGATTGGATTTTTTGTCAAGTGAAATATTGGGGTGGAGCGGACAAGCTTCACCCCTGATTCGTAGAAGACTCACCCTTGATCCGGCGCGAGAATTGGCCCCCGTAATACTGATGACCGACCTGGGCAAAGCGCTGCAATTTGGGTAGTGTCTTATTTTGAAATACTGGGGCTAATTGTCCTAAGTATATTTGTTGTATCCCTTCGGACCGCTGCACACGAATCGAGGTGGATTACCAGAGAAGCAAAAGCAGAACCGGCTTTTTCGTCGCGATCTAAATGTGTCTTTGTAGGTAACGAATCCATAGACATACAGTTTCTGCTTCCCAGACATAACAAACCCACACTCTTCTGTCGTAATGGAAACAGGATACCTCATGTAACGTCCGCTCGATTCTGGAAGCAGTGGAATTTCGCTCTCAAAGGGTTCCCAAGTTCCATAGTCTGGTTCTTTGGGGAGCAAGGTTACGGACTCGACTACTCGCAACTCGAAAGAAGCCGCAGTAATCCATACGGGTTTAACCCCGTAATTCTTGAGGGTACAGAAGATAGGGACAACTCTAGAACCACTGGCACTAAACAGCAACACATCCTTGATAGAGAATTCTTCTATGTCAGCGAGAACCCAAGACCGTTCAGAGTTTCGAAAGGCAACGATTTGCCGGTAAACAAAGAACCCCGTCACTATGGCTGCAACCGCTGCTACCAAGCTTACCAGCAGATTTACCATGTGAACCCCTACCTGCGGCTCTTGCTTATACTCGTATTGATGGGTCTCGGCGGTGTGTTCCTCTGGTTCGCCACCGCCGAGGATGAGACCATGAGATTCGCACCACTTTACGCACTCTCCGTGCTCATGTTCGTCATAGTATTCTTGATAGGTAGAACGCTGCCGCAATAGTGTAACACAAGATTTAACAAAATAACTCTTGACAAAGCCTAGTTTTTGTATTACAGTAATTGCCAGAAGCAGAGAGAACCCAATGGCCAACATCCTACCAAAAGAGAAGCAAGTTGCAGTGATCGCCGCCCTAGCCGAAGGCAACGGAATCAGGCAGATTGAGCGCATGACCGGCACTAACCGCAATACGATCATGAAACTTGGCGTGAAGGTAGGCGAAGGGTGCGCGGCCCTGCTGGACTCAAAAATGCGCAACCTCGCTTGCCATCACCTGCAATTTGATGAGATTTGGGGATTCATTGGGAAGAAGGAACGGCACGTGCGGCCCACAGACAACCCCGAACTTGGCGACGTGTGGACGTTCTGCGCCATCGACTCCGATACCAAGGTTGTCCCGACTTTCAAGGTCGGAAAGCGCAACAAAGCGACCGCTAACGCCTTTGTGGATGATGTATCGTCCAGGCTCCGCAATCGCGTGCAGATTTCTAGCGATGCCCTCAACGCCTATGTTGATGCCGCGGAATTGGCCTTTGGCGCAGACGTGGATTTCGCCCAGATCATCAAAACCTATCAGGTAGATGATTCCAGCACCCCAGAGCGAAAGTACAGTCCGAGTGAAGTTATTTCAGTCGAAAAGATACCCGTTATGGGAAACCCTGACATGCGGCTCGCATCCACGAGCTACATTGAGAGATTGAACGGCACGACCCGCCTCCACATGCGCCGGTTGACGCGCCTAACCTACGCTTTCAGTAAGAAGCTTGAGAACTTCAAAGCAGCCGTGGCCCTGTATTTCGCCTATTATAATTTCGTAAAACCGCACAGAACTCTTCGGATGACTCCCGCTATGGCCGCAGGAATAGAGCGGGATTTCTGGACGGTAGAAAAGCTTGTCGAGGAAAGCGCGTGAAGATCAACAAACGGCAGGAAATCGCGATGTGGATATTCGGCTTTATTTGGTGTGCCGTATTCGCGGCAGATTTCTGGTTTCACGGGAACGAGGACTTTGACCTGTACGCTATCCTCGCCATCCCCACTTTCCTGGTTTTGTTTAGTCTAAGGAGCCGGAATTGATTACAGGAACCTATTTAATCCCGCGCAGTCTGTTCCTTTCTTCTTCTGCCTCGCGCAACTCGCGTAGCTGCTCCCCAATCGCGCGAGCCAGAGCCCCAAGGGCATCCTCTCCTGTGTCGGGCCACGGCTTGAACTGGCTACGAAGAAAATTAAGTTTTTCCCCCCAAGCCCTTGCCATATCCTCAGCATTGGTTTTTCCGAAAATGTCCCTTATCTCACTGCAAAATTCTGAGATAGCTCTACCCTTGCGGCGCAGATGTTCTAACTCAGAAACGGACTTTCTTTCTCGCTCATCTGCCTCGAAGAAGTTCCTGTTTCTTTCCTCTTCCGTCATCACGTTATTCTGTAACACTAACCACCTCCACGAGAGGCCACTAGTTCTAGGCTCATACCCGTTTTCGGGCGAAATCCTACGCGCCTCGACGCGGAACCGCAAGCGGTTTTTGAGAGTATCGCAACTTATTGATTTTAAATGACCTACATCGAAGAGTTACAAGACGCAATCCGCAAGCTCCACGGGGCCGAGCCGATACACATTAAGAGCGTCCCGGTAAAAGAAACCTTTCAGGGAAAGCCCGTGTGGGACGGTGTTGTCGAAGTCTTTGCGCTAGAGGGACATCCACAGGCCCGCATTGCCTATGCGTGGACGCACGACACGGACGACCCGAAGAAGTCGAAGCGGCACGTCACGGTCCTGCATGTCCCGCCCGTCACGTCGCCAGAAGAAGCAGTGCGCGCGGCCATCATTCAGGAATTTCGACAGGAGCTAAAGAACCGTGGGAAACAATAAGAAAGCCCGCAAGGTCGGACGGCCACCGCTACCGAAGGGACAGGCACGGGGCAAGATCGTACCGATGCGCCTGAGTCCCGCCGAGGCCACAGCTTTTGAGAAAGCAGCCAAGGCCGCCAAGCAAACGCTCTCAGAATGGATGCGAAGCACGCTTAATGCCAAGGTAAACGGAAATGCGTGAGGATTTCAAAATAGGACACTACCGCAATTTGCGGGCGCTTGACATTTCCAAAATTAGGTCTACAGTGTAAGCAGGAAGAATAGTTGTTTCGCCACACGATCGGCCCGAAGTGATGGCGGCGCTCCAAGCGGCACCGCGCAGGTCGAAACGCTCCCATCTCTTCCTCACAGCCCATCATGCGGCCTGCCTAAGATACCATTGGTCAGCCTCCACGCCCGAGGAAGTGGGCGCAAAGTAAGGAGGTCGCCATGTTCCAAATGATTAACCAAAGTTCTGTGGAGCCCGAGGACCGCAAGATGCTCCTCTACAAGATCGGTATGTTTATCGTGGCCCTGGCTGCCGTAGGTGGTGTCGTATTCCTTTTCGTGCGGTCCCTCAGCTAAGCACCGGTTACCGCGGATTGACGGGAAACTGCTCTTGAACGAGCCGTAAGGCCTCCGGGCGGTCGTGTATGCGCCCCTCCAACTGTGCGTCCTCCACGGCTTGGAGGATGGTTTTAAATGCCGGACCGGGACCATACCCTAGTGCAATCAAATCGTTGCCGCGCAATAACGGCGCGGGTTTAATCTCCTCGGTGGGCGTTTCTTCCAGCATCCTCTTCGCCAGTTCGTAGTTTGTCAAATCGCGATGGCTCGCAAGACAGTCCAGCCGGTGCAACTCCAGGTGTTCATCAAACCCTTCCATCCGGAGAAACCGGAGCTGAGTTGACCGTTTCATGTGGGGAAAATCCTTGAAGCGCAGGTGATGCCGCACCAATTCCACAATGCGTTGGGTTTCACGCGTGGAAATCCGCAGGCGGCCGCAAATCTCCTCCGCCATCTTGGCGCCCACTTCCACATGGTTGTCAAATCGAATGCGCTCGCGAATGGTGAACGTGGGCGGCTTGCCGACATCGTGGAGGAGCACGCCCAGAGCCAGCGTGGGAGTCGGCTCCCGCAATCCCTCGAGCATCATCAGCGTGTGAATCCATACGTCGCCCTCGGGGTGGAACTCGGGTGGTTGCTCCACGCCTTGCATCCGCTTGATTTCCGGTAATACCTCGGCAAGCAAACCCGACTCGTCCAACAGCTCGAACCCAGCGCGCGCCGGCCCCTCGGTGAGAATTTTCACGATTTCATCGCGCACGCGTTCCGCGCTCACGGCGTGGATCTGCGGCGCTAACTGGCGGATTGCCGTCAGCACGGCGGGGTCCAGCTTGAAACCGAAGCGCGCCGTAAAGCGCACGGCGCGCAACATGCGCAGGCGGTCTTCACTAAGGCGCTCGACCGGATCGCCGATGGTCCGCAGGCGGTGGGCGCGGATGTCAGCTTGTCCACCCACATAATCCAGCACCTGGTCAGTGAGCGGGTCGTAGAGCAAGCCGTTGATGGTAAAGTCCCGCCGCTGCACATCTTCTTGCGGGGTCTGGGCGTAGCGGACTTCGTGGGGGTGCCGCCCGTCGGCATAAACTCCGTCGCTACGGAAGGTCGCCACCTCGACGTTTCCCGCTTCGTGCGGAACGATGACCACTCCGAATTGGGCGCCCACCGTGAGCGCGTCCGGGAAAAGCCTCAGCACCTGGTCGGGCGTTGCGCCCGTAGTCACGTCATAATCCTTGGGCGTGCGGCCCATCAGCATGTCGCGCACGCACCCGCCCACCAGATACGCCGCGAATCCCTCCGACCTCAGGCGGCGCACAATTTCCGTTGCTGCTTCACGCTTGGCATCCATGCAGGTCTATTACAACCGAGGAAGCACCTCTCCGCAAGTACTGTGGTGAGATGGACGAGCTATCGCTATCCCGGGAAGAAGTCGGGGAGGAATCTTCGCGGCTGGCTTGCGTGGGGTGTTCCTTTTGCATCAGGTCGCGATAGAAGTGCCCGGCGATTTCCGCCGCGTGCGGGCCATACATCATTCGCCCGCCGCGCAGCAAGACCACGGCCACATATTGGGATTGGATGTTCGCCCGCGTAGGAGACGAACCAGCCCAGGCGCGCACCGTTTTCGCTGCAGGTCCCGGTTTTCCCATAAATGGGAAGGTCCGGATCGTAGGCGGAGCGGCCCGTCCCATAAAGCACGGATCCCGCCAAGCCATCGTGGATCTGCGGAATATACTCAGCCAGGTTGTCCAGGCGCCGCCGCACGACAGGTTGGAACGCAGCAATCTCGTCGGGGGTGCGTGGATACTGCAACGCGTAGAGCGTGCCGCCGTTGGCGATGGTGGAAATGAACGCGGCCATCTGCAAGGGTGTTACCTCCACATCCGTGCCGCAATAGGCGAGAAATCCCACGCCCCCTTCCTTGGGCGGAGCAGAAGGATAGTGGCCGGCGGACTCACCGGGAATTTCCAGCCCGGCCTTTTCCCCCATGCCGAACTCTTGCGCGTATTCGCGTGATGCGCTGGAAGCCGAGCATCTCTCCCAGCTTGTGGAAAAAGGCGTTGTTCGAGTGGGCCAGGGCATCGGTAACGTTCATGCGCTCGCGGTTGCCGACGTACAGCCTGGTGGTGGGCGTGATGATGCCTTCCCGCAGGGCGGCGAGCGCCACGACCGGCTTAAACGTCGAGCACGGCGTGAAGCCGCTCGAAAGCGCCAACTTTTGATTCACGATGGTCAGGATGCGCCCGGTGTTCGGGTCGACCACCACGATGCTGCCGCTCAGCTTTCCCAGGGCGTCAAGGGCCGCTTGCCGGACGATGGGATCGTCGCCGACGGGGTTGTCGTCAGCGCTGGGATCGCCGTAGGAACTAAGGTACCAGGGGCCGCGCACCCGCCGTGAATGGCGGGTCTTGCGACGGGTCGTGGCAACCCTGGTGAGTGGTGGATTTGGAACTCTTTGGAGGAGTAGCGGGAGGGATGTCCGTGCTGCCCCGCGGGCGCGGCGCCGGAAGCAGAACTGATTCCCAACAACCAGAAAGTTGCCAATGCCAGGATGGCAAGTCGTTTTAATAGGTTTTCCACAAATCTCCTTAGTCTGAGGGTTGACGTTGGCCTTCGCCTGGTTTCCGCTGGCGCCGGTAAACAGAGGAAGGTCATCTTGTCAAACTTACATAGGTATAATGGCGGGCCTGTTCCCCGCCCCTTACTTCTTGCCACGAGCCGGGGCTGCGCCCTCCGCGGACTGCTGCCGCGGCGGCTTGCTCGTGAGGCACGGGGAGGTTCAGAGCTTTTCGCACCTCGCCCTCCAATTTCTTGCGGACATCAGGATTGTCGCGCAGGAACTGCCGGGCGTTTTCCCGGCCCTGCCCGATGCGCTCACCTCCATAGGAGAACCACGCGCCGCTCTTCTCCAGGATGTTGCGCTCGGCGGCGATATCCAGCAGATCGCCCTCTTTCGAAATCCCCTCACCGTATAGGATATCAAATTCCGCCTCCCGAAAGGGAGCGGCCATTTTATTTTTGACGATTTTCACCTTGGTGCGGTTGCCCACCACGCGGTCGCCGTCCTTGATGGAGGCGATGCGGCGGATGTCCACGCGCACGGAGGAATAGAACTTGAGAGCCCGGCCGCCCGTGGTGGTTTCCGGGTTGCCGAACATCACGCCGATTTTTTCGCGAATCTGGTTGATGAAAATGAAGCAGGTTTTCGACTTGGCCACGATGCCGGCGAGCTTGCGCAGCGCCTGCGACATCAGGCGCGCTTGCAGGCCGGGAAGCGAATCGCCCATGTCGCCGTCGAGTTCGGCCTTGGGGACGAGCGCCGCAACGGAGTCGACCACCAGCACATCCACGGCGTTCGAGCGCACCAGCGACTCGGCGATTTCCAGCGCCTGCTCGCCATAGTCGGGCTGCGAGACCAGGAGGTTGTCGATGTCCACGCCCAACTTTCTTGGCGTAGGCAGCGTCCATGGCATGCTCGGCGTCAATGTAGGCGGCCATCCCGCCGCGTTTCTGCGCCTCGGCCACCACGTGCAGCGCGATGGTGGTCTTGCCGCTTGACTCCGGGCCGAAAATCTCCACCACTCTGCCGCGCGGCATTCCCGCCCACACCCAGCGCGGCGTCAAAGGAAATCGCACCCGTGGGGATGATGTCCACCGGCACCAAGGCGTCCTTTGTGCCCAGGCGCATGATGGAGCCCTTGCCAAATTGCTTCTCAATCTGGATCAGGGCCAGATCAATGGCCTTGTTTTTTTCCGTTCGATCTTCCGGCATTTAGAATGCTCCTCTCCGAGGTGCTCCTCGGACGGATATTGATTTGTATCATGTTTTGGAGAATACTCCAGTAGTACTTTTGGGCTATACAACTCGTACGTTTGGGCTGTCCTCCATCTATATCCTTCGGCTGCCCAAGGATGAATCATGAGAAAATCTTAACAGCGCGTCGGCCTTCCCGACGCAGGCCCCTTCATGTAGTGGCGCTCTATGAGCGCCGACGGCGGTCAATGACCGCTGCTGCAGAGGCCAAACCACATTCAACCCCTTCGGGGTTGGTAAAGGGTCGGGGATTGTTTCCGTGGGTTTCACCCACGGCTATTGAAATTGGACCTCTTCGAGGTCCAGCCAAAACCATCATACCTCACACCTAGCTGCGCGGATACTCGTAAAACCCTCGTCCGGTCTTGCACCCCAGCCAGCCGTAACGGCTTGCCTCTGAAATTGTTCAGCGAGATACAGGCACCCAGTGAAAATCCGGACGGGCGGCCTCGGTGAAAGGGACGACTTCCGTGCGAGCGTCCAGCCGGTAGCGGTCGCGTCCTGGATAGACGACCCAGCGCCCCCGAACCTTCAGATCGTCGCAGGCCAAATGAAATCCCTTGCTCGGCCGCGGATCACCGAGCGAACGCTTGATTTCCACAGCGTGCCGATGGCTCGCTGTGAACTCCAGTAGCAAATCAATCTCCGCCCCCGCCGAACTGCGATAGAACCACGCAGCCGTGTGTGGCGGCGCTTGCGACAGCAGGTTCTCAATCACGAAACCCTCCCAACTTGGCCCCACCACCGGATGCCCGGACAATTCCTCGCGGCCCTGAATGCCGAGCAGGGCGTGCACCAGCCCGCTATCGCGCACATACACCTTAGGAGAGCGCACCAGCCTTTTCTTGAGATTTCCGGCCCAGGGTTGCAGGCGGCGTACCAGCAGAAGATCCGCCAGAACATCCAGATAGCGGGCTACGGTGTGGCCGCTGACGCCGAGCCCGGACGCGAGTGGCGCCGCGTGAAAGAGCTGTCCCTGGGCGTGGGCCAGCATCTGCCAGAAGCGGTGCAGCGTTTCGGCCGGGATGCGGGGCCCCAACAGCGGAATGTCGCGCTCCAGGTAGGTCTGGATGAACGCTTGCCGCCACTCCAAGCTGGCCGCGTCGTTCGCGGCCAGGAAGCTTTCCGGAAACCCTCCGCGCACCCACAGCCGGTCTGCCATCGAAGCGTCGTCCTTCTTCACCACCTCCGTAACCGTGAAGGGCGTAAGCTCCAAGTGGGTAATGCGGCCCGCCAGTGTTTCCGCAGACTGACGTAGCAAATCCATGGAGGCCGAGCCGAGCACGAGGAACTGGCCGGATTTAATTCCCATCCGCCGCCGCCGGTCAATGAGGGCACGAAGAACCTGAAAGATGCCGGGAGTGCGGTGGATCTCATCCAGAATGACCAGCTTGTCTTCGTGGTTGGCCAGGTAAAGCTCCGGTTCGGCTAATTTCGCCCGGTCCGACGGCAGTTCCAAGTCAAGATACAGGGCCTGCTCGCGCTCCTTGTCAGCGAGCATCGTGGCCAGGGTGGTTTTGCCGACCTGCCGGGGGCCGAGCAGGGCAACGGCGGGGAAGGCCCGCAACGCCTCCATGAGCCGCTCTGTAGCGAGTCGTGGGATCACCTTGCAATTATGCCATCACATGGCATAATTGCAAGGTAAAATCTAGGCCCGGAATTGGCGGTTCCCCCTTCTGCACCGAACGACATAAGTTCTTGCGCATTGCCCTGTAGCGGCGGTCTATGGCCGCCGGTCGGCGCTCATAGAGCGCTGCTACAATATATGCCGCTATGTATGGAATCCCCGAAAATATTCAGAGGATTCTCGCTGCCTTCTGCCTTCCCCTTTCCGCCTACTTCTTGGGATACTCGTAAAACCCTCGTCCGGTCTTGCAGCCCAGCCAGCCGGCGGCGACCATCTTCTCGAGCAGCGGGCAGGGGCGGTACTTGGGGTCGCGCAGACTTTCGTACAGCACTTTCAGGATGTCGAGGCAGACGTCCAAACCGATCAGGTCAGCGAGTTCCAGCGGCCCCATGGGATGGTTCATGCCCAGCTTCATGACGTTGTCGATGCCTGCGGCGTCGGCCACGCCTTCCATCAGGCAGAAAACCGCCTCGTTGATCATGGGCATCAGCACGCGGTTCGAAACGAATCCCGGGAAATCGTTTACGCGCACCGGAGTCTTGCCTGCGGAAGCGGCCAGCGCGATGGCCTGCTCAACGGTTTCGGGCGCGGTCTGAAGGCCCGGCACCACTTCCACCAATTTCATTACCGGCACAGGATTGAAAAAGTGCAGCCCTACGAACTTGCCGGGCCGCTCCGTGGCGGCGGCGAGGCGTGTGATGGAAATCGAAGAAGTGTTGCTGGCAAAGATCGTCTCCGGGCGGCAGTGCGGCTCGAGCGTACGGAAGACGTCGGCCTTGACGTTAAACTTCTCCGTCACTGCTTCGATGACGAAATCGGCTGCGGCCAAATCCGCAGCTTCGGTAGTCGTTTTGAGGCTTGCCAGTGCCTGCTCGCACCCCTCCGCCGTGATACGAGCCTTTTCAACGTCGCGCGCCAGGCCTTTGGCAATCCGCTTCGCACCCGCATCAACAAAATTCTCCGTGGTATCGAGCAGCACCACCTTGTGCCCCGCACGCAGCATGACGTGGGCAATCCCATGCCCCATCTGCCCTGCACCTACTACACCAACAGTTTTGATTTCCATAACTCGCTCTTCTCCAGAATGACTCACGTTTTATAGGTAAGCAGCGTGTTGTGGGGCAGGCCTCATGTGCATGAAGTTGCGGGATCCCCTTCAAATCCACAGGCAGGACATCTTATCGGGGGCCGGGAATTTGGGTAGGACCAAACATCGCTTGCGGCCAAGCATCTCCTACAGTGCCACGCCCTGTCATAGAGGTCCATTACGGATATATAGAACCAGACACGCTGCTTACCGGCGAATTGAATCTCATAAATGTCGTAAGACTGGTCAAGATTGTACGTATCGGAGGCAAAGCGCTTGATGAGGCCCACGCGACCAGACCGTGATCGTTGCTCAATCCAAGGTCGCAGGGTCTCCACGATACTAATTGCCCAGGTCGATGGCCCCTCGGATTCGACGCCTACTACTAGTGAAGGCGCCCCGATAAAGCGAACATACTCATGATCTGAATCAGCACATTGCAACGCCAGGCGACTTTCAATCCACATCCCGCCCATTTCCTGCGACGCCCGGGTGTGCTCTCCCTGCACGACGATCATCCCGACCGACCTCTCAAGAATATCCGTGAAGTGCTCGATCCAAGCGTCAGTTCTAAGCGCACCACCACCGAGTCCTTCCTTTGATCCGAATCCAGAAACGGTCAAATAGTCCAGTTTTTCAGGGATCACCCCCACTCTTAGCAGCGCGTCTGCCAGAACCATGATGTTAGGGAGATCTGTCGCCGTGTGGTAGCTAATGGCGATATGTGCTGGCTGTGTTCCTGACATTGTCTCTTTCGCTTTAATTGCCAAAAATGATTACGTCGATCCGCTTAAGATGCGGAGGCTCGCGGTCGGCCCCCGATTACCGACGAAAAGCCGTGGACTCCCAAACAGGTCTGCTGGGCTTACTTGTCGCTGTGAATTTCCGCAAAAAAACCCGCCCTGAAAGCCCAATTACGACAAATTTGGCCTTCAAAACCCGCGTCACTTCGACGGAAATATCTGCATTTCGGGGCGACATTTTGTCATTATTTTGTTTGTTTTCATACACATTCCGGCTTCGATCACAATTTAATAAAATCTCTTTTGTTGGCCGACCCCAACGTTTGACTTCTTGTCTGTTTAGGACGTGGCGGATTCGCCACAAAGGGCGGAGGTTGGAACCTTCCCGGCTCGGCATGGGCACTGCCTTTCATCCCAGGCAGGGACTACACAGTCAAGTATACTCACAATACTAGCCTTTGTCAAGAACAAAAGTAAGGCGGGGTCGCGTCCCGATGGATTGCGGTGGTCGGCCCCCAATTCCCAGGAAAAACCGGCTTACCTGGCCAGCAGGCCCGCGCTGCGCATGCTGTGATATACTCCTGTTCAAATAGGATCGAACTATGTCGAACTGGGAGCCGGCCGCTTACAAAGACTATCAATGGATCGTCGCCGACCCCCAACTCTTGGGTGGGAGACTGGCGATTCGCGGGACCCGGTTGTCGGTTTCTCTGATCCTCGAATGCCTCGCCGCAGGGATGGCCTTGCAGGACATCGACGAATCCTTCGACCGGGCTTTTCCGCCGGAAGCGTTGCCCGAGGTCCTCAAGGTCGCCGCCGAGGTCACCAATACCATTCATGTGGCTGCTTGACGCGAACGTGGACGTGCATTTAGCCGCGATCTTTAGAGAGCGTGGCATCACGTGCGACACCGCCGCCCTCGTGGCTGGAAGACTCTGTCCAATGGTGAACTCGTGGCCACGGCTTTCGCCGAGGGGTTTCGCTGCCTGCTCACGCGCGACCAGCTTTTCGGGGAATCTGCCTCGCGCGCTTTGAAGTCGTTTCCAGAATCCGCCGTGGTGGTCATCACTCTGCCGCAACAACGCTGGCCCGAATACCGAGAGCGGTTCCTCGAGGCTTGGGCCGCATCCCCCATTCACCCCGTTCCCGGGAGCCTGGTCCATTGGCCCAACCCAGAATAGAAAGGGCCTAAGATTGGCGGGCGGCGGACTTGGCTTGAAAGGTCTGCAGTCGGTCTCCGATTGTAACGAAAAGCCGCGGACCTGCATAACAGGTCTGCTACGCTTGCAGCGCCGGGCCATTTCGTAGGGGCACCCCTCGTGGGTGCCCTTCGGAGGGCAGGCACAAGGCCTGCCCCTACAAACCCCGGGGAACGCTTGCTCATCTCTCGACGGCAAGCGCGATCGCGTTTCCTCCGCCCAGGCACAGCGCGGCCACACCGCGCTTGGCATTTCGCCGGGCCATTTCGTACAGCAATGTCACCAGGATGCGTGCGCCGGAGGCGCCGATGGGGTGGCCGAGCGCCACCGCGCCGCCGTTCACGTTGGTCTTAGCGGGGTCGAGCCCCAACTGCTCCATCACCGCGATGGCTTGGACGGAGAAGGCTTCGTTCAGCTCGAACAGGTTCACGTCTTCAGTTTTCCAGCCGAGCTTTGCGTTCAACATGCGCACGGCGTCCACCGGCGCCATCATCACCCATTTGGGCTCGACGCCGCTTACGGCCTGCCCCGCCACGCGCGCCATCGGCGTCTTGCCCAATTCGCGAGCCTTTTCGAGCGATGTGACCACCAGCGCCGCCGCGCCGTCATTCGTGCCGGGGGCGTTCCCGGCGGTCACCGTGCCATCCACCTTGAATGCGGGCCGCAGCTTGGCGAGGGTTTCGAGCGAAGTATCGGCGCGCGGGGATTCATCGGTCGCGAACTGGATGGGATCGCCCTTCTTTTGCTTGATGGAGATGGGCACGATCTCGTCCTGGAAGCGGCCATTCTTGATGGCATCGATGGCGCGGCGGTGGCTTTCGACGGCGAACGCGTCCTGGCGTTGGCGGGTTATGCCGTATTTTTCCGCCACCAACTCGCCCGTCATGCCCATGTGGAAGTCCTCGTAAGCATCCCACAGGCCGTCGGTGATCATGGAGTCGAGCACTTTGCCATGCCCAATCCGCATTCCGGCGCGGGCCTGGGGAAGCAGGTACGGGCAGTTGGTCATCGATTCCATGCCGCCCGCCACTACGATTTCAGAATTGCCTGTTTGGATGGCCTGCGCTGCCAGTGCCACGGCCTTCAGGCCCGAGCCACAGACTTTGTTGATGGTCATGGCGGCCACGCGATTCGCGAGCCCGCCCTTCAGGCCCGCCTGCCGCGCGGGATTCTGGCCCAGTCCCGCCGGCACCACGTTGCCCATGATGATTTCATCCACCAGGGCCGGATCGATCCCCGCGCGTCGAACCGCCTCGCGAACTACGACCGCGCCCAAATCCACCGCGGAAAAAGGCGTAAGCGAACCCTGGAATTTTCCGATAGCCGTGCGGCAAGCTGAAATGATGACGATTTCTTTCATTGCGTGCCTCGCTCTCTAAATCAATCGAAGTTTGGGGAAGTCCTTGGTAAAGCGATGGGGGTCAAGCGTAAAGAGGCGGTCAGTATGCAAGAAAGCATGCGCCCCGATGATAAAATCGACCAACAGTCGCTTGGCCTCACCGCCGCCTGATTTTCGTCTTCGGTGGGCGTAATTCGCAAACCGCTGAGCCGCTGCGCGCCACACCGGTTCGTCGATTACAAAGTCCACCTCCACGCGCGTGCTGGCAAGAAAATGATCCAGATATGCCCCTGTCGCATTCGGGTACGCCATGAGTTCAACGTAGACTGGGGCGCAAATTACCAGCGCCCCTTCATCAGCCGCCCTCGTCAGCAAACTGGCCACCTGTGCGGAAGGGGCACTGCCTGACCAAAGCGCTGAGATGATGTTGGTATCGATGGCGGTTCTCACAATTAGCGTCACTCCTCGTCACGCAAGGAACGAACCCACGCGTTAATTTCTTCTTTTCCACCCGGAAACGCCGGCAAGGCTCCAATGTATTTCTCAAATGGGTTTCCGGCAGGTCGAAGGGGCCGGATGATAGTGTGGTTTCCTTGAACGACGAATTCAACCCGATCTCCCACCCGGAGACCTAACCGAGTTCGGATCCGTTTCGGCACCGTGACCTGCCCCTTGGTGCTGACGACGCTGGAATTTGACATTTCCCTACCCTCCATCCCTACAGTAAGGATATCAATCCCTACACCTCACGTCAAACCTTCCCCGAACGACGCGGGCTGCCTCCCGTGGCGGACCCTGGACTTCTGACCTCTAACCTCAGACATTCCCGGCTATAGCGTTTAACCCTTTTTTCAATAATATTCCGGCTTCGCTCGCACCGAGAGAAAAATTCTTTCGGCGGCGATGGTTTCCACAGTTGCGTGAAGGTTCATCCCCTGCTCACATTCCCGTAACAAACGGGACTTACTGTCGATGGGAGTAAGCCAACTCTGCAACAATTTGGAGGTCAATATGTCAAAGCAGGCAGCGGAGCACCACATCAAAGCGGCCGAACACCACGAGCACGCGGCGTCGCACCATCGCGAAGCCGCTCGTCATTATGAAGCTGGTAACCACGAAGCAGCCGCTCACCATGCGCTCACGGCGGAAGGGCACTTACATCACGCCACCCATCACGCCACCGAATCGGCGAAACTGCACGTTGAACACCATGGACAAAAAGCGAAGGCGGCGGGCAAGTGAACCGAAGTTAAAGATTTAATGGGGGTTTTAAGCAGGGCGGGTTCCTCTATTAATGGAGGAACCCGCCTTCCTTTTCGGCTAACAAAAATACGGAGGATGAAAAATGGCGACTAGCGCATCGGCGTTGGACTCGAAGTTGTCGGGCGGGGGAGGATTGTCGGCAAAGATCGGGATGCGCGTTTTTGGCGTGGCTCTGGTTATCGGATTCATCTATGCGGGTGTGAAGCTGGCGTCCGACCTCTCGCAAGTTCATTCCACCAGCGTGCTGCCCTTCGTGTTGCTGGGGATCGCGCTCCTAACCGCACTGGGCTTTGAGTTTGTGAATGGATTTCATGACACGGCGAACGCCGTTGCCACCGTGATCTATACGCATTCGATGGAGCCCCATGTCGCCGTGGTATGGTCAGGCGCCTGGAACTTCATTGGCGTGCTCATTTCGAGCGGAGCCGTCGCTTTCGGAATTGTATCCTTGCTCCCCGTCGAACTCATCCTGCAAGTAGGCGGCCATGCCGGGTTTTCGATGGTATTTGCCCTGCTGATCGCCGCCATCATCTGGAATATTGGAACCTGGTGGTTCGGGTTGCCCGCCTCGAGTTCACACACGATGGTGGGCTCGATCATTGGAGTGGGCATTGCCAACCAGTTGATGTCGATCAAATCCGGAACGAGCGGGGTGGACTGGGGTCAAGCTCTGAATATTGCGAAGTCCCTGTTGCTATCGCCGCTGGTGGGATTTGCGGTCGCGGCCCTCCTGCTGCTCCTGTGCAAGGCCGTGATCCCGAACAAGGCCCTGTACGAAGCACCCAAAGGGTCTGAGCCACCTCCGTTCTGGATTCGCGCCCTGCTGGTCCTGACTTGCACGGGCGTCAGCTTTGCGCATGGCTCGAACGACGGGCAAAAGGGCATGGGGCTGATCATGCTGATTCTCGTCGGCACCGTACCTACCGCTTACGCGCTGAATCATGCCGTGAGGACAAAGGAAACACAAGATTTCGTTGCGGTCTCGGAGCAGACGGCGGCGATGCTGGGGCGCTACGTGTCGCCAGGGGCCGTCGTGGGTGAGCCGCGCGATGAAGTGACGGAATACGTTCGCACGAAGAAATTCACGCCTGAAACGATGCTGGCGATGCGGGACATGGTGAGCGGGATCGGCACCGAAATGGGGATCTATAAGGAACTGAGGGCGGTGCCGCAGGATAAGGTCCGCAACTTTCGCAATGACATGTATGTGGTCAGCGAAGCGCTGCGCTTGATGCAGAAGTCGGGCAACCCGAAGTTTGCAGCGTCGGATGCGGCCGTGCTGAAAAACTACAAGACGCATATCGATACCGCCACAAAATTCATTCCCACTTGGGTGAAGGTGGCCGTGGCGCTCGCGCTGGGATTGGGCACCATGATCGGGTGGAAGCGGATTGTGGTAACGGTGGGAGAAAAAATCGGCAAGGATCATTTGACTTACGGGCAGGGCGCCGCGGCGGAAATTACGGCGATGTTTACCATCGGCGCCGCGGATTGGTTTGGGCTGCCGGTGAGTACCACCCACGTGCTTTCGTCGGGCGTAGCGGGAACGATGGCTGCCAACCGCACCGGACTGCAGTGGAGCACGGTGCGAAATCTCGCCATGGCGTGGGTGCTGACTCTTCCCGCTTCCATTATTTTGTCCTCCTCTCTCTTCTGGGCCTTCAGCAAAATCGGTGTCTAGCGCGGCGGGCAGGACGGTAAACAAGGCGGCTTTTCAAAGGACTGGAACCGGGAATTCACAGGACGGCTGTACAGGGGAGAAGACGACGATGCTACCGCCGAAAGTAATTGTTTCGCCGATTGATTTCAGCGTTCACTCCGATGATGCGCTGAAGACGGCAATAGACTTGGCATCTCACTTTGGGTCGGAGCTTTGCCTTGTCCATGTGGTGCCTGCCCTGCCGAACCTGCCTTCCTTGCGGTCATTCTTCAAAGAGGGAGAATACGAGCAAACGCTTCAGGTGGATGCCGAGAAGCAGCTCGCGCAGATGGTGAAGGAGATTGCCCGGCGCGGCATCAACGCCAAGTACGCGCTAGGAACGGCGAACGATACGGGCATGGAAATCCTTCGGACAGCAGAGCACCATCACGCGGACCTGATGGTAATCGCCACGCACGGAATGAGCGGCTGGCACCAAATGGCTTTTGGTTCGGTGGCCGAGAAGGTGGTGCGGCTTGCCAGTATTCCGGTGCTGCTGCTGCGGGCGCAACCCGAGCGTGAGTCAGGCGACGCATCCGCCCCGCCAGATCCCGCGGCCGCCGCGCGCTAAATATCGCCCCACCAACCCGATACAACCTAAGGGGGGACCGCGAAGGGGTCCAATGTCACGGTTCTATTTCAGGGGCTGACCGTTAGCCGTCAATTGCGCCAGCAGCTCTTGCCCCTGTTTTTGTACAGCCTCAGGGAGCTTTGCGTATGAGAGTTCCTCCGCTGAGTCCTGGCCCGTTGAGATCGCGAAGGCAACAAAGTCTTTGACTGCTGCTTGCTGGCTCGCATCGGGGCGATCCTTGGGGATCAGGATGAAGCTCAATCCGGAAATCGGATAAGCATCGGGAGCAGAAGCGGGAGGATCGACGATGGGTGTACGTACGTCTTTCGCCAAAGCATCACTGAAGGGGGCGATTGCATCGGCAGCGCTGGCAGGACTGGGTTGCACGAAGTGGCCAGCCTGGTTTTGGATGGAAGCGAATGGAACGCCATTCTGCTTGGCGTAATTCAGTTCCATATAACCGATCGTTCCCGGCGTCTGTTTGACAATGGCCAGTACCCCTTTGCTGCCATCGGCGCCAAGGCCGATCGGCCACGTAACCGACATGCCTTGACCCGACTTCCATGACCAATCGTGGCTGACCTTGGAGAGGTAGGAAGTGAAGATATGAGTGGTGCCGCTGCCGTCCGACCGATGAACGACAATGACCGCAGCTCTTGGTAGTGTCGTTCCTGGGTTGTCCCTCGCAATTGCAGGGTCCTGCCAACTAATAATGTTCCCGAGGTAAATGTCACTCAAAGTTT
The DNA here is from genome assembly GCA_963825395.1 of uncultured Acidobacteriota bacterium. GTDB lineage: Bacteria > Acidobacteriota > Terriglobia > UBA7540 > UBA7540 > Bog-366. Next base: position 3,172 of record CAWGTQ010000063.1, on the reverse strand, counting down.
TGGCGCTGAGTTTGAGTGGAGCACTCAGATTGGGTAGGTTGTAAACAATGCAAACGGGCCCGGCACTGTCAGGAACCTGGATAACAGGGGACATCTCCTTAACTTGATCGTCATTCAACGGTGCATCACTCGCACCGAAACTGAGGTACCCTTTCTTCAACTCCTCAATACCCTCGCCACTGCCGATGGGCCGATAATTGATCTGCACCGTAGGGTGGGTCTTCTGGTAAACGCTAACCCACTTCGTCATAATGGGAGCAATGAAGGTGCTCCCGGCCGCGCCCAGCACAGCCGTGGGCTCCACTCCCGATGTGCTCGAGCCTCCGGCAGAGTTTGAACAACCAAACATGAGCAACAGGCCAGAAAGCGCAACCGTCGCTATACCCACGGCGAAGAGTTGGCGTTGGTGGTACATGTCGAAGTCTCCTTGTCCAATTGGCTGACAGTTGAGTGTTGTTCGAATGGAAAAGTCCCAAAGCCACGGTTTGCTGAAACGGCCTTCCGCTTGCGGGCCAACAGCACGACGAGATGCTATACACCGGATGTTACAAGCGCATTAAACCTGAATGTCACTTTGCGTTGGACTCCGGACGTCTTGGTCCACTGGATGGCTTTGTTCTGTGGCACCGAAAGTCGGTTTTTGGTGGCTTGGCTGGTAAGGGCCGAGTAGAATGGGGCTCTGGTTTCGGCGAAAATAAACTCGGCGGCCACGCGGTGTTGGGAGTGAAGCGGTCGAAGCGGGCATCAAGGAGGACAGATTGAGACCGGCAAGTATAAAGTTGAAACGGGCGCTGATGGCGCTTGTGGCGCTTCTAGTGATTTCCCAATTCTCGGCGGCGGCCCAGAAGCCAGCGGCCCCGGCGCAGGCTGCCACGGCGACTTCTAACCCCGCAATCGGTAAACTCCCCAAAATATGGCACTCCGAGGTCACTAATCACGACTTCCGCGTGGAGGTGACGAATGATTTGTTTCGCGCTGAGTGGGTGAATATACCTTCCGCCGCAGCAAAGCAAGGTGCTTACATCCACACCGAGTGCCGCCGGGCAGGGGCCAAGTGGGTAGGCAGTTCGAGCGTCAAAATGCTCTTTGCTATTCCCGGAGCGCCCGCTGGTAAAGATACCAAGCTGTGCTCTCTCACGGTGCGCTTTGAAGTGGACTCAGTATCGCCAGAAAAGATCACAGGCCATTCAGAAGCGATCCATTCTTTCGACGTCAACGCCTGCCGCGCAGAGCAGATGAAGTGGGGGGAGTTTACCTGGGTTCCGAAGAAATAAGTAAGGCGAGTGGAATGTCAATAACCTGCCTCGATTGCTGCTACCGCGTCCCAAATGCGGCCTGCCCCGGCAAAAGCCACATCACCAGACCCAAAGCTGTCAGGACGCTTATGAAGTATGCGGTAGTGGCCCGGCTGGGTTGAGGGGGTAGATCCTTGGTGAAGATACGATAGCCTGCCCCCAATGCGACGAGGAAAAACACGTTTTGGCCCAGCAGCAGCCAGAGAGCCAGACAAGACGTCAAAAGCCACACTCGCTCCTGCTTGTCCATTGCTAAGGCGGCTTGGCCGCCATCCAACACCCACACCGGAATTAAGTTGAGCACATTCAGCCAGGCGCTGGCGCGAGCGAGCGCCGCCCAAATTCCATTCCCCGTATGCCACCAGACCAAGGCGCACCCTGCCGCCGCAAGGAATCCTGCCAGGGGTCCTGCCAAGCTCACGGCAGACCTTGTCTCGCGCGAAACCCCCAGTGCCTGCCAGCGTACGTAGGCGCCCAGCCCCGGCAGAAACACCGGCATTTCCGCCGGCAGGCCTCGGCGTTTGATGTCGATGAAGTGCCCCATTTCGTGAAGGAAAATCAGCGCCGCAAACCCTAAGCCGAATTTTAGGCCGTACAGAGCCCAATAGACCCCGATGAAGGCCGCCAGGCTGAGCAGGAAATTCAGCTTGAAGAGGGCAAGGAGAACCTTGGCTTTGGATAGCGCTATGGCCAACGGCGCGAGCGGCCCCAGCTTGCTCGCCCATTTATTCCTGGAATCCGGCTGCGCCGCGCGCCTTGCCGCCAAGGCCAGATGCCGAGCGTGGTCGCGAACCCATTCCGCCTGCGTGGACTCCGCGGGCAAAAACTTCAGCGCTTCCAGCCAGCGCTCGCGGGCCTCCAAGGGTTTGCTTTGATTTTCCAACTCCCTGGCTTGCGAAGCCATTCGCTCCAGCGCCTCGGCGTGCACCAGAGCGTGGCACTGCGGGCACTCCAGAGCCCCTGGCGGTAGCTTCGCCCGAGCAGCCTGAGCAGAATTGCGACGGTGGCAAGATTATGGAGGACACGTATTAGTGGTGCGCTAGCCGGCACTCGGTTGTCCCGCCAGGGGCGCGGACAACTTGAACGGACCGAGGATTTGGAGTGATATCCCTTGTGTCATCTTCCAAGCAAACTGCATTCCCACGAAAAGGATCACCAAGCCGATCAGCCCGTGGAAAGGATCCTGCAGTTCGAGGAAAGGCGAGGCCAACCCGACCAGCGTCAGCATCACCAATGCCGCCCCCAAATTTGCATGGCGCTTGGGCGCGGGCGGGTTTAACTCTGGCGCAGGTGTGACATTCCCTGTAGATTGCTCACCGGGATTGCGCACAGATTGGGATTGTTCCGTCGGGGCCGCCCTGTGTGCCTTGCGCGCTTGCGCAATATTGATCGGAACCGCAGCAATTGAGACCGCGGCGTAGGTTAAAACCACGGCGGCAATCTGGTATCGCCGCCCACCTATTCCTCCCGATCCCATCATCATGGCCTTGCCCACGATCCACCCCACGGCCAGTGAAACGTATCCGATCATCCATCCGGTGATGATACCGAACAGCGGCGTAGAGAATCAGTCCCAGGATGGCGCCACCCACGCCGAACAGCAGTCCGCGCGTGAACGCCGCATGAGTTATCCTTGGGAATCTTGAGTCTTACCTGCTCGACGCAGGCGGCGCACGCCATGGACGCTATTCACGCGAAAATAACTTCCCATGATGGCCTGGTTGCAGAATTTGCAACGGTCGCCCGCCGGGTTGGCCGGCATATTCGGCCGTCCTGAACTGCGGAGGAGTTTTGGAAAGGTTTGGGTCAGACATGGGCGGAAGATACCATAGAAATCACGTAACTAGAAGAGCGAGTGGCGTGGACGTGCCGTTACC
>CAWGTQ010000062.1:0-42493 GCA_963825395.1 uncultured Acidobacteriota bacterium | reverse complement strand
GGCCGCGAGCGCCGCCAAACCCTGGGCAAAACGCTTCCCGCCGAGTTCATGCGCGATCAGAGCGGTGAGAAAAACCTCGGCAGCGCCGGCAACGGCAGGGAAAAGCCGCAGGGCCGGCAGCGAACCGCCCATCAGCACGCGCGCCAGCCAGGTGATCAGGGCAATCAACGGCGGCTGGTCAACGTAACCCCAGGCCAGATGCCGGCTGCAGGCCAAGTAGTACAGTTCGTCAACAAAATAGCCGTAATGCCGGCCGGCGTAGAGGTGTACCAGGAACTTGCCCGCCGTGATGCACAGGACCAGCGCGGTTGCGGTGATGGCCAGCCGCTTCTCAGAATTTTCGCCGAGAACCGGCAGGGATGGAGAGACTCATGGACGTTCGAAGTATACAACGATTTCTGACCTGAGTGGCTTTGGTGGCGCCGCTCCCACAGGGGCAAACGGGGCGCTTACCCCGGAGCAATTTCCGTGTACCCGAGCGTGAGGAGAGCCTTACAAGCCGCGCACACGAATTGAGGCGGCGGGCCAACATCGGCGATGGCGAAAACCCTCGGTTCATGGCAGCGCGCGCAAGGCGCAGTGGGCGCGCTGGAATCAGGGTCGGGGGGAATTTCAAAATCCTCCGTGACTTCCCCCACCCGCGTCGTTTCCAGCTCAAATGTAGTGTAGCAATTGTTGCAGACGTGGTTGTAGCAGCACTCCGGCTTGCAGGAATAAAGTACGTCGGCGGAACCGCATTGCGGGCAGACCACAGAAATTGGCGCGAGCTTCATGGAGTTTCCGGCATGGCGCAGACGAGGCCACAGGTTACAAGCTATTTCCTTACCGCGCCTATTCGTTCCCTTGATACCTGCAAACTATGTTACCGGAAGACTCGGTTACAGGGAACAGGTTACTGCCTATTTCCCTGTCTCGCCGGCTTCTCTGCCACCTGCAACCTGTCAGCTATAACCAATTCGCTCTTTTCCGCTTGTCAGCGATGGTGGGAAGATTGAAAATACGCGCGCATGAGTTCTTTGCGCACCTACTGGACGTTTGCCCGGCCCTTTACCCTGGTTCCGCCCATGACCGGTATTTGTTCCGGCTCCCTCTTGGGCTATGGGGCCACTCGGGCTTCTATTCATCCTGTCCATGTCATGCTGGCGGTGCTTGCCGCGGGAGTGCTGAATGCCGCCTCCAACGCCCTGAATCAGATCTGTGACATCACTAACGACCGCATCAACAAGCCGCACCGCCCGCTTCCTTCCGGCCAGCTCAGCCTGCGCCAGGCGTGGATTTTCACCGTGGCGGCCTACGGCCTGGCGTTGGCGATGGTCGCGGTGGTGAATCGCGAGACTTTCGCGATATATGTGATTGCCGCCCTTGCAACCGTCGCGTACTCCGCTCCGCCTGTTCGCTTGAAGCGGCACCCGGTGGGTTCAAACCTGATCATCGCGCTCATCCGTGGTTGCCTGCTGAAGGTGGCGGGATGGGCGGCAGTGGCGACGGTGCTCACTTCCATTGAGCCCTGGTACATTGGCTCCATCTATTTCGTTTTTCTCCTGGGCGCAACCACCACCAAGGATTTCGCTGATATCGAGGGCGACCGCGCGGCGGGGTGTATCACCTTGCCGGTGAAATACGGGGCCGCCTGGAGCGCGCGCGCCATAACACCATCGTTCATATTGCCGTGGCTGATGCTGCCGATAGGCCTCGCGCTGCATGTGCTCAGCGGCAATCCCGCGGCCATCCTCGCGTTGAGCGTGATAATGCTGATCTGGGGCACGTACGTCGCCTATTTGATTAATAAGGATCCCCACCGGCTCGTTACCGAGGGCGAAAATCATCCTTCCTGGCACCACATGTACTGGATGATGATGGTTGGCCATTTGGGCCTGGCTGGGGCATACTTGATACGCAATCCGTGGTTAAGAATTTGGTAAAATCAAGAAATCGGGTGACCTGATGAGCAACAAGCGTGTCCGACGTGGTTCGTTCTTTGTTCGCCCGATTACCGGATCACCCGATCACCCGATCACATGCTCCTTCTGACTGGCGCTACAGGTTATCTTGGCTCTGGAATCGCCCGCGAACTTATCGCGCGACGCCGGCCCTTCCGGGTTTTGGTGCGCGACGCCAAGCGCTTGGGATTTGACCCCTCGGCGAGCCTCTGCGAGGTAGCCGTCGGGGATTTGCGCGACCGCGAAATGTTGCGCGCGGCGTTCCAAGGCGTGGACGAAGTGATTCACACGGCCGCACTCGTCAAGGTGTGGGTGCGCGACCGGCGCGATTTCTGGCGCGTCAATGTGGAGGGCTTGCAGAATTTGCTGCAAGCCGCTGAGCGGGCGGGTGTACAGCGAGTCGTATATACCTCCTCGTTCCTGGCGCTCGGACCTTCCGTGGATGTAAATGCTAACGAGGAGTTACGCCATCCTGGCCGGTATTCCGACTCCTATGAGGAATCCAAGGCGCGCGCCCTCGAGTGGCTGCGCGGCGAGGGATTGCGGCGCTTCCCCGTCATCGTGATCTTTCCCGGAGTCATCTACGGCCCCGGCCCCAAGACCGAGGGCAATCTGGTTGGGGGAATGATCGATCAGTACCTCGCTGGAAAATTCCCGGGATTACTGGGGTCAGGGGACCAACGCTGGAGCTTTGCGTTCATTGCCCCTGTTGTCAACGCGCATTTGGCGGCCCTCGAGAATGGAAAGCCTGGGGAAGAGTATGTTCTGGGTGGCGATAATCGCTCGCTCAACGACTTCTTCCGTGTCTTGGCCGATTTCACCCACGTCCGGGGGCCGGTTCGCCACCTTCCTTTTGCCCTAGGGAAACTCGCTGGCGCCATGGAGGTGGTCCGCGCCCGAGCATTTGGCCATTCTCCCCAACTTACGCCCGGCATCGTGGAAATCTTCAAACACGATTGGGTCTACTCGAGCGCCAAGGCGGTTCGCGACCTTGGCTACCGGGTGGCGCCCCTGGAAGAGGGCCTTCTGAAGACGCTGCAGGAGAGAACCCCAAGCGTCATTCCGCGATGAACCTATTGAGATCTACATAATGGAGTAACGGTTATCGAGTAGCGCCGGCATCTTGCCGGCACGGGGAAATGCCGCCTGGAAGGCGGCACTAAAAACATGCCGGAATTCGCCACTTCCGTCGCGACGCCGCGTGCGCCGCTTTTCTCCACGCGCAAGATCGTGCACATGTCCATGCTGATCTTCGCGTTCCTGCTGCCGTACCTCACCTGGACGCAAGCCGCGGGGTGCGCGCTGCTGGCGCTGCTTTTCAACGTTTTGGTTCTGCCGCGCCTGGGGGGGACCTACGCAAAAGTCCCGGTGGGGTGCCCGGCTCCGGCGTTTGGACCGGCATTGTCATTTATCCCATTTCGGTGCTAGTGCTCATTCTTCTATACCGCCACGATCTGCGCATCGTTGGCCCTACTTGGGCCATCATGGCGTTGGGCGATGGCATGGCGAGCGTCACCGGCGGAGCGCTGCGGGGCCCGGCGCTCCCGTGGAATCGTGAAAAGACTTGGTCGGGTTTTCTAGGGTTCATCGTGGCGGGCACCGCGGGGGCATACGTTTTGACGCGCTGGATGGCCCCCGCAGTCGCTCCCGACGTCGCGCTGAGGATTTGCGCGGCGACGGCGCTGGTGGGCGCGATCGTCGAGTCCGCCCCGGTTCGTCTGGATGATAATGCTACGGTTCCGCTGGTGTCGGGCGCTTTCATGTTTTGCCTGTTCTTCGTCGAGCGCAGCGCCCTGGACAGCAACCTGCCCTTCCTCGGCCGGCGCATCGTGCTTGCCGCAGCCACCAATCTCGCCCTGGCGGTGTTAGCCCTCCGCATAAAGATGGTCACTCGCTCCGGCGCACTTTGCGGCTTCGTGCTGGGCGTGGCGGTCTACTTGGGCTATGGCTACAAAAGCTTTCTGTTGATGTTTGCCTTTTTCGCAATCGGATCCGTGGCCACCCGATTCGGCTATAAACGGAAAGCTGCGCGCGGCGTGGCGGAAAGACGTGGGGGCGCCCGGAGTTGGCGCGAAGCCGTGGCAAACTCGCTGGCGGGAGCGTTTTTTTCCCTATTGGTCATCACTACGCATCACGAAGGCGCCTTCCTGATGGCGCTCGTCGCGGCGTTTGCGGAAGCCACGGGCGACACTGTATCCAGCGAGATCGGGCAATGGATTTCCGACCGCGCCTATCTGATCACGACGTTCAAGCCGGTGCCTGCGGGCGAAGACGGCGGCGTCTCAGTAGGAGGGAGCTTGGCGGGCGGGCTGGCTTCGGCACTCGTCGTGGCGCTCGCTTTTGGTATGGGGTTGTGTGGGAAAGGTGGCGCCGCCATTGCCCTTGCTGCCGCTGTGGCTGGGAACCTGCTCGACAGTGCGCTGGGCGCCACGCTCGAACGGCGGGGCCTGGTTACCAACGGCATCGTCAATTTTGCCGGTACCAGCTTTGCCGGCGCCCTGGCGCTCTGCATCGCGCTGCGCATTGGGTTCTAACCCCGAGTTCACGTCACACGAGGAAGTCGTTGCATTCCAATCGAGCGTGGATGCAAAGCTTTGAGTGCGGCAGTTTGCTGCCGCATTGATACCAGCCACCTTGCTGGCCGGGTATTGTGCGCCCGGCTGAAACCCCCGCGAGCAAGCTCGCGGGGGAGGAAAGCGGCAGCAAGCTGCCGCACTCCAGCTTCGCACATGCCTCCACAGGCTGTAGCGGTACTCGGCGGCTGCGGCGCTTCGCCCAGAATCCCGTTTACAACTTTCCAGCTCCGACGCTAAAATGGATTGAAAGCCTGTGCACGGTTCGGGCACGCTCTTTCGCACATTTCATGGCCGAGATTCTTGCGATATATCCCGGATCTTTCGATCCGATCACGAATGGTCACCTCGATTTGATCGAGCGGGGGAGCCAGATCTTCAATCGGCTCATTGTCGCGGTGCTGACGAATCTCGAAAAGGACCCGCTTTTTACCGTGGCCGAGCGGGTAGAAATGCTCCGGGAAGCAACACACTCAATCCCCAATGTTTCGGTCGATACTTTCAGCGGGTTGCTGGTGGATTATGCGCGGCAGAAGCAGGCGAAGGCGCTCTTGCGGGGCATTCGAGCTTTCACGGATTACGAGTATGAGCTGCAAATGGCGCTGATGAATCGCAAACTTGCGCCCGATCTGGAAACGGTGTTCTTGATGCCGGCCCTCGCTTACACTTACGTCAGTTCGCGCTTGGTGCGGGAGGTCTTTCACCTTGGCGGCTCCGTTGCCGGGTTGGTTCCGGCGCTGGTGGAAGAACGCCTTCAGCAGAAGGTCTTTCAGGGCAAACCCTAGGATTGGATTCAGGATGCAATTCTCTGAACGGATTTCACGGATTTCGGTCTCCTCGACCGCCGCGGTTGTGCAAAAGGCCGAAAAGCTGCGCGCTACCGGCGTCAAGCTGGTTGACTTCGGCGCCGGCGAGCCCGACTTCCCCACCCCCGATCACATCAAGCAAGCCGCGGTCCGCGCCCTGGAGGAGAACTTTACCAAGTACACACCCACCGGCGGCACGCGGGAATTGAAGGAAGCGCTGGTGGACCGGCACGCCAAGGATTTCGGCTCGCACTACTCCGTCGAGGAGTGCCTGGTGACGGTAGGCGGGAAGCAGGCCATTTTTGAAGCCATGGTGGCCACGCTCAACGACGGGGATGAAGTGATTCTGCCCGTTCCTTACTGGGTTTCATTCCTCGATATCATAAATTACGCCGGCGGCAAGGCGGTGTTTCTGGAGACGGATGAGAAGGAGAATTTCGCGGTGCAGGCTGACGCCGTGGAAAAGCTTATCACGCCGCGGACCAGGATGATTGTGGTGAATTCGCCCAACAATCCCACCGGCGCGGCGGTTTCGCGCGAGGAAATGGAAAGGCTCCTAGGGTTAGCGGCGCGGCATAAGGTCCTCCTGTTGTCAGACGAGTGCTATTGCCAATTTCTCTATGATGACCCGCCGTTTTCCCTGGGGATTTCAATGGATCGCGAGCATCTTCTGGTTGTGGGCTCGCTTTCCAAAACTTATGCCATGACGGGTTGGCGCGTGGGATTCGCCTTGGGCTCCAACAAGCTGCTTGCCAATATGCTGAAGCTGCAGAGCCACTCCACGTCCAATCCCACCTCGATCGCGCAGAAAGCCGCAGTTGAGGCGTTGCGCGGCTCGCAGGATTCTGTCCGCGCCATGCTGGCCGAGTACCGCCGCCGCCGTGACCGTGTGGTGCAGGGACTGCGCGCCATTCCCGGCGTCAAGTGCACGCTGCCGCAGGGAGCTTTCTACGCCTATCCCAATATCTCCAGTTACTTGAACCGTGACGGCTTGGCGAATACCACCGTGCTGGCAGAAAAACTCCTGGAAGAAGCCCACGTGGCGGTCGTGCCTGGACCCGCCTTTGGAACTGAGCAACACATTCGGCTTTCCTACGCAACTTCCCTGGATCACATTGATGAAGGGTTAAGGCGGATGGCGGCATTTTTCTCCAAATTCTGATCCCATATGCCCGCATTCAACAGCCCGGTCCAACTCTCCAATATCTTCAAGCCGAAAATCTGGGGGCGGCGGGATTTGGCTCCGCTCTTTGCCGCGCCAGACTCCACGGAGAGTGCGGGCGGGCAGTTCGCCCAACAGCGCATCGGCGAGGTGTGGATCACCGATGATGTTTCGCGCTTCTTGAACGGCCCCGCAGCGGGAATGACCCTCGCCGAGGCTTCGGAGAAATACGGCCCTGAGTTGCATGGTAAGTCATGGCAAGGCCGCCGTTTTCCCCTTCTCGCCAAGTACATTTTTACTAGTGACTGGCTTTCCGTGCAGGTTCACCCCGACGACGCCTACGCCGCCGTGCACGACGCTGGCAACTTGGGCAAATGCGAAATGTGGTACTTCCTGAAGGCGGATCCCGATGCCGCGATTCTCCTCGGACTGAAGCACGGCGTGACGAAGCAGCAATTACCCCAAGTGTTCAAGGACGGCACTTCGCGCAACTTTCTGCAAAGCTTCCGCCCCCAGCCGGAAGAAGCCGTGTTTCTTCCTCCGGGGATGGTCCATGCGCTGGGACCCGGTCTGCTACTGTTCGAAGTCGAGGAGAATTCCGATCTCACCTATCGGCTGGACGATTTTGGCCGGCCCGGCCTGGATGGCAAACCACGCCCGCTGCACCTGGAAAAAGGCCTCGACGTTATTCGCCCGGAGCTCCCGCCTCTGCGCGATTTGCCCCAACTCGTATGCCACGAGAAGTACGGGACACGCCGGCTCGTCCTCGCCAGCCGCTTCTTCGCCCTCGAGGCATTGAGCGTCAGCATCACGGCGACTTTCCACAGCTCGCCCGCGAGGGTGGAGGTGCTTTCCATTCTGGAAGGCAAGGGGCGGATTGAAAATCAGGCTGGATGGATGGCCTATCGCCCGGGCGACACCTGGTTGATCCCGCCCGGTGCGAATCTCTACCGCCTTGTCCCGGGGCTTGACACAAGGCTTTTGAAATTCTATGTACCCGACCTCGAAAGAGATTTCCGCGAGCCGTTGAAGCGGCAAAACATTTCCCCGGAAAAAATCCGCCAGATTGTATTCGAGTGAGATCCCATGGCACCCCCATCAGTGTTTGCGCACGCATACGCCGTCGTGATGGCCGGCGGAAGCGGAACACGCTTCTGGCCCCTGAGCCGCCGCAAGCATCCCAAACAATTATTGGAACTGTTTGGCAGCGGCACGCTTCTGGAACAGACGGTCAACCGGTTCCGGCCCATCATCCCCCCTGAGCGCACCTACGTTTACACCAACGAACTCGTGTTGCGTGAGGTCTGCCGGCGCCTGCCGCAGATTCCGCGCGCGCAGATTGTGGCGGAACCCGCCTCGCGCAACACCGCGCCCACGCTGGGAGTGGCGGCGCATGAAATCTTGCGCCGCGATCCCCGAGGCCTGATGGTGGTGCTGCCGGCGGACCACGTCGTCGCCAAACCCGCGGAATTTCTTCGCGTCCTGCGCGCGGGTTGTGAAAACGCGGAAAAGGAAGGTAGGTCGGTGGTCGTCGGCCTGAAGCCGACCCGCCCTGACACCGGCTTTGGCTACGTGCGCATCGGCGCCGGCGAGGCGCACATTGCCGGACAAGAAATTTACCGGGTGGAAAAATTCACAGAAAAACCGCCGCTCACTGTCGCACGCCGTTACGTCGCCTCCAAGCGTTACCTGTGGAATGGTGGCATGTTCATCTGGCGTGCTTCCACTCTGCTCGGGAATTTCGCCAAGTTTCAACCTCGGATGGCAGAGCAACTGGCGCTCTTGGCCGAGGCCGGCGGTGTCCGGTCAGCAAGAACCTTTCGCCGCCTCTTCCCACAATTCGAAAAGATCTCCATTGACTATGCCATTATGGAGAAAGCCTCGGATATCCATGCCGTTGCCGCCGACATCGGATGGAATGATGTTGGCAGTTGGGCGGTGGTTTACGGCCTCTCGGCAAAGGATGACGCGGCCAACGTCCGGCCGGAGCGCAGCCTGTGCCTGGATTCGCGCGGCAATATGATTGTCGCCAAGCGCAGCTTTGTGGTGACCGTGGGTGTTCAGAACCTCGTCATTGTGGAGACGGATGACGCGCTGCTGATCTGCACGCGTGAGCGTTCCCAAGAAGTGGGCAAGGCCGTTCAGGCGCTGGAAAAGGCTGGGCATCAAAAACTGCTGTAGGGAAGGAACGAAGCTCGAGACTCGAAATTCGAAACTCGCAACCTCTGCATCGAATTTCGAGTTTCGATCTCCGAGTTTCGATTTTCGGCTTTGAGGCATGGATAAAATTAAATTCGGTACCGACGGCTGGCGGGGCGTTATCGCCGACGATTTCACCTTTGCCAACGTGCGTCGAGTGGCAGCGGCCATCGCTCAGTATGTCCGCGAAGAAAGGGAAGCAGCGCATGGCCTGATTGTCGGCTACGACACGCGCTTCCTTTCGGCGGAATTTGCCCGGGCAACCGCCGAAGAGCTTTCTGCCGCGGGGATACCCGTCTGCCTCGCGGAGACCGCCACCCCCACGCCGGCGGTTAGTTATGCGGTGGTGGCGCGGCAAACCGCTGGCGCCGTCATGATCACGGCCAGCCACAATCCCTCCCGGTGGAATGGGGTAAAGTTCAAAGCGCCGTATGGTGGCTCGGCGGAGCCGGCGATTATCCATCGCATTGAAATCCACCTGCACCGTCTTGACCGTAGGGGCACGCCATGGCGTGCCCCTACCGCACGCAATCGTCCCGCCGCCATCGAGGTCGTTGACCTCACCACTCCCTATCTCGAGCGGCTCAAAGAACTGGTCCGTCTGGACCAGATCCGAGCCTCCGGCCAGAAGTTCGCGATCGATCCGATGTTTGGAGCCGGCCGCGGCTGCATTGCGCGCTTGTTCGACGAGGCGGGAATCCCCTACCGCGAAATTCACTCCGAGCACAATCCGCTATTCCCCGGTCTTAACCCTGAGCCCATCGAACCGCACGTGGAGGGCCTGCGCCAAGCGGTGACGGAAGGCAACTTCGACGCGGGCTTTGCCACAGATGGAGATGCCGACCGCATCGGCGCCATCGACCGCACCGGCGCTTTCATCGATTCGCACAAGATTTTTTCCATTCTTCTCCAGCACCTCACCGAGGACCTGGGGCTGCGCGGCGAAGTGGTAAAGACCTTCTCCACTACGCAGATGATCGATAAGCTGGCCCGTAAACACTGTATGCAACTGCACGTCACGCCCATCGGCTTCAAATACATCTGCGAGCTGATGCGGAGCCGCGACGTTTTGATTGGCGGCGAAGAAAGTGGCGGCATTGGAATCAAGGGGCACCTGCCAGAGCGCGATGGCATCCTGAACTCGCTCCTTCTGGCGGAAGTAATGGCATATAGGAAAAAGACCCTGGGTGAACTGGTGGATGACTTGAGCCAGGAGTTCGGACCACACTTTTATGGCCGCGTCGATTTGGAAGTGGAACTCGCCAGGGCGCAACAGTTGGTGAAGCAGGTGGCCCGGGGAAAGTTCAAGAAGATCGCCGGATTGAAAGTGACGGCGGTGAAAGACCTGGATGGCGCCAAGATGCTTTTTGGCGATTCCGCCTGGCTTCTTGTGCGCGCCTCGGGGACGGAGAACCTCCTTCGCCTTTATTCTGAAGCGCCCTCGCATGAGCAGGTTAAAGCGCTGCTTGGGGAAATGACGCGCCTCGCCAAGTCGGCGTAGCGCGGCCCCCCTATTCAGGGTCCGCGGCTCTTACTTCGCCAAACTGCAAATCTCCCAGACAGGCGCCTGCCCCCGGGTTCGGGAGCGTGAGTTTACGTAAGACTGCTTGATGAAATGGCCGGTGTCGCGAGGTCGAATGAGTAGCGTGGCCATTCTGGCAGTGCTAGGCGAAAGCGTGGATGCCGGCAAACGAAAGGAGAGGCGAGGATGCGACTGGAACCGATCGAGAAGCCCAAGGGCCTCATGATGCGCATCGCCTACTGGATGACGCGGCGGCAGTTGGGCAAGGTGATGACCCCGCTGAAGGTGGTGAGCGCACGCATGCCGGGATCGCTGAGACTTTCCTACGAGATCCAGAAATTTCAGATGAAGGGAATCCGTCTGGAGCCGGGGCTCCATTTCATGGTGGCGACACTTGCCGCGCAGATCAACGGGTGTGCCTTCTGTATGGATATCGGCCGGGCGATGGCAATCCGCCAGCACCTCGGGATGGAGAAGCTCAACGCCCTCTCAGACTACCGGACCAGCCCGCTCTTTTCCGATCGCGAGCGTGCAGCGCTGGCCTACGTGGAGGAAGCCACCCGCCACAAGCGCGTTTCCGACGCCACGTTTGAGGCGCTACGCAAATACTTCAACGAGCGGGAAATCGTTGAAATCACTTGGCTGGACGCGGTGGAGAACTACTACAACCTGATCAACCTGCCGCTCGAGATCGAATCGGACGGCCTTTGCGCAATTGCCGAGGCGCGGACGGCATGACGCGGATCCGACCCTTGCAAGGATAGACCGTGAGGGGTGTTGCGCCCGTCTGGTTTATTGATATCCTGCGGGTATCGAGGGCCGTAACCAACAGCGGTGCCAATCCAAATCCGCGCTGAGAGATTTCGGTGTTTTCGAAGTCGGCGTAGCAGACCCCCGCCTTTGAGGTCGCGCTACGGTTCACGATACAATTACTTCCGAAACGGGGGGGAAATAGGAAATCAAGTGATCATGGCAAATTCAAGACCTGCCGACTACCGCGACTTACCTCTAAGCGAGATGGAAAAGATTGTGACTCGTTTCAAGGAACGAGTAGAGCAGGCGCAACTCGCAAGCCCACCCAACAAGGATGCGGTCAGGAAGGCCCTGCGGAGAGAAGGGGCCGACCGTTGTCTTACCCGGATGAATCGCTTCACGATGGATGTGATCGTTCGGTATAGCGATGACTTGGCGGATCTTCTTTGCCAGTTTCCTGACGACGTCGTTTTTGTGCTGTCCTATGAATTCGCCCTGGGATATCAACCACCCGATCGCCCCGGCCGCCTCAGCGACCTTGAGACCTTGATGCGGGAAAACGAATGGGCGGATGAATGGGGAATTGTCTGGAGACATTCCGTGGATGGAGTGGGGGCGAATCCGGTCGGCCATCCGATCCAGGATTGGTCCCAACTTGACGATTACCTTGCGAATCAAATGCCCAATCCCCATGCATCCGGACGAATCGCCGCGGCGTTACCGGCGCTGGCCAAACTCGGGTCCAGAAGGTACTGCGTGGGCGTTGTGCATAACATCCTCTTTGAGCGGCTCTTCGCGTTGCGCGGCATGGAAAATACCCTCGCGGACTTCCATACCAACGAACTTGAGGTCCGCCGCTTATGCGATGCCTTGACTGAATATGTCATTGGGTTGATCCAGGAATGGGGCAAGACGAATATCTCCGCCATGTTTCTTACCGATGACTGGGGTTCCCAGGACGCGCTGATGATATCCCCCGTGATGTGGAGACGGCTTTTCAAGGAATACTACCGCCGCATTTTCGCGGAGGTTCATGGTTGGGGAAAAGATGTGATGTTTCACAGTTGCGGCAGTATTGCCTCCATCATCCCTGACCTGATTGAAGTTGGAGTGGACATCCTGGACCCGATGCAGCCGGGACCTCTGAACCTCGCAGAAGTGGCCCGCCAGTTTGGGGGAAAGGTGGCCTTCAGCGGTGGAATCGACGACCAGCGGCTGGAAGACTATAGCCCCCAGGAAGTAAAAGATATGGTTCGCAGGACGATCGACACACTCGGCCGTCCTTATGGAAATAGTTACATTCTCGCGGCGGCCAACGCGATACTTCCCTCGGTGCCGCTCGAAAACCTTCGGGCGATGGTCCAGGCTTGCCATGAGCAATGAAACTTCCGGAACGAATTCCACTGAACGTGCCCTGGATTCCGACCGCGTAAGAAACTACCATCGAACCGGCCGCATCCTGAGTGTGGTGGGATACCTCGTTGACTTTGCTCTCCTTCTCACCCTGCTTTTCACCGGATGGACGGTTGCGCTACGAACGCTGGCGCTGCACTACAGCATGCGCCCATGGCTCGCCTTGCTGATTTACCTCTGTCTTTTCGGTGCCATCATGCAAGTGGCGGGGCTCCCCTTCGATTTCCTGCGCGGCTTTTGGTTGGAGCATCGCTACGGACTCTCCAACCTGACGCTGGCAGGTTGGGCAAAGGATCAAGTGAAGGGCCTCGCCGTGGAGGGTACGCTGGCCGTGCTGGCGGTGGAATTCCTCTACGCGGTGATGCGCCTTTGGCCCGAACGCTGGTGGATTTTGTGCGCCATCGCCTTTATAGGATTTTTCGTCCTACTGGCCAACCTCGCCCCGGTCGTCATCTTCCCGATCTTCTTTAAGGTTAAGCCTCTTGCCAATCCCTCCCTCACGGAGCGCTTGCTGGAGCTCTCGCGGCGCGCGGGCACGCGCGTGAAGGGCGTGTTTGAATGGAAACTCAGCGAAAAGAGCAAGAAGGCCAACGCTGCCCTGATGGGACTCGGCAATACACGCCGGATTATCCTGTCGGATACGCTCCTCGAGCAATTTGGGGATGAGGAAGTGGAGGCGGTATTGGCGCACGAGCTAGGGCACCACGTCCACCGCCATATCTTTCAGAGCATCGTGCTTCAAGGGGCCGCGACGTTTGCGGGATTCTACCTGATTCAACGCACTCTCACCTGGCTGGGGCCGCATTTCGGATTTCGCGGTGCCGCGGATTTCGCCAACCTTCCGCTTCTGGCTCTGGTCACTACGATTCTCTCCCTGGTCCTCCTGCCGGCGGTGAACTCATACTCCCGCGTCATGGAGCGCCAAGCGGATGCTTACGCGCTGCGGGCCATACCGTCCCGCGCCCCCTTCATCTCCAGCATGGAGAAGCTGGCGGAATTGAACCTCGCGGAACGCCAGCCCCACCCCTGGATTGAGTTCATATTCCACAGCCATCCGTCCATCCAAAAACGCATTGATTTTGCGCAGAAGTTTCCCGGCTAAGCGGCGTTGCTATTCACTTAGCCGAAGGTGCACTTCGCTGAGGAAGGGTAATCAGCAGGCGTTAGTGAACCTTGCGAACCACGAGTTGGGCCACTGGCCTTCCCTCCCGATATCACGACATCGGCTGGGAGCCGATAGCCAAGGGTGGGGGAGACATCAAACGCCCCTATTGCGATTTTTCCCAGGGGCGGCAGATGCGCTCAATAGTGTCGATCATGTTATCCACCTGTTCGGGGTCAGGAGGCCGACCGGCGTGGACAGCGGCGTTGCGCACTCTCCAGGCTTTATCGAGTTGCGCCTTGTCTTCAAGGGAGATGTAGCCGTCCTCAGCAAGGCGATCAAAAAGGATTTCAATCGCGCCGCGGACGTTCAGGTTCATCCCGCCGCAGAGTTCGCGCGCGGCGACTCGAAGCAGGCGCTCGTACTCTTCCCCGGCGAATTTGCCGGCCAATTTGGGTTCTTCTTCCACCAGAATGCGCGCCAGTTCCAGCGGCCCGTAGTTGCGCAGGAAGGGCCGCAGCACCTGCGCCACACGGCGGCGCTGAATCCAAAGGTCGGCGTCGAATTCCGCGTGCGAAGTGGAAATTTCGCCCGTGTGCGTTTCACCCGCAACAAGTTCGTGGTAGGTCCAAAGGGCCGTCTCGGTATCGGCCACAGATTCCAGGCGAAAGTGCTCCTTCCAGGCGCGCAGCTCGTCGCAATAAGCCAGATACAGGTCAATGGTGCGCGGCCGATGAACTTGGAGCAGATTCATGATGGGCATCGAAAAAACACCGAAGCGATCGGGATGAGCGAAGCGCAGGACGAGGGAAACGATCCCCGTGCTGTGCAGCACATCGAGGGCGCGCCGGACGAGTTCGCGCGGGTCGGCAGGCGAGGGACCCAGCACCAGCCTCGCCTTCTTCAGGACTTGGTCCAGCTCCTTTTCGTTGGGCTTGGGCCAGTAACGCCCGAAGGGCGTGGCGGTGGGATCGAATATGTTCAGGACGTCCTTCGCCGACAGCCACCGATTGCCGGTGCAGAGCGGCTCAAACTTTTTCTCCAGCGCATGGAAGGAATAGGTACGTCCAAATTTCCGCTTGCACACGTCGGGAAAACTATCGAGATAGTACTTGAGATCAAAACCGGGCATAAAAGCCTCAGGGTCACTGCGTCTTGGAATGGTAGCCAGCACGCATCGCTGGCAGTAAGCGCAACCCGCATTCTCCTCTAAAGCCCATGAAATGACAATCGCGGAAGGATCGTGCCATCTGAAACCAACCCTTTGACCAACAGATGATTCGATGAGCCAATTTTGCGTCTGGGCCGAGGTGGCGTAGAATGCCTTCGCCGGTCACTTCTCGATGCAGGAAAGAGCTATGTCCGAACCCATCACGATCTCTGCCAAGAACTTGGGTGGCGTGGCCATGCCCGGTTTCTGCCCGCGCTGCTTCTGGATTCAGATGCACGCGAAGGGAATCCCCTACCAGATTTTCCCCGGCATCTTCAGCTCGATCGATGCCTATGGCAAGCGGTTGGTTCAAGGATGGTTCGATCGCCACAAAAGCGCGCCACCGTGGTTGAGTCAACTCGGCAACATCAAGAGCTACGCCAATCCTCCGCACTACACCAAGTTCAGCATCCTCGACCGGCAAAGCAACGTCATCCTGCGCGGAACCCCGGATGGTATCCTGGTGATGCAGGACGACTCGCACCTGATTGTCGACTACAAGACCGCCAAGTTCACCGCGCACCAGGATGAACTGTTTCCGATGTATGAGGTTCAGCTAAATGCATACGCGGTGATTGGTGAGCAGAAGGGGTTCGCGCCCGTCTCGGGCTTGGCGCTGGTCTACACGGAGCCGGTTACCGACAACGCCACCGCGGCGAAAGATGCCAACTTGACCGAAGCAGGATTCCTGATGGAATTCAGCGCGCACATCCGGCCGGTCGACTTAGCGCGGGGCAGAATTCCCCTGCTGCTCGCCAAGGTCCGGGAAATCTTCGAGCGAAAGAGTCCTCCCGAGCCACGGGAGGGCTGCAAAGACTGTGCCCTGCTGCAAAACCTAATCTATCTTGCGGGAGGTTAAACCCAAGCGGGTGTCGCGCGGACCTGTTTTGTAGGTCCGCAACTCGTCCCGAGATGGCAAGGAAATGCCGCCGACTTACCAAACAGGTCTGCCCTGCATTCTTCCCGTGCTCCCCACTCGCTTTTCTCTCAATACTTCCCTGCTGGCTGAAAACGGCCACCAATCGGCCAAATTTGGGCAGGGTTCGGGGAAGGTGGTTTTCCGTCGCAGGAAGAGAATCTCCCCCAACCTACTGACTTGCCAGCAGATAAATAACATTAACCATTTCTGAGTTTGGCACGGGTCTTGCCTTATCCAGAGCGGACACAAGATTGGAGCTCGACAATGGACGTTCGACTGAGGTGGGCCATGAAAAACCGATTCTTCCTGATCGCACTAGCAATTCTCGCTTTGGGGCTATTTGTCACCGCCAACGTCCGGGCCCAGGACGATCCCCAGGCCCAACCCCAACCACAGACTCAGCCGCAAGCTCAGCAACCGTCGGTGGTGGGACGCATCAGCGTGATTCATGGGGACGTTTCAACCATGCACGGCGACGCCGGAGAATGGGTGACGGGCACGGTGAACACTCCCGTGGTGCCGGGTGACACAGTGGCGACGGCGGATCGGTCGCGGGCGGAAGTCCAGCTTGACCCCGCCAACGTGATGCGGCTCGAACAGCACACGGAAGCTAAGGTGGCAGACCTGGAGCAGAACAAGCTTCAGATCCAGTTGGCCTCGGGCATGATCGTTTTCAGCGCTTTTAAGGATACACAGACAGACGCCGAGATCGATACCCCCAACATGGGTGTACATCTTCTGGCGCCGGGGGCTTATCGCATTCAGGTGGATTCTCCCAGTGAAACCCAACTGATCGTGCTGAAAGGCCAAGCGGAAGTCCTGACCAACCAAGGGAGCACCAAGGTGGCGGCGGGCCAAATGATCCAAATTCACGGCACGGACAATCCCGAGTACAAAATTGACGCAGCTCCGGGCGGCGATGACTTCGACAAGTGGTGCTCCGATCGCGACCGGCAGATCGAATCCGCGCAAGCCTGGCAACACACGGACCATCAATATACAGGATCGAGCGATCTCGACACTTACGGCCAATGGAGTGAGGTCCCGGACTACGGTTGGTGCTGGACACCCCAGGTGGATATGGGTTGGGCGCCCTACAGCGCCGGTAATTGGGGTTGGGAGCCTTACTGGGGATGGACTTGGATTTCCCGCGAGCCTTGGGGTTGGGCGCCCTACCACTACGGCCGTTGGTTCATGTATGGCGGCGCGTGGCGTTGGTGGCCGGCGGTGGGCGCCTTTGGTCTGCGTGCCATGTGGGCGCCGGCTTACGTCTCGTTCTTTGGATTCGGTCACGGGGGCTTTGGAGTAGGCCTCGGCTTTGGTTTTGGCTCGATTGGATGGTTGGCGCTGGGTCCGCGTGACATTTTCCACCCCTGGTTCGGAGCGGGTCACAGCTTTAGCGCGATGAACTTTAACGAATTCCATGGCGCAGGCTTTGTCCGCGCGGGAGGGCCGGGCTACGGCTCGAACCTGGAACGCGCGATGACGGACGCACGAATACGAAGCGCCGTTAGGAATGTCTCCGCGCAGGATTTTGCGAGCGGGCGCATGGGGCGCTCCATGCCGGTGAGTGAAAGCATGATGCGCAGCGGAAGCATGATGCGAGGCAGTCTGCCCGTGGCGCACACCCAGGCCAGTATGGGCGCCCGGGCTGGGAACTTCTCGAGCTATCGATCGGGAGCAGCGAACAGTGAGCACTTCTTCTCCCGGAGCGGATCGACGTCGGCAGGGCGCAGTTACAATATGACCGGGCGCGCCGGCGGAAGCACGGAAACTGGACAACGCGCCGCCGGCGGCTCTTCCTACAACTGGCAGCGATATTCAACCTCAGGCCGGGCGCCGGCGGGGGGCAATGGCTCGGGATTTCAGGGGAGAAGCGCCCCGGCCACCCAGGGGAGCCAGAACAATTGGCAGCGGTTCGCAAGCCCCAGCCCCTACGGCGGCGGGCGTTCTGGATCCGGACAATCCACTCAGCGCGGCGGAGGGCAAGGCTACTATGGCCAGTCACGGAGCTACTCCGGAGGGGGCTATGCAGGCCGCTCGGGCGGTTCCTACTATGGAGGCAGTTCGCGCCCGCCGCTCAACCTCAATCGGCCCATCATGCGGGAGCGCGCTCCCAGTGGCTATTCCGGAGGCAGCCGGGGCTACTCCGCACCTTCGGGTGGAAACCGCAGTAACTCCGCTCCCAAGGGTGGCGGTGGCCATAGCTATTCGGCGCCGAAGAGCAGTGGAGGTGGCGGCGGTGGCCACAGCTCCGGCGGAGGTGGAGGCCACAGTTCAGGCGGCGGCCACGGCGGCAGACGTTAAGCTCACCTACTAACAGGGGCAGGCGGCAGGCACCTCAACTCAACCCGCCGCCGCCCCTGCCTTCCATTTAGAGTTACTTTTAAATCCAGAATGTTTTTCCCACATTGAACACAGCCCGTCGAACTTTTCATAATGAAGGGCAGAGCGCAAAAGGACTGCATGCTGCCCTCTAGGGTAGTGGCGCAGGTTGACGTAGGGGCGGCTTTACGCCGCCATATGGCGAGGTAAACTCGCCGCTTCAACATCAAACTGAACCACACCCCCCTCAAGCCCCGGTTTCCCTTTGCGGCAAGACTTCTGTTAGAATCCGCCCCGCAGGAGAATTTAACCGGCGCTCATGAAAAACTGCCCCATTTGCCAGCAAGCCTACTCCGACGACGTTGAATTCTGTGCCCGCGACGGCGCTCGCCTTACCGCCGAGGCCCGCGAGGAACGCGAATGTCCTTACTGTGCCGAGCGGATTCTCAAGAAGGCTCGCGTGTGTAAGCACTGCGGCCGCGATGTGGAGCCCATGGTCAAGGCCGACATTGCCGTTCAAGCTCCGTCACCTGCTCCGCCGGAAAGAATTGTTGAACCTCTAGCTGCGCCGCCGCAAGTGAGCCAGCCCGTAGCGCCACCAACCCGCCCGCCCACGGCGGCCAAGCCTCCGCAGTTCCAGGTGTTTGCGGAGCCACCCAGCAAGATGAAGTCCGTCGCCATTGCGGTGGTTGCCCTGGTTTTACTCGTCGTGGGAATCTGGTATTTTTCGCGCCTTGGGGTAAAAAAGGGCGAGGTGAGGGTCAACCCCAAGGACGGTCTAAAATATGTGTGGATCGCGCCGGGCAGCTTTCAGATGGGTTGCTCGCCCGGCGACAATGAGTGTTATGACTTTGAAACGCCGCCGCACCAGGTCATCATCACGAAAGGTTATTGGCTGGGGCAGACGGCAGTTACGGTGGGGGCCTACAAGCGCTTTGCAGGAGCAACAGGTAAGCAAATGCCACCTGAGCCGAACCTTAATGGGAGGCCGCTCAATCCGGGGTGGGCTAACGAGGCCATGCCCATTGTCGAGGTGACATGGGATGATGCCCAAACCTATTGCAGTTGGGCAGGCGGGCGGTTGCCCACCGAAGCCGAATGGGAGTATGCGGCGCGAGCGGGGAGCCCCGCAGCGCGGTATGACGACCTGGATCAAATTGCATGGTACGTGGACAATAGTGGGCGTCAACGCTTGGACAGCAAAACGATTTGGAAGAAAGATGACCAAGCTGGTTTAGCCAAGCGCTTGAATGAAAACGGCAACTCCATGCACGAGGTCGGGCAGAAGCGAGCCAACGATTTCGGGTTGTTCGACATGTTAGGGAACGTGTGGGAGTGGGTCAATGACTGGTGGGACCAGAGCTATTACCAGAACGGCCCGGCTCAAGACCCCCCGGGGCCTTCGAGCGGCCAGCTCCGCGTTCTGCGTGGCGGGTCCTGGGCCGGCGGTCCCAGGGACATACGCGCATCGCTCCGCAACCGGCGCAACCCGGGCGATAGGGATTTCGATATCGGTTTCCGTTGTGGGGGAGACATGGATATTCCTTAGGATATCCTGAAAGGCAACAACAGGGGGAGTGAGATGTCTATCACGCTTAAGTGGGTTGGGCCCTATAGATTTGGGCATTTTAGTGAGTTAAGGCAATATCCTTACGCCAGTGAACCTCACGTCTACGTACGTGTCCAGACTTTTCGGTCAAGAAAGATTGCGGCTGTGGGCAAGGCCGCGAACTTGCGCAGCCGCATGAACGAACATCTCAGAGATTTCCTCAGTCGGCAATACTACCTGAGCGACGAAAATGAAACCCACAACCACCCACCAGCGGGTGGGGCCGAGGGAGAGGGACTGGCCATTTTCGATTCCCTTGATGAATGGCTAGGTATCGCTGTGGCGGAGGTAAAAAGGTTCAGCTTTTTCGCTGCGCCTTGCGACATTGAAAAGTTGGACTATGTCGAGGCCGAACTCATCGACCGCCTCTGGAATGCGGCGGAAAGTTCGGGAGGAAGCATCGAGCGTGATAACTGGAAAAAGGAAAGCAAACTGCAATCGGGGGAATTGATTCTAAAATATCAATTCTCGACTCCTAGTGCTAAAGGAGTTTTGGAATTCATCCCAGAAACGCCTGTACCAGAGCCGGAGACCAAGCGCACTGAGCCTGCCAGTTCCGCCGTCCCTCCTGGGCCGGGCGTTTATACCTACTCGGCGCCGGGAATGCCGATGTGCCCGAAGTGCGAGCAGCGCCCTGCCATTTTCTACTGCTCAACCCATCAAAGCGCGGTGTGCCTCGAATGCGTGGCTAAGCACGACGAG
Source organism: uncultured Acidobacteriota bacterium (assembly GCA_963825395.1). Classification (GTDB taxonomy): domain Bacteria; phylum Acidobacteriota; class Terriglobia; order UBA7540; family UBA7540; genus Bog-366. Next base: position 22,258 of record CAWGTQ010000062.1, on the reverse strand, counting down.
TCGGGAGAGTGTGTTTATGTCCCTGCATATCGGGCACCGAAGCCCCCCGCGGCGCAACCGACAACATCGGAACCGCCCAAGCCACCGAGCGTAAGCAGGCCGCGAGGCATTCTTGGCATCGAGTAAGGGCGCGGCATCGCGATAATCGTTTGGGAAATCGCATAGGGGGTAGCCACGGTCAGCGTTTTTCTGACCGTGGGCCTTTCTCATGCACGTACCCCAACGGCAATCGCATGTAGCGCGTATCCACAGTCAGAAAAACGCTTCTCCATTGGCATACGGAGCGAAGCTTTGGAGTGCGTGCAGCTCGCTGCCGCTTTTTCACCAGCCAGCTTGCTGGCTGGGAATTGCGCTTTCGGTTGAAATTCCCGCGAGCCCGGCCAAGTGAGGCGAGAAGTGCGGGCCTGGGGTCTAAATTGGAAATTCCGGCCGCGCGGATTCGGGGATCTGCCCAGGATAGAAAGCGAGGATTCTCCCGCCGCCCCCCCATGTCCTCACCGAGCAAAATGGCGGACAGCTTCCGCGCCGAGTCCAGCGCCTCCTCCTGGCTCTGCTCATAAACGACCAGGCCCGGAATATGGGGCAGGGTTGCAACCCAACGTCCATCCGGCTCACGAACTGCGTCGATTGAGTAATCCATGGCGTTTTCCTTCATCTTCATCCATCGGCTGCACCGGGGCAATTCTTGAGGCCGTTTGCTATTACGACCGGCGGAAAATTCCCGGCTCCCGCGAAGCGGGATAACGCCAGCCGCCGCCGGTAAAACCGTAGGTGTTGCAATGTAGGCTCATTTTTTGATTGACAAACCTAGCCTTCGGGGTATAATGGGTGCTGGGGTCAGGGTGCGCCAGCCGGCCGGAAAGACCCCGTTTCTGTTGAGGGTTTTATGAAAGGCAATGACAGGCTCGGGTTTGGGAAAGCGGCGACTCGTCGCCGCTTTCTCTCGCCGCAACTTGATGCGGCGACACCCCTGCCGCTAACGAGTCCGCGAGGGGAAAAGCGGGAGCAAACCCCCGCACTCCGAACCTTCCCATAAAGATGTTAAAAATGAAGATTGCTCCCAATGGTTTATTGAAAACAAAGGGGCAAAAAAAGTGCTCCCAATGAGTTGATGAAAATAAATAAGTTATCGTGCTTTCTCGATGACTTGCTGAAAGGAAAGGAGATAGATGTTGAAGATGACCACACACACGCGAAAGATTCGGCCCCGAATGTGTCAGGAGCTCATATGTTTATGGCGTGCCCTGAGCACCGTGTATAAGTCGGCACGGGCGGATGTGGCGCCGACCTTCCGAGCCTGCCCTGAGCACCGTGAACGGGTGGGCACGTGCGGGTGTAGCGCCGACCTTTAGGTTGGCACGTGCTGAACTGAAGTTCAGCGCTACAAATGCCGCGGCTTGCCGCGAGGTTGATGAAGAGAAATGAGGTTACTGAAAATGGGAGTGACAAGTGGCGTGTGAAAAGAAGAAGGCAAAGGGGGAGAAGGAAGGAACAGACTGCAACAGCAATCTAATCCCCGCGTGACACACTTCCCCACGTCGATTATCGGCAGCGCCCAGTGAGAAGATGAACCATTTCGCTGAATTCGAGAATCGCAAATCGCTAAATCATCCCATGGCCCGATGAACCGATGGCCCCCTTACCCCATCGCGCCTCCTTCTTCGACGCGGTAATTTGAACGTGGCGCCCGGATTCCGATGTCTCAATGCCGGCTGGAAGCCGGGCGCTACATCCGAAATGAGCACAGCACCCCTTCTTCGACGCTGTAGCGTTTCCGCTTATGTGGAGTAAAATAGAGACGATGGCCACTCAACTTAAACTTCTGGCTGAAACCACCGCGCCGGTGGATGAGATCGCGCAAATTTTGCGCGCCGAGCATGGCGACCCCTTCCACATTTTGGGGATGCACTTGGTGGAGGTGCAAGGCAAGGCGGCGGTAGCGATTCGGGCCTTCCTGCCGCGCGCGCATGACGCTTGGGTGGTGCGCGGCCCCGGCGAGACGGGTGTCGTGCCGCTCCGGCGCATCCATGCGGACGGATTCTTCGAAGCGGTCTTCCCGGGCGAGCAGGCGATGTTCCCCTACCGCTTGCGCGCGGAGTATGCGGGGCAGCACGAGTTCGAGGATCCTTACCGCTTCCCTCCCGTGCTTTCCGACTTCGATCTTCACCTTCTGGCGGAAGGCACCCACCACAAGACCTACGAAAAGCTGGGCGCGCATGTGATGGAAATCGCCGGAATTCGCGGCGTGGCCTTCGCGGTGTGGGCGCCGAATGCCCAGCGCGTGAGCGTGGTGGGCAACTTCAATCAATGGGACGGCCGGCAACATCCCCTGCGCGTGCGCGGCTCCACCGGCGTGTGGGAAATCTTCATTCCCGGCTTGCGCGAAGGGGAGCTCTACAAATTCGAAATCAAAGGCCGATACAAAAACTACCTGGGGTTGAAGAGCGACCCCTACGGTTTCTATTCGGAGGTGCGCCCCAAGACGGCCTCGATCGTCTACGACGTGAACCGCTACACCTGGAACGATCAGACGTGGATGGCGGAGCGCGAGGCACGGCAGGGGTTCCGCGCGCCGCTGGCGATTTACGAAGTTCACCTGGGCTCGTGGCGGCGCTCGCCGGAAGAAGGCCATCGGCGTGCTCAACTATCGCGAACTCGCCGAGCAGTTGGCGGAATACGTCGAGAAGCAGGGTTTTACGCATGTGGAATTGCTGCCGGTGATGGAGCATCCGCTGGATGAATCGTGGGGCTACCAGACCACGGGATATTTCGCGCCCACCAGCCGTCATGGCACGCCGGAAGATTTCATGTACTTCGTCGATCACCTGCACCAGCGCGGGATCGGGGTGATCCTGGATTGGGTTCCGGCGCATTTTCCTTCCGACGCGCACGGCTTGGCGTTCTTTGACGGCACCCACCTTTACGAGCACGAGGATCCGCGCATGCGCGAGCATCCGGATTGGCACACGCGCATCTTCAATTACGGCCGCACCGAAGTGCGCAGCTTCCTTTGGTCGAGCGCGCTGTTTTGGCTGGAAAAATATCATATCGACGGCCTGCGCGTCGACGCGGTGGCCTCCATGCTCTACCTCGACTACTCGCGCAAAGCCGGCGAATGGGTGCCGAACGCTTTCGGGGGCAACGAAAACCTGGAGGCCATCTCCTTCATCAAGGGCTTCAACGAGCTCACCCACACAGCAGCATCCCGGCACGCTGACCATCGCAGAGGAATCCACCTCCTGGCCCATGGTTTCGCGGCCTCCTTACGTCGGCGGCCTGGGTTTCAGCCTGAAATGGAACATGGGCTGGATGCACGACATGCTGCAATATTTTTCCGTCGACCCCATCTTCCGCCGCTACCACCACTCCGATCTGACGTTTTCGTTGCTCTATGCCTTCAATGAAAATTTTGTGCTGGTGCTCTCGCACGATGAAGTGGTGCACGGCAAGCGCTCGCTGCTGGCGAAAATGCCGGGGGATTACTGGCAGCAGTTCGCCAACCTGCGGGCCCTTTACGCTTTTCTATACGCGCATCCGGGAAAGAAAATGCTCTTCATGGGAGCGGAACTGGGGCAGTGGAATGAGTGGGACGCTGCCAAGAGCCTGGACTGGAATTTGCTCGACTACGAACCCCACCGCAAGCTTCAAGGCTTGGTGGCGCGACTCAACCACCTGTGCCGGGCGGAACCAGCGCTGCACCAAATCGATTTTGAGTACACCGGTTTCGAATGGATCGATTTCCACGATGCCGACCATTCCGTCATCGCCTTCCTGCGAAAAGGCCAAACTCCGGGTGACCACCTGGTGGTGGTTTGCAACTTCACGCCGGTGCCGCAACCCGGCTATCGCGTGGGCGTGCCGGAGGCGTGCTTCTATCGCGAGATTTTGAATACCGACGATGCGCAGTTCGGCGGAAGCGGCATGACCAACGCGACGGGCTGCCCGGCCGTCCCGCTGGCGTGGCAGAATCAGCCCTGCCACGTGGAATTGACCCTGCCGCCCCTCGGAGTAATCTATTTGAAACCGGAAAGGTAAAGCCACAGACCCATCAACCGCGGCTACGCCTGATAGGAGAAGAGGAATTCGGAAAATGCGGCTGGCCCGGGATGGGAACCGCTGACACCACAACCGTAGTCGTACGGTGTGGCAAGGTGGGAACCTCTCGAAAGTAAATTCGGGCCAAGAGTTTGGGCCGTAAACGCCGTCAAGTGGGTCAGTTTGGAAATGGTGCGGCGAGTTTACCTCGCCAAGTGGCGGCGTAAAGCCGCCTCTACTTCCAACCGACCCACTACCCCAAAATCTCTTCCGTTGTTCCGCGGCCGACTCTCCATTATAATCACGCCACCCGTAGCGGCAGGTAGTGTGCAAATGAGTGAAGATGACTTGAAGCGAGACCGCCGGAGCACCCGCCTCTCTATTTCCATTCCGGTTGTTATCTCGGGCGTGGACGCCGATGGAAATAACTTTGGCGAAAATGTGCGCACGCTGGTCGTCAACAAGCACGGCGGGAAGATTGCGACGAATCACCATTTGGCCATGGGCACAGAGGTCTTGATTGAAAATCCTGCCCTGGGCGTGACGGCGAAGGCGAGTGTTGTTTGGTTGGGCGGGAAGCACTACCCCGGGGACTTCCATCACGTGGGGCTTCAATTGTTCGAAGCGCAGAATGTTTGGGGAATTGCCTTCCCCCCTGACGACTGGATGAGCGCACCTCGGGAAGAGGCGCCGCCCGCGCCCGAGGATGTGCCTGCTTCTGAGCAGGCCGACCCCGTGAGCGCTGAGGCACCCGCATCTTCGCTGGCCGGCGAAGAGATCACCATCCGGCTGTTGCAGGAGTTGCAGCAATCCGCCGACGCCCACGCCCAGGAATTCCAGGATCGGCTGAAGCAGCTTACTCACCGCTTGGGATTAGAATTTGAATTCGACCTGCGTGAGCACGCTGCCCACGCGAAAGCGCGCGAGGTGGGCATTCTGGAGGAGGAGATCAAAGCTCTGAGAGAAAGCCTGAGCGCATCCCGGGAGGAGATGGGAAAGCTCGAAGCCAGAATTCAGGAACTGCAATGCGGTCTCGAAGCTGCCACGGAAAACCCGCAAACACCCACCCCACCCTTAGAGGAAGCACGCCGCCAACTCACTGCCCTGGCGAACTCGGTTATCGAAAGCATGAACCATGCCGCAGAGGCCGGCCTGAGCCAATACCGGAGCATTCTCCAGAAAGAAAATCAAGCAAGTGCGGCACGGCTGCGTCCGGGCGCGGAAGATGATCCGCTGCCGCCCGGAGGCCCGTCGCCTGAATCTTAACGCCTTTCATCCGGAACGCGTCCCTGGCTCTTACCGCGAGGCGGCCGCGTGTTTGCCGGCGGCCGCCTCCGGGATATGGGCAGATTGCGTTGTCGCCCCTTACGTCAAGCTATGCAGGTATGTGTAACTCATCTTCACAGCTTCCAGCGGGGGTTGCTCGCACCAGTCCTGCTCGATAAAGTAGTGCTTCATCCCCGCGGTGGGCGCGGCCGCGAAGATGCGCTTCCAATCGATGGTGCCGTGACCCACGGGCGCGAACATACCCATCTTATCGTCTTTCTCCACCGTGGCGGCGGGATGGTCCTTCATGTCCTTGATGTGGAGCAGCGGGAAGCGGCCCGGGTATTTCTTGAAATAGGCCACCGGATCCTGACCGGCGTGCGTCACCCAGAAGCAATCCATTTCAAACTTGACGAGTTTCGGATCGAGCGCTTTGAGAAGGTAATCATACGCCGTGGTGTCACCGTATTTTTGGAATTCGAAGTTGTGATTGTGATAGCAGTATTGAATACCGGCCTTTTGCGTTTGCTCGCCGGCCTTGTTGAAGAGCTCGGCCAAGCGCTTCCAGTCATCGAAGGTTTTCCGTTCCTCGGGGTCGAGGATGGCGTTCACCATGTATTTCATTCCGATGATTTTGGCATCCTCGATTTCCTTTCCCCAGTTCCCGCGCAGATGTTTGGTCATGTAATGCCCGCTGGGAGCGGTGAGGCCATCATCTTTCAGGATCTTGGAAAATTCCGTCGCCGTCTTTCCGTACAGATCGTAGATCTCCACTTCCTTGATGCCTATCGCCGCGACTTGCTTAAGGGTGCCGAGCATATCTTTCTGGAGCTCATCGCGGAGCGTAAAGAGCTGGAGCCCGACGGGCTTGCCGTAAGGGTTGGCGAAAACGCCCGGTGTTTGCGTAGCGGCCAGTGCCGTTAGTCCAAAAGCGCTGCTGCGCAAGAAATTTCGTCGGTTCATCATCGTAGTCATGTCTCCTGTTATCTAATATGAGAGTGCAATTACTACACCACTCAGCATAGAGGTGCAAGCGAAAATCTTCGCGGACGAAACTTCGGTGCGAGCGAGTACCCTCCGGACGAGGAGATGGGGAGAGCTTGCAGGCATGTTACGATGGACCTATGCGAAAGGGTGTGGCGAAAGGCCATTTGCTTTCCGTTGATGAGCGTTTTATGCGCATGGCGTTGCGCGAGGCGGAGCGGGGCGCCTGCGAAGGCGAAGTCCCCGTGGGGGCGGTCCTGGTCCTGGAAGCAAGGGTACTGGCACGGGCGCACAATCGTCCTATCCATTTGCACGACCCTTCCGCGCACGCGGAAATTCTGGCGCTGCGGCGCGCCGCGCGAAAGTTGGCCAACTACCGGCTGGAGGGCTGCGATCTGTATGTTACAATTGAACCTTGCGCGATGTGCGCCGGCGCCATCGTGCAGGCGCGGCTGCGGCGCACGGTGTTCGGCGCCCGCGATCCGAAGACAGGCGCAAGTGGATCAGCGCTCCGGGTACTAAACCATCGCAAGGTAAATCATAAGGTTGAAATAGCGAGCGGTATCCTGGCTGCCGATTGTGCTTTGGTTATTCAAGAATTTTTCCGTAAGCGGAGGAATAATACGGGAAACAGGATACGGGATACGGGATAGAGCAGATGAGACCTCGATTCCCTGGCCCCGCATCCCGTGTCGCGAAACTCGGTTTTTGTCGGAGAGGTACCGAAGCGGTCATAACGGGGGCGCCTCGAAAGCGTCTTGCCTGCCAAAAGCGGGCACGTGGGTTCGAATCCCACCCTCTCCGCCACCCTATCATTTGTCCCATCAGATAGTTAGCAGTGCGTTGTTTTCCGTGTACCCTTGGTGTACCCTTCGGTCGGATGGCGTTTTAGCTGCAAGTCCTCTTGAGCATAGTTCGTCCTGTGGGATACGTTGTGATAGGATATTACGAAAGGGAAGCGGAGGCCGCCGGGCCGCAAACTCCTGGGGAGTATCTACCCTCGTCGGCATCCTCAAGTCTGGAGGTGGACCCTTCAACTCCTTACGGGAAGCGTTTGCCATAGGTCGAAATCCCCTTTCCTATAATTCCTGAGATATAATCCCGTAAACAAACCCCAAACCTCATGAATGGGGAGGGTTTGCAGATGCCACTTGTTCTAATGAAGGAGATACACTGCGGGCATTGCGGTAAGCCCACTTGGCACCCATTATCCACGCTTCAGAAGATATGCGGGCATCTACCACAGTTAGCCATGGAAACCGAACGCATAAACTATTGCTGTCCTCACTGTAACCAGCTTCGGCACGCTTGGATTCCTGGCAAGTCAACCCAAGTCGATCCACAAACTCTATCTGAACACCACGAAGATACGATTCCGTTTCTAATAGCCATCGAATGCGCTGAAAAAAGCTGCCAATCTCGCATCGCAGTGTTCGCACCAATGAAAGTCGGTACAGATTACGTCCAAGCCAAGGATCGTGTACTTGGCTGGATTGTAGATGAGGAGGTAAAGTGTCCAGGGGGGTTCCCACCCACCGTTCCCTGTCTAATCGCCGGAATAAAAATCTCCGTATAAGAACCAAGACAAGACGCCATGGTGCAATGTACGAATTGCGAGAATCAGTTTTACTTGGCACCAGCAACTTCCGTTCCATCTACACTACCCATGTAACCAAATTAAGACACTACCACTTTCTTGGTAGTGACTCATTTTGAAATTTCAGAAATAAAAGCGGGCATTTGGTATGCCTCGTCGTGTTTAGTTAGGAGGGTGGCCTCCTGGGGCCACCCCAAAGCCTGCCAAGTATCCCGTAAGGTAGGAAACTAGGGGGAAGGGCCATCCTATTACGTCTTACTTAACTCACATTAACTATAATGTCAAGAAAAAATGTGGTGTCATAAATGTGTGCTGGTAGGGTATTGGATTTCCAATCAAATACCGGAAGGCCACGGCATCGGGAGAATTCTCTAAGCTTCCAGGGTAAGCAAGAACTCAAGCCCCGCAAAGGTCCAATAGCTGGACTTATCCTCCTGCACCCAAACTATACGAGTGGGGATGGCATGAGGGAACTCCCCCTGGGCGACGATTCCCACCCGTCCGCCTGGAACCAGTTCGAGCGTGGTTCGAACACGCATGCCGCCCAGAGAAATGTCGATGGCGGTCGCTGAGTTGTCCACCATGAAGGTCTCCGCCTTCAGCACCAGACTGATTGGAATTGTGGCCGGCTGGCGCTCCGACCGACGGAGGTTTGCGGGGGTATTCGTTTGCATCGGCAGCCCATCCTGACTAAGGATTGAAAACACCAATGCCGCTGCGAACAAGCGGGGGAGTAAAGTGAATTACTTTCTCATCTAGTTCAAACTGGATAGAATACGAAACCCCGACAAAAGGGGATAACTTCCCCTTCTATGTTGATAGCTAAACACCGATTCGCTGTCAATGGTACCAAAGGGCAATAGGCATAGTTTGAAATTTCTAGTCTCAGGCTCTATCCAATACGGCCCGACCAATCAAGTTTTTCAATGTCCACACGTGGACTGTGCTGGGGCATTCTATAGAACAAACCTCAAGGTCGAACGAAGGTTAGTGAGGAAGCGGAGAGGTGTCGCGCTCGCCCAAGGTGTTTCTAGTATCAGAAAGCCATCCTTCCCAAGTTCGCCGGACATCCGCCTCTAACTGCTCCTGGCGGGCACGCACCCACGGCGAATAGTGCTTTTCAGTCACCTTGATACTACTGTGGCCAAGCAAGACTGAAACCCGCTCCATTGGCACGCCAGCTTGCAAAAGCCCGACCGCGAAAGTGTCGCGAAAGCGGTGGGCGTGTCCATCGGGAATTCCTGCTTCCTTGAATATGCCCTTGAGCGCCCGTTGCCAGTCTCCCGTTGCGCTCTCCGTTTTCGATTCTCCAGACCAGAAGAAGTATTGCTCGCTGATTTTCGGGACACCCTCAAGAGCGGTCTGTACAAAATCGGGGAGTGGAACATATACGGGCGTACCTGTCTTCGCGGTATAGAGAAACAGTTTGTCGCCGCTGATGCGGCTGCGTTCCAAGGTGACAGCATCACCAATCCGCAAGCCAGAGTGACGGAGTAACAGTACAAGGGCTCGCAAGCGGCGGGCGTTCTCCGGGCCTCGGTACTTGCCACCGCGACACTTCAACCCGCACTTCTCACAGGCGGCCAATATGTTGGTCATCTGTTCGGGTGTAAAGGGCATTGTCGGTGTTTGTTTGACCTTGGGGCTTTCCAACTTGCGGGCCGGGTTCTCGTCAAGCCATTTGCATTCGTGTGCAAAACGAAAGAAAGCCCGGAGGTATTCGAGCTTCTTCAAAGCGCCCAAGTTCTCATTGGGCCACGTGGCGCGAAACTTCCTCAGCATAGGCAAGTCGAGTTCCCGGAGGAAACGAATCCCCTGGTCGGTAGCGAATCGGGTCATCTGCCGGGAAAGCAGGTCGTACTTGTAGAGGGTCGGCTCCCGCAAGTTTCGCGCCTTGGCATCGGCGAGAAATTCTTCCCAAGCCTGCGCGATCGTGACGGGCTCCGGCTCTGCGGCCTGGGTGCCTTCCGCCTCCCATTCGCGGATGATTCCTTGCGCCTTCTCCCATTCGCGAATGTCCAAGCTCTTGCGGATTTCTTCTCTGCCTAAGAATCCGTCCGCCCAAATCGGGCAACGGCAGCGGCGATATTTCCTGCCTTCGGAACGGTGGGCACACGTCTTGACGTGCCTTCGATAGGTGGTGAGCATTTATCGGCCTCGTTTTCTCTGTCTGAGGGCTTGCGAAAAGTGGGCAGGTCGGATAGATAGAAAGCAGCCATTCTCGGCCTCTCATCCAGGCTGAAATGGTCAGGGGCCATCAGTTGTTGGTAGCAACTGGTGGTCCCGACTTTTTGAAGCGTACGCGCGGGGGCGTTCCCTTGTCAAGTCGGGAATGCACAAGCGCCGGTGGACTCGCTCGGCGACAGATTCACGGATTCGCAACGTGTGATATCCGCGCTTACTCCGCGACCCGTTATTCCCGATCACCAATACTCCCGGCTCATTCTCGAAAAGTTTCCTTACCACATCGCGGCTGAGATTCCATAATTTCGCGATTTCGGCCACGGTATAGTGACGCTCCTGAAAGCGAGCCGGGGCCGCTTTCTGAGAGCCTTCGCCAAAAAACCGATCCAATGTCCCATCCGACTCGCAAAAACGCACAGAAAGGGCCTCCGAGCCTTTTAAGCACCCATGCCCTGAGCTAGCGCCAAACACTTACGCGTATAAGAAAACCGCATTTTTCACCGCGCCTTCCCCTCAGTCGGTACACGACGCGCTTTCCCAACCGGTTGAAATAGAAATTCCGGGCCTGCGCCGCATGACTTGCCCGCCAGGTGGACTCAGGCGGCCACACTTCGGCGGGCAATCGGACCAAGCAAGGAAATTGTCCAGAGTAGAAAATCACGGCGCCCTTCCTCCAAAAGCCTGAACTCGGCGAATCTCCGACTCTACCGCCCGCCAGTCCCGCCGCCCTTGCGCTTCGAGGTCAGCAACGCGAAACCGTTCGCTCTTATGCCACGACCTAAGGTTGATCGGGAGATCCTGCCCGCACTTCGGGCAGCGAGGATTGACCACTTCCTTTTGCACTTTCGGCAGACGGTAAAACCTGCCGAGCCCATGAACACGACGTATCTTCCAAAACAGTACTTCGAGAGCCGCGATCCTCTCACCTGATACAGCGGCAGGTTTCATGATGTAGCCGAAGTGGTGCACCAAAGCGCGACGGACAGCCCTCTCCGGGTTTCTGCACCAGCCGGAGCATTGCTTAATGTAGAAACCCTGCCCGTTCCCTGCGGTCAGAGCTTTCCATAACTCGAGCCCGGCGGCCCAATCGAGGTAAGGCCCGTAATAGAGAACGTGGACGTGAAGATTCCACCCGCCCGCCTTGCGGCCAGGATGCTTGACTGCCAGTTCATGACCGGTTTCAACGGCGAAGATGCCGCCCCACACCGCATCTTCAGGCCTGACTCGCTTGAACCATTTTCTGACAAGCTTGTTTAATCGGCGCGGTTCGCTTCGGTCGGGCATCCGGTCGTAAGCCCGTAGCGTAAAGGTCAGCATTGCAAGTGTGTAGCCGCGCTGTGACGGCTGCGCGGCAATCAGGCGCGAAATCGGCTCGCGGTACTTCTCCATGATCCGTGAGAAATGCATCCGCCCGCAGTGTTCGCAATATCGCAGTGTGCACCGATAGCGCGAAAAGTACCGCTCGCGGCAAGCGGGACAATCCACTGGAACGGCTGTAACATGGCAGTCCCGATAGCGCGTGGCCTTCGACGCGAAGCCCATTGCTGCAAGCAGCCTTGCCGCCTTTTCCCGCTCGTCAAGTTCTTCCCACAGCAAGTTGTCTAAACACCCGGCCTCATCCTTGCAACGTGCGCGCGCTTCCTCAAAATGCTCCGCAAGGCTCTGTTGCACGTCTGCCGCCTCGGTCTCGGGATGGTCTTGGGGGAGTTCGGACTCTGCAACGGCGAGACAGTTATTCGTCATGGATAAATAAATGGGGCTCGCAAAAAAGACGCGAGCCACTGAGGGCTCTGCCCTCAGACTCCCGGACAGGGTTCTCTTAATCCCTGCCAAGCGTGGAGGGCGCGGTCCGCAGTCGCGCCCGTGTAGGTCGCGGGATGTGAGCCCCTGTCAAGAGCACAGTGCCCGCTCTTTTCACGCCCAACTACGGACCGCTAACCCGTGATTGATTTCTGGGGGGATTGTCAGGTAAGCTTAGGCTTGAATTTGAAGCTGTCAGCTTAACCCTGACAATTCTGGCAAAACGGCCTCGCCCCCAAGCGGGGCCGTTTTTCTTTCCGGTCGGTCGTGTCTTTGCCGTCGGTGATTGCTGCCGTGCTTCCTTGCGATTACGCTTGGGCTGTTATCCCTTTCGGTCCGTGCCTCGGCGTCGCCGAATTTCCCAGATTCGCTGAGCGAATTCCGAGCGGAGTTCGGGTGGCGTGGCTCGGATCATGTCCACGGCTGCGGCTGTGTCCATAGAATCGGATTCGCCTTTCATGGACAGGACAGCGGTGAGCCACTGCCCCAGAGATTTCGCGCCTTGACTCTGCGGATTGAACTGCCGTACCTTCCGCCCGAGCCCAGCACGCTTCATCGCAATGCCGGCGCGCACATTACAAGATCGGCATGCCCACGCGAGGTTGACTGGCTTCGTGTCTTCTTCGAAGCCGTTGATGTGGTGAAGATCGATGTTGGCCGTCGATCCGCAGAACGCGCAAATGCGCGGTCCGAGCGGCGCGCACTGCCGCGAACGGTACCTTAAGGCGCGGTCAGAAACAGCGCCCGTGGGCTTGTGCCAGGTCTTGCTACATAAGCCCACGGGTACCGTCAGTCCTGCTCGCCTTCCTCCTCCGCCGGGGCCAAGTCCGCAATTTCCTTGAGTTTCGAAATGACTTCTTCGCGGGAAAGTTCCGGGTCTAAGCCTTCGGCAGCCAAGGTGCCGATGGTGTCAAGACTTTCCTGCGCATCATCCAGTTCCTGCTCAAGACTACCTCGTTTTGTTGCCATGGATTGTTCCTCCTAATCTCAGATTCAAATCGCGCTCAGTCTCGCGTTGAAACGGAGGGTTGTCAAAGGATATGAATTATTCTTTTTGGAAAGAAAGTGTAGGTATAATGGCTTGATTGTCAAAGACTTATGAGCAGGGAGTGATTTTCTTTCTTTAAATCACCTAGAGTTTCTTTCTGGCGGTCGACCGCTTCCACCTCTTTGCCAAAGAGCGCTTCGCATGTTCTTTTTACGCTTCTTTCTTCTATCTTCCTCTAAACTAGTCCAGTTTGATATACATTGAGGGCACACTTCATTATCAAAGAGCCACTCCCAGCGCTCGCGTGTATCAGGGTATTCTTCCTTGCGTTTTCGCATTCCTTGCTTGAGTATCGTCAGGGCCTGATTGACTTTCACATCTCTTGGACGACCAAGGCGGGATACCTTCTTCTCGCCATGGATCGGCCTGGTGCTCCTGGCAGGAATCGGGGCATTACCCTCGGATTGCTTCAGACGCTGGGCTGCCTCAATAAGCCGAATGTATCTTTTCAGCACCTCAGCAAGATAGGCGCTGTGCCGTTCCTGGTTGTAGCGATTGGGGCCGTACGACGGCTGTGTGTCTTGTGTGATGGTGCGGCTTTTGTAATGCGCGGGGCCTTCGGGGTTGAAGCGGTTCTTGTACGACGCAAGGGCGTCCGAGTTGAAATCGAGTGTCTCGATCGCCAAGCCTATGTCTCGATAGGTCGGCCCCCAGCCAAGCAGGATTTCAGATGCTTCCTGGAGGAGGCTCACAAGCTCGTACGGCGTGGTTTTCGCATCGGGGGGCAGCAGCTCTGTAGCACGTGCCTTTAGTCGGTTGAGGTCGGCATAGGTTGAATCAGCGGCAGATAAGGAAGAATGCTCAGTCAATTTCGGACCTTTTACTGCCCCCTTAGAAAGCATGTTTCCCACCTCATGCGGTCCTTACTATCGGCGATGAAAGCCGAGGCGACGCCGAGGAGATGCGAGTGTCCGCGAGTCACTCGGCGACAAAATCCGACATCATCTGCGATGGAATCCAATACCACCAAAAATGAAATCCAACCCCCTTAGTAACTCCTCCCATTTTTTCAACCCCGACCGATTGGTCGAGAAACGCCCTAAAGCAGAGAGCATGGACTTACGAGTAGCCGTGGGGCGCGGTCCCTACCCTCAGCGCTGGGGCTTCTTCCGGCCTAGCGTGTCTCGCGCCGCAATCCTTGCGAGGGCGAGAACTATCCCCGAATTTGTCATTACGGCATCCGGCCACCGTTTTTCGGCAGCCTTGCGCAAGAGGGCAAAGTCCTCTTCTGTCATTTTGACGTTTACCTGGACTGTTCTTTTCATCCCTCCTTGTATCTAGCAATGAGGATTGCACTACAATGTTACTCTTGATACTCTTGGTATCCAACTCCCATATCTCCAGATGGAGGCGAACCATGGAGGAAGGGTACAAGCCTTGTCCACACTGCGCCGAGCCGATCCGCGAGGGAGCCAAGTTATGCCGCTACTGTAACCGGCCCGTTGGCGTAATGAGCCAGTCAGACACACCGGTTACAGGGGCAGCGGCGTCGAAGCCAGCGAGCAACAGCAAGGGATTATTGGTGGTGGCGGTGCTTGCCGTGCTCTTGGCCCTCGGTATTTATGTTGCGCAGAATGTGCGTATGGCGGGCGCTCGCGCCGATCAAGCAAGGCAAGATTTCAAGTCAACGGCGACTCAATCGGGCACCCCGCCACCTAATGCAGAAGCGACGCCGCCCATGCCGCCACCTCGAAGTCCAGTGATTCAGGTGCTGGCGCGGGGAAATTATGCAGTGCAACCGAGTGGCTACATTACATTCCCGTTTTCGGTGCCTCAAGGCGCGACTCGCGCAATTGTGAAGGGGTCCTTCCATGCGTTCGGCGGGACAGGCAATGACATACAGGCCGTGATTGCCAGCCCCTTTGAGTTTGAAAACTGGATCAATGGGCACCAGGCACAAGTGCTGTACGGAACCGTTAAGGCAACTAACGGAACAATCGGCGTGGAGGGAATACCGGCGGGCAATTACATCTTAGCGTTCAGCAACAAGTTCTCCGCCTTAAGTCGAAAACAAGTTACGGCCGATATTGTGCTCGGCTATTGGCCTTGATGCCTTATCTGGCTCGAAACATTGGAAAGGGCGAGTCATGGCATCGGCCATCACTTTTAGCACCAATTTAGTAGCGTCGTTCGATGAACCGGCGCTGGTGTTCCCCCCGAAAGTATACACTCAACCGGCTATGTTCGAGAATTTATGGTAAATTCTGGCAGCGTCCTAGATGTGTGTTGGTCGTCAGACTTTACAGAACCACGGCGAACTATAGACAAGATTTTTCAAAAAGTGCGCAATTTTGAACAGACGGGCGACTGAAGTCATTCCATGCTCGACTCAAGAGGCGCACTAACGAGCGGGGAAGGTGGGCACTTCTGGCCAAAAACCGAAGTGCCCATTTGATTTTTGAGGATGGACGTTCGGGCTTATCCTGAATGGTAGCGCGGCGCGGAGCATCCATAGCTTCGCTGTTAAGATCTCGCGTGGTGCCATATATGGGTATCTCCGCCTATGTGGTTTAGGTTACTATGGCATATGGGATATGTACTGTCTAGCTAAAAGTGCACAGGTCGTACAGTTCTAACACTGAAGAAAAGGTAGGCCGATAATGGCCTCCTCTCACGAGATAGAATTCGCAAGGGTTCGGATGCTGGAAGCCCGAAAGGCGCTTGAGGACTACGAAAAGCTTAAGGGCACTGCTTCATCCAGCGAGCACAGAAGGCTGACTCAGGCATTCACCAAAGCCACAGAAACCTACCTAGTGCTTTCAAAGAGACAACGATGAGCAATGCTATGGCGTAGTAACGCTCACATCGCCATCCTCAAGATGAAATCGACCGCCGAAATGACCCGGTAAGGGAAGCAGTTGTCGAAGGGGAAGAGTCATCAGAAGTAGTCACGTCATTTGGGCATAGTGGCGCCAATTTGTTGATGAATTCCTCCTTAGACACTTTCACCGCATTTCCTAGCTGCTTTGCAAGCTCAAGATCGCGCACCGAACCTCGGAGGTAATCCTCTAATGCCTTCTCGGCTTGCAGCATTTTTTCTCTGGCGATTTCGATGTCACGCTGGTAGAACATGCCTTCCTTGCTGTCGGCCATTGTAGCCATCATGCCGACCGTCACAAGGGTCAGTGCACGTTTGTTACCAAATTATTTGGGTCTGTCAAGGGCATAATCCCGAAAAAACTCGAGACCAACACACATTTAGGACACTAGCTACATTCTGACACCGCCAAATGTACCCTGTGTACCCGCCGTGTACCTCAAAGTGGCATTTTGGCCGTATTGAGCGGTTTTGCGATTTCGCAGAATCAATAAGTTGCGCATAATCAATAGGCGGTAAGGGTTCGAATCCCACCCTCTCCGCCAGCCTATCAATCCCCGTTTTAGTTAGGAACCCTCTGTTTCTTCCGGGACCTGTAATGCTCCCCTCATCTCGTGAAGGGGCTGCCCTAAATTTGCCTTACATCCGTTAGCGGGCCGCCGTAAAATGTTTCTGCCCGATGATAGACCGGGGAAGAATTACATAGAGGAGCAACCTATGGCCGCACCTCGATAGTGCGCAGTGAGTCTTTTCCCCGTTGTTCCCGCTGTTCGTTCACCTTCTTAAAGCGTTCTGCCTGCTCCACCTCCTTCGGATCTCGAGTTCTCTGGTACAGAATCAGCAGATTCAGATTTGCGGTGTAGTTGTCGGGGTTGAGCTTCAGGGCTTTCTGGAAAGCATCTTCTGCTTGCGGATATTCTTTCTGCTTCAGATAGACGAGCCCCAACTCTGCATAGGCGGCCGTGTAACTCGGATCGGTTTTGATCGCCAACTGCAGATCCTGGGTTGCCTTCGTATAATCTCCTTTCCGATTGGCAATTCTACCCAAATAGTAGTGTGCCGTCGCCGTGGTAACCGGATCGCGCACCAGTGGCGTAATGATTTTCTCAGCCTTATCGAAATCATTGCTGCTGAAATAGGCCGTGCCCAGCGCGAGGCGCCCACGCGGATCACGAGGTTTAAGTTCGCAATACTTCTGGAAGTACGGAACCGCCTCACTCGCGTCGGTACGTTCTAATGCCACCCCGCCTAACGCGTAGTTGTAATCTGGATTCTGCGGGTCGAGGCTCACAGCTTTCTTCAAGGCTTGGTAAGCTTCCTCAGCGAGGTCCTCTTCAACACAAACCATACCCCAGAGGTAGTGGATCGCCGCGTTATTCGGGTCAAGATCTCGTGCGTGCGCCAGGTAACCCAAGGCGCCGGTGTAGTCTTTTTGATGGTTGGCCACCTTGGCCAATTCGAGGAGCAGGGAGACAGAATTCGGCTGCAACTCCGCTGCTTGCTCCAGAGTCTGGCGCGCGTCGTCGTGCCGCCCCTGCTGCTCGTAGAGGAATCCCAGGTCGTACAGCGATTGGAATGAAGCCAGATGCCTTCTCTCCAGCCCTTCAAGGGACCTGATGCTTAGCAGCGTATTCTTGTGTTTCGCGAACACCGGAAGGATCGTGAGGACGTCCACCTCCGCAAGCTCGGAACTCTGCATCATTTTCTCGCCAGCTTCCTCCGCCTTCTGCTCCGCACCCAAGCCAGCATAGTCACCGCAACGAACGGATAGAGCCTGTGCGCGTTCCTGAGCGTTGGTGGGCAGCCGTGAAAGATGCTGCAGCGAGTCTTGGTAAAGCCCCTTCTGCATCAGCAGGAAGGCTGCTTGATAGTTCGCCTCAAGGTTGCCAGGATCAACTCTTAGCAGGTGGGCATACGCATCGATGGCCTTGTCACGGGCGGCACCATCCTTGGGTATGCGTTCCTGGTAGAGGCGGCCAAGATTAAGGTAGGCGTCTGGGAAACCGGGAGCGAGTTTAATGGCCTGTCTAAAACTTGCTTCCGATCCCGCAAAATTTCCCTCCTGTGCCATCACAGCACCTTGGAGATTGTAAAGGTCTGGGTTGGACGGAAATTGCTTCAACAGTTGCGAAAGGAGCAATTGGGCCGACGCGGTATTTCCTTGTTGGATAAGTGTCTGGATCTTCTGGAGGGTCTCGGGAGATTGCCTGGGGCTGCACGGAAACCAATTGGCAAAGCTCACCATTAGTAGAACAGTGAGCAGCCCATCTTTCCCACGACGACCGAAACTACTCATTTTACCCTTCGTAAGCCTGACAGACCCTTGCCCGGCCACCCCAGCACCGCAAGAATAGACCTGACGATTCTTGCGAGCGCCTTGCTAAAGGCCAGGATCCAGATTTTTCGCCTCGTAAGAGATTCTGGCACTTGCGCGCCTTGCCTGCAAGAGTCACTGCAGTAAGGATTGTGGATAAAGGGGGCATGGGGGCGAATGGGTAGGTCAGAGGGAGATGGAACGGGGGTCTTGTCCTACGGACATAAAGTCATTAAATCATCAAGTACTTGCCCCCCACTCCTCCCGGAGGTTGGGAGGCACATATTGTCATCCCCCTTTAAAAGGGAAGCCCTCCTTGGTCCCGGTGAGCTGGCCAAGGAGGGCGCAGAATCCCCGTCGAGATTTTACTACGCGTTCAGAAGGTAATGCGGCCCACTAACTGGATGACCCGCGGTGTGGTGACGGAGTTCCCGTTAAACAGACCGAAGGACGCGCTGGTGATATCCGTGTTGTAGACAAAGCATGTACCCGGATCGATTTCCCCAGTTCCCGAGCCTCCGCAGTTCATCGTGTGCCAATTCCAGATGTTGGCGAAATCGGCGCGCACCTCCACGTTAAAGCGCTCGCCGATCTTGAAGTTCTTCGCCAAAGTTAGGTCCTCGTTGTGGTAACCCTGGGTCCGGTAGTTGGTGACCAGCGACCCAACGCCACCATAAAAGTTGAAAAGGCTTCCCGATTCAAAGGACGCCACGTTCAACACCGGCGACGTCGTGCTGGTGGGGTTCGCCCACGAGGTGCCACTGGCGAAGGGACTTTGCCCGGAAATAATCCCCGGTACACATCCCATCGCGAACTGGCCCGGAATATTACAGAACGTCGAGGACCGGAAGAGGAGAGGGGTTCCCGATTGCGCGTGCAAAACCGTGGAAAGCTGCCAACCCCCGATTATCTCATTGAGCACGCCGTTAGCCCCTGAGCCGAAACGCTTTCCGTGGCCGAAGGGTAAGTTGTAGGTGAGGGCCTCGGAAAATACGTAGGGGGTATCGTCAAATGACAGCCCATAAACGCGCCGGAACTCGGAGGGCGCAATCACCCTGTACTCGTAGCCCTGTTCCGCGCTTTGCTGAGTGAAATTCGAGGTCCCCATGGTCTTCGACCAGGTGAAGGAAGTGAGGGACCAAAGGCCATGACCCATGCGCTTCTCCCCACTGAGCTGCAGGGCGTTGTAGTTTGACCAGCCGCGGTTTTCGTTTTCCGCATCGATATTGCCGCAAAACTGGGGGTAGGGCAAAAGCGCCTGCCCCACCGTGGGTGAGCACCCCGTCATTTGCGATACCCAGTTCGAATAGGGAATACTCACTCCATCCAACGTGGTCTGGCCCGGCTGGAAGGTGTCATAGAGTTCTGACCCGTAGGTCGTCAGGTCAGAGAGATTGTTGATGTGGTTAATCGGGTCCAAATCACTCATCAGATGGATCGCGCGATTCCCCGAATAGGTCGCTTTCACATGGAAATCACCGGGGAATTGATGCTCCACGGTGAGGTTCCACTGCTGGGTGTAAGGCAGCCGGTTGGCATCAAAAGGCCGGTAGAGACCGGGAGTGCGGCCATTGTCAAAGGTATTGCTGATGACGGGGGGCAAGGTGGGAGGCGCGGGAAACCCGTTATCGATGACGAAAGCCGGCACCAAGCCCGCTGTCGCGCTTGCCCAAGTCTGGGTGAGCGCAAAGCCATCATCCCCATGGCCGCCCCCCCATCCGGGATAAAACGCCTGGTCGAAATAGATCCCGTACCCGGCCCGCACCACCGTCGTGGGCGAGAGGGCATAGGCAAGGCCAATGCGGGGCGCAAAGGCATGATGGTAAGTCAATTCCGGCGTCCGCCGTCCTAAGCTCGCGTCACCGGCATTGCTCCCAGCAAAAGCCAAAGCCCCTAGGAGACCCCCCGCACCGGGATTGGCCATCACCGGATCGAAAGAGGATAGATGGTTCCACTTGTCGGCCGCCGGGGTATACATGTCCCAGCGCAATCCATAATTAACCGTCAACTTCTTGCTTAGCTTCCACGTGTCCGACGCGAACAGCCCGATATTTTGGGCGCGCGGGTACACGGCGCAAACGCTGCAAAAGTTCGCGCCAGCGTTGTCCACCTGGCCCAGGAAGAAGCTCGCCATGGCGTTGCCGCTGGTGAAGCCTTCCAAGCCCGTTTCCCCGGGGTCGAAGGTGTAAGTGCCGCTGAGGTTGGCTTGCGCCTTGATATTCATTTGCACGTTGCGATATTCCATCCCAAACAAGAACGTGTGCGCTCCCTTAACATAATTCAGCGTGTCATTGGCGATGTAGGTTCCCCGGCTCGTCTGATCATCATAGGAAAACCCGTTGCCGCTATCGCCAAACTGGTCGTAGCCATTGCCGAAATCCATCTGCGGCGGGTAGGCAAAGGAGGGCACCCCCTTGATGGTGGGGAAAGCGCTGGCATACTGGGCATTCTGCGACTGGTACCCCTCCATCCGGTTCTGATAACCAAAACGCGCGTTGTTAATCAGCGTCGGGCTGAAGGTGTGATCCCAATTGAAGCGGTCAATGAACGAATACTCGGGACCGGCGAAGTTCTGGTTGCAAATCTGCACCGGCAGATTGCATCCTTGCGACGGAGGTAGTCTTGCCGTTCCTTCGTAATAAACCGTGTAGGCGATGTGGTCCTTGTCCAGAATGTTGTGGTCCATGTGCACGAACAGATAGTTGGTGTGGGCCAAAAGCAAATTCGGCACCGCATGGGGAGGAACGTAATTGTTAAAGGGAAGTGGGTTGCCCGCGGCATTGAGAACGTTCGGATTGGGTGCGTAGCTCAACCACGCCGCCGCTTCCGCCGAAGGCGCGAAGTAATTCGGGTTCCCCAGCGTGGTGCAAATCACGTTGGGCGAACTACCGTCGCATCCCATGAACGGCGGCCGCACATACGGAAGGTTGCTGGCGCTCGCGGGCGCGCTGGAGATAAAGCCCGGGTTGGCCGTCGGGGTAACGGGCTCGTAAATGGGAATCATGCTGAAGCTGCTGGTGCCGCTGCCCGTCCCATAGTCGTTGAAGTTCCCTTGCTTTTCTTGCGCCGTGGGCACGGTCAGGATCGGCAGGGAGGTGCCCCCATTGACCCGAAATCCCGTCAGGTTCACGTAAAAATAGGTCTTCATGAAATGCGACCAGAGTCCCGGGACCTTGGCCGGACCCCCAATATAGCCGCCAAATTCGTGTTCCTGGTCCACCGGCCTTTTGGATACGCCCCAAGGCGTGGCGTTGAGATCGTTGTTCCGCACGTACTCAAACCCGCCGCCGTGGAGGGTGTTCGTTCCCGACTTGGACTGCTGGACGATTTCCATGGATTCGGAATCGCCGTATTGCACGGAATAATTCCCGATTTCGACCCCCACTTCCTGCACCATGTCGGGGGTCATTTGCCAGTCATCAAAGGCCGTGACCGGCCCGTTCTGGCTCATCAATCCCTCTTGCAGGTCCACGCCGTCGAGGGCCGCGCCGCCCCCGCCATGCAGGCCTCCATTCACCCGCATGTTGGCCGCAGAGTTGTCGCTGCCCGTGGCCACACCGGAGAACAGAAGCACGAAGGCCGCCGCCGCCCGCGGCTGGCCGGAAATCATCAGGGGCAGCGATTCCACCGTATTGGGCGTCACACTGCCGCGCAGCGTCGGGGTGGAAAAGTCGAGGGGAGACGCATTGGCCGTCACCTCGATACTCTCATGCGCACTTCCCAACTGCAGTTTGACCGTAAGCTGCGCATTCTGATCCAACAGAAGCTGAATCCCATTTTGGACATACTCCTTGAATCCGGGGGCATTGACGGTCAGATTGTAAGTCCGCGGAGTCAAATTGGGCATGGTGAACTCGCCCCGGTCGTTGGAGGTGGCCTTGGCGATACTCTCCATGTTCTCGACTTTGAGCTCTAAGATAGCGTTGGGCACGCCCGCCCCGCTGGGGTCGACGACCGTGCCACTCAGCGTCGCGTTGAAGTTCTGTGCCCGGAGCGGAATGGCTAGAAAACTCACCACCAGCAGCACCGGACACAATAGATAGGCACGTTTTCCCATCATCAATCCTGTCATATTCCTCCTCATAGGAATAGAAATGGACCCGCTTAACCTCGACACAAGTTGAGCACTTCAGCCATTTGCTTTGCGAATTAGACCCGGTGAGACCTTGACGCCAGTCGAACAGGAGAACAGTGTCTTGATCGAAAAAGACC
>CAWGTQ010000061.1:0-46203 GCA_963825395.1 uncultured Acidobacteriota bacterium | reverse complement strand
GCAGATCAACTCCCCGCGAAGGTTCTCTCCCATTCTACTCCCGGGTAGAACCGTAACGCCGGGAATCTGATTCATGGGAACGTACCGGCTCGGAGCGTTGCCGGAGCGGGTGCAAGCTCCCCTGCATACATTCGCCAACCCGTTAGAAACCGAACTATCTTTGATATTCCGCTGCTGGCTGAATAGGGAGCGTGGACATCGATGAAGATCACTGACATCAAAACCCTCGTCGTCAACGCGCAGATGCGCAATTGGGTATTCGTTAAGGTTGAGACCGATGTTCCGGGCCTTTACGGTTGGGGCGAAGGAACGCTGGAATGGAAAACGCGCGCCGTCGCCGGCTGCGTGGAGGACTTCAAGCCCCTCGTGCTGGGCAGAGACCCGACGCGCATTGAGTTCTTGTGGCAGATCATGTATCGCCACTCCTTCTGGCGGCTGGGAGTGATCGGCACCACGGCCATCTCCGCGATCGAACAAGCGTGCTGGGACATCACCGGAAAATCGCTGGGGGTTCCCGTCTACAAGTTGCTGGGCGGCCGCGTCCGCGACAAGGTGAGAATGTACACGCACCTCGGCATGGGTCAAATGAAGGCGGTGTACGAAACCTCTACCGTGGAGCCCCTGATTGAACGCGCGCACGAATTGTGGATAAAGGGCTATAGCGCGGTAAAGGTCGTGATAGTCCCCTACTCAGCGCCACTGATGGGGCTGCCGGCAGTACGACATTTTGCCCATCTGATGGGCAAGTTGCGCGAAGCCGTCGGCGATGGCATGGACATTATGATCGACTTCCATGGCCGCACCACCACGGGGCAGGCCATCGAATACATCCGCGCGGTGGAGGAGTTTCACCCCTTTTTTTGCGAAGAGCCCGTCCCGCCGGAGCAGACCGATGCCCTGCTGGAAGTCCGGCGCAGCGTGCGTGTTCCCATTGCCACGGGCGAGCGCTTGGTCACGCGGTGGGAGTTCCGCCGCGTCTGCGAACTGCAAGCCTGCCATGTCTTGCAACCGGACCTTTGCCATTGCGGCGGCCTGCTCGAAGCCCGCAAAATTGCCGCGATGGGAGAAACCTATTTGATGGGGATTGCTCCGCACAACCCCAATGGCCCGGTTGCCAACGTCGTCGCGCTGCACTTCGATCTGGCCACGCCGAATTTCCTGATCCAGGAGGATATGGTCGGCGACGTCCCCTGGCGCTTCGACGTCGTCCAGACACGGCTGAAGGCTGAAAAGGGTTACTGGCTGCCGCTCGACGAACCCGGATTAGGCGTCGAGATCAATGAAGCTGAGGCGCGGAAGCACCCCTTTGAGCAGGAAATACTCGAACAGGTGGTTTTTCATCCCGACGGTTCTGTTGCTGAATGGTGAAAATGAACAATCATTTCTGGTTTGGCATGGCTGTTATTCTTGTCAGTGGCGCAATGAACGGCGGATTTGCGACGCCGATGAAGTTCTTCCGGAGTTGGAAATGGGAGAACCTCTGGTTGGTATTTTCCATTATCGGAATCTTTTTCATACCCTGGACTCTTGCCCTGGGACTGGTACCGGGGCTGATGCAGGTTTATGCCCATGTTGCGCCGCGGGCGCTGTTCCTGCCTTTCGTTTTCGGCCTGCTCTGGGGCTTTGCGCAAGTGACCTTTGGGCTCAGTTTCCGGATCGTCGGTGTCGCCTTGAGCTTCGCCGTGGTGTCGGGCCTCGCCAGTCTCTCGGGATCGCTCGTCCCGATGCTGGCCTTTCATCCCGAGGAACTCTTCCGTCCGCGAGGCCTGATGCTGCTTCTCAGCATTCCGACTTCTCATCGTCGGTCTGATCTTCTACGCGATCGCCGGCCGCAGACGGGAGAAGGAGCAGGCAGACACCAACGCTGGGCCCTCAACGCCGAAGAGTAGTTTCGCCACGGGGCTGGCTTTGTGCATTTTCACCGGGATCTTCGGATCGAGCTACAACCTGGGATTCGCTTTTGCCGGCGATGTGATCCGCGCCAGCCAGCGTCAAGGCGCCGGCCCCCTGGCCTCAACCTATGCGGTGTGGAGTCTGGTACTGGGGGCAGGGTTCATTCCCAACCTGGCTTACTGCGTCTACCTGCTGGTGAAGAATCGGACGGCGAATCTGTTTGCCCGGAGCGGCTGGACCCGGGAGGCCGTGCTGGCCATCGCCATGGCCCTCATCGTGGGTAACCGCCGTGCTGAGTTACGGGATCGGAGCCACGCTGGTGGGCGCCGACGGAACATCGGTTGGTTACATGCTGTTCGTCGCCTCGACCATCCTCTTTGCCAATGCCTTCGGACTTATGGCCGGAGAGTGGAAAGGCGCGAGCGTCCGAACGAAAAAGCTGCTGTTCGCGGCCGTCGCCTTTATCCTGATCGCGGTCGTTGTTGTAAACCTCGGCGGCCTTTTCTGATAACGGCATGAGCAGCGGCGGGGCCGGCGCGCTTCCTCCATGTCAAGACCTTGAAGCGAGGGGGGTGCGCGACATAAAAGTGAAAGACTTTGGACTTTCCTGGAAACGGGCGGAAAACCCTGTAGCGCGGGCGTCCCGCCCGCTGGGGCGTGGGCATCCTGCCCGCGCAATTCGCGCGAGCGGGACGCTCCCGCGACAGCGGGCGGGACGCCCGCGCTACGTCCGAGGGGTTATCGCTTTCACTTTTATGTCGCACGCCCAAGCGAGGTTATCTGCCCGAAGAAGGATGGCCATCTTGTCCCCGGACATTTTGGATTGTGTTCTGGCACCGTGCTTGCTATATTGATGACCTGTGAGGCTATAGAAGTGCGACGCGGTGTTTATCTCTTGCTGACGGTCTTCCTGGTGCAGCTTTCCGGGCTGAGGGCGCTCTGCGTGCCGAGCCACGGTCAAACGCACGCGTGTTGCCCAATGGGCGCCAAGACAACGCTGCCAAGTTCATCCTCGCTGCCGGATTGCTGCGTGAGTTCTATTTTGAATTTCCAGGGATCAATCACCGAGACACGGAATTCTGACCGCCCGTCGGAGTCACACGGCTCAATCCGGGGCAGTGTCAATTCCCTCGGCCGTGCCCTTGGTCGCAATCAGCGCCCCGGTGCGGCAACGCGTGCTGCCTTCGGTTTCTCCTCCGCTAAGTCCTCTTTCCCAATCCTGCTTGCTTCTGATCTGAATCTCTCCCCACACCGCTAAGCCCGAAGTGTCGATCCCTGCACGTACGAGGGAACCCGGCAATCTTCCACATCTTCGTCAAGCGGTAGCTACGCCGGCCCGGTCATGGGTTAGGGGCTAATGCCCAGTGGCTAGTGGCTGGAAACCGCGGAGAGTTGAATATGAAACGGAATGTATCTTTCCTGATGACGACCTTCTTTTGCATTGCCGCGCCCGTGTGGGTTTTCTCGCAGTCAGCGCCTGCACGCTGATGCAGAGGCCGCCCCTCCACTGAGCCTCGCCAAGCTGGTTCAGGAAGCAACGGAGCGCAACCCGGAAATCCTGGCGGCGCGGCGTGCGGTGGAAGCCAAACGCGCGCGGATTCCGCAGGCGGGCGCCTGGGCGGACCCCACGGTTTCCCTCAGCTATGGAGGCAACGCGCTGCCGCCGTTCACGGTCATGCGGGGCGATCCCTCCAGCGCCCGGCAGGTGATGGCGGAGCAGATGATCCCCTACCCGGGCAAGACGCGCCTGCGCACGGAAATCGCCTCGCGCGATGCCGACGCCGAGACGCTCGCCTACGAGGCGGTGGCGCGGCGCGTGGCGGCAGAAGTGAAACAGGCCTACTTCGACCTTGCCTATGTCGACCGGAGCCTCGCGATTTTGCAGAAAGACCGGGAGGCGCTGGAGGGATTCGAGAAGGTCACGGAGATCCGCTATTCCGTCGGCAAAGCGGCGCAGCAGGATGTTTTGCGGGCGCAACTGGAAATCACGCGGCTCTCCCAGCGCGCGACGATGCTCACCCAGCAGCGGCGCACGCTGGAAGCGCAACTCAACAGCCTGCGCAATGTTCCCATTGACTCGCCCGTCGGCGCGCCGGCGGCCGTCCAGCCCAGCGCGTTCGTCTACACCCAAGACCAACTCCAAGAAGCCGCACAGGCGAACTACCCCGTGCTCAAGCAGCGCCAGACGATGGTGGACCAAAACCGCCTGTCCGTGGACCTGGCACGCAAGGAAGTGCGCCCCGATTTCAGCGTCGGCTACACCTACATGCAGCGCGATGGCTTGCCGGATATGTATGGAATTACGCTCTCCACGTCTCTGCCGCTCTTTCGCCACCGCAAGCAGGACATGGCCATCGCCGAGGCGGCAGCCAACCTGGAATCCGCCCGCCAGATGCAAGCGAATGAACTCACCGTGCTTCGCTACCAGGTGCAACAGGACTTCCTGGAAGTTCAGGCGACGGAGCAACTCCTGAAACTCTATTCGCAGGGAATTGCGCCGCAATCGTCGTTGACGCTGGAATCCTCCATCACCAGCTATGAAACCGGCGGGGTGGATTTTCTAAACGTGCTCAGCAACTTTCAGGCGGTCATCGACTGCTGAACTCGATTACCACCTCCAGGTTTCGAATCATGAAAAGGCGCTGGCGCGCCTGGAAGAAGTGACCGGATTGAATTTGATCCAGCAAGGAGATGTTCACCAATGAATGTAACACGCTTGCACGCTGATCGCCGTTTGGCAGCCTTCACTGCCGCCCCTTTGCTGGGCAGCGGCCCTCACCATTCACTTGCCTAACCGCGGTCGCCGCATTTCTTGCGCCCGCACCAAGGGCGCATGGCTGCGGACCAAGCGAATCCCGGCGAGGGGAAGATTCTCTATTACCAGGACCCCATGCACCCCTGGTATCACTCCGACAAGCCGGGGATCGCGCCGGACTGCGGCATGAAGCTGGTGCCGGTTTATGCCTCTGAAGCGGCGGATCAGCCGAAGCCCGGGGAACGCAAGATTCTCTATTACCAGGATGCCATGAACCCCTCGCATCACTCGGACAAACCCGGGATCGCGCCGGACGGCATGAAGCTCGTTCCGGTCTATGCCTCCGAGACGCCGGCCGCGGCGCTCCCACCGGGGGGTGTGGAGATCAGTTCCGCGCGCCAGCAATTGATGGGAGTCACGACGGCCAAGGCTGAATACCGCGCGCTCGACCAAACCATCCGGTCCGTCGGCCAGGTGGCGATGGACGAGACGCGCCTGGTGCACGTCCACGTGAGAACCAGTGGTTGGATCAAAAAGGTCTTCGTCGATTACACGTGGCAGCAAGTGAAGCAGGGTGATCCGCTGTTCACGTTTTACAGCCCTGACTTGCTGGCTACGGAACAGGAATACCTGCTGGCGTTGCGGGCTCGCGACTCGTTGGCCAAAAGTTCTTTTCCGGAAATCGCCACGGCGGGCGCATCTCTGTTGGAAGCTGCGCGGCGGCGGCTGGAACTTTGGGATTTGACCGAGGCGGAGATTCACGAGGTCGAACTTCCGGCAAGCCGGTCCACGACGTCACCGATTTACTCACCGGCCACGGGGTATGTGGTGGATCGCAAGGCGTTCCCCAATCAATACGTCAGCCCGGAAATGGATATCTACCAACTTGTGGACCTCAGCTCGATCTGGGCCGAGGGAGAGATTTACGAATCGGATGCGCCCTCGGTCAGCCTGGGGCAGTCAGCCGTCCTCACCACGGAGGCGCTACCAAACGCTGCCTTGCGCGGAAGGCTCACCTTCATTTCCCCCACCGTCAAGCCGGACACGCGAACCATAACCGTCCGCATGGAATTTCCCAACCCGGGCGTGAAGCTGAAGCCGGGGATGTTCGTAAACGTGGAATTGCATCGCGGCCTCGGGCGGCGCCTGACCGTGCCCGTCGATGCGGTGCTGGATTCGGGCGCGCATCAACGCGTATTCGTCGATCGCGGCAAGGGTGTCTTTGAACCGCGCACCGTAACCGTGGGTGCGCGCTCGGGTGATTACGCTGTGATCCTCAGCGGCCTTCGCGCCGGTGAGCAGGTGGTGACCCGCGCCAACTTCCTGATCGACTCGGAAAGCAACCTCCGCGAGTCGGTGGAGGGAATGCAGCCGACGGTGGGCGCGGGCACCGCTGCATCCCCGCCAATCCGAGAAAATGACCATGCCTGGCATGGTTCATAAGCAATGAGCTGAGCGGGGTGTTTCCAAGTCACCCCCTCGCCCCCTTGGGGGAGAGGGGCCAGGGGTGAGGGGGTTCGAGGGTCAAAAAGGATCTGCAAGACAGCGCGGACAGGAGCAGCACATCATGATTCACAAGATCATCGATTTCTCGGCAAGAAACAAATTCGTGGTTTTCCTGCTGGTGGGAGTGGCGGTGGCCGCCGGGTGGTGGTCGCTCCAGAACGTGCCGCTTGACGCGATCCCCGACCTCTCCGACACGCAGGTCATCATCTACTCGCGCTGGGACCGCAGCCCGGACATCATGGAAGACCAGGTCACCTATCCCATCATCACGGCGCTGCTGGGCGCGCCGCACGTCAAGGACATCCGCGGCTTCTCCGACTTTGGCTACTCCTACGTGTACATCATTTTCGACGAAGGGACGGACATCTACTGGGCGCGCTCGCGGACGCTGGAGTATCTTTCCAAAATCACGCCGCGCCTTCCCTCCGGCGTGCAGACGGAACTGGGGCCTGACGCCACCTCCATCGGCTGGGTCTTTCAATACGCGCTGGTGGACACCACGGGCAAGCAAAGCCTGGACTCGCTGCGTTCGTATCAAGACTGGTACCTGCGCTATTACCTCGAAAGCGTTCCCGGCGTGGCGGAAGTGGCGCCCATCGGCGGGTTGGTGCGCCAGTACCAGATTCAAGTCGATCCCAACAAGCTGGCGGCATACAAAATTCCCTTGATGAAAGTGGTGGAGGCGGTACGCGCAAGCAATAACGACGTGGGCGGACGCCTGGTGGAATTCGCCAGCCGCGAATATATGGTGCGCGGGCGCGGCTATGCGCGCTCACTTGACGACCTTCGGAGCATCGTGGTGGGCGGCGATGCGCGATCGGGAGTGCCCATCACGGTGAAGGACATTGGCCAGGTCACGCTGGGGCCCGACATTCGCCGCGGGGTTGCGGACCTGGACGGCAAGGGCGACGCGGTGGGCGGAGTGGTGATCATGCGTTCCGGCGAAAACGCCTTGCGCGTGATTGACCGCGTGAAGGCCAAGCTGGATCAAATTCAGCCCTCGCTTCCTCCCGGCGTGAAGATTGTTTCCACCTACGACCGCTCCGACCTCATCCTGCGCTCGATTGACACGCTGAAGCACACGCTTTTCGAAGAAATCGCCATCGTCAGCCTGGTGATTTTGATCTTCCTCTGGCACATTCCCAGCGCCTTGATTCCGATTTTGACCATACCCATCACGGTTCTGATTGCCTTCGTTCCGATGAAAGCGATTGGGGTGACTTCCAACATCATGTCGCTGGGCGGAATCGCCATTGCCATCGGCGCCATGGTGGACGCGGCCATCGTGGTGGTGGAGCAAACGCACAAGAAGCTGGAGATCTGGGAAGCGGAAGGGCGCAAACGCGACTACCACGAAGTGGTTATCGAGGCGATCAAGGAAGTGGCGCCGGCAAGCTTCTTTTCGTTGCTGGTCATCGCGGTCTCGTTCATGCCCATCTTCGCCCTGGAAGCGCAGGAAGGAAGGCTGTTCAAGCCGCTCGCCTTCACCAAGAACTTTTCCATGGCCATCGCCGCCGTGTTGGCGATCACGCTTGACCCCGCCATGCGGCTGTTTTTCACTCATGCCACGGAGTTTAAGTTCCGTCCGCGCTTTTTGGCCCGCATTGTGAACGCCGTTCTGGTGGGGAAAATCCACCCGGAAGAGAAGCACCCCATCAGCCGCGTGCTGATCAAGTTATATCGCCCGGTTGTGGAAATGGCCGTGCGTCTGCGGTGGGTGGTGATCGGTGCGGCCATTGCCACCGTGGTGCTGACGGTTCCGGTCTTCCAACGCCTGGGTTCGGAATTCATGCCGCCGCTCAACGAAGGGACATTGCTCTACATGCCCACCACGCTGCCGGGAATCTCGCTGGCGGAAGCGCAGCGGCTGCTGGAAATCCAGGATCGCATGCTGAAGACCTTTCCGGAAGTCGAGCGCGTATTCGGCAAGGCCGGGCGCGCGGAGACCTCCACGGACCCCGCGCCGCTTTCGATGGTGGAGACCACGGTCCTCCTGAAGCCGCAGGACCAATGGCGGAAGAAGCCGCAGTGGTACTCCGCGCGCGCCCCGGAGTGGTTGCAGAAAATCTTGCGCCACATCTGGCCCGACCGCATTTCGCAGGACGATCTGGTGGACGAAATGGACCGCGCCCTGCGCATCCCCGGCACCACCAACGCCTGGACCATGCCCATCCGCAACCGCGTGGACATGCTCACCACCGGCGTGCGCACGCCCGTCGGGGTAAAGGTGCTGGGCGCCGACCTCAACAAGATCCAGGAGATTGGCGAGGAGATTGAACATACCCTGGCGCAAGTGCCGGGCACCCGCAGCGTTTACGCCGAGCGCGTGAGCGGCGGCTATTTCCTGGATTTCAATCTGCGGCGCGACCAACTGGCGCGCTACGGGCTGACCGTGGACGACGTGGAGGCTTACATCATGTCGGGCGTGGGCGGCGAGAACGTCACCACCACCGTCGAGGGCCGCGAGCGCTACTCCGTCAACGTCCGCTACCTGCGCGATTATCGCAGCGACTTGGGCGCGCTCGAGCGCGTGCTGGTGGCCACGCCCTCCGGAGCGCAAATCCCCATCAGCGAGCTTGCCGACATCCGCCTGACGGAGGGACCCAGCATGATCCGCGACGAGAACGGTTTGCTGAGCGGATACGTTTACGTGGATGTGGCCGGGCGCGACCTGGGGAGCTATGTGGAAGAAGCCCAACGCCTGGTGCGCGCCCAGGTGGAATCGCATCTGCCCGCCGGGCTACAGCCTGAGCTGGAGCGGCCAGTACGAATTCCTCCAGCGCATGCGCGAGCGGCTGAAGCTGGTGGTGCCCATCACCATTTTCCTGGTCTTCATCCTGCTCTACCTCAACACGCAGTCGGTGGTGAAGACGCTGATCATCTTCGCGGCGGTGCCGTTTTCCGCGGTGGGCGCCATCTGGCTGCTGCACTGGCTGGGTTACAACATGAGCATCGCCGTCTGGGTGGGCTTGATCGCCTTGATGGGCGTGGACGCGGAGACCGGCGTTTTCATGCTGCTCTATCTCGATCTCGCTTACGAAAGCTGGAAGCAGGCGGGGTTGCTGAAGAGCTACAAAGATTTGCAGGACGCCATTGTGCACGGCGCGGCCATGCGCGTTCGCCCCAAAGTGATGACCGTCGGGTGCATGTTCATGGGCCTCTTCCCCATCATGTGGTCCACCGGCACGGGCGCGGACGTGATGAAGCGCATCGCCGCCCCCATGGTCGGCGGCATCTTCACTTCCTTCATTCTGGAACTGCTGGTTTACCCCGCCATTTATGCGATTTGGAAATGGAATTTTGAGCTGAAGGAGAACCTGCGGAACACGGAAACCCAATAGAGCGGGTGTTTGCAGGGGTGGTAACAGAGATTGTCCGTTGTCGGTAATCCGTGGTTAGAGCAGCACCGGCATTTTGCAACGGACCACTGACTACGGACGACGGACGAGTTAAACTATAGTGGACGCTTAACGCCTCGGGAGGAAACCATGAAAGCCCGCGCTATCGTTGTAACGCTCGTCGCGCTGGTGGCGATCGGGGTCACAAGCTTTTTGGGCCTATCGGTACGAGCAGAAGCGCGAGGCGGCGGGCATGTGCCCCTTTTGCGACCGCATGGTGCATCCCGTTACCGCTTACCGGTTGAAAGTTGGCGACCACGTGGTGGCGGCGTGCTGCCCGCGTTGCGGCATGCATGCCCAGTTGAGTCAGACGGTGGGAAAGCCGGGCGCGGCCTGGGCCACCGATGTCAATACTGGTGAGAGTGTCGCGGCAGAATCCGCCACATATGTTGAGGGCGGTGACGTGCAGTATTGCACGCATGGTGACCAGCCGATGACGCGTGAACCCCACGGCGTTTCCATGCGCGAGTATGATCGCTGCCTGCCAACCCTGGTAGCATTCAAGTCACCGCAAGAAGCCGAAGCTTATCGACAGCAGCATGGAGGACGCGTATTGAGCTACTTGCAGGCGCTCGTGAGGGTGCGGGAGCAATGATTCTGGACGGCAAACAGGCGAATTAACTCAACCCGATATCTCCCGAAACATTAGTGCAAACGGCGTTCGAGGAATTAGCTTCCCGGTTGTCGCTTTGTGTTCATTGCGGTTCGCCGCTTATTGACAGCAAAAAGCCGCGGACCTGCAAAACAGGTCCGCGCTGCACTTGCTTTTTCCAAAGGACATGCTTACAACCCTACAGGCGAGTACAATAGCAAGAACCTTGAGGTCATCGCTTGAAGATTCTGTTGTTACAACCGGTAAAGGCCTTCCGCATTCTCGGCGCACTGGGGATCGTCGGCGGAATCACGTTAACCTATTACCGCATCTTGAGCGTCAATAACGTGACGGTTTCCCTGTCGTTTCTGCTGGCGGTGCTGGCGATTGCCACGCGTTGGGGACTGATTGAAGGGCTCGTGGCATCGGTTGCCAGCATGCTTTGCTTTAATTTCTTCTTTATACCTCCCATCGGATCCTTCACGATTGCTGATCCGCAAAACTGGATCGCTCTTTCTGCCTTTGTCGTAACCGCCGTGATCGTCAGCCATCTTTCCGCAAGTGTAAAAATGCAAGCGCGGGAATCAACGCATCGCCAGCACGAAATGGAGCGGCTTTACACATTGAGCCGGAGTTTGTTGCTTCTTGAAGTCCACGGTCCCCTGGCGCAGGAGATTACTAATTTAATCGCCCTGGTGTTTGAGTTGCCGGGACTGGTGTTTTATGACCGCACCAGCGACCGGATCCACCGGGCGGGTCCACACGACATTCCCGTGGACGCCACCAAACTGCGGGGCACGGCATTGCAAGGCACGGTTTTTCACGATGCCACGACGAAAACCACCGTCATTCCCATCAGCTTGGGAGGCCAGCCGATGGGGAGCTTGGGGATTCAGGGCTCGCAGGTGTCGGAGACGGCCTTGCACGCCATCGGCAACCTCACGGCTATCACCCTGGAACGGGCGCACGCTCAGGACGTCGCCACCCGGGCGGAAGCCGCCCGGCAGAGCGAGGAGTTAAAGTCCACGATGCTCGATGCCCTGGCGCACGAGTTCAAAACACCCCTCACGCCGATCAAAGCGGCAGTGACCTCCATGTTGTCCGATGGCGACATGAGTCCGACCCACCAGGAACTGCTGCGCATCGTTGACGAGGAGACGGACCGGCTGAACTCGATGCTCAGCGAAGCCATCCAAATGTCACGAATCGAGGCGGGCCAACTCCAGTTGCACCGGAGCCCGCAGTGCCTGAGCAAGATTGTCCAAGCGCAATTGGAGAAGTTTGGAGAAAGCCTGGAAGGCCGCACAGTGAATGTGGAGGTTCCCGAAAGTTTGCCCCGCGTAAGCGCCGACCCGGAGTTCACGGGAATCGTGATCTGGCAGTTGCTAAGCAATGCTCTGAGGTACACACCCCCGGGTAGCCCCCTCACCCTCCGCGCCAGCGCGGCCGAGACAGAAGTTATCGTCAGCATTGAGGACTGCGGGCCGGGGATTTCCGAACCCGAACAACGGAAGGTATTCGAAAAGTTTTACCGAGGCAAAGATCAAAGGGAGAGGATACCGGGTACGGGTATGGGCCTCACCATTGCGAGAGAAATTGTCCGCGCCCACCACGGCCGGATCTGGGTGGAGAGCGAACGCGGGAAAGGGGCAAGATTCTCATTCTCTCTCCCCCGCGCCCCCAAGGAGTCGCTACTGTGACCAGCGCCAAGATTTTAGTGGTCGATGATGAACCGCAGATTCGCCGGGTGATGCGCACCACACTGGTGGCGCGCGGCTATATGGTCAGCACCGCGCGCAACAGCGAGGAGGCTCTGGAGAGAGTTCGCGAGGAACGTTTCGACCTGGTGCTTCTCGACATCAATATGCCGGGAATCGGCGGCATGGAAGCCTGCCGCATCATCCGCTCCCAAAGCGACATTCCCATTGTGATTCTTTCCATTCGTAATGCGGAAAAAGAGAAAGTTGAAGCGCTGGATGCCGGCGCGGACGACTACGTGACCAAACCCTTCAGCATGCCGGAACTCTTAGCTCGCATTCGCGCCGCCCTCCGCCGGTCGCCTCTGTTAAGCTCAGGCACGCCCGATGTGCTGAACCTCGGCCAAACGGTCATCAATTTCGTCGCTCGCCGGGTTACCGTGAACGGGACGGAAGTGCGTTTGACTCCCAAGGAATTTGACCTCCTCCGATACTTCTCCAGCAATCCGGATGTGGCCATCCCTCATGCCAAGCTTCTACAGGCGGTGTGGGGACCGGACTATGGGGAAGAGGTAGAATACCTCCGCGTCTTCATCAACCAACTGCGCAAGAAGATCGAGCCTGATCCTTCCCACCCCGCGTATCTTCTGACAGAGCCATGGGTTGGCTACCGCTTTTGTCTCTCGGGAAAAGCCTAACGAAATCTTGAGCAAGTCTTTATGACTTCTTTATGGTCCTGCAAGCACTATAGCTATGTTGACTCCCATGCAAGCCTATTCAAACGATGGTTACGGCCAGCCTTCCCCGGTTTTTTCTCATGACGCAAAGAGCCATGATACGATAGGGGGGCACACCGAGAAGGGGCTGAAAGTCCTAGTGATTTTCGCAAAACTGAGGTGACATCGCCGTGTTGGACTTTGCTTACGTTCTAGTTGGCGTGTTGTTCTTTGTTGGTTGCTGGATTTTCACCCGCGCTTGTGACCGGCTTTAGGAGGCCGCTCAATGGACTACATCATTGCTGGCGTTACTGCTCTGTTCCTTTTCGCTTATCTCGTCTACGCGTTACTGCGGCCGGAACGGTTCTGAGAGGACACCATGACCCCGAATGGCATTCTGAACGTTTTGATTTATTCTGCGTTGATTCTGCTGGTTACGAAGCCCTTAGGCGTCTTCATGACCAAGCTTTTCGCGGGCGAGCGGACATTTCTCCACCCCGTGCTGCGTCCGCTTGAGAAGCTGACCTACCGCCTCTGCCGCATCCACGAGACTTCCGAGCAGCGCTGGACCCAATATGCGGCGTCGCTCATTGCCTTCAGCCTGATGAGTTTCATTTTCGCGTATGTAATCCAGCGGCTCCAGGGTTTCCTGCCCTTGAATCTGCTGCACTTCGGGACCCCGAAAGCGCCCACCGGCGCCACCCCCGTGACCGCCGATCTTGCCTTCAACACGGCCGTTAGTTTCGTCACCAACACCAACTGGCAGAACTACGGAGGTGAGACAACCTTCAGCCATTTCGTGCAAATGACCGCGCTCACCGTGCAGAATTTCCTCTCCGCGGCCGCCGGTGTGGCCGTGTCCATTGCCCTGATTCGAGGGTTTGCGCGCAAGCAGGTCGAATAACATCGGAAACTTCTGGGTGGACTTGGTGCGAGCAACGCTTTATATCTTTCTGCCTCTCTCGTTGCTGGGGGCTCTCTTCCTTTGCTCGCAGGGCGTGATTCAAAATTTTAAGGGAAATACAAGTGTCCATACGGTGGAAGGCGCGACGCAGACCATCGCGCAGGGCCCCGTCGCTTCCCAAGAGGCCATCAAGATGGTGGGAACCAACGGGGGAGGATTCTTCAACGCCAATTCCGCCCATCCCTTTGAGAACCCCACACCGCTAACCAACCTCATCCAGCTCCTTATGATCTTTGCCATCCCCGCCGGCCTCACTTACACCTTCGGCACGATGGTGGGTGACAAGCGGCAGGGCTGGGCCTTGTTTGGGGCCATGGGCGTCCTATTCCTGGCCGGCGTTCTGGTCTGCTACCCGGCCGAGCAGGCAGGTAACCCGCAACTCTCAAAGCTTGGCGTGGAGGCCAAGGCTGGCCACATGCAGCCGGGTGGAAACATGGAAGGAAAAGAAGTGCGCTTCGGCATCGCCACCTCCGCGCTGTTTGCCGTTATCACTACCGACGCAAGCTGCGGGGCCGTGAACAGCATGCACGACAGCTACACTCCTCTCGGGGGCCTTGTCCCGCTTTTCAACATTCAGCTTGGCGAGGTGGTTTTTGGCGGCGTCGGCGCCGGGCATCAAAGGCATGCTGCTCTTCGCCATCCTGGCGGTCTTCATTGCCGGACTCATGGTAGGCCGCACGCCGGAATATATTGGAAAGAAAATCGAGCAGAAGGAAGTGAAGATGGCGATGCTCGCGCTCATCATCATGGCCGCAAACATCCTCGTCTTCACGGGAATCAGCTCGGTGGCCAAATTCAAGCAGAACGGCTACTGGAACCCTCCTGGGGCTTCCACCGCCAATGTTAGCAATAATGGCCCCCACGGATTCAGTGAGATCCTTTACGCTTACACCAGCACGAATGGAAACAACGGCAGCGCCTTTGCGGGCCTGAGCGGCAACACCCCCTGGTACAACCTCAGCCTGGGTCTGGCCATGCTGATCGGCCGTTTCCTCTTCATCATTCCCATGCTGGCCGTGGCGGGGAGCCTGGCGGCCAAGAGGAAAATCCCCGTCACCAGTGGAACCCTGCCCACGCATGGGGCCCTGTTTGTCGGCTTGTTGATTGGAACAGTGATCATCGTCGGGGCACTGACTTACTTCCCGGCCCTGTCCCTCGGACCCATCGTCGAGCACTTCCTGATGCAACAAGGAAAACTCTTTTCGATGGTCTCTTTCTCGATTTGGAGCTGAATCTATGGGAACTATCGTAGCCCCGCCGGTGGTTGACGAAACCGAGCTTCTTCCGAAAAAGCTGGCGCACTCGCGCCCGCTCTTCGACCCGCCTATCGTCAAGAGGGCGACGCGTGATTCATTCCTGAAATTGAACCCTGTCACCCTCGCTGCGAACCCGGTCATGTTCGTAGTTGAAGTGGGCGCGGCGCTGACCACTGTCTTCATGGTGCGCGATATCCTCATTCACGCCTCCGGCATCGGTTTTACTTTGCAGATCGCGCTCTGGCTGTGGTTCACAGTGCTCTTCGCCAACTTTGCGGAGGCCATGGCGGAAGCGCGCGGCAAAGCCCAGGCGGACACCCTGCGCAAGACGAAGACCGACTCGATGGCGCGGCGGATTGTTTCGCCTGGTACGACGGAGACCGTTCCTGCTTCCAAACTGCGCGCCCAGGACGTGGTGATCTGTGAGGCCGGCGAGATCATCCCCGGTGACGGCGAAGTGATCGAAGGCATTGCCACCGTGGATGAATCGGTCATCACCGGTGAGAGCGCGCCCGTGATTCGCGAATCGGGTGGAGATCGCAGCGCCGTTACGGGCGGGACCAAGGTCCTTTCGGATCAGGTCAAAATTCGGATTACCTCTAACCCGGGCGAAACTTTCCTGGATCGCATGATTGCACTGGTGGAGGGCGCCGAGCGCCAGAAAACGCCCAACGAGATCGCGCTAAATATCCTGATCGCCGGGTTGACGCTCATCTTCCTGCTGGCGGTCGTAACCCTGCAACCTTTTTCCGCATACGCTGTGAGCTCGGCTGGCACGGGGGAGATTCCGAGTGTGGCGGTGCTGGTTTCGCTTCTCGTCTGCCTGATTCCCACCACCATCGGTGGCTTGCTGTCCGCGATTGGCATCGCCGGCATGGATCGCGTGATCCAGCACAACGTGCTCGCGATGAGCGGTAAGGCGGTAGAAGCGGCAGGCGATGTCAATACGCTGCTCCTGGACAAAACCGGTACGATCACCTTGGGCAACCGGCAAGCGGTGGAATTCGCCCCGATCGAGGGAGTCAGCGGCGCAGATCTCGCGGATGCCGCGCAGCTCGCCAGTCTGGCCGATGAAACTCCCGAAGGCCGCTCCATTGTTGTGCTCGCCAAACAGGCGTACAGCCTCCGGGGGCGCGAGGTATCTGAGCACGAGGCCCACTTCATCCCCTTCTCCGCTTACACGCGAATGAGCGGCGTCGACATCGATGGCCGCCGCCTGCGCAAGGGGGCCACGGATGCCATCGTGCAATTCGTCACCGACAAGGGCGGCCTGGTGCCCCCGAACTTCACCGAAATGTCGGATCGCATTTCCCGCACGGGAGGCACGCCACTCGCCGTCGCCGATGGGGATCGTCTGCTGGGGATCGTTCACCTGAAAGATATCGTCAAGGGGGGAATGCGCGAGCGCCTGCAACAATTGCGCGCCATGGGAATTCGTTCCGTCATGATCACGGGAGACAACCCCTTGACGGCAGCGGCGATTGCCAACGAAGCCGGCGTGGATGACTTCCTCGCGCAAGCGACCCCGAAAGATAAGATGGAATACATTAAGAAGGAACAAGCGCAGGGCCGGCTCGTCGCCATGACCGGTGACGGCACCAATGATGCCCCTGCCTTGGCCCAAGCCGATGTGGGTGTGGCCATGAACACCGGTACGATGGCCGCCAAGGAAGCTGGAAACATGGTGGACTTGGACAGCAACCCCACCAAGCTGATTGAGATTGTGGCGATCGGGAAGCAACTCCTGATCACCCGCGGCGCACTGACCACTTTCTCCATCGCCAACGACGTGGCGAAATACTTCGCCATCATTCCTGCGATGTTCATGGCCACCTATCCGGCACTGAACGCATTGAATATCATGCGCTTGCACACTCCCCAAAGCGCTGTCTTGGCGGCGGTGATCTTCAACGCGCTGATCATCATCGCGCTGGTGCCCTTGGCGCTGCGGGGCGTCAAGTATCGGCCGGAGAGCGCCGCCCATATGCTGCGGAGAAACCTGCTGATTTACGGAATTGGCGGCATTATTGCACCGTTTCCGGGCATCTGGCTGATCGACCGCTTGCTCGGCTTGTTGCACTTGGCGTAAGGCCGAACGCCGTTCGGTCGTAGAAGGAGATCCCATGCGCTACCAGCTTGGTCCAGCTTTCCGCGTCACCCTCTTGATGACGATACTCACCGGGTTGATCTATCCCGGAATCGTCACGGGATTTTGCCAGCTCCTGTTCCCCCACCGCGCCAACGGCAGCTTGGTGGTCGTTGACGGGAAGGTGGCGGGTTCCGCTTTGATCGGTCAAAATTTCAGCAAGCGGGAATTCTTCCACCCTCGACCGTCGGCGGCTGGTAACGATGGTTACGACGCCAGCGCTTCCAATGCCTCCAATTACGGCCCCACCAATCAGAAATTGGTCGATCGGGTGAAGGGGGACATCGCAAAATTCCGCCAGGATAACCCCGGCTATCAAGGTCCCATTCCTGCGGACTTGGTCACCACATCCGCGAGCGGTTTGGATCCCGACATCAGTCCCGCCTCCGCTCTCGCCCAGGCCCCAAGGGTCGCCGAAGCCCGCGGTGCCACATTGGATCAGATGCAACAGCTGATCGCAGCCCACACCGAAGGCCGGCAATTAGGCTTTCTTGGTGAGCCGCGCGTCAACGTGCTCCTCCTGAACCTTGATTTAAACCACAAATTTCCGATAAAGAATCCGTAACGTGATACGAGCGGCCCACGATGGGCAGAAACTCGGGCCCAGATCCCTTGGACGTAGGGCGGGGGTCTCGCCCGCTGTGGCATGGGCGTCCCTCCCGTGTGCAGTGACGGCCAAGATGACCGTGCCACGAGCGGCATCCCTTCGATGTGCCCGGGGAAGGCTCTGCCCGGGCGTTGCGGTCATCGGATTCTGGTTTCACTTCCTGCCACTTCCGGCCGTGGGTTTTGTTGCAAGGCGAGAGCGGGACGCTCCCGCCCCAGCGGGCGAGAGGCCCGCGCTGCAAGATTTTCCCGCCGGTCTCCAGGAAAGGCCAAAGTTTTTCACGTTTATGTCGCGCCCCTCCCATCCTCAAGCTGTCATTTCATAATTGAATTTGGTAAATTGACTTAGCGCACCCATATTCTTCAAGGGTGTCCATCTTGCCGCCAAGCCGCTCCGATAGTACACTGCGGACAGGGAGATTATCCGCCTGTATGCCGACCGATTCTGACCGAAGGCCTGATCCTGAACTGCTCCTCAAGCAGTTGGAAGCGCAGGACGAGCAACTCCAGCACGAACGATTAAAGGTCTTTCTGGGCTATGCCTCGGGAGTGGGCAAATCCTTTCGGATGCTGGATGAGGGCCGCCGCCGCCGGGCTCGCGGCCAGGACGTGGTCATTGGGGCCATTCAATCGGACCTGCCTGCCGAGCTCGGGCATTTGCTGGAGACGATGGAGGTCATTCCCCTCAAGAAAATCGGCAATGGCGAGGCCATGGATGTGGAGGCCATTTTGCGCCGGCGCCCGCAAGTCTGCCTGGTTGACGGCGTCGCTTACAACAATCCTCCCGGCAGCAAGAACCCGCAGCGCTGGCAGGATGTGGAAGAACTCCTGGCGGCCGGAATCATCGTCATAACCTCCCTCAACCTCCAGCACATCGAGGAGCGCCGCGAG
The DNA here is from genome assembly GCA_963825395.1 of uncultured Acidobacteriota bacterium. Classification (GTDB taxonomy): domain Bacteria; phylum Acidobacteriota; class Terriglobia; order UBA7540; family UBA7540; genus Bog-366. The sequence goes on along the minus strand of CAWGTQ010000061.1, from coordinate 27,783 downwards.
GCCGTGGAACGGATTACCGGCAAGCACGTTACGGAAACCGTCCCCGAGCGATTCCTTTACAACGCCAACGAAATCGTCATCGTGGATGTCCCGCCGGAACTCCTTTTGGAACGGGCCGGGCAGCCGTCCACGGCGGCTCCTGCTCTGACGGACACGCCGCGGCGGCTTTCCGCCTTGCGGGAGATCGCCTTGCTTCTTGCCGCCGAGGTGGTTGACCGGCAGCTTGAGGACTACCTTCTCGCTCACGGTATCGAGCAGCTTTGGGGTACTCAGGAACGCATCCTTGTTTGCCTGACGCGCGGGGCAAATGCCCATGCCATGATCGCGAGCGGAAGACGCAACGCCGACCGCTTCCACGGAGAACTTTTCACCGTGTATATCCGCGATGACCGGCTTTCCGAGAAAGATGAAGCCGCCCTTCAGGAGCAGCTCAAGGAAGCGCGGGAGGTAGGAGCGCAGACCGCGGCCCTCGACGGGTACGACCCGGTGGAAACTCTGATGGATTTTGCGCGCACGCACCGGATTACGCAAATCTTTGTGGGCCACCCCAGCCGCGTGCACTGGTGGGATCGCTTCCTGGGCGGTCCCTTGGATCGGCTCATTCGCGCCGCAGAAGGGATCGACGTGCGCGTGTTTCCGCATTGAAAGCAGCTTTCAGCCGTCAGCTCTCAGCTTTCAGCTCGAGCGGTGATCGCATCTAGATCGTTGATCACCCCTTCAGCCATGGAGGTTTACGCTGAGTGCTGATAGCTGAACGCTGAGAGCTTATGATGGACACCACCTTCTCACAAGCGCGGCAGGCTTAAGGTGTATTTGGGGTTTGCCGCCGGCGTCGGAAAAACCTACCAGATGTTGGCGGACGCTCACGAACTGGTGAAGCGCGGCGTCGACGTCGTGATTGGTTATCTCGAACCCCATGGGCGCAAGGATACGATCGCGCAAGCCCAGGGGCTGGAGCTGATCCCGCGCTGCAAAATGGAATACCGGGGAGCGGTTTTCGAAGAGATGAATATGCAAGCCATCCTCGAACGCCATCCCGAGGTGTGCGTGGTGGATGAACTGCCGCACACCAACGTTCCGGGCTGCAGCCATTTAAAACGCTGGGAAAATGTCTTGGAGTTGCTGGATGCTGGAATTGATGTCATGACCACCATGAACATCCAGCACCTCGAGAGCCTGAATGATCAGGTCAAGGACATGACCGGCGTGCGGGTACGCGAGACGATTCCTGACTGGGTCATGAAACAGGCCGACGAAGTCGTCATGGTGGATCTTACGCCGCGGGCGCTGATCAATCGGCTGGAGCGCGGCGTGGTGTATCCGCCGGAGAAGGCCCAGCGCGCGTTGCAGAATTTCTTCAAGGAATCCACCCTCGTCGCCTTGCGTGAAATCGCCTTGCGGCAGACCGCACATGAAGTGGAAATTCGCCAGGTGACATTGCCCGAATCCACCGCAGAAGTCATGTCCGCGGCTGAAGAAGAAGCGAACACGGGAGGACGGTGACTTTGGCAGCCCGACCGACCGGATTCTCGTCTACGTCACGGAACATCCCTCCACCGCCATGCTTATCCGCCGCGGCAAGCGCGTGGCGGATTATCTCCAGGCCGACTGTTTTGCCGTATTCGTCCATGCCGAATTCGATTTCAATGCGTTGCCACCCGCCAAACGGGAAGCCGTGGAGCGCCACCTCAATTTCGCGCGAAACCTTCACATCGAAACCCGGGTTCTGCAAGGTCAGGATATCGCCACCACTTTGCTTGATTTCGCCCGGCTTCATAACATCACGCAGATTTTCATGGTGCGCCCCCAGTATTCCCCGTGGGAGGGATTTATCGGGCGAAACCTTATCCACCGAATTGTCCGCCACGCCCATGACATGCAAGTGACCATCGTCGCCGAACGCCGGCCCACCCGGCGTGATTAACGGACATTGCCATTCGACAGCCCCGGGGCGGCATCCGGTGGCGCATCTTGCGGGCGCAGCCCGCCCGGGAGTGCGGTAGCGCCAGCTACCGCCTTTCAGAGCCGGTGCGTGATTGCGAAGCTTTGGAACGTGCGGCAGTTTGCTGTCGCTTTTTCACCAGCCAGCTTGCTGGCGGGGAATTTTGCTCGCGGGAAAGAAAGGTTCCTTCCTGGCAATCGGAGCGAAGCTTTGGAATACGGAGCGAAGTTCTGGAATAGGCGTCTCTTACGGCATACGGAGCGAAGCTTTGGAGTGCGTGCAGCTCGCTGCCGTTTTTGCCCCAGCCAGCTCGCTGGCTGGGACTCGGTGGCTGGCGCATACATCGCCGTATATGTATGCGTCCCATTGTGCTTACCCAACACTCGGAGGGTCAATCCGGGACAGTGTTTGGATGACGGGGGCTCCGAAACTATGATGCGTGGGTACTTCGCCGCATTAGGAATGAAGAGCGCTTGCCCTGAAATTGGCTGAACTCGCGCGCTACGTAAAGGAGAGGAATTCGCAAGCACAGAAAATCCGCGACACGCTTTCCTACCGGCAGGACAACCTGATGTCCCGATGAACCAATGACTCGATTCGCACCGCACTGGACAATTTTTTATTCTCCAGTTCTAATACGCGTATGTCAAAAAAACATAAGGAAGCTGTGCAAAAGCAATTTACCAAAACCGCGGAAGCCTTCTCGACGTTCGCGATGCGCGATACGCCGGACGTTCTGAAGGAGAAGGTGGACTTTGCCAAACCCCAGTCCACCGACGCGGCGCTCGATATCGCTTGCGGACCGGGGGCGTTTGCTCTGGCACTCGCGCCGCGCGTGCAGTGGGTTCGGGGAGTCGACTTGACGCCGGAAATGGTGCGGCGGGCCCGCGTCTACCAAGCCGAGAAGCAGATTTTGAACGCCGCTTTTGTACAAGGCGACGCCGAGCAACTTCCTTTTCCCGCAGGCACGTTCGATCTGGTGTCGTGCCAGTGTTCGTTCCACCATATGCCCAAGCCCCAGCTTGTGCTGCGGGAAATGGTCCGCGTAGCCAAGCCCGAAGGTCGGCTGCTGATCATCGATCCCCTCGCGCCGGAGAGTGACTCGAAATACGAAATCTATAATCGCATTGAGCAGCTTCGTGACCCTTCACACACGCTTACCCTTCGCCTCACCGATTTCTTGCGCCTGATTGACGAAGAGGGGCTGGAAATACTGCGGCAGGCGCTCCGTCGACGGCCACGGTCATTCAACAACTGGATGCTGCGGGGCGGGCACGCTCCCGGAACCAAACGGTATTTCGAAACGCGCAAGCTCATGGAAGATTCCATGGCCGGCGATCGGGCCGGCTTCTCCGCCCAGGCGCAAGGTGAGGACATCCAGATTGTTCACAATGAGGGGATGTTTCTCTTAACTTGCAAGACTGAGGAGGGTGGGGAAGAGTAGAAGGTAGACAGTAGACGGCATACCGGAACTCGCGATCAGCGAGGGTCGTGAGCAAGGGTTGGTTAGACTGGCACGCTTTTGACGAAACTTTTGGAACACTTCGAGTGTCACTCCGAGCTGCCGCAGTACTTTGAAAAATAGAGGCGGGCCTATTTCGAGCCCGCCGTGAAGGGAATGGTAACCGCCGGGCCGTCCGGATGATTCCATCGCTCGTGGTACTCCTCAGCAATCATTGCAAAGACGCAACTGAGTTCGGCGAGGGCTTCCTCGCGAATGGGCATCAGGGCATAGCAGCCTGAGATCGAGGGAATTTCGGCCACCCAGGATCCATCCTCCGGGCGGTATGAAACGGTCTTGTAATCCTCCAGCTTCATTGACCGTTTTATTGTTCCATGCTCCAGCCTGCCGGCGGGGGTAGGTAGTAAATAGGGCAGACCTGCTTCCCGGAATGTCATCTGTCACCTACTGTTCCAAGAACGGCCACTCTTTCCGCGCCCTAGCGCGCGCCATATACGCCGCGGTTCCGACCGCGAGGATGCCGAAGGCGAAGATCAGAGACCGCGCAGTCGCCGTCATGAGCACGTAGGCCCATCCGCATACCGAGATGATTCCCGGCACGGGGTAGAACCACATCCGAAAGGGCCGGGGCAATTCCGGCGAGCGGATGCGCAAGAGGAAGAACCCCAGGGTCTGTGGAAGGTATTGGATGAGTACGCGAGTGGCAACAAGACTACCGATGACTTCATTCAAGCGACCGAGACTGAACAAGGAAGCGATCAGCCCCAGGGTGATGAGGGAAATATGCGGGAAATTGCCCTTGGGGTGCAGGCGCGCGAAGACGGGGAAGAAATTGCCGTCGACGGCGGCGGCGTAGGGAATCCGCGAGTAACCCAGAAGCAATGAAAAAACGGAAGAGAAAGCGATCCAGAGTAGCAGGGCCGTCATGAACTTGCCGGCCGTGGACCCAAACAGGATTTCAACGTACACGGAGGCGATGTACCGGCTTTCGATGGCTTCGCGCCAGGGGATGACGCTCAAGAACGAGGCTGTCATCAGGATATACAGGACCGCAACGGCGAGGATCGAAAACAGGATGGCGCGGGGTATGACCCGGCCGGGGTCGCGGATCTCCTCGGCCAGGTAACAGACGTTGTAGTAGCCAAAGTAATCGTAGAGGGCGTAAAGCGTGGCGTGGCCCAGTCCCACCCAGAAAATCATGCTGGGATGAAAAGCTCCCGGGGGGAAATCAAAGAGGCGCGCGGCGCTTAAGTGGGGGACGCCGGAGATGGCAATCCCCAGGCACCCGAACAGCACCCCAGTAACCAGCACCACGGAGAAGTTGCCGATCGCCCCGATGCGGCGGTAAAGCAGCGCCACGAGCAGCAACGGAAATGCCGCGGCCACGCCGCGGATTTCCCAGGCCGTAAGTTGCGGCGTCAAGTAGTGAAGGTAATTAGCAAAGCCGATGCTGCCGCTCGCTACCGAGAGCGGGGCGGAAAAGATGATCTGCCAGACCATCAGGAAGGAGAGCCACCGTCCCATGCGATGCGGGCCGTACGCTTCCCGCAGATAGTTATAGCTGCCACCGGCTTTGGGCAGCGCCGCCCCGAGCTCAGCCCAAACCAAGCCATCGCAGAAGGCCAGCACCGCTCCCACCAGCCAGCCCAGCATCGCCTGCGGCCCCCCCATGGTGGCGAGCAGAAGAGGAATGGTGATGTAGGGTCCGATGCCCACCATATCGGTAATGGCGAGGGCGGTTGCCTGCACCAAGCCCAGCTCCCGCTGCAGGCCTGGCTTGTTTGTCGAGGGTGCCAATCATCACCTGCTGGGCGGCGTTTTTCGGGAAATCTGTTGAAGTAACTTCAATTTCACGCGCGGATGGGGGCGGGCAGGTTTGGGGGCTAGGCCCAACAGGTAGACGGTTTCCGTGGCTTCGCGGACGCGGGCCAGACAGTGCGGACACCCCCGCGCCAAGTGCTCACGGAGATCCATGGAGCCCTGCTCCGAGAGCGCGCCCAGCAACCATAACTCGTAGAGGTCCTCTAGATGTTGGCAGCCCATGTTCCACACACGGTCCGGCGCCGATGCTTTACGAAAGTCACAGCCGCCCGCAAGGAGGAACGCACTTTGCCCAAGGGTTCGCCCATCTCTGCGGCGATTTCAAATTCCCTGAACCCCCTGAAGACGGCAAGTTCCAAGGCATGGCGCTGCGGCTTCGGCAACTGATTGAACGCCTTATGGAGAAGCAGCAGACGATCATCAATCAAAGTGATTTCCTTCGGTTGGGGCAACCAGGCCAAGGGAACGGAGCCCATCGCGCGGGACCTCACCCCATCAGCAGGACGGGGTTTCATTGCGTCGGTCCTTCCCTCGGGAGATTTTGCCGCTGACGGCACAAGAACGGCCGCCTTGGATTTTCGCCTGCCGGTGTCCAATCCTTTTTCAGCGGCAGCGCTGTGATCTTGCGCACCGGCGTTTTGCGCATTCTTGCGCATTGTGCGAAGCCGATCCACGGCAGCCTCACGTGCGGTGACCACCAGCCATGCCACCACACTCCTACCTTCTTGGCTCAGGTTCGGACTCTCTCTCCAGAGGCGTACGAAGACTTCCTGGAGAACTTCCTCCGCGGTGTCACGGGAGGAAAAGATGTGCGCCATCAGCCCGTAGACACGAGGTGCGTACCGGTCGTAAAGCTCGCTCAGCGCGGACACGTCCTGCCGCGCAACGCGAGCCAGCAAATCTTCGGCTGGCATTTCTTCGCTCATGAAACATTCTCGAATCGGCGCCGCCGGCGCGTGCCGAGACCCTCAACCTGAACCGGTTTCACACCCGATACCGGGAAGATGGAGATCCGCCTCAACACTGAAGGGTGAGCCACTCGCCTCAATCCCCAATTGTATCGCATGGTGATATGTCGAACACTGGAAATAAAATAGACATATTGCCGACTGATTCTTTTGATGGCTCCCATAAAGAGAATCGATTGGACAACTTCCGGCTTGCGGTTTACATTCTAGTTGAGTCCCGCTGGAGCATCGGATCCGCGTCGAGATGACCTTGCCCCCAGGGCTTCACGACGCGGGCCGGTGCGGGACGACGTTCCTCCTCTTTTAGCCTCCAAGCCCCTCGGTAGCGCACGACCGAGGGGCTTTACTTTTGTAGGCTTCACCCATCCCGGCAGCCTGAAGAGCCCACGATGCAGGCCACTGCGGCCCGGAGGATATTATGCTGCGTCAATCTTGCGTGCGCCCTCATTCCACACGGCCAGGCATTTGTTGAAGTAGGAGTAATTTGCCATGTGGCAGGCGATGGCGGTGTTTTTCCCGTAGAACGCATCCTCCACGGAAGGCTGCCGAGTGCGCACCGACTCCATGAAATTATTCATGTGGTCGTCCTGGTAGTCGTAATGGGGTGGAGCCTCAAAGCTTTCCGCGGATTGGATCAGCGCGTACGTTCCAGGCAAAGGCGACGGATAATCCTTGTGCCATTGTTGCTGGTACTCCATTCTCAGCTTGGCCGGCCAGCCCAGAATCGAATAGCCTTCCGGCCGTGGTTCGGTGTTTTGCGGCGTAAAGGTAAGGACTTCGTTCTTGATTTCCAGCGTCCCTTTGGTGCCGTAGTAACGCGCCACGCCCGGCGATTCGTTATTCAGGTTGCAGCGCATTGAGAGGCGGAAGTTGGGGTATTCAAACAATGTCCAGATCAGGTCGGGCGCCTCACGGTTTTCGGTCCAGCGGAAGATGCCACCCATGCTCGCAGCGCGCAGCGGGGGCGCGGTGATCCCGGCGATGTAGTGGATTCCCGTCAACATGTGCACGTAGAGGTCGCCGGGCAAGCCCTCGCCGTAATCCCGGAAGCAGCGCCAGCGGAAGAAACGAACTGGATCAAAGGGGCGCTTGGGTGCGTCCCCCAAAAACTGGTTCCAATCGATCGTTTGCTCGCTGGCGTCCGGGGGAATGGGATAAATCCACGCGCCGCTTGCGTCATTGCGATCAAGGGAGGCCTCGACCGCGGTCACTTGCCCCAGCGCGCCGCTTTCGAAAATCTCCTTGGCCTTCGCATAGACAATTGAACTGCGACACTGGCTGCCCACCTGCACGATGCGGTTGTACTTCTGCATGGCCTCGACCATCGCGAAGGCCTCCTCCACGGTGTGGGACATGGGCTTTTCGCAATAGACATCCTTGCCCGCCGCGCAGGCGTCCCGTGTAATTCTGGCGTGCCAGTGGTCCGGCGTCGCGACCAGCACGGCATCCACATCCTTGCGATCCAAAATGGCGCGGTAGTCTTTGGTGGTAAAAATCTCCTTCTTCGCGTATTCCTTGGCGGCGGTCAGCCGGCCGTCGTAAAGGTCGCAGGCTGCAACGATCTCGGTGCCCGGGCACCGAAGCGCCGCCTGCATGATCGTGCAGCCCTCCACTCCCGTGCCGATGGAAGCGAAACGTACCCGGTCACTGGGCGGCGCGCCGCCCGGCGCAGCCTCGAGCGGACGAGGTGAAAGCAGAGTGCTCCTCGACACTGCACTCAGGGCCGCAACGCCGGCGCTGGCGCCCATGAATTCGCGACGATTTATTGGGTGGCTTTTCATGCGGGCAAAACCTCCTTCAAGTCCTTTTGCGACGAGCATCCGTTGATTGTGAAGGGCGTGCTCCACGCAGGTGGGGAATCGGGGCACAGCCTGCCATCAGCAATAGCCGGATGTGCCCCGCAAAAGCTATGCACTCTTAATCTTCTTCGTTGCCGCGTCCCACACCGCGGGCGTACGGTTGAAGTAAGAGTAGTTCGACATGTGGCATCCGATCGCCGTGTAACTGCCGAACACTTCGTTTTCAACCACCGGTTGGCGTGTGCGGACAGCGTGGAAGAAGTTCGCCAGATGATCGGACTGGTCGTTGTAACCCGGCGGCGGCGTGAACACCTCCGAGTCGGCATCGACTTTAAACTGACCGGGCTGGGGTTCCGGATGGTCTTTTCGCCAGTTCGCGAGGTATTCATCACGGAGCTTCTTCGGCCAGCCGTATATGGAGTAATCCTCCGCCTGGTGGCACGACGCCTGGGGTTTGAAAGTGAGCGTCGAACCACGAATGATCATGGTTCCATTTTTGCCGTAAAAACCGAAAAACTCGTCTTCGGTGTTGTTGTTGTGATTGCAGCGCAGAACTATCTGGCGATTCGGATAGTCATACATCGTCCAGAGCAGGTCAGGGAATTCGCGGCCATCCTTGTAATAATAGATACCGCCCGTGGAAAAGGCGCGTTGTGCGGGCTGATTGGTGCTCGTCACAAAGTGGATGCCCGAGAGGAGGTGCACGAAGAGGTCGCCTGCCAGTCCGGCGCCGTAATTCCGGTAACAACGCCAGCGGAAAAAGCGGACGGGATCGAATGGAATTTTCGGCGTTCCGTCAAGCCAGGTGTCCCAGTCGATAGTTTGCGTTCCAGCGTCGGGCGGAATGGGATAAACCCACGCGCCCGAGTCGGTGTTGCGGTCCCAGACCGCTTCAATGGTGTCGACCATTCCCAGCTTGCCGGAATCCCATCTCTCCTTGGCCTTGGCGTAAAGGATGCTGCTGACCCTCTGGCTGCCGATCTCGCACATGCGATTATTTTTCTGCACCGCCTCGATCATAGCCAGGCCGTCCTCGACGCTGTGCGACATGGGTTTTTCGCAGTAGACGTCCTTGCCGGCCTGGGCAGCTTCCACCACGATGCGGCGGTGCCAGTGGTCCGGCGTGGCGCAGAGGATGGCGTCAATATCCTTGCGATCGAGCAGGCGGCGGTACTCGCGTGTCGTCTCGATGTCTTTCCCGCCCAGCGCTTCCTTGGCAGCAATGTGCCGGCTGTCGTAGAGGTCCGCCGCCGCAACGCACTCAATGCCGGGAACAGGCAGCGTGGAGGTGAGCAGTGAGCAGCCCTCCACTCCCGTCCCGATAATCCCCAATCGCACCGTGTCCGAAGGTGGAACCGGCCGCGGCGCCGCTGCAGAACGTAAAGGTTCAAGAATCGTAACCTTGGCAGCCAGGCCGGCTGCGGCCACCCCCGTCCCCAGCTTGATGAAATCTCGTCGTGTAACAGTGCTTTTCTTCATGATGATATAACCCCTTTCCAACACTCGAATTAATGCGCTTCCCAAGAATTAATGCCCCTGCCCGTATGCGACGGCGAGCATCAACGCGCCCCGATCAAAGTCGCGGTACCTGTTGGACCAACCGTCGATTCGCCGCGCAAGTCATCGTGCGCGGTATGAATCAAACCTTCGGTAACTCGCGTCGAAACTACGCATTCTTGATCTGTTGTGCCGCAGCATCCCACACAACAGCCGTTCGGTCAAAGTAGGAGCGATTCGCCAGATGACACCCGATTGCGGCGTTGTTGCCGAAAACTTCGTCTTCCACGACGTGTTGGCGCGAGCGCATGGCGTGGAAGAAATTGGCCAGGTGATCCGTATGGTCGTTATAACCAAGGGGCAGAGCAAATACTTCTGTTTCATCCTCGATCTTAAACGCACCCACCTGGGGCAGGGGGTGTTCTTTCTTCCAATCCGCCTGGTATTGCTCACGCAATTTCCGTGGCCAGCCGTTAACGGTGTAGTCATCCATCTGGTGGCTGGAAGGCTCAGGTTTATAGGTCAGCCTATCGGCGTAGATGACCATCGTTCCGTTCTTGCCGTAGAACCGGAAGAACTCCCCTTCCGAAGCATTATTGCTATTACAACGCAGAACCACCTTGAATTTCGGATAGTCGTATAGCGTCCAGAGCAGGTCGGGAAATTCGCGGCCATCCTTGTAGTAATAGATGTCGCCGCTGGAATAGGCACGCTCAGCAGGCTGATTCGTGCCGGTCACAAAGTGGATCCCTGAAAGCAAATGCACAAACAAATCACCGGCCAAGCCTGCGCCATAGTCCTTAAATCGGCGCCAACTAAAGAAGCGGCCTGGGTCAAAAGGCCGGTGAGGAGCACCGTCAAGCCAGGTGTCCCAATCAATGGTCTGGGGGCTGGCGTCAGGGGGGACGGGCTTGACGAACGCGCCCACATCGTTGTTGCGATCCCACGCGGCCTGGATACTGTCCACCATCCCCAGTTTGCCGGCGTCCCAGATTTCCTTCGCCTTCGCGTAGAGGATGTTGCTGACGCGTTGGCTGCCCACTTCGCAGATGCGATTATATTTGCGAACCGCGGCGACCATGGCCTCACCATCCTCGACCGTGTGTGACATGGGTTTTTCGCAGTAGACGTCTTTCCCCGCCTCGCAAGCTTCCTCCACAATGCGGCGGTGCCAGTGATCGGGCGTGGCGCAAAGGATGGCGTCAATATCCTTGCGGTCGATCAGCCGGCGGTATTCCCGTGTGGTTTCAATGTCTTTCCCACCCAACGCCTCCTTGGCGGCGATGTGGCGGCCGTCGTAAAGATCTGCTGCCGCCACGCACTCGACCCCGGGAATTGGCAGCGAGGAAGTGAGCAACTCGCAGCCCTCGACGCCGGTTCCGAGAATGGCATATCGAATCGTGTCTGAAGGGGGAATCGGTCGCGGCGCGGAGGCAAGATTCAAAGGTTCAAGCATGGTAACCTTGGCAGCCAGGCCGGCTGCGGCCGCCCCGGTCCCCAGCTTGATGAAATCTCGTCGAGTGACAGGGTCTTTCTTCATGATGGTATGCCCGCTTTCAAACATTGGAATTAATACCGTTCCCAACTCCGTCGGCTTTCTTTTGCGCGTTATGCCAGAAGGCAACGAGCCTTGGCCCAGATTTCCCGGGCTTGGAAGGGCGGGCTTCACCCCACCTTTACAAGGCCTTCCTCATTTGTTCCCGGCGTGGCGAAGAACCCGGATTAGGAAGCATCGTTGGCCCATGGCGCAGCCACTCATTCTGCCAGAAACGGCAGATCGGCAGAAGAAGTTTATTGCGGTGGGGCGGGAGTGCGCATTCTTGCCCCCCTGCGAGCAGAGGGTGAGGGAGATAGGAAAGGTTCGGTACGAGGGAAAAAAGCAAAATGGAGAAGGGGGAATTTACACACACCCCTACTCGTGTGTGGCTGCAACCATCACGACGACCCGATCCGGGCCGCAGCGCCCGTTGGGTCGATCAACGTTTCGCCGCGCAAATTAGGCGTGCGCGGTGTACGTCTGACCTTCGGCAACCCGAGCCGTAGATTCTTGGCTCAACTCCTCCATGGCGTGGCGCACGGCCTGTTGTGTCGCCGGATCAAGCCCGCGCTCAACCATGGGAAACAGGCGCCCATTTTCATCCAAAAGGTGGTTACGCAACCAGAAGATGTACTTCCGGCCGCTTTGCATGACCTCTTGGGGGTTGCCTCCCCCCTGGAGCAGGCGATCGAGGCTCTGATGAAAGGACTTCTCGGTTTGCTCACCGGCATCGTGTTCGTGCCGCATCCGGTCAAGGGTGAAAGCAATGCCTTGCACATGGTTTTGAAGTGCGGGGTAAAGGATTTGTTCTTCCTCCACGACATGAGTATGGAGGGCTTGGGAAATTTTCCCCCGGAGCCCGGTCAGCCGTTCCGTCGTCTTGCGGCGATCTCGCGCCAGGCGTAAAACACCTAGCTGCTCCTGAAGTTCATTCAACAAAAGTGACAACCCCTGATGCTCTTGCACCAGGTAATCTGTTACGCATCGTGTCATTGAAAAAAAAGACCTCCGTCTATTCACTTTGGATGCGGCCGCGCGAAGAAAAGTTTTGCGGAATTTTTGTCGCCCAGTGGACACCTTGTCGCGATCACAGTGCTCCTGCCTTTTTGCCAGAATCGATGCGATCCAACATTTGCCCTCGGTATATATGTCACATTGTGATATCAGGAGATTCAGAGATTTGGAAGCATGATCGCTAAAGGGGCAGGCTAGCGGCAATGCGAGCCGTGCGCAGGCCAGCCATCACGTGCCGTCTACTCAATCTCGAATTCCAACCACGAAACTGAATGCCGCGGGAATTGATAAGCAAATTGGCTGCCACCGGACTCGAAATTCATTTCCTGGGTCCCCACCGCATGGGGTGCTGAAAACGTGTTCATCGCATCAGGGCCGGCGCCGGTGATCTGGAAAACCCGTCCTCCGGGCTTGGCACGCACTCCCGCAAGTTCCACGTTGGCGATCAGGTCGCCTTCTTTGCGGCGATTGACAGCCGCGAGCGTGACTCTCTTCTTCTCTTCATCGTAAGTTGCCGAGACATCAAGATAAGCCAGGTCCGCGAAGTTCTTAGTTGCAAAGCGGGGGGACAACGTCAACACGTCCAAAGCAACATTGCCGGACCGGTTCGCATAAAGCTCAAGCGGGTAATAGGTTGTCGTAAACAGTAAATCGGTCGGGGAAGTCAGCATCGGGCCTTGACAGTTAACAAGTTCGGAAAGGTTTGCCATCCGGACGGTGCGGCCGTTTCGTTGAATGGCGTTCAAAGCGGACGCCACCCACAAAGCATCCCGGAGGTTAAAAATGAATTCCATTTTGTGGACATCATCGCGCTTAGACAGGTCTGTCCAATTGCGGACGATGCCCCACTCGTCGAGGGCAGTCCAAACGGGTATGGGCTTTCTCGCCTTGGCGGAAATGGATTCGGCTACCAGGGCAGAGTTGTGTAGGGTTCTCTCCAATTGCGCTACCGATCCCAGGATTTCATAGTAGTCGCCCTTCAATTCGTCTATAACCGTGTACTGGTGTGCGGAAAGGTAATCGACGTGATCGACCAGGGACTCAAGGACGGGTCGATCCCAGCCTGGGTTACCGGTGCCGCAAGCCACCAGCTTGATCGCGGGGTCCATCCACTTCATAACTTTGGCGACTTCCAACGCAAACTTGGCATAGTCCTGGGAATTTTTGTGGCCGATCTGCCATTCGCCATAAATCTCATTGCCCAGGCCCCAGTACTTCACGTGGTAAGGCTCGGGGTGGCCGTTTTTGTTGCGCAAATCAGAAAAGTAGGTCCCTCCCGGATGGTTGCAATATTCCACCCATGCGGAGGCTTCATCGATTGTCCCTGTGCCAGAATTGATGCAAAGGTACGGCTCCGTTCCCAGTTTCCGGCAAGTTGCGATAAATTCATCGGTGCCATACCGGTTTGATTCACGCTCGAAATAAGCCAGGTCGTACCGCGCCGGCCGTGAGTTTCGGGGCCCGATTCCATCCTGCCAGTGATACCCGGAGCTGAAGTTTCCACCCGGCCAACGCAATTGAGTAACGTGGAGCTTGCGTGCCCCAGCGAGAACATCCTTGCGGATCCCATCAGCATCAGCCAGAGGCGAGCCTTCGTCGTAAATCCCGCCATAGATGCACCTGCCAATATTCTCAATGAAGTTTCCATAGATGTTGGGATCGATCTCCCCCAACCTGCGTTCAAGGTCAATTTTCAGCGAGGCATGTAGAGGCGGCTCGCTCGCGAATGGCTGTGGGCCGGCATTAGCCACTCGCCCCAGGAGTTGGTGCGTTGCCATTGCCAGTCCCACAGCCCCCGTCTTTCGGACAAAATCCCTTCGCGTGCAAGGGTTAGAACATTTCTGCTGTTCACCCCACATGAAGCCCCCCGTTGTGCGTGTATCGTTCTTATAACGGCAGAGATAATACGCGGAATTCCGAGGATGTCCGGAAAATTGTTGAATTTTGAGGTTTGAGAGTAACGGCTCTCCAGCCCGAGCCTCAAAATTGGACAGTGCCTGATAAACTTAGGATGTCCCGGCTGCGCACTTATTTGCTTTTAAAGGGCCTACCTCTCGTTGAAGTGGAGGTAAGATTGCCCTTGAGTACCAAGAGGTCTTCCTCAATGCAAACATTGCTGCAAGACGTTCGCTTCGGCCTGCGAATGTTGGCGAAAAACCCCGGTTTCGCGGCTGTCGCGGTGCTGACGCTGGCGCTCGGCATCGGGGCGAACACGGCGCTCCTTTCCGTGGTGAACGGGGTGCTGCTGAATCCGCTTCCCTACTGGCAGCCTGGCCGGCTCGTCGCGCTTCGCGAGCGCAACGGCAACTTCGGTGAAATGTCCATTTCCTATCCCAATTTCCTGGACTGGGTCCGCGGCAACCGCTCGTTTTCCGCCTTGGCTGGTTATTACGCGGACGACTTCAGCCTGACAGGGATGGGCGAGGCCGAACGCGTACCGGCGGAAATGATCTCCGCCAGCTTTTTCCCCTTGCTCGGCGTGAAGCCGGTCATAGGCCGCGCGTTTCGTCCGGAAGAGGACCAGGTGGGCGCAGCACCGGTAGTTCTGATCAGCAGCGGCATGTGGAAACGCAAGTTTGGTTCTTCCCCGGATGTACTGGGAAAGTCGATGACGCTCAATGGCACGGCGTACACCCTCGTTGGCGTAGTCCCGGCCGACTTCCATTATGCCAGCGGTAACTTCCATCCGAGTGACGTGTATGTTCCCATCGGCCAGTGGAACGACCCCAATTTTCGCGACCGCAAAACCCATATGGGCATGAACGCGGTCGGGAGGCTCAAGCCCGGCGTCTCGTTCGCGCAAGCGAAGGCCGACATGGAAGTGCTCGGGCGGCATCTGGCTGCGGAGTATCCCGAGGCCGACAAAGGCTCGGGCATCACCTTGATCCCGCTTAAACAGGACGTGGTAGGCGACATCCAGCCGACTCTGCTGGTGCTGCTGGCCGCGGTGGGTTTTGTTCTTCTCATCGCCTGCGTGAACGTGGCGAACCTCCTGCTGGCGCGCTCGACGGGTCGAACGCGTGAATTCGCGATCCGCTCGGCGCTGGGCGCGACCCGCGGCCGCGTTATTCGGCAGCTTTTGACTGAAAGCATACTGCTCGCTCTGTCTGGCGGGGGATTGGGTTTGGTCCTTGCCTCTTGGGGGCTGAAGGGGGCGCTCGCGGTGCTGCCCGAGGCATTGCCCCGAGCCGAGGAAGTCCATCTCGACGGGCGCGTGCTGTTGTTTATGCTCGCCGTTTCCGTGCTGGCGGGCATCTTGTTCGGCTTGGCCCCGGCGCTCAAGAATTCGCAGCGGGATCTTCAGGATACCCTCAAGGAGGGAGGGCGCGGGTTGAGTGGCCCCCGGCATCGCGCCCAGAGGGTTTTCGTGGTCGTGGAAATGGCACTTGCGGTGGTGCTGCTGGCGGGCGCCGGACTGATGATTCGCAGCCTCTCCAAGCTCTGGAGCGTCGATCCGGGATTCGATCCCCACAACGTGTTGACCTTCGACTTATCATTTCCCTCCGCGATCAGCTCCCCCGATGCCATTCGCGCCACGTGGCGCCAGATTCAGGGCCGCCTCGATGCCGTGCCCGGCATTAAGGCTTCCTCCCTCTCGGCTGGCGCTGTTCCCCTAGGGAACAACTCCGTGCTGCCCTTCTGGTTGGAAGGGCAACCTAAGCCCTCGAGCCAAGCGGGGATGAAGATGACGGTTTTTTACCTCATCCAGCCGGACTATCTTCAAGTCATGGGGATTCCACTCAAGCGTGGCCGCTTCCTCACGCCACAAGATCGCGAGCATTCACCGCTCGTGGTCGTCATTGACGATAAGTTTGCCCGCCTCGCCTTCGGCACGCAGGACCCTATTGGCAAGCGCGTCAACTTCGACATCCTGAACATCACAGCGGAAATCGTCGGCGTGGTTGGGCATGTGAAACAATGGGGCCTCGACACCGATTCCACCTCGCCCTCCCAGGCGCAGTGCTACCTGCAACTCTCCCAGTTTCCCGACAAGTTAATGTCGCTGGTGGCCACGGGCATTGGGGTTGCGGTCCGGACGGCAGGGTCGCCGCTCGCCCAGGTCAGCTCGATTCGCCACGCGTTGGGGCAGGTCAACAGCCATATGGTGCTATACAACGCCGAGACCATGGACGGAATCATTTCCGCCTCCCTCGCCGCGCGGCGTTTCTCCATGATTCTCCTCGGCATTTTTGCTGCGCTCGCCCTGGTCATGTCCTGCGTCGGAATTTACGGCGTAAATTCCTATCTTGCCGGCCAGCGGACCCATGAAATCGGCATCCGCATAGCGCTCGGGGCGGAGCGGCGGGATGTGCTGCGGCTGGTTCTGGGGGAAGGGGTTAAGATGGCCCTTGTCGGTGTCGCCACCGGCCTGGTGGCCGCCTTGGGATTGACCCGCCTGATGGCGAGTATGCTCTTCGGGGTCACCGCCCATGACCCGCTCAGCTTTGCCGTGGTTGCCGGCGTGTTGATCCTGGTCGCGCTGGCGGCATGCTACATACCGGCTCGACGGGCAACCAAGGTCGATCCCATGGTGGCGTTGAGGTATGAGTGAAGCTTGTCGATTGAGCCATGGGAACTCTCAAGAGACGCAGGGAGAAGGTACCGTCAAAGGAAGTGCTACAGTAGGGGTAAGCTAATGGGCAATGCAACCTGACGTACTTTGGAGAGCCGTCCAATTTCAACAAGGAATCGGACATCCTGGTGGAATTTCCGCCTTGTGCTTCCTCTTTAGCGCAATATGCCGGCCTGCGTTCATTCCTGATTCTATCAGCCACTTCTTTCAACACTTGTCGCATGGGGGCGTCGCGAGTAAGATACGCGCTAGAAACCAAGTCAGTAATCATGCCTGTACTCATGGGGGTGGTGTTATGAAGGCTTATTTGCGAGGGATTCTTATTTTTCTGTCGGGGTGTCTCATACCGATATTCGCGATGGCGCAGGGCCTGAGATTGCCAGACCCTACCATTGGCGTCTCTGATGATCTGGTAAAGGGCGACTGGCTCGTGGCGGGAAAGGTAAAAACCGTGCTGGGCGATCCCGTGCGGGATGTCAAGGCGATGATAGCGCCCCTTGTTGCTGCGGGTCCCCAAATCCTCGCTACCGATGCCGGCCAGCTTGAGGGCGCTGTAAGCGCCGATTCGAAGGTCCGCATTTTCAGAGGTATTCCCTTCGCAGCGCCTCCCGTTGGCGCATTGCGCTGGAAAGCTCCCCAACCCGTTCCGAGCTGGGCTGGAGTCCGCAAAGCGACTGACTTTGGGGCACGCTGCATGCAAGGCCGCATTTTCAATGACATGGTTTTCCGCGACAGCGGGCCCAGCGAAGACTGTTTGTACCTGAACGTGTGGACGCCAGCGACATCTTCGCAAGCCCATCTGCCGGTCATGGTGTGGATCTATGGCGGAGGTTTTGCCGCCGGTTCCGCTTCCGAACCGCGGCAGGACGGTGAGAACCTGGCAAAAAAGGGAGTGGTGGTGGTCAGTTTCAATTACCGTCTTGGGGTGTTTGGATTCCTCACCCACCCTGATCTTAGCAGGGAGTCTGGCCACCATGCGTCCGGCAACTACGGTCTATTGGATCAGGTTGCAGCTCTCGAATGGGTCCGAAAAAACATTGCCACGTTCGGCGGCGATCCTGCCAACGTGACGATCTTCGGTGAGTCAGCCGGCTCCTTTTCCGTCAGTGCGCTGATGGCATCGCCGCTTGCGCAGGGTTTATTCCAACGTGCCATCGGCGAGAGCGGCGCTTTCTTTGGCGCCACCCTCGGTGCACCGCTCCTAGCCGTGGCGGAAGAAGCGGACCAGAAATTTGCGGATTCACTGGGGTTGCATTCCCTCGAGGCACTCCGGGCCATGCCCGCTCAGGCACTTCTCGAGGCTGCCATGAAGCCAGGGATGATCCGATTCCGGCCGATCATCGACGGTTATTTCCTGCCCGAGGAGGTTCGTTCGATGTTCGTGAGAGGGAGGCAAAGCAAGGTCCCACTCCTGGCGGGTTGGAATGCCGATGAGGGAGACTTCAAAGCCATTTTTGCTGGAACCGCCCCGACCGCGCCGAACTTTGTCGCGCGCGCGCACGCCCTGTTCGGAGAGCAGGCTGACGCATTGCTAAGGCTCTACCCGGCAAGGACTGACGATCAGGCCAAGCGCTCGGCGCAGGATCTCGCCGGAGATCAGTTTATTGCCTTGTCCACATGGAAGTGGATTGAATTGCAGGTGGCAACTGGAAATTCTCATGTCTTCCGGTATGAATTCGATGACGCTCCGCCCGCGGCCATGAAGGACGGCCCCGCTCCTTCGCGAGGTGCCTACCATTCGGCAGAGATTGAATTCGTTTTTGAGGCACTAGCCTCGAAAAACCTACCCTGGCGGCCGGAAGACGACAAGTTGTCTGATCTCATGTCTTCCTACTGGACTAACTTCGCCAAGAGCGGGGATCCGAACGGTCCGGGTTTGCCTCATTGGCCGGCTTACAGCAACCAAGGCAATTACGAGGTTATGCATCTCAGTGCGAGCCCGCATTCGGCTCCGGACGAGCACCGAGGCAGGTACGAATTCCTTGACGCGCTGCCTCCCCATCAGTCGCAGCCGTAGCGTGACCTGGGCTGGAGGTTCGCGGCACGCTTGCTATGTGGCAGTGGAGGCACTTCGCATGCCGCTGCTGTCCAAATTAATTAGGGAAGCGCGAGGCGAAGGATAGCAGACGGGCCGTGTTCCCCGAAGGGGAACAATTATTTTCAGTGTCAACTGTTCCAGGCGGGGAGCCGGTTCCCGTTGTAGGTGGAGGCGATCCCAAAGAGGCGAAGTTTGGGACAAGAAGTCCATCCTACCGTCTAGAGTCGGGAATAACGACATTTTTACTCTGCACCACTACCGATTCTGCCCTGGCGGCGAAATCAGACCATAGACGTCCAACTCACCCTTGGCGCCCACATAAACACGCCCGTTGACAACCGAGGCCTCAAATGACAGGTTTGAAATGCGGGGGCGTCAGGAGTAAGATGGGCTATTGAAAGCAAGGTAGTCATGGTGTCCTTCCTCAAGACTGTAGTGTTATGAAAACCTGCTTCCGAGTGCTTCCTCTTCTCTCCCTGTTGTCGTGTATTTTGCCCATATCCGCGCTGGCTCAGAGTGTGGGACAGGGAGGCGGCGTCGGCAATAATCCCTTTTCTATGATACAAACCACCTGGGTCGTGGGGGGGAAGGTCAAGACCTCCCAGGGCGATCCCGTACGCGGCGCGATGGTGACGGTGACACCCCTTACGACCGCCGGTTCCCGAATCGTCTCCACCGACGCCCAGGGAGATTTCCGCACTCAGTACCAGTTGATGACCGAGGGACCCATTGAGCTCAGCGTGATCTTGACAGCGAAAAAGAAAGGGTTTCAGACGGCCCATGCGTTTGTCAATTATGGCCGGTCTGGAAAAACCTGGGCGATTCCTCTTACCCTGCATGGACTAGAAGAAGATCCCGACCTTCTTTCATCGGCGGATTTGATCTCCGGCTTGGCGCCCAAACTGAAACAACTCGGGGCTGCGGAGGGGCTTGCGGCGAAGAGCGTAAAAGATTACACGCGGGGCATCGCAGAATTTCTCGACCAGCACAATCTCGAGCGAGCCGTGCCGAGTCTCGCCAAAGTGGTGGGAAATAATCCCTCGTGCATTGGGTGCCGGACCATGCTGGGCCTCGCTGAGATTGGCTGGTGCGACTGGAATGATGCCCACAATAGTTTCGCAGAAAGTGTGAACGCAACCTTGCACGATCGAAAAATGGGGCGCCCCGAACCATTGGTGGCTTACGGAGCTTGGCTAAATTGGCAGCATGACCCGGAAAAGGCGGAATCCTATTTCCAGGAAGCGCTCAAGTTCGCGCCCCAGGACGCGTTGGCCCTTCAGGAACTTGGCCGCACCCTGCTGTTGTTAGAACAGCCTGAGGCCGCAAACGTTGTCCTGAAAAGTGCTCTTGCGGCTGGCGCGGGACCGGAGGCGCGACTTCTTAATGTCGAAGCGTTGCTGGGCGTGGGTCGTTCCGATGAGGCTGCCGTCGAAATGAAACGTTATCTTGACGGGCGCGACGTGAGGGGTATGCCTATTCGAGTTCGTCAAGTGTGGGCGAGCGTTCAGAATCGGAAAATGGTTGTGGCCCTCTATGCTAAGAGCAAACCGCGGAAAAACCAGGAGCACATCGATTTCCTTCAGCACCCTCCTGCGGACCTGATCCGTGGACTCGAACCCGCAAAGGATCAGGAACCCTTGAGTTCCATCCTCGATGGGGTGGGCTCGCAGATTTCGGAACTCATCAAGGACTTCCCCAATACGAGCTCGCTCGAAGCGATCCACCAGGAGCGACTGAGCCACAAGGGGAAAGTCCAGGTCACCCGGGACCAGAAGTTTCGATATTTGTGCCTGGTACCACACCAAGATTGGGGACCAGGCTTTATCGAATATCGCGCTGATTCCACAGGAATTGAAGTTGCACCGACGGGGTTGTCCGAAGGGTTCATGCTCACAAAGGGATTTGCCTCGGCAGAGTTCATTTTTCATCCGATATACCGCTCCGAGAGCACCTTCCGTTACCTCGGGCGACAGAATGTTAACCGGCGAAATACGTTTGTGGTCGCATTCGCGCAGATTCCCGCGAAAGCCCACCTAACCGGGAATTTTCTGAAGGGGCCCACCGTAGTAACAACGCTTTCCCAAGGACTGGCTTGGATCGATACAGATACCTACCGGATTATTCGCCTCCACACAGACCTTTTGGTACCCTTACCGGAACTTCATCTGGAGAAGGAAACCTTGGATATCGACTTCAACGAGGTCCACTTTAAGCAGCTCAAGGAAGCTTTGTGGCTCCCGGAGGATGTCACGGTGACCCTCGATTGGAATGGCAAACTACTTCGGAATCGTCACGAGTATGCAGACTTCAAGATTTTCAATGTGGACGCTTCGGAAAAGGTCGGAAAACCGAAAGACTCCGAGGAGTCTTCCACGGCACCGTCGGAGTCCACGATTTCGCAGTAACACCGGGGAAGAAAGCCTAGTCATTGGGTCCTGAGAAAATGCATCAACCGTCTGTTTTCTTGCGCTGCATACCTTCGCCTATGCTTGCGGCGCAAGGCCGTCGCGGGTAAGATACCGGGGAGAGATCAATGTAGTCATTGGGCCCGTACTCAAGAGTGTTGTGTTATGTACATTCCTTTCCGAAGGATTCTTCTTTTCCTGTTGGTGTGTCTCTTGCCTGTATCCGCAATGGCCCAAGGACTGGGACGGGCGGGCGAGAACCTCGGTGATGTCTATTTGCAACAAGCAAGCTGGATCGTGGGGGGGAAGGTAAAAACCGTTCAGGGGGATCCGGTGCGGGGCGCCACGGTGATGGTGACACCCCTTATTGCCGCGGACGCCCGAGTGCTCACCACGAATGCTCAGGGAGAGTTCGGAACCGAGTACCTGTTGAATTCCACGAGGGTTGACGAATTCAGCGCGATCCTGACGGTAAAGAAGAAGGGGTTTCAAACGGCGCATGCGTTTATTGACTATGCCCGGTCCGCCAAGAACTTCGAGATCCCTCTCACGCTGCGTGATCCAGAAAGAGACCCCGCCCTGCTCTCGCCAGCGGATTTGATCTCAGGCTTGGTGCCCAAGCTGAAACAACTCGGGCCGGCGCGACGGACTTTCGACGAAAAGCGAGAAGGATTACACGCGGGGAGTAGAGGATTTCGTCGACCAGCACAAGTTGCGAGCGAGCCGTGCCGCTTCTTGCGAGAGTCCTGGAAAATAATCCCTCGTGCATCGGGTGCCGGACCATGTTGGGCCTCGCTGAGTTGGACTGGGACGACTGGGACGACGCCAATCACACTCTGGCAGAAAGTGTAAATGCGACGCTCGCCGAATCCAGATCGGACGCCCCGAACCACTGGTGGCTTACGGAACTTGGGTAATCTGGCAGCATGAGCCCCAAAAGGCAGAACCCTTTTTCCTGGAGGCGCTCAAGTATGCTCCCCATGACCCACTGGCCCTTCAGGAACTTGGCCGTGCACTCGTGGCGATGCGAGAATTTCGAGGCCGCTAACGATACCTAAAAAGGCCCTGGCGGCTGGCGCGGGACCGGAGGCGCGACTTCTTGATGTCGAAGCTTTGCTGGGCGCAAGCCGCTCCGATGAGGCTGCCGCCGAAATGAACCGTTACCTTGACGGGCGCGACGTGACGAAAATGCCTCTTTGGATTCGCAAAGTGTGGGTGAGCGTTCAGGATCGGGAAAAGGTTGAGGCCAGCTATGCCAGGCCCAAGCCCAAGAAAGGCCATGAGCTCGTTGACTTCATTCAGAACCCGCCCGTGGACCTCATCCGCGGACTCGAACCCGCTAAGGACCAGGAACAATTGAGCTCCATCCTCGATGGGGCGGGCACGAAGATCCAGGAACTATCCAAGAACTTCCCCAATACGAGTTCGCTCGAAGTAATCCATCAGGAGAAACTGGACCACAAGGGGGGAGTCCACGAAAAACAGGATCAGAAATTTCGTTATTTGTGCCTGGTGGAGCATGACGATTGGGGGCCAGGCCTCAGAGAATACCGCGCTGACTCTGCAGGAGAGGAAACTCCGCCGAAGGGATTGTCCGAAGGGTTCATGCTCACAAGGGGATTTGTCTCGGCAGAGTTCATTTTTCATCCGGCTTACCACTCCGAGAGCACTTTTCGTTACCTTGGGCGACAGAATGTTAATGGCCGGAATACGTTTGTGGTCGCATTCGCGCAGATTCCCTCGAAAGCCCACTTTACCGGGGACTTCCGGAAAGGGGAAACCTCCGTCACTACGCTTTTCCAAGGGCTGGCTTGGATCGATGCTGCCAACTACCAGATTGTTCGCCTTCATACAGACCTTCTAGCACCCTTACCCGAAGTTCGGCTGGAAAAAGTAACCATGAATATCGACTTCCATGAAGTCAAATTTAACAGTCTGAAGGAAGCAATTTGGCTGCCGGAGGAAGTCACCGTGACCCTCGGTTGGAATGGCAAGCAGCTCCGGAATAAGCACCAGTATTCCGACTTCAAAATTTTCAACGTGGACGCTTCGCAAAAGATCGGGAAACCAAAAGAATCCGTTGAGTCTCCCAAGCCGCCACAGCAGGCCACGATTTCGCAGTGACTTGAGGGTGGCGCATTCGTTGACTTCGATATATGCGCCACCCCTTGTTCATTGGAAGATGGTAAGTGGGACGTCACATCAGCTTGAACTATGCTCCCCAAGCCGGCGCATTGCTTCGCCGGTCACGCGCATGGTCAGCCACTCCTTCATCACTTTTGCGCCCAGGGATTTGTAGAACTCAATGGCCGGGGTATTCCAATCCAGGACCTGCCACTGGTATCGCCCGCAGCCTTTCTCCACGGCGACTTTTGCCAGGTATGCCAGTAGCGCTTTACCAATCCCTCTCTTCCGAAATTGCGGCCGGACAAAGAGGTCTTCCAGATAGAGCCCGGGCTTTCCTTGCCACGTGGAATAGTTGAAAAACCAAAGCGCGAAGCCCGCGGGTTCGCCGTCCCACTCAGCAATTTCCACGTAGAATCTCGGTTCACCAGAGAAGCCGTCGCGCCGAAGGTCTGCCGCCGTCGCGACCGCCTCTTCAGGCGCACGCTCGTAATCTGCCAGCTCGCGGATGAATTCCAAGATCAGGGGAATGTCGTCTGGGGTAGCTTTGCGGATATTCAGCATGGGGGAATTGTAACCCAGGTTGTAAACTGTGGCTTGGTCCGTTGGCGCGGTGTGGCGATGTCGCCAGGGGAGGCGTGTCAGACGTCCAGGCCGATTGACCGCATCAAATTGAGGGCGTTGCTGGTCTCGACGATTCCCGGTTGGAGACGGTAATCAAAGAGCAGTTTCCCATCTTCGAGGCGATCCTCAAAATGGGCGTTGGCGGCGCGCGGGCCTAACCCCTCCGCGATCTGGGCCAGTGCCAGGTCGTGTGTGGTTACCAATCCAATCGCCCCTGCGTTCAACCAGGCTGCGGACCATCGCCTCCGCACCGATCCGCCGGTCCTGGGAGTTGGTTCCCTGCAGGAACTCGTCGAGCAGAAAAAGCACCGCCAGCGGCCCCTGGGTAAGGTCGGTGATTTGCTTCAAGCGCCTGATTTCAGCGTAAAACCTCGAAATGCCGCCCTGGAGCGAATCGAGCACGCAGATGGATGCGCCCACGGCAAGTGGTGAGAGGCGCAGACGCCGCGCGCGCACGGGGGCGCCACTCTGAGCAAGAACCGCGTTAATCCCTACCGCCCGCACAAAGGTGCTTTTCCCCGCCATGTTCGGCCCGCTGATGATGAGTACCCGCAAGTCTTCCCCAAAGCGCAAATCGTTCCGCACGGCGTCGTGGTCTGGCAGCAACGGATGGGCAAGGCCTTCCGCTTCAAAACAGGGTGAAGCCTCGGCGAATTCGGGGAAGACATCCGCGGGATGCTCGTAAGCATAGCCACCCAGTGACGAGAGGGCCTCGAACTCACCCACGGCGGCCAGCCAGCGGCGGACTGCCGGTCCTGTCTGCTTTCGCCATGCTTCCACCGCGCAGGCACACTGCAGCGTCCAAAGCACAAATGGGTCGATCGACTTAACGATCAAGTTGTGTCGGGAATCCAGATACTCCATCAGCCGATTGAGGCGAGCAATCCAGCGCGAAGGAGGCCACCCTTGTGACTCGAGAGCCGCTTGGAGTTCGACAAGCCTGGGCGCCGCGAACTGCTCAGCCTCCAGCCGAGCCAGCACGCCGGCCAGCAGCCCCAGGTCGCGGCCAGCACTCTCCGCGGCCCTAGCCACGGCCCCTGCACGCCGGCGATAAGCAAGGTTGACGCTGACATTCACAATACTGGCGAGCAGGGCCAGATACCCCAGTCCCCAGGCGATCCAGGCGGCCAAACTCACCAGCCACAAGCCCGCGAGCATCGCGCTCGCAAATCGCAGGACCCTCGACGCGAGCAGGGGTTCACCCTCGCCCCAGGCCGCCAGGGCTTCTGCCGGCGCAAGCGAGCGCGCTTCCTCCGCCAGGACCGCGAGGTCTTCGCGCAAATCCAACCGGGTCCGCAAATCGTCAATGGCTGCTTGGCGGGCACAGACCTGCTCCGGGGAGGCAGACATCAAGAGCCAGTTGGCAAGAGTCTCCTGCCCCACCCGCGTGCGCGCCGTGCAGAGAAGTTCGAAGAGTGAACCTTCCCCGAAGAGGTCAAGGTCACGGGAATAGGGGTGCGATGCACTCTGGAATCCCTCACCCGTTTCGCCGGTTCCCATCCAGCGATTTTCGATTCGCGCCAGCGATTGCTCGTAGTAAGCCACGGTGCGGGAACATCGCTCGCGCCTCTTGAGAACGCGCTCATGAATGATTGCGAGAACGACAATGGCTGACAGGGGGGCCAAGACCCAGAGAGCTGAGACCACCTTGGCCACCAAGGCCAAGCCAATCACAAGGAGGGTTGCCGCACCCAAGATCGAGCTGGCCAAAGCCGAGGCGGCGATGCTGGCCTTCGTAAAGGGATCGGGTGGTTTTCCAGCCTTCGAGCCGCCGAACATACTCCGCTCGCGGGTCGTGGCTCGGTTCCGGGACAGGAGTCATCATGAAGTCAATCTACCCGGACGCACCTTCATATTCGATACTGGGGTAACTCACATTTCGAAAGTTATCATCAACCCCGGCAAAAAGAAAAGGCCGCGATTGCTCGCGGCCTTTTTGGTCTTTAAACTGTGAACTGTCGACTGTTAACTATAAACTTTCTCTTTGACCTCTGAGTTGAGCAGCCACGCCCCCCTTGAATTTCAAATTCAAGATTCAAAATTCAAGAACGCCTCGCATCCGTTCTGGACCTGTCCAGCCGAAGCTGAACTCCAGAACCGGTTCTCTCTTAGAAAGGAGGTGATCCAGCCACAGGTTCTCCTACAGCTACCTTGTTACGACTTCACCCCAATCATGGTTCATACCTTGGGCGCTATCTTCCTTGCGGTTAGAATTGCGACTTCTAGTACAAACCACTTTCGTGATGTGACGGGCGGTGTGTACAAGGCCCGGGAACGTATTCACCACGTCGTTCTGATACGTGATTACTAGCGATTCCAGCTTCATGCAGGCGAGTTGCAGCCTGCAATCCGAACTGAGACCGGTTTTTTCCGATTGGCTCCCCCTCGCGGGTTAGCAACGGTTTGTACCGGCCATTGTAGCACGTGTGTAGCCCTGGGCATAAAGGCCATGAGGACTTGACGTCATCCCCACCTTCCTCCCCGTTATCCGAGGCGGTTCCCTTAGGGTGCTTCCCTTGCGGGTTAGCAACTAAGGATGAGGGTTGCGCTCGTTGCGGGACTTAACCCAACATCTCACGACACGAGCTGACGACAGCCATGCAGCACCTATTCTGCTGTCCCTTGCGGGAAGATTTCATCTCTGAAACTGTCAACAAAATTTCGAGTCCAGGTAAGGTTCTTCGCGTTGCGTCGAATTGAACCACATGCTCCACCGCTTGTGCGGGCCCCCGTCAATTCCTTTGAGTTTCAGCCTTGCGACCGTACTCCCCAGGCGGAACACTTAATGCGTTAGCTTCGGCACAGCCCCGTGAGGGGCTACACCCAGTGTTCAACGTTTAGGGCTAGGACTACCAGGGTATCTAATCCTGTTTGCTCCCCTAGCTTTCGCGCCTCAGCGTCGGTTACGGTCCAGGCAGCCGCCTTCGCCGCAGGTGTTCCTCCCGATATCTACGCATTTCACCGCTACACCGGGAATTCCACTGCCCTCTCCCGCACCCTAGCATGGCAGTCTTGAACGGCCCCCCCGGGTTAAGCCCGGGGATTTCACGCCCAACTTACCACACCGCCTACACGCCCTTTACGCCCAGTAATTCCGAACAACGCTCGCCCCCTACGTATTACCGCGGCTGCTGGCACGTAGTTGGCCGGGGCTTCTTCATCCGGTACCATCAGACCCCGCTCTTCACAGGGCCGTTTTTCCCGATCGAAAGAGGTTTACGACCCGAAGGCCTTCATCCCTCACGCGGCGTTGCTGCATCACCCTTTCGGGCATTGTGCAAAATTCCCCACTGCTGCCTCCCGTAGGAGTCTGGCCCGTGTGTCAGTGCCAGTGTGGCCGTGCGCCCTCTCAGGCCGGCTACCGATCATTGCCTTGGTGGGCCATTACCTCACCAACTAGCTAATCGGCCGCAGCCCCCTCCTCCAGCGGCCCTTGCGGGCCTTTGCTCCCATTGGCTTGCGCCATCGGGATGTGATGCGGTATTAGCCCAGGTTTCCCCAGGTTATCCCCCACTTGAGGGTAGGTTAGCTACGTGTTACTCACCCGGTCGCCACTTTACTCATCCCCTTGCGGAGACTTTCTCGTTCGACTTGCATGTGTTAGGCACGCCGCCAGCGTTGATTCTGAGCCAGGATCAAACTCTCGTTTGAATTCGGCTCGCGCACAGACTGCCAAACTATAAGCGCCTGCACGCTAATCTTTTTGAGTTTCCCCTGCCGCAGTTGCGCTGGTTTGCACCAACGAACCCGGCAGAAGATCTCCGCCCTGTTCTTCGCCAAAAGAACAAGGCGTCGCTCAGCGATCGATACTAAAACTTCGATTGACGTGGCTTGCTCAACTCAGTTGTCAAAGAGCTAAAGGCCCCGATGTTCTCGGGGTCCCCATTTTGGGGAAGGTTGGCTGACGGCGCCGTTTTTCGCTAGACCTTACTCGGCGGCCCGACTGCCTTTACTCTGTCGAGGAATTGTCTCACAGAGC
>CAWGTQ010000060.1:0-25928 GCA_963825395.1 uncultured Acidobacteriota bacterium | reverse complement strand
CATATGCCTGGTGCGAAAGGGGGGACTCGAACCCCCACCCCTTGCGGGACCAGATCCTAAGTCTGGCGCGTCTGCCAATTCCGCCACTTTCGCTCGACACTCATTATAACGTAGAGGAATTTACGACGCATTATTCAGGATCTTCACTGTTTCCTTTGTGCCAATAGTTTTCTCCCCCGCGGCCTTGCAACTTTCCTCCTCGATATTTGCGCCAGGACCCACGCGCGCCCCGGCTGACGGCGCTGGGGAGAAATTGCCCTTACCCGGACCTTCCGGCACGAATCCCCCCCATGTGCATCTGCTGTTAAATTAGCTTCCTCATGCGGTTCTCTTCTCAAGGGGCTGTTTGGTCTTTCTCGCGACCTTCGCGGTCCTGCTCCTGCTGCACCTGCGTCTGCTCCGCCTCCCTTACTTTTGGGACGAAGCGGGGTATTACATTCCGGCGGCGCAGGACTTCTATCACTCGTGGTTGCTGATTCCTGCCAGCACGCAGCCCATTGGGCACACGCCGCTGGTCATGATCTACCTTGGACTCGCGTGGCGCCTTTTCGGGTGTTCGGTGTGGGTGGCGCGCGCCGCGATGACCCTGATTGCGGCGGCGACGCTCACGTCGCTCTACCTATTGGGACGCCGCGTGGCCACCCGTGAAATCGCCGCCTGGAGCGCGCTGCTTCTGGCGCTTTCGCCGCTCTTCTTTGCGCAAAGCACCCTTGCGCACCTGGATCTTGCCGTCGCGCTCTTCACCACCCTGGCGGTTCTGTTTCTGCTCGACGATCAGCTCTGGCTCTTCGCGCTGGCAGCATCGTTCGCCGTTCTCAGTAAGGAAACCGCCGTGGTTCTGCTGCCCGTCGTGTGGCTCTACGCATGGCGAAGGGGACGCGGGTTGGCGACAGGGCGAAGGGTTCCCCTCCAATGTTGGCTCCGCTCGTGGCGCCGCTGGTGCCGCTTGCGGCCTGGACGTTTTATTACCACCACGTGACGGGCTTCTGGACGGGCAATCGCGAGTACCTGAGTTACAACTTGTATTCCACGCTTTCGCCCGCGCGAGTTTTCTGGAGCTTGCTGCGGCGCGCTTATGAGCTCTTTGTCGGCGGATTCAATTGGCTGCTCACCGCCTGCGCCGCGGTGGGACTCTGGTGGGGGCGGAAGGCACGACGGAAACGGGATACGGGAACACGCTCGGGACTCGGGGAAATTTGAAGCCTCCGCCCCATTTTCCAATTTCACCTGTCCCGACTCCGAAGCTCCTCCCTGGCGGCAATTCCTTTTCCTGACGGCGGGCTGATGGCCATCTATCTGCTCCTGCTGAGCCTGGTGGGCGGCGCCGTCCTGCCGCGGTATCTCCTTCCGGTCCTGCCTTTGTTCTATCTCACCGCGTGGCCCTGGTGACGCGCTTGCCACGCTTGCCGGCCCGGCTCATTTTGGCGGCGGCCGCCGCCTGTTTTGTGTGGGCGTGGTTCATCAACCCGCCCTACCCGTTCCCGTTTGAGGACAACCTCGCGTACGCGGACTTCATCCGGCTGCACGAGCAAGCAGCGCATTACCTGGAAACACAGCCTGGCCAGCCGCGGATTCTGACGGCGTGGCCGGCCACAGACGAACTTACCAAGCCCCTCCTCGGTTATGTGCGGAAGCCGTTGCGCGTCGTCCCGGTGCAAGGTTTCGCGCCACAGGAATTCGCAGACGTGACGCCGGAATCATTTGATCTGCTCTATCTCTATTCCCGCAGGTGGGAGCCGCCGGGCAACTGGGTGGCGCGCTTTCCAGATTGGCTGAGAATGCAGGGGCGCTACTTCGATTATCATCCGCAGCTTGCAGCGCAGGTCCTAGTCACCCACTACCACCTGCGATTGCTGGTAGAGATCGAACGCCGAGGTCAATGGGTGCGAATTTACTCCCGCTAAGTGCAAGGTTCTTCAAATCAGAGGTTTGAGAAAAATATTTCCCTCAACACAGAGATGTGGAGGAGGAAAGATAAGGAGGGCAAAAGGCTTTTTCTTTGCGTCTCAGCGCCTCGGCGGTAAGAATTGTATTTTTCGTAGCGTGGCCGGCTCCGACAGATTGTCTCCATTATAAATAGCTTAAGAAGCGTTTTCGGAGCCCGCAAAGTATTGACAGCGCACAGGCCTGTGCTATACTCAAACTGTTCGGGTCTAAGGAGGCTCGGACACCTACCAGGTGGGACTCGGGCTTGTTCATATCGGATTCGGGTTCGTAGTAATGACCCTGCCGTCCGCATTTCACCTTCTAAATTGCCTTTGAGGCGCCGTGGAAGCCACAACCTGCAAAAAAGAACTGGTTATTGAAATCCCAGTAGACGTCGTGCAGCGCGAAGCCGATTCAGTTGCGGGGCAATTCGCCAAACGCGCCCGCATTCCGGGCTTTCGTCCCGGGCACGCCCCAACTTCTCTGGTGCATCGCCATTTTCGCGACGACATTCGCAGCGAAGTCGCCCAAACCTTGATTCCGCGCTTCTTCCAAACGGCGGTGAAAGACCAGAAGTGGGAGATTGTTGGCCAACCGCGTTTCGAAGATCTGAAATTCGAGGACGACCAACCGCTTACCTGCAAAGCTACCTTCGAAATTTATCCGGAGTTTGAAGTCCAACCTTACAGGGAACTGGAAGTTGAAGAGGAGCAAGCAGAGGTCACGGACGCCGACGTGGACAAGGCTGTCGCGGACCTGCGCGAGAGCGCGGCGACATTTGAGGTGGTTACTGACCGTCCCGCCGCGGACGACGACCATCTGACCGTGAATTACCGGGGTCAGGACACGGCCTCGCCGACCAGCCAACCCACTGAGGCCAAGGAGGCTGTCGTCCACCTTGGCGGGACGCATACGGTGGAGGCATTTACTGAAAACCTGCTGGGCGCCAAAACAGGAGAGGTCAGAGAATTCCCGGTTACGTATGCGGCGGATTACCCCCAAAAAGACCTGGCGGGGAAAACTTTTAGTTACCGGGTGGAGATTCAAAGCATCAAACAGAAAGTAGTCCCTCCCGCGGACGACGAGCTTGCCAAGTCCGTTAGCGAGTTTGCGACGCTGGAGGAGTTGCGCACGAAGCTGCGCCAGGATTTGGCGGAAAACGCCAAGCGGCAAGCGGAGTTGGACTCCAAACAGAAGCTGGCGGAAAAGCTCCTGGAGGCGAACCAGTTTCCGGTTCCCGAGGCGCTACTGGAAAGCCAGTTGGATCGAAAGATTGAGCGGACCCTGGGGCAACTGTTGTCGCAAGGAATTGATCCTCGGAAAACCCAAGTGGATTGGAGAAAAGTCCGCGAGGACGCCAGGCCCGAAGCCGAGAAGGAAGTTCGGGTTGCGCTGGTCCTGAGCCGGGTGGCGGATGCGGAGAAGATTGATTTGACGGAAGAGGAAGTGGACGATGTTATTCGGGAAATGGCGCAGGAGCGCCACATGACCCCAGCGGAATTGAAGACGCGCTTGACACGCGACGGGAAGCTGGATACACTGAAGTCTACTCGCCGAAATCAAAAAGCGCTGGACTTCATTTACCACAACGCGAAAATCATTCGGAAAAGTGCGTAACTTGCTGGCCCGGTTCGAGAGCGTCCGTAGATTAAGAACATGAGCAACCAGCCTAACATGACGTTGATCCCCATGGTGGTGGAACAGACCAACCGCGGGGAGCGTGCCTACGACATTTACTCGCGCCTCCTGCGCGACAATATTATTTTCATCGGTACTCCGATTGATGACAACGTCGCCAACCTTGTGACGGCGCAATTGCTCTTCCTGGAAGCCGAGGATCCGGAAAAGGACGTTTCTCTCTATATCAATTCCCCTGGAGGCGCGGTCACGGCGGGAATGGCCATTTACGACACGATGCAGTTTATTCGCCCCGACGTGGCAACGATCTGCATCGGGCAGGCCGCCAGCATCGCCGCGCTATTACTCGCGGCCGGGACACCCGGCAAACGTTATGCCCTTCCTAATGCACGCGTCTTGATTCACCAACCTACCATCGGTGGGCTCTCGGGGCAGGCGACCGATATCGACATTCATGCCCGGGAGATTCTACGGATTCGTGCCAGCCTGAACGAAATCATGGGTAAGCATACCAACCAGCCGATAGAAAAGATTGAGCGCGACGTGGAACGTGATTTCTGGATGAGTGCCCAGCAAGCGCACGAATATGGCATCCTCGATGAAATCATTTACAAGCATAAGTAGACCACGGAGATGAATTTGAAACGCCCTGGTACCGAGGAATTGCTTCACTGCTCCTTTTGCCAGAAGCCTCAGGACGCTGTGGCGAAGTTAATTTCATCGCCGGGTGACCACGCTCGAGCGTATATCTGTGACGAATGCGTAGCGGTGTGCAATAGCATCCTGGACGAAGATCGCGCGGATCGCGTGCCCACGGCGCAAACCAAGTTGCCGCGTCCCTCGGAGATCAAGACGTTTCTCGATCAGTACGTAGTGGGCCAAGATAAGGCCAAGAAAAAACTCGCCGTGGCCGTTTACAACCACTACAAACGCAACATTCTGACGCGCATTCGCAGTGACGTGGAGTTAACCAAATCCAATATCCTCTTGATTGGGCCGACGGGCACGGGCAAGACCCTGCTGGCCCAAACCCTGGCGCGCGTGCTGGAAGTGCCGTTTGCCATTGCGGATGCCACCACCCTGACGGAAGCGGGATACGTTGGCGAGGATGTTGAAAATATCATTTTAAAGCTTCTGCAAAGCGCCGGCGGCGATGTGCAGCGCGCGCAGCAGGGCATTATTTACATCGACGAAATCGACAAGATTTCAAAGAAGGACGAAAACCCTTCCATTACCCGTGATGTTTCCGGCGAGGGTGTGCAGCAAGCATTATTGAAGATTCTGGAAGGCACGGTGGCCAACGTTCCGCCGCAGGGCGGGCGCAAACACCCCCACCAGGAATGCACCCCGGTAGACACCACCAATATTCTGTTCATCTGCGGCGGGGCTTTCGTGGGACTGGAGAAGGTGATCGAACACCGCATGGGTAAGAAGACCATGGGTTTTCGCGCGGACGAGCCCACGGCGCCGGCCACAGCGGGGCGGCGCGATATTGCCATCCTAGAGCAAGTGCAGCCGACGGACTTGATCCATTATGGGTTGATTCCCGAATTTGTTGGCCGTTTGCCGGTGGTCAGTGTCCTCAGTGACTTGGACCAGCAAGCCCTCATTGAAATTTTGACGCAACCCAAGAACGCACTGGTCCGTCAATATCAGCGGCTCTTTGAATTTGAAAACGTCAAGTTGCGGTTCAGCGAAGGGAGCCTGAGTACGATAGCCGCCCAGGCTCTTGAAAGGAAAGTGGGTGCCCGCGGGCTGCGCATGATTCTGGAAGACCTGATGCTAGACCTCATGTACCACCTTCCCAGCCAGCGCAAGATTCGAGAAATCGTTGTGACCGAAGAGATGGTGAAAGACCACGAAATCAACTTCAGTTCCACTTTCCTTGAGAAGGCAGGTTAATGGATCCCCATATGTTTTCTGGCCGTGAAAAGAACGAGACCCGATTATTGCCCATGATGCCCATTCGCGATGTGGTGATCTTTCCACACATGATGACTCCTTTCGTGGTGGGACGCGAGACCTCCATCCGAGCACTGGAAGAAGCTCTGGCGGGCGATAAGAAGATTTTTCTGGCGACCCAGCATGACGCTGCCGTCGACGAACCCAAACCCAATGAGATTTTCCAGGTAGGCACGATCGCGAATATCGTTCAGAGCCTGAAGTTGCCCGACGGCAATATCAAGGTTTTGGTGGAAGGTGTGGAGCGCGGGAAGATTCTGAAGATGTCGAATGAGGAGGGCCACTTTCGCGTCAGCGTGCAGACCAAGCAATTCCGCCCGGTCACCACTCCCAGCCTGGAGCAGTTGGTGCAGCGCGCCACGTCGCTTTTCGAGCAATATGTCAAACTTTCCCAGAGCCTCAATTACGAAACCATGATCGCGGCCGTGAAAGTGGATGAAATCGGCAAATTCACAGACACCATCGCTGCCAATTTGAATGTCAGCATCGAGGAGAAGCAGGAATTGCTTGAAATCTTCGATCCGGTGGACCGTCTGACGCGCCTGGCCGACATCCTGGAAATCGAGATCGAAAAGCTGAACGTCGACCGCACCATCCAGGGCCGGGTGAAGCGGCAGATGGAGCGGGCGCAACGCGAGTATTATCTGAACGAGA
Organism: uncultured Acidobacteriota bacterium; assembly: GCA_963825395.1. Taxonomy (GTDB): domain Bacteria; phylum Acidobacteriota; class Terriglobia; order UBA7540; family UBA7540; genus Bog-366. The sequence goes on along the minus strand of CAWGTQ010000060.1, from coordinate 19,748 downwards.
AAATTAAGGCCATTCAGAAGGAATTAGGCCGCAACGAAAAGAGCGAAATTGATGAGCTGAAGAAGAAGATTGAGACTGCTGGCATGACCAAGGACGCGCTCGAACATGCCATGGCCGAGCTGAAACGCCTGGAGATGATGCCTCCCATGTCGGCAGAATCCACCGTTTCGCGCAATTACCTCGACTGGCTGCTGGCCGTGCCCTGGAAGAAGAAATCCAAAGAAATCCGTGATATTGCTCGCGCACAGAAGGTGCTGGAAGAAGACCACTACGGGTTAGAGAAAATTAAGGAGCGCATCCTGGAATTCCTGGCCGTGCGCCAGCTCGTCAAGAACCCCCGCGGGTCGATTCTCTGCTTCGTGGGACCTCCAGGTGTCGGAAAAACGTCTCTTGGCAGATCGATTGCCAGGGCTACGGGCAGGAAGTTTGTCCGGCTCTCCTTGGGGGGGGTTCGGGACGAAGCGGAAATTCGTGGCCACCGCCGGACCTATATCGGCGCTTTGCCGGGCCAAATCATCCAGATGATGAAAAAGGCGGGGACGATCAACCCGATTTTCTTGCTGGATGAAGTGGATAAGATGAGCATGGATTTCCGCGGCGATCCGTCCGCAGCGCTGCTGGAAGTCCTTGATCCAGAACAGAATAGCACCTTCATGGACCATTACTTGGACGTCGAGTTTGACCTCTCGAAGGTGTTCTTCATAACCACTGCTAATGTCGTCCACACGATTCCTCAGCCGCTTCAGGATCGCATGGAGATATTGCGGCTGGAAGGCTATACGGAGCCGGAAAAGCTGGAAATCGCCAAGCGCTTTCTGGTGAAGAAGCAGCGGGAGGCCGCCGGCCTGAAGCCGGAAAACCTCATCATGACGGACGACGGGATTGTCCATATCATTCGTCATTACACCCGCGAGGCAGGGGTTCGCAACCTGGAGCGCGAAATCGCCAACGTGAGCCGCAAGGTAGCCCGTAAGGTTGTGAAGGAAGGCCGTAGCTTCCAGGTTACCTTGGGTCCAGACGACCTCAAAGAGTACTTGGGGGTTATCAAGTTTCGCGACACAAAAGCCGAAGAGAAGAATGAGGTGGGTTTGGCGACAGGATTGGCCTGGACGGAAGTGGGCGGGCAGATCCTGACCATTGAAACCACGCTCATGCAAGGGAAAGGCAAACTGCTACTGACCGGCAAGCTGGGCGATGTGATGCAGGAATCGGCTCAAGCCGCTATGAGCTATGTGCGGTCCCGGGCAGCCTTGCTGGGATTGAATCCCGATTTTTATCGCCATCTTGACATCCACATCCACATCCCTGAAGGTGCTATTCCGAAGGACGGGCCCTCGGCTGGAATTACCCTGGCGACGGCGCTGATCAGCGCCCTCACGAAAATCGCTGTGCGCCGCGATGTGGCCATGACCGGCGAAATCACCCTCCGCGGCAAGGTCCTGCCGATTGGTGGAGTGAAAGAAAAGCTCTTGGCCGCTCACCGCGCGGGTACCCGGACAATCATCCTGCCGCGGGATAACGAAAAGGATTTGGCAGATATCCCTGCGAATATTCAGCAGGAGTTGACGATTCGTTTCGTCGATAAAATGGACGATGTGCTTGAGGTCGCGCTGGAAAAAAAGCTGGAGCCCGGGCCCATCCTGGTTACGGGCGAGGCCACCCCGCCCACAATGGAAACCCCATCTCAAGATTTGGGCCGGGAACCCATGACAAACTAGACGTTCAAAGGACCATGGCATTTAGCCGGAGGAGTGGAAACTAATCGAGACGTTGGTGCATCCAACTGGTCGGGTAATAGGATCGGCGTGTTTTGTGGAAGGGCGCCCGTTTTTGATCTCACACAATTTGGTCCGCAAAGTTTTGCAACTACGTACAACGCTTCTTGCCGCACCTTGCACGACTGCTTAGGTATCTCGAGTAATCCATCACGCCGAAGGATCGATTCCCCGAGCGACTGGGCAGTGGAACCCGAACAACTGAGGGAACGGTCATGCGACCGGTAATTTCAATTAATCTGGTAATCTGAGAGAAAAGCTATGCCTGCAAAGAAACAGGATGTAAAACTGGACGAAGTTCAGGAAGAAAAGATCGAGGAACTGAAAGAAGGGGAAGTCCTCGATATTGGCAAGCTCAAGGAGATGAACATCACCACCTTGACCCAAGTCGCGAAAGACTTGGCCGTGGTGGGGGCCACCGGCCTGCGCAAACAGGAATTGATCTTCAAAATCCTGCAAGCGCAGACGGAGAAGAACGGCCTCATCTTTTCCGAGGGCGTGCTCGAATGCCTCCCCGATGGATTTGGATTCCTTCGCGCGCCGGACTACAACTACCTGCCGGGCCCGGATGATATCTACGTGTCGCCTTCGCAAATCCGCAAGTTTGATCTGCGCACCGGCGACACCATCTCGGGACAGATCCGCCCGCCCAAAGAGGGCGAACGCTATTTCGCTCTCATCAAAGTTGAAGCCATCAACTTCGAACCACCCGACGAGTCGCGGAACAAGATCTTCTTTGACAACCTCACGCCTCTGTATCCCCAGGAGCGCATTCACCTGGAGACGGTCAAGGACAACATCTCGGCGCGCGTGCTCGACTTGCTCACGCCCGTCGGCAAAGGCCAGCGCGGCCTCATCGTCTCCCCGCCGCGCACTGGCAAAACCATGCTGTTGCAATGCCTTGCCAACTCCGTGACCGCGAATCACCCTGAGATTACGCTGATCGTGTTGCTCATTGATGAACGGCCCGAGGAAGTCACCGACATGCAGCGCACCGTCAAGGGTGAGGTTATTAGCTCAACCTTTGATGAGCCCGCCGCCCGGCACGTGCAGGTGGCGGAAATGGTGCTGGAAAAGGCCAAGCGGCTGGTCGAGCACAAGCGCGATGTGGTGATCCTGCTCGACTCCATCACGCGCCTGGCGCGCGCTTACAACACCGTGGTGCCGCCTTCCGGCAAGGTGCTTTCCGGTGGCGTCGATTCCAACGCCCTGCAAAGGCCGAAGCGGTTCTTCGGCGCGGCACGCAACATCGAGGAAGGCGGCAGTCTGACCATCATCGCCACCGCCCTCATCGATACCGGCAGCCGTATGGATGACGTGATCTTTGAAGAGTTCAAAGGTACCGGCAACATGGAAGTCCACCTCGACCGCAAGTTGGTAGACAAGCGCGTCTTCCCCGCTATCGACCTCAACAAGTCCGGCACGCGCAAAGAAGAACTACTGGTGCCGCGGGACGAGTTGAACCGCATCTGGGTTCTTCGAAAGGTTCTGAATCCGCTCTCGCCGGTGGAATCGATGGAGCTTATCATCGACAAGCTGGCGAAGAGTAAGTCCAACTCCGAGTTCCTCTCCTCCATGAGCAATGGCGGCGGCCCCGGCGGACGATCATAAGTGCCGGGGGTTGGGAATTTGGGATTCGGAATCGTGGATCTGGAATCCGGGACCTGCGACCATGGATAGGTATTGCCTCATCCCGAGCCGCTGCTCCCGCGGTTTTGCGCTTGCTCGTCACCCCTTGCTGCACTTGCCGGGTATGGATCTCCCCAAAATACTGAGCCGTAGCTCCTACACCGTATCTCCACGCTGGAAAGGCACGCCATTATGAGCTGGTAAGGTGGGCTATAGGTAAGTGCCTGAGAAGGTGCCCAAGCCGGGAACTCATACCTGGAAAAACGCATCTAACATGATGATTTGCCCCTTCATGGGGGGTCTTGGCGCCAGGGGCTGGGCGCAACTGCAGTTCAAGTGCTGCAGCGGTCTACAGGGCTTTGATTGGCTCGATTCGAGACATAGGCAATCATTTTCGGGGCACAGAGTAAAATTCATGAGGATTTCCGGTCGCCAACTCTGCGAGACCGGGGGCTACCGCCTGCTTTTACACCTGCCGTTAGCGCTCGCCCTGTTCGCCGCCCGTCTATCCGCCCAAGCGGGCAGTGTCCCTTCAGCGGCGCGGGGATTGCCGGAATTCCCCGACCCTGCCTCCCTCGATCAACCAAGCCATCCGGAAGGTCCTCAACCGCATCAGTCGGGGACAGCGAGCGCTGCGGGCAATCAGGAGCAATCAACCACGAAACCTCAGGGAATTCCGATAGCGAGTCCGCAGTCCCAGCGAATCCTGGGCATCATACCTAATTTCCATGCCGTCAGCCCAGGGGAGAAACCACCGCCGCCTACTCCAAAGCAGGACTTCGTTATCGCCACCAGGAACAGTTTTGACTACTCGTCGTTTATCTTCGAGGGCTTTTCCTCTATCTATGCAGAGGGAACTAATGCGCATGCACAACTCGGCAAAGGCGTGCCCGGCTTCGGCAGATATTACTGGCGTGGGTTCGTCGATAAGGTGGATGGCAACTACATGGTCTACTTTGCCATGCCCACCATTTTCCATCAGGACGAGCGTTACTACGCTTTGGGTAGGGGCAGTTTGCTGAGGCGAATTGCCTACGCCGCCTCTCGCGTCGTCATCACCCCGAACTACCAGGGGCACCCCAGCTTCAATGTTTCTGAAATACTGGGCAGGGGCATTGCTCAGAGTATTTCAGCGGCGTATTACCCCAGCCAGTCACGGACGTTTGGAGCGCTCGCCAGCCGGTATGGATTCGCCATCGGGCGGGACGCCATCTCGGATACCCTTCGCGAACTCTCGCCAGACATCGTGCGCATCCTGCCAAAGCTGCATCGCCATCCGTAAGCTGAACAAGCGGCGGACGGTAAGAAGAGCCCGGCAAGCCGTTCATCTCACATCAATTGGCGATTGCGGGCAAGCACGAGAATCCGTTCCACAACTTGCTCGGCGGCGAGGTGTGTAGAGTCGATTTCGACCGCGTCCGCCGCGGCGATGAGCGGCGAGATTTTCCGCTCCGCATCGAGCTGGTCGCGGCGGCCGATTTCGTAAGCGGTCTTCTCGAGTGTCGCATCGCGTCCTTCGCGCGAATCCTGCTTCAGCCGCCGCCGCGCGCGTTCCTCCACATCGGCTTTGAGGAAAATCTTGAGTTGTGCCTGCGGGAATACAACCGTGCCGATGTCGCGCCCTTCCATCACCACGCCTCGGCCCCGCGCGAAGCTCCGCTGCATCTCGATAAGCTTTGCCCGCACTTCCGGCAGGCGTGAGACCTGCGCGGCGGCCAGGGTTACTTCCGGCGTACGCAGGCGCGTGGTGACGTCGCTACCGTCAATCAGCACGCGTGGTTCGCCGTCGCCGGTCGTCACCCGCACGTCCGTGGCGCCGACCAGCTTGGCTACGGCAGGCTCATCATTGGGATCAACTCCGGCCTCCAGTACCTTGAGCGCCGCCGCCCGGTATGTGGCCCCACTATCGACATACATCAGCCCCAGCCGGGCCGCGAGCTTTTGTGCCACCGTACTTTTCCCCGCGCCTGCCGGGCCGTCAATGGTGATGACTAAAGGTTCATGCATGATTGGAGACTGTCCGTTGTCAGTTGTTCGTAGTCCGTTGCAAAACACCAGTAGTCCGCTGTCAGTCTGGAGGTCTCTGTTAATTTCTTGTCGACATTTAGGAATCCGCTCCCCAAGCCTCGCGCGGGTGGTTTGAGACTACGGACAAAGACTAGATTCTCTTGAACGCCTTCATCAAATCCTTCATCCCATACCGCAACACCGTGGGCCGGCCGTGGGGGCAGGTCATGGGGCAGTCCGTTCCCCCCAGCGCTTGCAACAGCCAGTCCATTTTGCTCGGCTCGAGCGCCATGTTTACTTTGACGGCTGCGTGGCAGGATATGGAGGCTGCGATCCTGCCGTGCAGATCGTCCAAAGAAATGGCTGCTGCGTCCTGGCTGGCGCCCTCCAGAATCTCAATCATCAACTTCTCAACTTCGCCCGCCGGGAGGTCTGCCGGGGCGGCTTTGATCGCCACGGTGCGCTGGCCGAATGGTTCAACTTCAAAACCGTTCGCGGCCAATTCGTCAGCGATGACCTGGTAGGTAACCTGCTGCTCAGGCTTCAATTGGACGATAATCGGCATCAGGAGCCGCTGCACTTCCACTTTCTTCTCCTGTCGCCGTCGAACGTGACGATCGAAGAGCACGCGCTCGTGCGCGGCGTGTTGGTCGACAATCCAAAGACCGTCGGAGTTGACCGCGACAATGAAACTCTCTTGCACCTGTCCCAACGGCTGGAGATCCAGCGGCAATTCACGAGGCGCCTGTATTGATGCCTCATCCGTCAGCGCCGGCACGGCGGGAAGTACGCTCGACGGCGCAACCGGCGCATATGGGGCCAGAGCCGAATCCAGGGGCAACCGCTGGGGACGAGGCTCAATTCTCGCCGGTGAAAGGTGGAATTCTCTGCTCGTTCCACGAACCGACGGCCGGGCAGAGGGAGGGGGCATCACCGCACCCCGCATCAGGGGCGGCTCTTCCGCGAGTCGGTCCGCGACATCCGCTGCTTCCACCGCCAACCCCACAGGGGGTGCGGACCTTGACATGGGAAATGAAGCCACCGGGCGCGTGGCGAGCAGCGTCTGGCGAATCGTGTCGCGGACCAGGTCATGCATAAAGCTCCCGTGGCGAAACCTCACTTCGATCTTTGACGGGTGGACGTTCACGTCCACCTCGCTCGGAGGGATCTCCAGAAAAATCAACGCGATGGGAAAAGTCCCTGACGGGAGGATGTTCCGGTAAGCTTCCGTAATGGCATGGAGAATCACGCGGTCGCGCACCAGCCGCCTATTCACAAAGAAGTAAATGTTGTTACGATTCAGTTTCTGAACTTCCGGCCGCGAAATGAATCCCTGAACCCGGATCAGGGGTGCTTCTCCAGAGGGTTCTTCTTCGCCCGCCTCAGGTAAAGCCGTTGTCAAAACCCGCCGCTCCACCGGCGCCATCTCCAGGAGTTGCTCAAGGCTCTGCCCCCCCATCACCTGATACAAACGTTCGCGATGGCTTCCCACCGGCGGGACGTTCAGGATTTCGTTGGTGAGGGAAGTGAGGCGAAAACTCTTCTCCGGGTGGGCAAGGGCGTAGTGGGTCGCTAGCGTGGCAATGTGACCGAGTTCGGTGGACTCGGACTTTAGAAATTTTCGTCGCGCCGGGGTGACATAGAACAGATCGCGTACTTCGATGCTCGTGCCCTGCGGCCAGGCAACTTCCTTCACATCGCGCAGTTTGCCCCCGGCGATCTCAATGCGTGTTCCGGAATTCTCCGAGGCGTGCTTGGTTTCCAGCACCAACCGCGAGACTGCCGCAATTGAAGGCAGCGCCTCCCCGCGGAAGCCTAAAGTGGAAATCTCGAACAGATCCTCTGCCGAGCGAATCTTGCTGGTGGCGTGCCTCTCGAAGGCTAGCAGGGCATCGTCGTGCGTCATGCCTTGCCCGTCGTCGACGATGCGGATCAGGCGTTTCCCGCCCCCCTCGACACTGATTTCCACGCGGCCAGCGCCCGCATCCAGGGAGTTCTCAAGCAACTCTTTCACCACCGACGCGGGCCGTTCCACAACCTCGCCAGCAGCGATTTTGTTGGCAACGGCTTCGGGGAGGATGCGAATGATGCTCAATGATTATCCTTCGAAGGGTAGGGCAGACCTGTTCTGTAGGTCCGCGGTTCGTCCCCTATGGGCCAGGGAAAGCCGCGGACCTACAGAACAGGTCCGCGCTACAACTGCTAAACAGCACTACGGCACATCTTTCTTTATCGTGAGTCCCAATTCATCCAGTTGCTCGGAATCAACCCCGGCTGGCGATTCGCACATCAGGTCCACGGCGCTGGCAGTCTTGGGGAAGGCAATGACTTCCCGGATGCTCGATTCACCCGCCATCAGCGCGTTGATGCGGTCGTGACCGAGCGCAATGCCGGCGTGCGGAGGCGTGCCATATTCCAGGGCATCGAGGAAAAACCCGAAGCGCTCCCGCGCCTGTTCTTCGCTGAGGCCCAAAACCCTGAATACACGGCGTTGGATGTCCTGGCGATGGATACGAATCGAGCCACCGCCAATCTCCGAGCCATTCAACACCAGATCGTATGCACGGGCTTTGACGGCCCCAGGGTCAGTTTCCAGTTTCTCCAAATCTTCTTCCCGCGGGGAAGTGAAGGGATGGTGCATGGCCGCAAAGCGCTTTTCCTTCTCGTCATAATCAAACATCGGAAAGTCCACGACCCAAAGGAAGTTCCAGGTGCCCGGCTTGAGCAGGTCGAGCTTGCGCGCGATATCCAGCCGCAGTTCGCCCGAGGCATTGTCCAGTGTCCGGAACGCGCCAGGGCTGGCGGCTGACTTAAGCCCCAACAGGAGAACCAAATCGCCAGGCCGAGCTTCAACGGAGGAAGTGAGCGCCTCCACAGCAGGTTCGCTAAGCGCCCTTATGAGAGGTGATTGCGCTTCCGCGCCGGTCACCTTGACATAGGAGAACCAGTCGGCGCCCAGGGTCTTGGTGCTCTCCTGCAGTTTGTCGAGCTGGCTGCGCGAAGCAGCGCTCCACCCCGGTACGCGCATGGCCTTGATGGGCTGAGCCACACGCACCTTCTCGGCATCACTGGGTGCAAGGCTGACGCGTTTCCATTCGAGCGAAGTGCCCAAGTGTGGTTTGTCGGAGCCATATTTTTCCATTGCCTCGTCATACGCCATGCGGGGGAAAGGCCGCTCCACCTTGACATCCACGAGCGCGAAGAGTTTTTCCATCAGGCGTTCGATGATATCGAACAACACTTCGCGCTGGGGGAAGGCCATCTCGATATCGATCTGGGTGAATTCCGGCTGACGGTCAGCGCGCAGGTCTTCGTCGCGGAAGCAGCGGACGATTTGGTAATAACGGTCGAAGCCGCCGATCATCAGAAGCTGTTTGAAAAGTTGCGGCGATTGCGGGAGCGCGTAGAAATAGCCGTGGTGCAAGCGGCTGGGAACCAGGTAGTCGCGCGCGCCTTCCGGCGTGGACCGGGTCATAAAAGGTGTCTCGATCTCCAGGAAACCGTGCTCGCCCATGTGGGTGCGCACAACCTGACTGGCACTATGGCGCAAGCGCAGGTTGCGTTGCATGCGTCCGCGCCGCAAATCGAGGTAGCGATAGCGCAGGCGTGTCTCTTCACTGGTCTTCGTTTCATCCTCGATGGGGAAAGGCGGGGTCTTGGCCTCATTGAGCACCAGCAGCGTCCGTGCCATCACTTCCACTTCGCCGGTAACCAGCTGCGGATTCACGGTTCCCGGTGCCCGCACCACAACTTCGCCTTCCACTCCAACCACGTATTCGGCACGAACCTCCTCCGCCCGGTCGTGCACTTGTGCGCTGATGGCGGGATTGCAGACGATCTGCGTTCTGCCCGTGTGGTCCCGCAAATCAAGGAAAATCAAATTGCCGAGGTCGCGGCGGACATCCACCCATCCGGCCACAAAAACGGTCTGGCCGGCGTGCTCTTTGCGAAGCTCGCCGCAATAGTGCGTTCGTTGTCGATCACCAAGAAGGTCAAGTTTCAAGTTCACCACCGTAAGCAAAATTATGAGTTATGAATGCTGAATTATGAATCATAAATTATGAATGAAGGAATGGCCCCACTGCTAAATATGGAACTTCCAGGGTATAATTCATAATTCAGAATTTAGAATTCATAATTTTCCTTTCACATACTCCGCGATACCGCTGGGCTCCAACTCCTTTTGCTCCCCGCTCGCCATATCCTTCACTTGGAATTTGCCGCTGGCAAGCTCGCCTTCTCCGATGATGATGGCAAAGCGCGCCTGGAGCTTGTTGGCAATGCCCATCGCTCTTTTGATTTTCATGGGGTCGTAATCGATCTCGATGCTCAAGCCCTGCGCGCGCAGCGCGCGCACCAAGCGCGTTGCTGGGGCAAGCGTGGCTTCGCCCATCCACACGACGTAGGCGGCAAGGGGATTCCCGGGTTGAAGCACAGCCGCCGCCTGCACGGCCAGAATCAAGCGGTCCTGGCCAATCGAGAAGCCGATGCCGGGAGTGGGCGGGCCGCCCAGCATTTCGGAAAGCCCGTCATAGCGTCCGCCGCCGACCACCGCGTTCTGGGCGCCTAAAGCCCCACTGGTAATCTCGAACGTCGTCCGTGTGTAATAGTCGAGCCCGCGCACCAGACGCGGCGCGATTTGATAGACTCGGCCACGCGCCTGAAGCTCGCTGGTGACACGCTCGAAATGCTGGCGGCACTCCGGGTCAAGATGGTTGATGATCTTGGGCAGTCTTTCGATGATCGGCTGATCCGCTTCTACTTTGCAGTCGAGCACGCGCAGCGGATTGGTGTCAGCGCGCCGCTGGCAATCCGCGCACATCGTCGCCTTGGCGTCCTGAAGCGCCTGGCGCAGAACTTCCAGATAAGCCGCCCGGCAGGTGGGGCAACCCACTGAGTTGATAAGGAGTTGATACTCACGAATTCCGACGCGCTCGAGGAAGAGCACGAGCATCTCGATGACTTCCACATCAACCAGCGGGTTCTGTGATCCGAGGACTTCCGCTCCAATTTGATAGAACTGGCGGTAGCGCCCTTTCTGCGGGCGCTCGCGGCGAAACATCGGTCCGATGTAGTAGAGCTTCTGGATACCACCCTGGTTGTAAAGGCTGTGCTCAATGTAAGCCCGCACCACGGAAGCCGTAGCTTCCGGGCGCAACGTCAACGATTCGTCGTCGCGATCGCGGAAGGTATACATTTCCTTCATCACGATGTCCGTCTCGGCCCCCACGCCGCGGGCGAAAAGTGCAGTCTCTTCCAGGATGGGTGTTCGGACCTCGCCATAGTGAAAGGCAGCAAAGACGCGATGGGCCTCGTCTTCGACGCGTCGCCACAAACTCGTGTCGGGCGGCAGGAGGTCGCGCATGCCTTTCACGGAACGAATGGGTTCGACTCGATTCGGCACGATGTCCTCAGCCTCAGCACTCAGGGCAAAGCTTATGAGCGCTGCGGCTTCCTCGATTCGGTTACGTCAGCAGCGACGGTTTGGGCTTCTTTGGCCAGATATCGCTCTTTGTATTCCAAGTAATGTGTGGCATGCATTCTGATAAATGCTTGTTCATCCTGGGTGACCTCGCGCCGGAGCTTAGCGGGAACTCCCATATAAAGGCTGTGGGGGGGAATCACAGTGTCTTCCGCCACCAACGCGCCGGCGGCGACAATCGACCCTTCACCCACGCGCACGTGATTCAGCAGCACCGCGCCCATTCCAATCAAACAATGGTCCTCCACCGTGCAGCCGTGCAGCACCACGCGATGGCCCACTGTGACCCAATCCCCCACCGCTACCGGCGCGCCCATCATGGTGTGAACGATGGTCCCATCCTGGATGTTACTATTCGCTCCGACGCGGATGGGTTCGATGTCTCCCCGCAGCACGCATTGGAACCACACGCTCGAGTTCTCGCCAACATCCACACAGCCAATGACGTCGGCGCTGGAGGCAATGTACGCCGACCCAGCAATGCGGGGAGTCCGTCCCGCCAGGGTGAGAATCATCCTTTTCTCTACTTAACCAAAATTCCTCGGAAACCTCAAACCTACGACGTTAACACAGAGGCGAGAAAAGCCGCAAGATAACGCTCTCCAAGCCGCCATTCAGAACGAATTGTCCCCACAAACCCGCTATTTTCTGCAAAATTCGCGCCATTTCGACGTCAATGTCCGATTTTTCGGCGGGCATTTTGTCATGATTTTCTTTGTTTTCATACACATCCCGGCTTCGTTCGTATCTTTTTAACATCCTTTTGCCGAGCCCCTGCCCCGTTTGTGTCTATTTGTTCTTGTTGGGTGTGAACGAGTCGCCGCGAAGGGCGCAGGCTGGGTTCTTCCATTCTCGCATCCGCCGGAATGATCCGGTTCACCAATAGTATACACACGAGCCTAGCCTTTGTCAAGAACGAAATAACTTACCGTGGTTTTGGCAAGAGCTTCAGCGGCTTCCCTTCGGCCCACGGCTTGTAGGCGGCCGCGAAGCGGATGCGCTCGTCCAGCGGCGGATGGGTGTAAAGCCAGAATTTGATGAAAGGATTGGGATCAGGGTCAGCGAGATCTTCTTCTCCAAGGACCTGGAAGGCTTGTACCTCGGCAGCGTTCGGGTCCGAAACGACGCCGTAAGCCACTTCCAGGCCGAATTGGTCGGCTTGATGTTCAAAGTGGCGCGAGATGCCGTTCACAAGGGGGGCCGACAGGAACCCCAGCAGGGTGAGGACTACGAGCACGAGGGGAAGAGATGCCAAATCTCCTGTCCCCTCGACACCGGAGCGCGGGACGGCTTTTCCCACGAGCCAATTTACGGCGAAGAATCCCAAGAAAAAGAAGAGCAGAGCGACGGCTTCGTCCAGGGCGAATTCCTTGGGAATGTGATAGAGGGCGTAATGGCCCGTCTCGTGTCCGAGAACCAACAACAACTCATCCTGCCTCATCGCTTTGAGGGTTGTGTCCCACACCACGACGCGCTTGCTCGAGCCCAGACCGGAAACATAGGCATCCACCTCCTTGGTCCGGGAACTCGCGTCCATCTCAAAGATGCGGGCGGGCGGAATCGAAAGGCCGGCGTGGTTCAGCATGGCTTCAATCCGCTCGACCAGCGCAGGTTGAGTCTTCTGTAGAGGGGTGAATTTGTAGAACAGAGGCTCGATGGCATAGGGCTCAACGAGAATGAAAATCAAGACGAGAGGAATTGACGCCAACCAGACGTAGAACCACCAGCGGCGCGGGCGGCGGCGGACGACCGCATAGAAAATCCAGGCCCCGATAACGCCCAACACCACCACGATGAGCAGAGTCTTTCCCCAATCACCGAGCCAGGATGCAAACCCTTGCGTTGAGAGATCGAACCGGTGCTCAAGAACATAGCCGGAATAAAAATCGAGAGGGAGGTTCAGCAGCATTGCCGCCGCCACAAATAGCGGTACGAAAATCAAGCACTGGACGAAGTGGCGCCGCGATACCTTGCGCGCCCATTCGCGGAATTTCACGGCGATGCCGGCGCGCCAGAGCAGAAGGTAGATGCCTATCGAAAACAGAGTTCCGAAAAAATACAGGATATATTGTGACCGTGAATAGGCAATGGCCTTGGCGCGACGCTCCGGCGTGAGGGTGTAAGTCGTTGCCGGTGGCGGCGAAGCAGGCTCGACCTGGCTCATGGGAGGAGCCAGCGAAGCGGCTTGCGGTGCCGGAGCCAGCGAGTTCCCGGTCTGGCCGTTTCCCACCCCGCAGGCCGGCATAACCAGCAAACATATGCCCAGCAAAATCCAAGCCAGCCGACTCATAGGGACAGTGATAAGTGGCTGGTGGTTAGTGGCCAACCACTAAACACTAGCCACTGTCCACTTCCTTTCTAAACCTTGGGCAGCACGATTCCTTGTTGGGCTTGGTACTTGCCCTTCTTATCTTTGTAAGATGTCTCGCACACCTCATCCGATTCGAGAAAAATGATCTGGCAAAGGCCTTCGTGGGAATAGACGCGGGCTGGCAGGGGCGTGGTATTGGAGATTTCAAGGGTAACAAAGCCCTCCCACTCCGGCTCGAGCGGCGTTACATTTACGATAATACCGCAACGGGCATAAGTCGATTTACCCAAGCAGATGGTTAGTACGTTCCGCGGGATCTTAAAGTATTCCACCGAGCGGGCGAGGGCAAAGGAATTGGGCGGAACAATGCATGTCGGCCCCCGGAATTCGACGAAGGACCGCGCGTCAAACTGTTTCGGATCGACAATCGTCGAGTTGACGTTGGTGAAGATCTTGAATTCATCGGCGACGCGCAGATCGTATCCGTAAGACGAGAGCCCGTAGGAAATCACTCCTTCCCGAACCTGCTTCTCCTCAAAGGGACGGATCATTTCGTGCTCCGTGGCCATCTTGCGAATCCAGCGATCGTTTTTAACCGGCATGGAGTCTCACCTCGCGTAAAGTGCGGGTTCGTGGCCGTGGTACCAACCCACGAAATCGTTCCCGTTCTGCAAGGAAAAAGAAAAGAATCATAGTCGAGGAGAAAATTCTTGACAATGCCTCTCTCTCTTCTTAGGATTAAAGCCTGTATTTTCAGGAGGTTTGCGTGATAAAGCTAGACATCATCAATGAGGTCGTCAACCGCACAAGCATCACCAAGACAAAAGCTGAGATGGCCGTGGAAACCGTCTTTGAATCCATGAAGAAAGCCCTGACGCAGGGCGACCGCATTGAATTGCGTGGCTTCGGTGTTTTCAATGTGAAACCTCGCAAGACCGGTATCGGGCGGAACCCCCGAACGGGGGCGGAAGTCAGTATCCCACCCGGCAAAGCTGTGCGCTTCAAGCCCGGCAAGGAACTGCAATCTCTCTCCTAAGTGCAGTGATGAGTGACGAGTGACGAGCAAACAATCCGGCGTGTGCAGGGTTTTGCTCGCTGCTTCTCACCGGCCACTTGTCACTGGCCTTTACAGGCGGCCAGGAGCGGGCGAGAATAGGATTCTTCCCCACTTGCGTATGGGCGATGAATCCCAATTCGGGCGTATCGGCCAGCCACAGGTCAGCGAGATACCTTGGTCCACTCCAGGCGTGGGTCCCTGTCCGCTGGCGCACGAGGCCCCGCAAGCGCTGGTACAACTCCCTTCCGTTTCACCTGGCGCTTTTCCTGCTTACGGTCTTGACGACTTTGATCGTGGGCACGCACATCGCGCTCAACTACGCGCAGAATCTTCCGGTTTTTGATTGGGATGTTTCGCTCGCGTACTTCCGCGAATTGTGGCGCCACCCGGCACTGCTGGTTTTGGGCATGCCGTTTTCCTTCACCCTGCTGAGTATTTTGCTGGCGCACGAACTGGGCCATTACTTTACTTGCCGCCACTACGGAATTCATGCCACTTATCCTTATTTCATTCCCGCTCCGACGCTGATTGGAACGTTAGGCGCCTTCATTCGCATCAAGTCTCCCATTGTGAATCGACGTGAGCTTTTTGACGTCGGGATCTCGGGACCGCTCGCAGGTTTTGTCCTTGCCATCCCCGCCTTGATCCTGGCGACCTTTCTTACCAAAGGCGCCATGCCAGCAACCTCGCCGGATTCGATCTCACTGGGTAGTCCTCTGGCCGTGATCCTCCTCACCAAGCTGTTCCGGCACGGAATCAATCCGGCGGAAGTTATTTTTCATCCCGTGGGTTGCGCCGCATGGGTAGGGCTGTTCGCCACCGCCTTAAACCTGCTCCCGGTGGGGCAACTCGATGGCGGCCATATCCTTTATGCGGTTCTGGGCGATAGATGCCGGAATCTCTCGCGAGGCTTCTTCCTGGTCTTGCTGCCGCTGGGATACTTCTGCTGGTATGGTTGGATAGCCTGGGCGGTGATCCTGTTTTTTCTTGGTCTTCGCCACCCCAAGGTCATCGAGCCGATGGAACCTCTCGGGCGGGAAAGAAAGATTCTCGCCCTGGTTGCGGCGCTCATTCTCATCCTCACGTTTCTTCCCACGCCATTCAAAATTCAGTAGGCAGTAAGCACTAAGCAGCAAGCGTAGCGCCCGTTCGTTAGGTCCGCAGCTCTTGGCTGTCAGTATGGGACGAACCGCGGACCTTCAGAACAGGTCTGCTACAGCTCTGCCTACATGATGTTCGCAGGGTCCATATCGATCATCAGCGAGCGTTGGGGAATGCCTTGCTGGTCAGTATAGTCAGTGAGGCGCCGCAGGATGGTGCTGAGGCGGGCTCGAGAAGTGCACTTAATCAGAAACTGGATGCGGAAGCGGCCTTCCAATTTTGCCAGGGGCGCGGGCGTGGGACCCAAAATCTTCAGGCCCTCGGTGTTGTTGCTCCAGCGGGATCAGGAAATTGCCCACATGCTTTGCCACCTGCGCGGCATGTTCGAGCTTCGAGCCTTGGGCGATGACGTTGGCAAGCGCGGTCACCGGCGGGTAATGCATCATGCGGCGAAAACGCATTTCCTTATGGAAGAACGCTTCGTAGTTCTGTTCCGCCGCCATGCGAATGGCGTAATGGTCGGGAAAGAAGGTTTGCACCAACACGCGCCCGGGACTTTCGCCGCGCCCCGCGCGCCCCGCCGCCTGGGTGAGCAATTGAAACGTCCGCTCGGCGGAACGAAAATCCGGCAGCCCCAGGCCGATATCCGCGGAGACCACTCCCACCAGCGTCACACCGGGAAAATCGTGCCCTTTGGCGATCAGTTGCGTGCCCACCAGGATGTCGATCTTGCCGCGCCGGAATTCGTTCAGGATGTGTTGGAACTGGCCCTGGCGGCGCGCCACATCGCGGTCCAGGCGCGCCACGCGGGCGGCGGGAAAAAGCTCCGCAAACTTTTTTTCCACCTTTTCCGTTCCCTCACCCACGTAGTAAAGATGCTCGCTATCGCAATTCGGGCAACGAGGCGGGCACGGGCGCGGAATAACCGCAGTAATGACAAATCAAGCGATGCTCGCGGCGATGATAGGTAAGTGAGATCGAGCAGTTCACGCAGCGCTGCGTCTGGCCGCAACTGCGGCACAACAGGAACCATGAATATCCCCGGCGGTTCAGGAGGATCATGGTTTGCTTGCTGGTTCGCGAGTTGCGCTTCGATCTCCTGGTGCAGGCGGCGGGAGACGGGCACCTGCGTGTGCGTTTCGCGAAATTCCTGGCGCATGTCGACGATTTCCACGTCCGCGAGCTTTCGACCTTCCACGCGCTCGGGAAGCAACGCCAGCCGGTATTTCCCCTCGCGCGCATTCCAGTAAGACTCGAGCGACGGGGTGGCGGAGCCCAGCACGGCGAGCGCCCCGGCCAGCCGCGCGCGCACTACGGCAACGTCGCGTCCGTGATAGCGCGGCGTCTCCTCCTGTTTGTAACTTGTGTCGTGTTCCTCATCGATAATCACCACTCCCAGGTTCGCGAGGGGAGCAAAGATCGCCGAGCGCGTTCCCAGCACCACCTGAGCTTCGCCGCGGCGAATTCGCCACCACTCCTCGTGGCGCTCGTTTTCGGATAAGGCGCTGTGCAGAAGCGCCACCTTCGAGCCGAAGCGGGCCAGGAACTGCGCCTGCGCGGAGGGGGTGAGAGCAATCTCCGGCACCAGCATCAGAGCCGTGCGGCCGATTTCGAGGCAGCGGGCAATCAGCCGGAGATAGACTTCCGTCTTCCCGCTGCCCGTCACTCCGTGGAGGAGCACGGTCTGGAATTGTCCGGACTCCAGTTGCTTCGTGAGGTCGTCGAGCACCGTGCTCTGCGCGGGCGTCAGGACAAGGGAAGAATCCGCTTCCGCCCAGGCGTCTCCAGTGCGGAGGCTTCGGCGTTTGAGGCCCGAACGGCGTTCGGCCTTGGAAGGCGCAAGTTCGATCAGGCCGGAGGCGCTCAGCTTCTTGAGGGCGGCAAGATCGGCGCGAGCGGTTTGGAGAAGTTCGCGATGGTCCGCCGCCGCCCCTTCCGCTCCCAAGGCTTCCAGAATTCTCTTTGCCACGGGCGATAGGCGCAGTGGTTTTTCCGGCACGGGGCCGGCTAGCCGCACCGCATAAACCTGCCGTTGGGTGCGCTCGCGCTCGACTTCATCAACGACGACCCATTTTTCCTTCAGCGCCTGCAAGAAGGCTTCGGAGAATCTCTGGCGGAGCACCTGCACCGAAGCGCTGCCGCGCGTGGCGAGGTAGTTGAGGAGGTCGCCCGCGGCGTCGGCTGGTTCTTCCTTCGCCGCATTGATTTCCTGGAGCTTCTGCTGCCCCAACGCGCTCAGGCGGACCGAGCGGGCGCGGCGCGTGGCCGAGCGCAAAGGCAGCATGGCGCGAAACACCTCGCCGATGGGCGCGACGTAATAGTCGGCAATCCAAAGTCCCAGCTCCAGCAACTCCGGGGTGAGAACGGGTTCAGTATCCAACACGCGCAAGATGGGGCGGGCCTGAATGCCCGGAGGAAGGGTACTGCCCGCGCGCAGCACGATCCCCGTAGCTTTGCGCGTCGCGAGCGGAACCTGCACGCGCTGGCCGGGCTGAACGGTGAAGGAATCGGGAACCAGGTAAGTGAGGGTACGCGCCCGAGGCGCTGATGCTGCGGCACATGCCGGTCGCCGACTGCGCCCGCTACGACCAGTTGAGGAGGACGGCTTGATGGAACGCACGCAGCTCTTTGACCTTATGGCGGAACTCAAGCTCTTCGGCATGAGGTTGGCCTATGATGAGGTGATGTCGACCGGCATCAAGAGGCAGCATGAGCCGCCGCGCATTGTCGGCGATCTGCTCCAAGCGGAAATCGCGGAAAAACACGCGCGCTCGATCAAATATCAGATGACGATCGCCAAACTTCCGCTGGCCAAGGACATCGACGACTTCGCCTTCGAAAGCACGCCGATCAATGAACGGCTGGCGCGCGATCTCGCTGGCGGCGACTTCCTCGAGCAACAACGTAATTGCGTGCTGGTCGGCGGAACGGGAACCGGCAAGACGCATCTCGCCATAGCCATCGCCCGAAATTGCATTCGCGCCGGAAAGCGCGGCCGATTTTTCAACACCGTCGAACTCGTCACAAGGCTGGAGACCGAGGCGCGGGCGGGCCGTCAGGGACGCTTCGCGGAATATCTCACCAGAATGGACTTCGTCGTCTTCGATGAACTCGGCTATCTGCCCTTCGCTCAATCGGGCGGGCAGTTGCTCTTCCATCTGATCAGCCGGCTCTATGAACGAACCTCGGTCATCGTCACGACCAATCTCGCCTTTGGCGAATGGCCAAGTGTTTTTGGCGATGCGAAAATGACCAGCGCCTTGCTCGATCGCCTCACCCACCACTGCGACATCGTCGAGACCGGCAACGAAAGCTGGCGCTTCAAGAACCGGCTCTGACCGGTCCCCAATCAAATCGCTAACCGACCCGCGCTACGACCAAACAGGGGGTCAATTTTGAACGCCGATCGGGGGTCAATTTTGGACGCCGATTGACAGGCGACGCTCGGCGATCCGATGCGACCGCTGCTGTGGGTGTCGAAAAGCCACGCCAAACTCGCCGCGGCGCTGCGCGACATGGGACATCGCGTTTCCGCGAGCCGGATTCCCCAGCTGCTCGAACGCCTCGGCTATCGGCGTCAGGTCAATCGCAAGAGCAAGGAAGGCGGACGCCATCCCGATCGCGACGCGCAATTCGAGCACATCAACGCGCAAGTCGAAGCGCATCAGGCCGCCGGCCAGCCGGTGATCTCGGTCGACACCAAGAAGAAGGAACTGATCGGCGAATACAAGAACGCTGGCAGCGATTATCAGCAGCAAGGTCGCCCGCTCGACGTCAATGTGCATGACTTCATCGACAAGGAACTCGGCAAGGCCATTCCCTATGGCGTCTACGATATCGGCGCGAACGCCGGTTGTGTCAGCGTCGGCATTGATCACGACACCGCCGAATTCGCGGTCAACGCCATCAGGCGTTGGCTCACGGCAATGGGACGCGAGAGATACCCCACATGCGATCGAACTCATGATCACGGCGGATGGCGGCGGCTCCAACGGCTCGCGCGTGCGCCTGTGGAAAATCGAACTGCAAAAACTCGCCGACGAGACCGGACTGACCATCGCCGTTTGCCATTATCCGCCTGGCACGTCGAAATGGAACAAGATCGAGCATCGCCTGTTCTGTCACATCACGCAGAACTGGCGCGGGCGTCCTCTGATCAGCCGAATGGCGGTCGTCAAATTGATCGCGGCGACGACGACGAAGACCGGTCTCACCGTGCGCTGCGAACTCGACGAAAACACCTACGCCAAAGCCGTCAAAATCAGCGACGCCGAAATGGCGGCCCTCAACATCACCGCCGACCTCTTCCATCCAGAGTGGAATTACACCATCGCCCCGCGTTCGAACCAAGCCTCAACATGAAGCAGTTATTTCGCCGCAATGCCT
>CAWGTQ010000059.1:0-28126 GCA_963825395.1 uncultured Acidobacteriota bacterium | reverse complement strand
GCGGCGCGCCCAGGATTGATGACGTAACTTCGCAGCATGAGGTAAGCGACAAACAGAAGCCACAATACAAAGGTGAGCGTCAGGCGCGCGTCCCACGTCCACCAAATTCCCCAGACCGGTTTTGCCCACAGCGGGCCCGTCACCAACACGCAGGTGCAGAAGACAAAACCCACTTCCGCCGCGCCGTGGGCGAAATCATCCGTTGCATCCCGGCGCTTCCACAGATATCCCACGCTGCCGAGAAAGATCAGGAAATAAGCCACCATGGCCGTCCATGCCGACGACACGTGGATATAGAAGATACGCTGCACTTCCCCCATGGTGGCTTCCTGCGGCGCATAGAAAAAGATCAAATAGGTGGCCACTATCAGCGATGCGAGCGTTACGAGCAGGTGCACAGTGGGAGGGAAGAGGTTTTTCATGACATGTCCGTAATCAATTCGCCAAATTTGTAATTTGCATTCGTACCCGATCGCTCGCCCTTGGGGTGAATGAGGGTTGTAAGACCAAACACCAATGCCGACGGACTATTCCTCCAAAACATATTCAAACAACAAATACGACAAAACCACAAAGATGATGCTAAATCCCGCTGCCAATTTGATCCAGCCTGCATAATCGCTGACCGGGTCGCCCTTGAGCGCTCCTGTCGAACCCTCTACCCCGGCAATGAATATCGGGACGGCGACCGGGAACTGGAGCACCGGGAGCATGACCTCACGCATGCGAGTATTGGCAGCGACGGCCCCGAAGGTCGTGCCTACCGCCACGTAACCTAACGTACAGAAAAAGGTGATGAGCGTGAACCAACCCAGCGACGGGATGAAGGAAAAGTTATACCAGAGGCTCGTCGCGAACACCACAATGACCTCGGCAATTCCCATAAAGAACAGGTTGGCGAGCATTTTGCCGAGATAAATGGCGCCCGGATCCACCGGGGCCAGGCGCATGCCCTCCAGGCCCGCGTTCTCGCGCTCCGCCGCAAAGGAACGGTTGAATCCCAGCACACCGGCAAAGGCAAACGCCACCCATAACAGCCCGGGCAGCAGGCGCAGCGTCTCCTCCCGCGCCGGCTCGAAGGCAAAATTGAACAGAAACACCACGAGGAGGCCGAAGATACACATGGAGGCGAGCGTCTCGCGGTGCCGCCACTCGACGCGCAGGTCTTTCACGAAAATGGCGGAGATAACTCGAAGAGTGCGCATGAGAAACTAGGAGCTAGAAGTTAGAATAAAGCTACAATACAGTACTAAACAGAAGCTTTCTTCTTCCCTCGCCCCCTTGGGGGAGAGGGGGGACCGCAAGGCGGTGGGTGAGGGGGTTGAAGCTTTTGCGTACTTCACGCCTCATTCCCAAAAGCCTCCGGTAGTGACCCTGCTAACCTCATCACCTTGTCCACGAACAGCTCAGGCGCTTCCACAACCATTCCGTTTGGAAATCTTGCCACAGCGTATCCCAGGTTTTTGAGATGAGCGTCCCGGCGCAGATCCTGCTTGGCTTGGCTCGGTTGCCCATGCACGCTGCCGTCCAGTTCCACAACGAGTCTCCGCTGCGGGCAATAAAAATCGACGATGTACTGATCGATCGGGACCTGCCGCCGGAACTTGAAGCCCCTGAATCTGAGAGTCCGCAGCAAACGCCACGCCGTTTGCTCAGTTTCCGTTGCCGTCTGGCGAAGGTTGCGCGCTCGGTCAATCAGTTTTACGCTACGCGCGATTGATCGGTGGTGACGGCGCGGTTGGTCGAGTTTACTCGTGCTCGTCATGCCCTCCGAATTCACAGTCTTGACCCCCTCACCCGGCCCGCCCCGGCTGATGAAAGCGCCGGTTGCGAGCCACCCTCTCCCCCAAGGGGGCGAGGGAAGTGAATTCAAAAACAATACGCCTCCACTACTCCTCGTTTCTAGCTTCCGACTTCTGGCTCCTGACTCCTATTCGCAACGCGGCGAGAGGCGCCGTGCTGATTGGGCCGTCGTACCGCACCTTTCCACGTTCAAGCACCACGAGCCGCCGGGCGGTGGCCCTGCCCTGCTCAAAGTCGTGGGTGGAGAAAATCAACGCCTTGCCTTGCTCTTGCAGGCGGCGCATCAAACCTTGCAGGGACTCGGCAGAGGCCGCGTCGAGTCCGGTGAAGGGCTCATCCAACAGCAGAAACTGGGGATCATGCAAAAACGCCCGCGCCAGGGAAACCCGTTGTTGATACCCCCGTGAAAGCTCGCGCACGGGAGTCTCCGCCCGCTCGCGAAGGTGGAAAAGGTCAAGCACACCGGCCAGCCGCTGCGGGAGATCGGCGAGACCAAAGAGTTTCCCGGCGAATTCCAGGTTTTCACGCGCGGTGAGTTCGCCGTAGAGAAACGTAGTGTGGGAGACAAACCCCATCGCAGACTTCGCGGCGGCGGGGTGGGCGAGGACGTCGGCGCCGGCATACAGAACCGTGCCCTCGGTGGGGCGGGCCAGCGTTGAGAGCACGCGCAACAGTGTGGTCTTGCCCGCGCCGTTCGGCCCGTAGAGCAGGATGGAGTCTCCCGGCTCGACGCGCAAGCACACGCCATTCAAAGCCTGAGAGACCCCGAATTGTTTGGAAACATCGCGCAGTTCCAGCGCGGGCCTAGCGCGGGGTGTGTCGGATGGCATAGGACTCGAGCAGCGTGGGCGGAGCCTTCTTCAGTGTCGCCACCAAGCGCGCTTTCAATTCCAAGCGCTCTTTCCAATAAGGCTTCTCCGCAATCTTGCCGGCCGCGAAGAGCTCGTCCAGGTCGGCAAGAGAATTAAACAACGATTCCACTTCCGCTTCCAGCGCTTTCTGAAGCTGGCTGGCGCTCTGCAGGGCCTTCCACTTGGGCCATTCCTTCGCCACACGCACGCCCAGCCCCCACAGCAGAACTAGCAGGAAGCAGGCGAGCAGAGGCCCACCCATCCGCGTCATGGAGTTGGGAAGGATCTTCACTTCCGAGTCCGCCTGGCTGGCCGGGGCTGTGGCCGCCGCAGCCTCCCCGCTGACGCTGGCGGCGAGTTCGGCGTTGGGCGGCACGTTTTCCGCCGTGTATTTCTGGCTTGCCGTCTCCGCATCGGGGCCTGCGGCCTTGAAAAGCGCGGAGTCCACGGAAAGGTTGGAGGGCGACACCAGCAGCTCCGCGCTGTCGATGGGGTAGGCGACGGTGTCCGCGAGGTCCAGCTTGTTCGAAGCGTAATCGCCCTCGTAAGTCACCATCATCACGGTCAGGCCCGGCTTAAGGGGGTACTGAATATAGAAGTCGCCGGGCCCTTTGCCGGGGTTCACAGGCTGCGGCAACGGCATGTTCATCAAACCCGCAACCGCGCCGGTGGGGTCTCCGATGGTCTTGGCGAGGTGAAAGAGGAATGTACCGTCAGAATTCACGTAGGTGCGGGGCGGATCCGCGGAGTTGCGGAGCGCAAACATCTCCTGCACGTGAACCTTGTCTCCGTCCGCGCGCAAGATAATGCGAGCGGATTGAATTCGCACCGGCGGCGCGGTGCGCGTGGCGTCGTAAACGGTGATGTCGACTTGCGCCTGGCCACGGTCGTCGAACTTAACCGGGGCGTGATAATTCACATCCTGATAGGCCGCCTGGAGAAGATAAAAAGAATCGGTGGCAAGGTCGCTGGAGGCCACCGCGAAATGGCCATTGGCATCCGTTACCGCGGTCGCAACCTGCTGCATCCCGCCGCGCGGCATCAGGAGTTGGAGTTTTTGGTTGGCAACTGGGCTGCCGGTAGTGCCGTTTACCACTTGCCCGGAGATTTTACCCCCAGCGGCGAACAGACCAGAACCCGAAACCAGCAGCCAAATGCAAGCTGCCGAAATGGCGAGAAATTTGGATGGAAGCAATCTCACGCTCATGGGATTTGAACAGTGCGACGTATCTTGTAGCTGCGCTCGGCGTCGCCAATCATGAATAAAACGCCAAAACGCTGAATTCTATTTCCCTCGCCCCCTTGGGGGAGAGGGGGGACCGCAAGGCGGTGGGTGAGGGGGTTTGTACCAAATTAAGATAAGCTGCGAATGAATAAGCTATCTCACCCAAAGACGCCAATGCCCGGGGTGAAGGTGGTAGCATGCGCCGCGGTCTTGACCCCCTCACCCGTCTCGCCCCGGCTGATGAATGCGCCGGTGGCGATCCACCCTCTCCCCCAAGGGGGCGAGGGTTGGAAATTCAAATCACACCGTCGCTGACCAGCGGTCATAGATTGCCGAATTTCTTCATTTCCAAACGCGACGGCCATAAACCGCCGCTACACCTGCTTTTTCCCCGGGGCAGCAATTCGCGCCCCGCATTCGCCGCAGAATTTTACCGGCAAGGGATTCTCATACCCACAGGCTGAACAAGAATACTCGACGGGGGGCTGCGCCTTGCGCTGCGCCCGGCGCGCGGCGACTTCGCGCTCCACCAACGCATCGTCCTGTTTGAGCAGTTCGGCTTCCTGGGTTGCCGCCATCAACCCGGCCGCCTCGCCGAGATAGTTTCTCCGCAGCGTTTCGTAATCTTCGCGCGCGATCTTTCCGGACTGGAATTCAAACTCCAGATCCTTCAAGTTATCGTAAACCACCAATCGCCGGCGCTTCAAATCGCCGAGCACGGTCACGTCCAGGGGCAGAGGGCCACCTGCCGTTTCCGCGCTGAGCAATGGGAAGACAATGTAAACTGCCATCCCTACCGCAATCATAACTGCCATCGTTAGCAGCATAGGAATTCGTTCCCCGCTGGAATTTAGAAGTTAGAAGCTAGAATAAAACCGCACATATCATCGATGGTCGGGGCATCGAGTTTCAAATCTGCCTGCGGCCTATTGGACCATGGATCCCGTTTTCTTCTAACTTCTATACAGAGCGACATAACTTGTAGCGTCGATCTCCGATCGACGACGGCGGTCGGAGACCGCCGCCTGGAGTTTCTACATTTCCGATGGGGGCTCTCGCCCATCGGGAGAAGGCGGCGTACTGTTTTGAATTCATCGCCCTCGCCCCCTTGGGGGAGAGGGTGGCTCGCCACCGGCGCTTCCATCAGCCGGGGCGAGACGGGTGAGGGGGTCCAAACCGTGGGGTCTCATCTGCCTTTCCCTTCCTGCCTTCATGCCCCTACCCACTCCCTCACCCACCGCCTTGCGGTCCCCCCTCTCCCCCAAGGGGGCGAGGGAAAATGTAGAAACTCCAGACGGCGGTCGGAGACCGCCGCTACAGCCGAATGCGTAAACATTTATGTCGCTCTGTATAGCTTCTAACTTCTGACTTCTAGCTTCTAACTCCTAACTTCTAAATTCTGTCTCCTAACTCCTGCCCGCTATCCCAACCCAGTCGATTTCATTTCCTCTTCCACCGCGACGAGGACCTTGGGGTCCTGGGTCGCGGGAGTGGCAGCCGGCGCGATTGCAGGCTTGCCTTTCCAGCGCCGCACGATGACCACGACAATCCCCAATCCTACGAGCAAGCCAACGCTGGGAAGAATCCAAATCGCCAAATTAAAACCATGGGCAGGAGGAGTCGATAGCACCTGAACGCCGTACTTAAGCGACAAATCCTGAAGAATGGCTGTTTCATCTTTGCCATCCGCGATTTCCTTCTTGATGAAACCCTGCATCTCGGCTTTTTCCGCGCAATCAAGGTGCGGGCACTGGTTCAGCGGCGCGTTGCAGCCGCACGTGCATTGCACTTCATTGCCCAGAGCTTCCAGGGTTGGTTTGCGGCCGCTATCGGCGCACGCTACTGACGCGGCAAGCAGCGTGGCGGCCAGCAGAATAGTCCGAAGTCCGAGGTCCGAAGTCCAAGGTCCAAAGGCCCGCGCCAGGTATCCGGCGATGGTGACTTCGGACTTCGGACCCCGGACTTCGGACTGTTTTTTAGTACGCATCGCCCGTCTGCACTGCCAATTCCTGCGCCTGGCGCATTTCCGCCATTTCGCGTTCGACGCGGCTGGGAACCATCGCCAGCAACGTGCCCAGCAGCGTCACGAAACCGCCGATCCACACCCACATCACCAGCGGATTGACAAATACCTGGATGATGGCCTTGCCGGTGTCAGGATCCAGTCCCGCCAGCACAACGTAGACATCTTCTGAAAGCGTAGAGTGAATGGCCACGTAACTGGTTGGCTGCTGGCTGGCCTTGTAAAAGCGCTTTTCCGGATGCATCGAGGTGAAGGCCTGGCCATTCTTGGTCACCGTGATGAGTGCGCGCGTGTATTCGTAGTTGGGGGTGTCACCCGTGATGAGACCGTCACAGCGCAGCATGTAGTTCTTTACGGACAAAAGGTCGCCTTCCTGCATCAACCCCTTCGCATCCGTCTTAAAGGCCTGGCCCGCAAAACCGACAAAAAGTAGCACTATGCCAATGTGCACGACATACCCGCCATAGCGCCTCGTATTACGCATTGTCAGGTTGTAAAGCGCCACGGCAAAATTTTCCTTCGCGGTCCGCACGCGAGTGCGCGCACCCTTCCAGAATTCTCCCACGATGCAGACGAGGACAAAAACGGAAAGGAATAGCGTCATCCACGCATAAAGATTGCGCACACCCTCCGCGAACATTACCACTCCGGCTACCAGCGCCACGACGAGTGGCAGGGTGAAGTTCCTTTTCAAACTTTGGAACGAGGTCTTGCGCCACGCCAGCAGCGGTCCGGCGCCGGTCAACAACAGGAGCAGCAAGCCCATGGGAATCGCCACTTTATTGAAGAACGGCGCGCCCACCGTGACGGTCGCATTCTCTACGGCCTTGGAAATCACCGGGAACAACGTCCCCCAGAATACTGCGAACACCAGCGCCAGCAAAATCCAATTATTGAAAAGGAAGCCGCTTTCACGCGAGATCATGGAATCAAGCTTGTTTTCGCTTTTCAAATGGTCCAGACGCAGGAAAAGCAAGGTGACGGAAAAGAAAAGGATGATGGCGAGGAAAACGGCAAAGAACGGGCCGATGTTAGATTGCGCGAAAGCGTGCACGGAAGAAACGATCCCGCTCCGCGTCAGGAATGTGCCGAAGATGCTCAGGAAGAACGTCAGGATGACCAGCGCGACATTCCATACTTTCAGCATTCCGCGTTTTTCCTGGATCATCACCGAGTGCAGGAAGGCTGTGCCCGAGAGCCACGGCAGCAGCGATGCGTTCTCGACCGGGTCCCATCCCCAATAGCCGCCCCATCCCAGCACGGCGTAAGCCCAGTTACCGCCCAGGAGGATTCCACACCCGAGCAGCATCCACGGCACCATCGTCCAGCGCCGGGTGGTGCGAATCCAGTTGTCACCCAATTGCCGGGTGATGAGCGCCGCCATGGCGAAGGCGAAGGGCACCACCATGCCGACGTAACCCAGGTAAAGCATGGGGGGATGAATCACCATGGAGTGGTACTGGAGGAGGGGGTTCAGCCCGTTGCCATCCGGCGCGGAAAAGGCTTGCGTGCCCGCGCCCGTTGCCAGGGAGAGTTCCTGGAAGGGGTTCGCTACGAAAAAGACGAGAAGAGAAAAGAAGGTGCCCACTCCCATCAGCACGGAAACCACGTAAGGCATCAACTGGCGGTTTTTGCGGCGGTTCTGCCAAACCACCAGGGCGCTGTATATCGAAAGCAGCCACGTCCAGAACAGCAGGGACCCTTCCTGTCCCGCCCATAGCGCGGCGACCTTGTAATACGTGAGCAGATCACGGTTCGAATGTTCGGCCACATAAGCGTTGTGGAAATCATTCGTCAGGATCATGTATTCAAGCGCCACCACCGCCAGCGTGACCATCAGGAAGAATCCCAAGGCGGCGCGCTCGGCGCTCCGGGTGATGCGCGGGCTGCGGAGCTTGCCCCCCACAGCTCCCGCGACAAGCGCATAGACCGCGAACGCCAGGGAGGCGATAAGACTGACACTACCGACTTGGTTCATAAATACTCCCTGAGGGACTGTTCTTCGAGAGATGGAAGCCGCGGGCGCCCTGACGTCTATGCCCGGAAGCTCATTTTGCGTCGCTTATCGCGGCAACCGGGCCCTTCATGCCCGCTCCCCGCGCGCCGGGTGCAGCCTGATACTTGGAAGCACATTTGGCCTGGATTTTCTCGGCACGGAATTCGCCGCTGGCCAGGTAATCGCCGTCAACAATCGCTTGCGCACCGTCTTTGAAGGTGTCGGGCAGGGTATCGGTTCCCACGTAGGTTACGGGAATGGATTTTGCGTCCTGGGCGAGCCGGAAGCTGAGCTGCCCGCCGCGGCGCTCAACTGACCCCTGCGCAACGACACCACCCAGCCGCACATGCCGGCGCGCCGTTTGCCCCTGGGTGAGCTCATTCACCGTCACATAGTAGGTCTTATTCTCCTGGAACCCGGAAATGCCTTCCCAGGCTACTACGGCGAGAATAATGCCGATGCCAATGCCGAATTTCCACTTCTTTCCGTGCATAGGTGTACCGCGCGTGAGATCCGGGGACTTGAGCCTCCCCAAAGCTTAATTTTTTTCCCCTGGCAACCCCAATGAAAATTCTGCACCCGCCACGGCCCATAGTCAATGAGAAAGACGCAACGGCACTTCATCGCGCTCGAACGGAGGCGGGGGCGCGCACGGTGACATCGCATCCTGCACCGGAAGGGGAATCTGTTGTAGTCCCCCTCTTGAGCTGGGCGAGACGATGGGCTGCTCCCAACCAGAAATGAATCGTGGTAATCTGCTCGCCGGGGATCCCCCTTACTTTTTCGTGCCGGGACCGGCCACGCCGGAATCTTAGGAAATTTCAGGAGGCCTATGGCAGACCAAACCACTATTCAGTGCGCTCTCGCTGATACTTGGCACCTCAATAACCGCGTCAACTTGCGGTTGCTCGATGCTCTGACTGACGAGCAACTGGCGGCGACGATCCTCCCGCGGGGTAGGGCGGTGACAAGTTATTTTGTGCATATGCACATGGCGCGGTTCTATTGGCTTGAGCGCCGCGCGCGTGCTTTGGCGAAGAACATTAAGAAAATCCCGGGCGGAACGGCTCCGCGGGCGACGCTGCGGCAGGCGCTTATCGATTCCGGTGAAGCCATGGGAGAATTGTTCGCTGAAGCCGAGCGCACCGGGCACATCAAAGGCAGCAAGCTGGGCCCGGTGGGATTCCTGGGTTACGCGCTCGCCCACGAGGGCCACCATCGAGGTCAGATCCTTCTGCATCTCAAGATCGCCAAAAAGCCCCTTGACCGCGCCACCAGCTACAGCCTTTGGTACTGGAATAAAATCTGAACGGTCGTGGCGGGTGGCACTTCAATTGTGGATATCCCGGTATTCCCCACTCAAAACCAAGGTTCCCCGCATTAACCCGCCCATACGATTGACATTAAGTCGCTTACAGGGAGTAGCAAATTTGTCCCCTTTTGCATCAAATGGAGTGTGCCGGTCAACAGCAAGAGGGTTCAGGAGGCCGGCGGTGAAAGGAGGGCAGCAGCCATGAAAAGCTTGTTGAAATTTTCAGCGATTGCCCTTTTGGCGTTGGTAACTTTTGTGCCGGCAGCATCCGCACGCGGATTCTACGGTGGTCGCGGATTCTACGGCGGCGGGTTTTATGGAGGCATTGGCATGGGGTTCTACCCGGGGTATTACGGTTGGTACGGCCCTTGGTACGGACCGGGCTACTATGTCCCCAATGCGGGCGAAGTCGAGATTTCGACGAAACATAAGGGTGATCAGATTTTCGTCGATGGCGGATTCGCGGGCCGCACGGGCGAACTGAAAAAGTTCCCGTTACGGGCCGGCACGCACACCATCGAACTGCGAAATGCCAACGGGCAGACGTTCTATCAGGAGCAGATCAACGTGATCGCAGGTAAGAAGCTTAAGATCCAATCCGATTACGTCGGTTGACCTTCGCACTTCCCCCCTAAGACGCCACGGCGCGTGATCGGCGCCGTGGCGCCCCACCCGCGATAGAACCGGACGAAAAATCAGAAAAATTTGCAGGAAAGAGGGAATCTCAGCGCAGCTACGCATGGAACCTGATGGGTAAGGGCCCAGCGTGCGCCCGACTTCCGCCTAGAGACTCTGCGGCTTTTCGTTCTTGTTGTATTAAGAGCCGGGAGTAGTGCAAAAAGCGCACGACTCCGCGCTACCCCGCTCCTTCCGAGTAGGGCCATCGATGGCGTTTGGTCCCCGATTCCCATCGGGCTCTAAGCGGGGAGGGCATGACGCAAGTGGCACGCACATCGCGGTGTATGACCGGAGTCGTCTCCTTGCGGCCCGGGGCAGCGCCGTCCACCTTACGCTGTCCATGGCGAAGAGCGAGCAATGCTCACGGTTATAGAATCGCCAACTGGACCATGGCCAGGGGTAGCGCAGACTTTGTGCCGTTCAAAGTCTGCGGCTCTTAGTTATGGTAAACGTCAACTTTTTGTGAGCATGCGGCTGCGGCGATCAAAGCCCAGAACTGCGGCTGGCGCATCAGAAATGTTTTTCAATGTCTGCGGCTTCGATGTCTCTAGTGTGGGGAGAACGCAGACTCCCACAAATACGGAGTCTGCCAGCCCGCGCGGACCCCGTAGGCTTTTGCTGTGAAGATGAAATACCGGTCGGGAAGAAAAGGGCGACGAAGCCTGAACGCGGCGATACAATACGGCATCGTGAGGGCGATCGCCAGAGAAGAGCCACGGACCGCAGCCCGGCGGTCCGCGCTATTCGCTTTTGGAGTGGGGCTGGGGAGGCAGGGGCGGCGCCGCCTAAAGGGTCGAATCCTGAGGGATGGCCACAGGAAATCGGAAATATCGTGCCTGTCCCGGATTCCCCCAGATGCGGGATTGGCAAGCTAAAGTCTCAGTGGTAGGATTCTGGCACGCCCCACACGTTGGAATCCTAGGTAGAGGAGGGACACTGTGGCGAGATTTGGATTCTTTACCGTAATTGGTGCCAGGCCAGCCCAGGAGTTTGAGTGGGATTACCTAAGCATGGACAAGCAGTTCGTCCAGATATATAAGGTGGACCCTACAGGGCGAACAGCTGACAAAATGGTAGCAGCCGTCCACCTCGATAAAGGACAGTTCATCAAAGAAATCGATAAGTAATCGCAAACGCAGCAGAGGTGGCGCTTCTTGCTCGTGCCACCCGCGTTCTAAAATACCTCCGCAGCGCGCGGAAAGCCTCAAATTGAGGCCGCCCGGCCCTAATCCACCACGCCGCCACCCCGGAAGAGCCTTAATTGACGATGCCTATGGCATGAAACGTGGGCTACATTCAACGGCCTAGTGCAAAGGTTTAAACTTCTCACCTCGCACGAGTTGCTTAGTAGGGTGCCCCCGGTAGGGATGGAAGTAACGTAAGATTGGCAGGGTACTACGGCTGCAGAACGTCCTCAAAACCGCAACCCAGCCAGAACGGTATGCAATCTCGATTGGATTCCGTTTCTCTAGCATCTCTTCAAGCATTTGGTCTTGCTGACCTAGCTCGCTCTCAAAATTCTCTTTGGTCTTTGTGCCGAGGGCAGTAGAGGTTAGGACATAATCCAAAGCGTGTAGTAAACCGTCTTGGTACATGGCGGAAGCAAGCTTGCCAGTAGATTCCTGTCCCATATTGATGTGCGTCGAAGCAATTTGCCTCCGTTCGCGGCGCAGCAGTCTGAGGAACTTCTTTGAAGGGATCAAGTTCTTTTTCTCAAGCCTTTCCCTCAGCGCGTTGACAAATAGCCCGTCGTATGTTTTGACTAATTCGATTCCTTGAGCCTTCCAGGAGGCAGTCGTGTCTGGTGTCGAACCGATGTCCACGGCGTAGGCAAGCTTCGTGAAACGGCCCAATGTACGGGTAATTCCCTTCCACACCTCTTGAAAGTCAGCATCGCGCATGCTGTATCCGACAAAAATAAAGGTCTTCGTCGCCATTAGGTCCTTGAGTTTATTAAATATCAAGGGATTCCGCTTCATGCAGGCGTCGTAGTCGGATTGGGTTGCCACGATTGAATATGGGCGGGTGACGCAGCCGTGTATTTTCAATACCTGCCGTTTACTGTCGTCCCAAAACGCTACGTCTCGATCTTCGACAATGGGCACAAGAACATCAAGCGCCCTTTCCAAGAAAGGATCCCAATTTGTTGTCACGAAGCGATTTAGGTAAGGGATCTCAGCGATAGGCTCGCAGAACCAGGACGCGCACCTCTCATCGTCTCCATGATCACGGAAGCGTTCGATCCGCGAGATTGCTTCGGTGATCAAGCGGTTGTGACGTCCCCCATCGACATGATCGCAGAAGTATTGCATTAATTCAGGGAAGGATGGCGCGACAGAGTCACGGGGGTAAGATGCTTTCTCTTTAATCTCTTGATAGAAGCTCAGTCTGTGGCGCTGCTCACGTTCTGTGGTGCAGCCGGCACCGATGAAGATCACGCAAGCCCCGCGAACTACGTCTTCACAAATGCGTGATACGAAGGACTCCGCAACTGCACGTGGATCGTCCGTGGTCTTGTGGCTAAACTTCGGACGAGAGATTATCGCTGGACTCGAACGGGTCATAACCGACCACCTCACGGCTTCGCTTGGAAATGTCGCCCTTTAGGACCTTAACAAAACGTACTCGGGGCTGGCGCAGAGCGAGCGCAGCTCCGCGATTGGATACGGATCAAGTCAGGCGGTCCATGCTCAAGAGAGAGGAGTCGTTCAAATAATAGAATCGGAAGCTTGACCAAGGCCATTGATCGGGAGAGTCCACGAGTCTTCTCTTGACCGGGTTGCTGTGCATGTAATTGAGTTTCTCAAGGCGCTTTTTCTCCGTGAAAACGTCAAAGGGGACATAGCGCCTCTGCCACAGCCGATGGTAGGAATCGCTGAGGACGGTGGGAGGGAGTCGCAGCCGGGCCAGCAGCGGGGTAGCGCATCAGAGTCTTGCTTTTCAGAGACTCTGCGGCTTTCCCTCCCTCTCGGCGGGTTTTGAACTTCGCTTCGTTCTTTGGCTTTCACAATCTGGTGCGCGGGTCGGCCGGCAGGGAGATGCGGTTCACGGGGATGGGGCTGCCCGCTCCTGCGGGCGCCCGTACGGTTCCCGTATAATCGTGCATGCTCGACATTTCCAATCGTCCGGCCGCCGCACGAGGCCCGCCTCGACCGGGTTCAAAAACGAAGATCCACGCCGTCAGGAGGAATCCGTGCTACCTCCGGCGTTCCCATATGACCTGGGCTAGAGTGGCGAACTCGGATTCGCTCAGATTCCGCCGCGTGGGAAGATCTCGGCAGCTTAAGAAGAAAAAACGGTCTGACAAAACCAACCGCCGCAGCCGTGGCATGCCCGCGCATTATACCGCCGTCACCCGTATCTCGAACTGAAAAGCCGCAGAGTCTCTGAAAGGCGAGACTCTGCGCTACCCTGCTCGTGCCAAATGTCGCATACACAAGAAACGATGTATGCACCACCCCGGTTAACCGGCGCCGTAAGCTTTCGAAGGGAGGGAAGTCTTCAAACCTGGACGTGGGTCTTCAAGAGCCCGCGCTACCCCGCATACCGCTTCAAGAGCAACGCAGCGTTGGTGCCGCCGAAGCCGAAGGAGTTGGACAGTCCGTATTCCACCTCGGCCTTGCGTGCCTGGTTGGGTACATAGTCGAGATCGCAATCGGGGTCGGGATTCTCGAGATTCATGGTGGGTGGCAGAATCTGGTCGCGCAGGGCGAGAACCGTGATGCCCCCCTCCAGGCCGCCGGCGCCGCCCAGCAAGTGGCCGGTCATCGACTTCGTGGAGCTCACGGGTATCTTGTAAGCGTTGTCGCCGAAAACCTTCTTGATGGCCAGCGTTTCCAGGCGATCGTTGTAAGGCGTCGAGGTGCCGTGGGCGTTGATATAGCTAACTTGTTCGGGAAGAACCCCGGCGTCGGCGAGGGTCGCCCGCATGGCGCGCACCGCTCCATCGGCGGTTTCATCCGGCGCCGTGATGTGGAAGGCGTCCCCTGACATGCCGTAGCCAACGATTTCAGCCAGGATCGGCGCGCCACGCTTAATCGCGAAGTCCAATCCTTCCAGAATCACAATGCCCGCGCCTTCGCCGATCACGAAGCCGTCGCGCTCATTATCGAAGGGGCGGCTGGCTTTTTCCGGTTCGTTGTTGCGCGTGGAAAGCGCGCGCATGGCCGCAAATCCGCCCACGCCCATGGGGGTAATGGCGGCTTCCGCGCCGCCGCAGATCATCACGTCAGCGGCGCAGCGCTGGATGAGTTTAAAGGAATCGCCCACGGCATGGGCGCTGGAGGAGCAGGCGGTACAAGTAGCGGAGTTCGGTCCCTTGGCGCCATAGCGAATGGAGACGTGACCGGAAGCAAGGTTGACGATGGCGGCGGGAATGAAGAAGGGTGAGATCTTGCGCGGGCCACCCTGGAGGAGCGCCGTGTGCTCACGCTCGATCACATCGAATCCGCCAATGCCCGAGCCGATGTAGACGCCCACGCGCTCGGCGAGGTCGGGCGTGATTTGGAGTTGTGACTGCTTCACGGCTTGGTGCGAAGCGGCCAGGGCAAACTGGATGAACGTTCCCATCTTCTTCAGTTCTTTCTTCTCGATGAACTGAAATGGGTCGAACCCCTTCACCTCCGCCGCAATGGTTGAGGCGAAGCCCGTGGTATCAAAATGGGTGATGGGCGCCACACCGCTCTTGCCCGCCAAAAGATTCCGCCACGACTCCGCCGTGTCGAGGCCGACGGCCGTGAGCAATCCCACACCGGTAACGACGACTCTCCGGTTCAAGCTGTACTCCTCCTGTGGAGACCTGCCCTGCGCTGGTCAGTTCTTCTTTGTGTGGGCTTGTATATAGTCAATCGCGTCTTTGACGGTGGTAATCTTCTCCGCATCTTCGTCAGGAATCTCGATCTCGAAGGCCTCTTCAAAAGCCATCACCAATTCCACGATGTCCAGGGAATCAGCGCCGAGGTCGTCAACAAAGTGCGCGGTAGGAGTCACTTCCGCCTCATCCACTCCCAGTTGCTCAACAATTATTTGTTTAACCTTCTCTTCGGGCGAAGCCATCAGTCTATCCTCCTCAAGGTTACATGGGGGCGCTCATTCTAACTTTGCTTTGCGTGAGCGTCAAGGAATTGAATCATCGGGCCATCGGGTCATTGAATAGCTGTCCGTGGTCCGTCGTCAGTCGTCAGTAGCCAAGGCTTTGGATCTCCGCGCATGTTTTGCAACGGACAACGGACCACGGACAAAGGACAGCTTTTCAATGACCCAATGGCTTAGGCCATGAACATGCCACCATTAATATTCAGAACGTGACCGGTAATATAACTCGTTTCCGGCGATGCCAGGAAGAGCACGCCGTGCGCCACTTCGGCATCCGTGCCCATGCGTCCCATCGGGATCACGCTCAGCATCTTCTCCTTAATTTCCGGAGGAAGCCCCTCGGTCATGGGGGTGGCGATAAAGCCCGGGGCAATGGCGTTCACCGTGATGTTGCGCCGGGCAACCTCCGCCGCCACGGCCTTGGTGAGGCCGATGATGCCCGCTTTGGAAGCGATATAGTTCGCTTGTCCCACGTTTCCGGTTTGTGCCACGACGGAAGCGAGGTTGATGATGCGCCCCCAGCGCTGCCGGACCATGTGGGGCAGAACTGCGCGGGTGCAGTAGAAAGTGCCATCCAGGTTGGTTTTGAGCACCGCCTCCCAATCCGCGGTCTTCATGCGCATCACCAGATTGTCCTTGGTAATGCCGGCATTGTTGACCAGAATATCGATCTTGCCCCAGGTGGCAATGGTTTGATCCACCATTTCCTGGACCGCCTCGACGTCGGTCACATCGACGCAAAATTTCAGCGCCTCCCGGCCCATGTCCTTCAGTTCCTGGATGGTCTCGTCGAGCTTGGCGCAGCGGATGTTAGTCAAGCCGATCTTGGCGCCGGCATTGGCTAATGCCATAACCGTGGCCCTGCCGATTCCCTGCGCGCCACCTGTCACGATCGCTACGCGTCCCTCCAAACTTAGCATGCTTTCACCATCTCCCATCGAATTGGATTATCAAAAAATTAGCTCGCTGCATCCATCGTTCCTTGGCCTGGGGTAGTGCGACCCCTTCCGAGCCGGCAGAACGCCCCGCTTTCTGTATTCCCATCGGGCGTGGTTGCGAAGCTTGGGAGTGCGGCAGCTTGCTGCCGCTTTCCTCCCCGCGAGCTTGCTCGCGGAATGTCAACCGCGAGCACACGCTGTAGTGGCGCCCGGCGCCTGCCACGCCTTTCCGGCCGCTCAAACAAAACGGCCCGCACGGTGAGAGATTCCCGCCGCCGTTACCCTCCGCCCGCCACGGCCAAACGCGCCGTGACCTCGCCCAGCGTGGCGGAATCCTCGACGCGCAGGCACTCAGCGGCGCGATCGATTTGCCGCACCAACCCCGCAAGAACTTTGCCGGGCCCGACTTCCACAAATAACCCTACGCCCTCCTGGCGCAGGTGGCGAATCGATTCCTCCCAACGCACGGGAGCGGTAACCTGCTGTATGAGCCCCTCGCGAACGACGGATGCGGAAGTGACCGCCTGCGCGCTCACATTGTTCACCAGAGGCACTTGCGGGTCTTCCACGTGGGTCGCGTTCAAATCAACGCTCAGACGGTCCTGCGCGGGCTTCATCAGAGCACAATGAAAAGGGGCGCTGACGTTGAGCATGATGGCGCGCTTGGCGCCGCGCCCCTTGGCCAATTCCACGGCCCGGGCCACGGCTGCGGCGCTTCCGGCAATGACGACTTGCCCGGGCGAGTTCAAATTCGCGGGGGAAACCACTTCCCCTTGCGCGGCTTCGCGGCAGATTTCATCAAGCGCCGCACCATCCAATCCTAGGATCGCTGCCATGGCCCCTTGGCCCACGGGCACTGCTTCCTGCATGTACCGGCCACGCTGGCGAACCAGGCGCACCGCGTCGGAGAGACTGAGTGAGCCCGCCGCTACCAGCGCAGAGTATTCCCCCAGGCTGTGGCCAGCGACAAAATCGGGATGGACGCCCTTCTCGCGCAACACCGCCGCCGCAGCAACTGAAACCGTGAGGATCGCAGGCTGCGTGTTGGCGGTAAGTTGCAACTCCGCCGTGGGGCCTTCGAAACAGAGTTTCGAAATCGGAAAACCCAGCGCCGCGTCCGAGGCTTCGAAGACTTTTCGGGCAACTTCAAAGTTCTCTGCCAACTCCCGGCCCATACCGGGGTACTGAGAACCTTGACCGGGAAAGAGGAAAGCAATCTTCGCCAAGCTCACCTTTCTGTACAGAGCGACATAAATGTTTGCGCATTCGGCTGTAGGGGCGGCCTCCGACCGCCGTCTGGAGTTTCTACATTTCCGATGGGGGCTCTCGTCCATCGGGAGAAGGCGGCGTACTGTTTTGAATTCATCGCCCTCGTCCCCTTGGGGGAGAGGGTGGCTCGCCACCGGCGCTTCCTTCCGCCGGGGCGAGACGGGTGAGGGGGTCCAAACCGTGGGGTCTCATCTGCCTTTCCCTTCCTGCCTTCATGCCCCTACCCACCCCCTCACCACCGCATCAGCACCGCTCCCCACGTGACGCCGGCGCCGAATGCGGACATCAGCACCAAATCACCTTTCTTCAATCGGCCATTCTGCGCGCATTCATCCAAACAGATGGGAATAGAGGCGGAGGAGGTATTCCCGATGCGGCTGATATTGGAATAGACCTTTTCCGGGCTCACCCCCAGCCGTTCACGAACCGCGTCCGTAATGCGCTGGTTCGCCTGGTGCGGGATGAAGAGGTCAATGTCTTCCGGCGTGGCCCCGGCCTTCTTCAGCACCTGTCGTGACACTTCTTCCAGATTGCGGACGGCCACCTTAAAGAGTTCGTTGCCTCGCATCTTGATGTAGTGCGCGCCCTGCTCGACGGTCTGGCAGGATGCGGGCATGGCGGTGCCGCCGGCGGGAATGAAGAGGTGATCGGCATACTGGCCTTCGGTGTGCAACTCATGCGCCAGGATTCCTGAGGGCGGGTCGACCGGCCCGAACACCGCCGCCGCCACGCCGTCGCCGAAGATAACGCAGGTGGCGCGGTCCTTGTAGTCGATGTAGCGCGAGAGCAGTTCGGCCCCGATCACCAGCACGTGCCTTGCGGCGCGGGTGCGAATGAATTGCTCGGCCACGGTCATGCCGAAAAGAAAGCCGGAGCAAGCAGCGGCCAAGTCGAACGCACAGCAACCGTGCGCGCCGAGCTCGCGTTGGATCAGCGAGGCCGTGGAGGGCAAAGGCATGTCGGGCGAAATCGTCGAGCAAATGATCAGGTCAAGATCCGTAGCCTTGATCCTCGCCTTCTCCAGAGCGCGGCGCGAGGCTTGCACCGAAAGCGTGGAGGTGGTTTCGTGGGGAGCAGCTTGGCGGCGCTCGCGGATGCCGGTGCGGTCCGCGATCCATTGGTCGGAGGTGTCCACCATCTTCTCGAGATCAGCGTTGGTGATCACCTTCTCCGGCAAGGCCGAGCCCGTTCCTAGCACCCCTGCAACACACATAGAAGCTCCTGGGAAATGGGTCATTGAGTCATCGGGTCATGGAAAAGCTGTCCGTGGTCCGTTGTCAGTCGTCCGTGGCCGCCAGTCAACAGAAGACGGAACTCGAAACTCGCCGCGATTTTCGAGTTTCGAGTTTCGAATTTCGGTCTTTCCAACAACGGACCACGGACAGCTTTTCCATGACTCAATTCTTCTGTTCGGAAGCAGCCGCTAACTCTCGCTCGATCTTCTCGTTCACTCTTCCGGCGGAAAATTCTGCCGCGACGCGGATGGCATTCTTAATCGCGTTGGGGTTCGATCCGCCATGGCAAATGATGCACACACCCTTTACGCCCAACAGGGGCGCGCCCCCATATTCAGAGTAGTCCACCCGCTTCCTGAAATTCCGGAAGGCTTTTCGAGCCAACACGTAACCGACCTTGGAAGAGAGCGTGCTGGAAAGAGCCTCTTTCAGCATACTGGAGATCGCTTCGATGACTCCTTCGCTGATCTTCAGTGCCACGTTGCCGATAAAGCCGTCACAAACGATGACTTCCACGCTGCCATTGTAAAGGTCGCGGCCTTCCACGTTACCGATAAAGTTCGCGGGGAGTTGCTTAAGCAGCGCCAGCGCTCCGCGCGTCAACTCATTCCCCTTGTGTTCTTCCTTACCGATGGAAAGCAGCCCGACGCGTGGCCGCTCCACCCCGAAAATGACGCGGTAATAGGTTTCGCCCATCACTGCAAATTCCACCAGGTGATGCGGCTTACAATCCACGTTCGCGCCCACGTCGAGCAGCACGGCAGCCGTGCCTTTGGAGGTGGGAAAGACCTGGGCGATGGCCGGCCGGTCCACACCTTCGAGCGCCCCGAGCACGATTTTGGCCGTGGTCATCACCGCACCGGTGTTGCCGGCGCTGATCATGCCGTCCGCCTTGCCCTCGTGCACCAGGCGCGCGGAAACACGAATCGAGGAATCGCGCCGTTGCCGGAAGGCCTTGGTGGCCTTGTCCCCCATGGTGACGGCCTCACTGGCGTGGACGATCTCGATAGGGAGCCGCTGGGCTTTGCGCTGGCTGAGCTCGCGGCTGAGAAGATCTTGCGGTCCAACCAGCAAGACCTGCGCGTACCCCGC
Organism: uncultured Acidobacteriota bacterium; assembly: GCA_963825395.1. Taxonomy (GTDB): domain Bacteria; phylum Acidobacteriota; class Terriglobia; order UBA7540; family UBA7540; genus Bog-366. The sequence goes on along the minus strand of CAWGTQ010000059.1, from coordinate 8,610 downwards.
CCGTGCGGCCTCAATCGCTCCCTCGAGTTCCGGCTCGGGCGCGGAGTCGGTGCCCATGGCGTCAACAGCAATGCGTCGCATGGTGATCAGTTCAAACAGTGGAATCTGGCCGGCGCAGAAAGAAATGATCGCGCTGGGGAGAATCTTAGTGGGTTAAGCTCTAACCCTTTAAGTTGATTCCTTCACCAGAATTACTTCCTGCCCGTTGTAGAAACCACAATGCGGGCAGACTTGATGAGGCATCTTCGATTCGTGGCAGTGCGGGCACTCGCCGATCGCAGGCATCGTGAGATGATCGTGGGACCGCCGGCGATTCTTCCGCGCTTTAGAATGTCGTCGTTTTGGATTCGGCATAATCTCTCTTCTTCCTGTAGCCCGCCCTTTAGGGCAGGTGCCGGGCTCAAGCCCGGCGCTACAACTGATTCGTAATGCAGCGCGGGGATAGACCACTGCTGCGCGCCAGGCCATCACTCCCGGCTTATTGCTGTCGGATCGGAAGGGCGCCGCTGGAAATAGTTCCTTCGCGCCATCCCGGTATCACTCTTCCTTGAGCGAAGCAAAAGGCGAATCTTGCTGCGGGGGTGCACAGTCGCAACGCATCAAATTTCGATTGACCCGGCAAACCGGGCACAAGCCCCGGCACTCGGGACCGCAAATCACCTTCATGGGAACAGAGAGTATCACCTGTTCTGTGGCCACGTCCGCTAATTCGATTCCGTCGCCGGAGTAAAAGCCAATCTCCATCTCGTCGGCGGAGATTTCGATTTCCTCATCCTTGGCGATACTCTGGATCGGCCGGTAGAAAAGGTCGAAATCGCTGCTCACCGGAATTCCAACCGTCCCCAGGCAGCGGTCGCAACTTGCCTCGAGGCTGGTCGCCAAGTGCCCCCGGATGCGGATTTCCTCTCCCAGGAGCTCGGCTGTAGCGTTGAGCTGGAGCGGCGCCGTCTGCCGGAATTCGGCTCCGTGAAAGTCAAGCGACCCCGGGGCGTAGCTCTCAGACGCAGTTACCCGGTGAAGTTCCAGTTCTGCAAGGGTTATGCGCACCCCATCCTCGACGACGCAAAACCCTAATTATAACCTGCAAAGGGGGGTTGTCAAGAAAACCGCGAGCCATCGGCAAGGCATATTGGGTGTTTTTGTCAGATGGAAATGGCTGAAGAGAAAAGGGATATGGGATTTGAGGGTCAGGCGATTTAGTGATGGAACGATGCGCGCCAGAGAACTCAGTCCAAATCGAAATCACGGATCGGGGGACCCGTGGGCTGATCCTTGGTTTTCTCGAAGGCTTCTTTGAACTTGCGGTCGAGTAACTCCGATTTGATCTTCTCGTCGTCCGCGCTTTGACGAAAAAGGGCTTCCCGGCGCTCGGCTTCCCTTTTCAGGAGTTGCGCGGCGTCGTCCAGATCCGGACCTTTATCCTGCTTGGGGGGCGCCTGATGGAACAGCACCCTGCCGAGTTCGGCATCCACCGTCAGGGTGGCGCTACAGCACGGGCAGACCACCTCGAGCTTTCTCACGGCTTGTTGTCGTCGCGACATGGTAATTGATGCTAACCCCGGGCAGGCAGGCGTGTCAATTCGTCAGTCTGCCGGGTAGTGTCCTGATTTGAGATGTTGCGTCGGGCTTGAGCCCGGCATGTGCCGCCCTCAAGGGTGGCGCTACGTCCAAATTAGGACACTACCGTCTGCCGTCGAAGGTCAAAAACATAAGGCGATAGTGCGGTGTTGTTCTTGAGCTCCGCGGCGAGTATACTCGGGAACCGTCGAAAGGCGGCAGGGTTACAAACCAGCTCTGGCGCTGGCTTTGGCAACGACAACTTTACCAAACCTAACACAAGAGAGAGGAGAAAGGGTGCCCTATGAAAAAATATGTGGCGGAGTTTATCGGTACCTTCACGCTGGTTCTTTTCGGCTGTGGAACCGCAGTCGTATCAGGCCAAGCCGTGGGCCATCTCGGAATTGCCTTTGCCTTCGGGTTTGCGCTGCTGGCAATGTGCTATGGAATTGGTCCCGTCTCGGGATGCCATGTTAACCCGGCGGTCAGCTTGGGAGTCTTCACCGCCGGTCGCATGACGGCTAAAGACTTGCTCGGCTATATTGTCGGCCAAGTGCTAGGAGGAATCGCCGCGGCTGGCGTTCTCGCGGTCATTGCCCAGGGCCTCCTGAGCGGCTACAGCATTGCCACCAACGGTTTAGGTCAGGACGGGTGGGGCGAAGGGTACCAGGCAGGATATTCGCTTTCTGCCGGCATGGTCTTCGAGTTTGTTGCGACCCTGATTTTTGTGATCGTCATTCTCGGATCAACGCAGGGCGGAGCACCCACGCAAATGGCCGGCGTGGCGATCGGAATCACGCTGGTGGTGATCCACATCTTCGGAATCAACATCACGGGAGTTTCGGTCAACCCTGCCCGCAGCCTGGGCCCCGCACTTCTGGTGGGTGGCAAAGCCATCTCACAAGTATGGATGTTTCTTATTGTTCCCAGCATCGCTGGAATCGTCTCCGGAGCGATCTTTCGTACCAAGATTCTGGACGTATAGGTTGGGCAGGAAGCTGCGGCCAGTGGCTGGCTGATCGTGAGCCGCGTTCCATTGTGGCTGAATCGCGCCCGCCCACGTAGCGGGCTAGGATGCTAAGCGGGTAACGCAGAGCAGGCGTAGCGCGGAGCCGCGCGGTGTGAGGTCCGCGGCCTTTCGTCCGCGCTCGCCAACTCGGTTCGTTATTGCCTCCGCACAGCATCACGTGTGGATGGATAGCATGTCCAGGTTGCGGACTCCCTTGCCCTATGACCTTCACTTATTTTGTGACCAGAGATGGGCTGATTGATTGCGTGGGACGTCGGGTGTGCGCCAGGAGAGTCATATGAATCGAAGGACGTTCTTGAGTCTTGCCGCGAGCGTCGTTGCTCTGGATGTGGGCGCGCAAAGTGGCTCCATACCGATCATTGACACCCACATTCACCTGTTCGACCCCAGGCGCCGCGAGGGCGTGCCTTGGCCCGACAAGGACGACAAGATATTGTACCGGCCGGCGTTGCCAGATCGATATCGCACCGTCACGAAAGGGCTTGGGATTGTAGGGGCGATTGAGATTGAGTGTAGTCCCTGGCTGGAAGATAACCAATGGGTGCTGGATATCGCGGCCAAGGACAGCATTATCGTCGGAACCGTCGGAGATCTGGAACCGGGAAAACCAGACTTCCGAAAAAATCTGGAAAGGTTTCACAAGAACCCGCTGTTTCGGGGCATTCGGTATGGAAATCTTTGGGGCAGAAATCTTGCTGAGGATATGTCGAGAGAGGGATTTATTTCCGACCTCAAAGCTCTTGCGGATGCCAATCTGGGACTGGATTCGGCGAATCCAGACCCTACCCTCATCTCGGCCGTGTTACGGCTAACTGATAAGGTCCCCACCTTGAGGCTTGTGCTCGATCACCTGCCGCAACTGAATCCTCCTCCGGAGCCGGAGGCTCGCAGGCAGCTCCAGGCCGATTTGCGGGAACTGGCGACGCGTCCACAAGTGTATGTCAAGCTCTCTGCCGTGCTCCGCCCTGTCGACGGTCAGGTCCACCTTGACCTGGATTTCTACCGGTCGAGGCTGGATGAGCTCTGGGGAATTTTCGGAGAGGACAAAGTCATTTACGGCAGTGACTGGCCAAACAGCGACACCAAGGGTTCCTATCAGCAAGGGCTGAACGTCATCCGCGAGTACGTCACCGGGAAAGGCGCGGTAGCGGCGGAAAAGTTCTTCTGGAAAAATTCAATCCATGCTTACCACTGGGTTAAGCGGGCAGCCAACCAGCCGGAACCGGTCACAACGTAGCGCTATTCCGAACGCTACGCCCGCTGAATCCAGCCAACAAAACAGGGGCCTTCGCTTCCAGGTTCGCGCTACCTATTCACATTCCTGCGGCTTGGCGATAGCGCGCCATATGTTCTTGCAGTTCGGTGTTATCAGGATCGAGCGCAAGAGCTTTCTTCTGTATCTCCACGGCCTGCTGATAATCCCCATTCGCAAAGTACGCTTCCGCCAGGGTATCCATGACCCCCCCTCTTTCCCTTGGGTAAGATCCACGGCGCGCTGAGCGTGATCCAGCGCAGCCTTGGGGTCGCGATACTTCCGGTCATCGCACGTGGCATAGAGCCATGCCAGGTTGTTATGCGCTTCCGCAAAGTCCGGGTCGAGGCGCAGCGCTTCCTGATAGTTGCGGATGGCGTCGCCATAAAGCTTCTGTTTGGCATAAAGATCCGCCAGGAGCTCTTGGTTCGCGGCGAGCAATCTTTGGCCCTCGGCGGTTTGAGGATTTTTCCCAAGCACCTCTTCAAAGATCTGCTGCGCTTTCTGGGGGTCCCCCTTCAACTCGTACGCCAACCCGAGTCCAAGCCGGGGGCGATTATCTCCTCCCTCACTTAAGCGAATCGCTTCCTGAAACTCGTGGATGGCCTGGTCGTATTGCTTCTTCATCAGGTAATACGCGCCCAACTCCTCATGTGGTTGCGCTTCGTGAGGAGCCAGGCGGAGCGCTTGCTGGAAACTCCGGTACTCGCGGTCATACTGTTGGGCAGATTCGAACCTCTCACCTTCCGCCAGAAGGCGGTCCATGGCCTGCATTGTCCGGTAATGATCTGCCGTTGCGCCCATGGCAAGGAGCACTACGGCAATCGGGAGGGCGACAATGGCCTGGGAGGGCGGTTCAGCAATTTCACCGTAAGGGAGATCGTGCCGGGGAGGCGGAATGACGAAAGCCAGCAGTGCCCCGGTTGCTAATCCGCCCAAGTGGCCCCAGTTATCGATGCCGTGCATCGAAAAACCCAACGCCAGATTCAAGGCTATGAAAGGGATCATTCCCCGCCCGAAGGCACGGCCCCAGCGCGGTGGGACTACGTCGCGGTGAACGTAGCCGGTAACCAGCATCGCGCCGGCAATCCCGAAGATGGCCCCGGAAGCTCCCACCGAGATGTTTCTCGAAACCAACATGGAAAGCGAGGCGCCGCCCACCCCCGCGGCAACGTAAATTGTGAGGTAGCGGCCATAGCCATACACGCGTTCCAGGATGGGTCCAAGAATATACAGGCAATAGCTGTTTCCCAAGATGTGAAGCCAGCCGCCATGCAGAAACATCGGCATGACTAGACGCCAGTACTCACCGCGCCGCAAGTAGGGTCCGTAAGACGCGCCGAGGTTGAGGAGCACCTGGGTGTTGTCTGCTCCCCCGGCGTAGATTTCCAAAGCGAGAAAGAGAAAATTCAGGACAAGAAGCGTGAGCGTCGCGACAGCCCAGTAGCGGCGAGTGGCGACCGCGTAATATTGCGGGCCGACAGGTAAAGATGTAGGTTGGTCAGCCATGGGATAATGTCAACTTTGAGATTGCGCCCGCAGAGCCACTCCTCAGGGATTATACCACCCAAGATGAGGCCGTAAGTTTGGTTGGGGGTCCATGCGCCCGATTCCGGTCACTTCCGGGCAGAAAGAGAATCGGCCTGGAATGGGGACCCTCAAGCCAGAAAACGTGGGGGGCGGGAAGGACTGAATCGGAACCGAGCCCAAAGCGGATTTCTCGCCGCGGGTTTGGAAGGGCGGGGCCACGGCCATCATTCCAATTTCGCTGGGCGGCTGATCGTAGATGAAATGATCCGCAAACGTCCGGGTCCCCAGACGGTCTCAGCCCGGTTCCGCGACTCAGTACCGGCCGAAATCGCGCACGGTTTCATACATTGCCAGAACGTTCTCAATCGGCACGCGCGATTGCACGTTGTGGATCGTGTTGAAAACATATCCTCCGCTCTTTCCGAAAATCTTCAGACGCGATCTCACCTCATTGCGAACATCTTCGACAGTGCCGAAAGGAAGCGTTTTCTGTGTGTCTACGCCGCCGCCCCAGAAAGCCACGCGATCCCCGAACTCCTGCTTCAGTTCCTCCGGCGCCATGCACGAGGCGGAGCACTGCACAGGATTGAGAACGTCAAAGCCCGCGGCGATAAAGTCGGGGAGCAATGCGCGGACCGATCCGCACGAGTGAATGAAGGTCTTCCACGTCGTATTCTTGTGCACCCAGTCGTTCACCGCCTTATTGAAGGGCTGATAGAGTTCCCGATAGGTCTTGGGGGAGATAAACGGACCATTCTGTTGGCCAAAGTCAGTTCCCGAAAGCATGACTACATTAATGCGCTCCCCCACGACCTTATGAATCTTCTCGAGATTATTGATGCCAACTTCACACTGGCGCTCGAAAATCCTGTAGACAAAGTCGCGGCGCGCCACGGTGCTGACGTACCATTCCTCGACGTCACGGATGCCCTTGGGATGCTTCAGCCAGGGGCCGGGAACCTGTGCGATGTCGCCGAAACCGGTCCCTCCAAAGCTCGCCATCACGGCCTTGTCGGTCGTGGTCCAAATTGATGCCGCCTCGCGCTCGAGATACACCAGGTCCTCGTCGGAAATGGCAACAAAGTCCTCCACATTATCTTCGAGCTTCAGGTCGTCGTCATCCAGCGGAAGTTGGCGCCGAACCGAGTCAAAATAGAACCCGCCTTTGGGCATGCGGCCGCTGGGTGGCACGGACTGGTCCCCCTCGGGATACATCAGGATGTCGCCATTCTCGTCCGGGACGGTGTTGAAGCCTTCAGGGACGAGCACCGGCGTACCGGCAAAGGTGGTCCAGGGTTTCCATCCTTCGTTCTTGAAACCGAACATCGTGGCAGGCCTTCTCAGACCGATCACATCGATGCCGAGGGCGTCCATCAGATCGGTTTGGATTTCCCCCAGCATCTGGTAGGGTTCCACCACTTTTACCGGAGTGCCGGGTGCATCCAGGCCCAGCGCCTGGCGAAGTTTGTAAACGGTGTCAACCTGCATCCCCGTGACGGGACTCGCACCGAGATCCACCGGCACGCGGTCAGCTTCCTGATGATTCAGTGCGTAATTGACACGTTGGCGCGAAGTCAACATGGGACACCTCCGAGAAAGCAGTAAGCACTAAGCAGTAGGCGCAAGCAGTAAACACCACGCACATAGCAGAAGTTAGAGAGGGGTTGAGAGCTTCCTGTTTTTGCCTGCTGCCTAGTGCCTACTGCCTACTGTTTTCACCTAGGCGGCGCTGTCCAGGCGTAACGGATAGCGGCCGTACTCGCGTGCGGTTCGGTACATGGACAAAACGTTTTCCACCGGCACCAGCGCCTGAACGTTGTGAACGGCGTTAAAGACGAAGCCTCCCCCGGGACCGAAGGCTCTGATGCGTTCCCGAACTTCCTCGCGGACATCTTGGGTTGAGCCGAAGGAAAGCGTACGTTGCGTGTCCACTCCTCCTCCCCAAAAAGTGACCCGGCCCCCGAATTTATTCTTCAGGTCAAAAGGATTCATGTGGGCGGCTGAACACTGGACAGGATTAAGGATGTCGAAGCCTGCCGCGATGAAATCCTCCACTAGAGCCCAAACGGAACCGCAACTGTGAATGAAGGTCTTCCAGGTTGTGTTGCGATGAACCCAATCGTTGACCTGTTTGTGGAAAGGCATAAAGAGATTGCGGTAGGTCTGGGGCGAAACAAACGGCCCATTCTGAGCGCCGAAATCCGTGCCCGTCAGGTAGGCAACCGCTGCTCGGTTACCGACCGCAGCATGGATCTTTTCGAGATTCACCAGGTTGACTTCGGTCTGGCGCTCAAAGATCTTGTAGATATGGTCACGCCGTGTGCTCAGGCTGATGTACCACTCTTCTATATCGCGAATTCCACGCGGACACTTCAGTCCCGGCCCCGGGATGCGTGCTATGTTGCCGAGTGAAAGCGCACCCAGGTTCAGCACGAGGGCCTTATCCGTTTGCGTGTAGAGTTCCTCAGCGCGGCGGCGATAATGTTCCATCTCTAGGTCAGAGAGGACGCTGAATTCCTCCAGATTGTCTTCCACCCGCAGGTCTTCCTCCTTAAATGGCTGCTGGCGGACGATGACATCGAAGTAGAACCCCCCCTTCGGCATACGGCCGGAGGCCGGCGCGGAGCGATCGCCTTGCGGGTAAAGAAGCAAGTCGCCGTTCGGCTCAGGTTGGGTATTGAACCCGGCCGGCACCAACGCCGGACTGCCGCCGAAGGTTTTCCACTCTTTCCACCCTTCCAGCGGGAAGCCGAACGCGGTCCCCGTACCACCCACAAAGGCGGTGTCAATGGCCAAAGCGTTGAGGAGATCGAGCTTGATTTCGCCTAGCATCTGGAAGGGCTCGATGATTTTAACGGGCGTGCCCGGCGCATCCAAATCGAGCGCCTGGCGCAAATGGTAAACGGTGTCGACGTGCATCCCCGTCACCGTGGTTGCCCCCAGGTCGAGCGGAACGCAGTCTGATTCCTGGTGCTCCAGGGCGAGGCGCACTCGCTCACGTGAGCTCATCATAATTAAATCCCTGCCTCAGCGCCGAAGCCCCAAGGGCCGCGGCGCAATACCGTGTTTCCGAGGTGGCGTGCCTTTAGGCCGGGGCAAGCTGCCGCGCCAACTCCACGGCCGCCGGAGCGTCTTTCCCATAGCCGTCGGCGCCGATCGAATGGGCCCAGGCGTCGGTGACGGGCGCTCCGCCTACCATGATTTTTACCTTGTCGCGCAGGCCGGCGGCGGCCAATGCTTG
>CAWGTQ010000058.1:0-17035 GCA_963825395.1 uncultured Acidobacteriota bacterium | reverse complement strand
CCGCGAGGATCTGAGGGCCAAATTTGGCGACTTCCTCAGGTGTGGCCACACCTTTTAGCAGGATATGGCCGTCGCGCTGGAAGAGCGACACTTGGTTTGCATCCAATGGGAATTCGCCACTGAGGTCGGTGAGGAGGCGTCATTAAGCGACATCGCAAATTCCCTCCTTCGTGAACTGGTCGACTACGTTCGCTCCTCCGGCGCCACGCACCGCATAGACACCGGCCTCGATGCCGGTTGAGGCGAGGTAGCGGCTGCGCATGCTTTCGGCAAACGCCTGAGCCTGTTCCTGGCGGACGATTGCAACCATACAACCGCCGAAGCCGGCCCCGGCTTGGCGCGCGCCTACTGCACCTGGAGCATTGATCATCGCGTCCATCATAGCGTGCATGGACGGAGCGCAAATCTCATATAAATCACGAGCGCCAAGGAACGACTCCCTACACAGACTACCAATCCCGATTTCGTCACCGCTTGCCAACGCCTCTGCCATCGGACGCACACGGGCGTCCTCCTCCAGTATGAAGCGGCAACGTCGGAACACTTCCGCGGGCATGGTCTCTTTGTGTTTCATCAGGTCCTGAATTGTTGCATCACAGAGCGCGCCAACACCGAGATGACGCGCACCTTCCTCACACTCCGCCCGGCGGGAGCTGTATTCGGATCCTACAAGCTCGCGTTTCGATCGGGTGTCGCAGATGAACACATCGAGCCCGGACTTGATACTCCAGCAATCGTGAGAGACCGTCCGGCAATCCAGCACGAGAACCGAGTCGACTTGGCCGAAGCACGAAGTGTACTGGTCGAGGATGCCGCAGTTCACGCCTGCCCATTCATGTTCGGCACGTTGACAGAGGCGGGCCATGCGCGCGGGGTCAATCTTCCATCCACCCGTCAGTTGGAAGGCCGTGGCGGTTGCGCACTCGAGCGCAGCAGACGAACTGAGGCCGCTGCCAATGGGAACCGTGGAGTGGATGACGGCGTCGAATCCGCGCAAGGGAAGACTCTCAGAGGCGAGCACGGCCGCGACGCCGCGCACGTAGTCTGCCCAGCCGGTCCGAACTCCGAGAGTCAACGAACGCAGGTCAAAGCTTTGCTCGCTGTCGAGGCCGATAGAGTAAACGCGCACGATAGGGTCGAGCCGCACGCGACCAGCAATCCAAACGTCACGGCTGATCGCCATGGTCAGCACATGGCCCAGATTGTAATCTGTGTGACTTCCCATCAGATCCACTCGCCCCGGCGCGCGGACAAGAAACTCAGGCTCTGTATCAAAACGTCGCCGGAAGACGCTGGCAATGAGGTTGTAACGATCACTATGCTCGCACATATATTGGGGTCTTCTGAAAATCTCACCGGAAAGCGCTGAGCATGGCTCCGACGCTTTCGGGGCGTATATCACTCTGCATGCGGTGCGAAGGGCCAACCAGGAGCCCCGTGCCGCGGGGAGCAAGAACACGCATGCACGTTTCTGTTGCGGCCCGAATGGCTTTTGCATCATCGCGCAATAGCACGTCCTGCGTTGAGATCCCACCGTAAAAGGCCAGATCATTCCCAAATTCTTGCCACAACCATTGGTGATCCAGCACCTCGGGTTGTATGGGGTTCAGGGCCGTGAGACCAATATCAACAAGATCCGGCAGAATCGCGCGGATATCGCCATCCGAGTGGAGGATTACCGGCAATCCTGCATCCCGGAAAACAGCGAACATCCTGGCCAGACGGGGCTTGAACATCTGTTTCCAGGTTCGTGGGGAGAACAGGAGCGAACTCTGCGCACCGTAATCATCTCCGAAATAGCCCCCATCGACTTTCAAGGCCACAAACCGGCGCGCCAGGGCTACTTGAATCCAGGTGATGCGATCCAGTAATGCCTCAACCCATGCAGGCCGATCCATAATGTCCACTAGCAGATTGTCAAAACCCCGCAATGACCATGCGCGTTCGAACAGAGCAAAGCCGAAGTTAGCAATCACAAAGTGAGTCTTGCCGTCGGCGCTGAGGGCGCGCTGCGCCCCCTCCAGAAGCGCAGGTTCCCGCGGGTCGGGCCAGGCATATCGGTCCAGGTCGGTACCCGCGGCCATGGGTGCGGAAGAATGCCAGTAACCTTCGGTCTCGGTGCTCCATCCTGCACCCCACCAGTCGAAGGCAACCAAGCCATCCGCGCTTCTTTTGTTGGAGTGAGAAATGCCGATGCGGAGGAGATGGTTATCGAGTCGCGCATCGAGCTCTGCCGCCGGGACGTGGAACCAAGCCGCCAGCTTCTGGGCCATCGCGGCGGTGTAATTCACCTGGGTGGGAAGCTTATCAACGGGCTCGCGAGCCAGAGCACGCCGCGTACGTTCTTTCTTGGAAAGGGCAGTCACACTCTTCTGCTCGGCAACAATGGGAGCCCCGCTTTGCGGACGAGTCATCGTATCAGACATACGTTCTTTCTGGAACCGTTTAATACTCCTTCACTTTCAATTATGCCCTGCGCCAGGAAATTTGCAGGAACGACGGCCAAAGAGCTACACAGACTTCCTAAAACGGTTAGATCATATACTCCAAGTTTCGCGCTTGTCGACGGCTCTTTCTTGTGAGATAAAAGGCCCCGAGGTGAATGGCACACGGTTAAAGGTGTGGGGTCTTGATTTCTAAGAAGGGAAGGACCTAAAGGCCGTCACGATCCGCGAGGTCGCGCGTTTGGCGGGCACCTCGACAGCGACAGTTTCGCAGGCTTTGAATTCCCCACGGCGCGTCTTAGCGGCCGCCAAGGAGCTGAAGTATTATCCTAACCTTCATGCCCGAAGCCTCGCATGGCGACAAAGCCGTACCCTAGGAATTATCGTTTCTGACATCCAACCCCCTTTTTATCCCGCAGTGATCCGATCCTTTCCATGCAGAAGTTTGGGTTGGAGCCTGGACCGATCCTCCTCGGTAATCAAAGCGTCGAAGGTGGCTTAGCTACAGGGCTGAAAATTGCGAAATTGCCCGACCGTCCCTCCGCCGTCATTGCCATGAACGATTTGACCGCTCTCGGCCTGAGCAAGGCTTTTTCTCGAAGCGGTCTGCAGATACCCCACGACATGTCTGTGGTAGGATTTGATAGAACCTTTCTGGCCGAATATTTGACTCCTTCCCCAACGACGATTGATATGCATGCCGACCAACTGGGTCGCCTCGCGGTGGATTGTCTGCACAAGCTTTCTTCCACTGCCGAACCGCAGGGCGAGGAATACCTGATCCCACTCCAGCTTATCGTTGGCGAGTCGACAGGGCGAGCTCCTCTTTACTCGATAAAGGCCTCGCTCCCTGTCGAGAGTGCATCTGGCGCAGATAGAGAGCAGATTGATTCCAAGTCATGTCATAACATTCTGGCCGGATGGTGAGATGCTTTGCTCGGTGGTACTCCGCCTTTCATCTTTTAGGTACCCCAGAACCTCCTCGGGAGCCGTTTCGTGTCGACGACTGTGGTCGCCAAAAACCCTGTCTCCATTGACCCAATGGATGTTGGCGCGGGCTGCCTTATGAGCCATGGCGACCCGATGCGCTAAGCTGATCCTCGCGCTCCCAGAGTCATGCCCACCGCAGAGAACATGCCAAAGATGCTGGATACACTCGAAGAATCTTGCCAGCCCCTTGCCGCGTTCGTCTTGGTCACAGGGTGTCGAATTGGAGAGGCCATGCTCTTCCGAGCCGGGGTGAAGATCAATGTCGTCCGGGCAGGACTGGGCCACTCCCGCTGGCAAACCACCGCGGATTGGTGCATTGAGAACCACGTGGAAGGAGTGCGCGCGGCTCTAGATGTCGCCACGAAGCTGCTGGCTGGGAAAGGAACGTAGCGGTTTCTTTCCCGAAGTGTTGCCGCAATGTTGCCGTATGGCTTGACAGGGAGGAACCAAGTCTGTAAGCTACTGAAACAAAATAACGGAGAGGTGGCCGAGTGGCTTAAGGCGGCGGTTTGCTAAACCGTTGTACGGTCAAAAGCTGTACCCAGGGTTCGAATCCCTGCCTCTCCGCCAGTTCCTAGAAGCTAAAGCACATGCCAGCTAATGAATCGTGTGTGGTTCGCCGGAGGGATGGTTGTCTAGTGTCCCGACAGTGTCCGTTAAGGGCTGGCCCGACTCTGCGATTCGCTTTTCCAGCATTGTCATTGCGCTCCGAACATCGTCAGCGAATTTCTCCGTGCCGCAGGTCCATGAACGCAGCAATGGCGAATGCGGTAGCGGTGACGGCCACTTCCGTGACTTCCTCCGGCTACTCTCCCTTTCGCGGGAACGGGAAGCGCGATCGCACGGCGAGAATCAGATCGTGGTCTCCTCCCTGGGAGCCGCTGTAGAATCCCACCGTTGCATTCAGGCGGATGAAAAACGCGTCGCCCTCAGTGGCAGGGTAGCGTCCTTCGTTGCCATCCGCGCCGCCACCCGCCACCATGTCACCGTGTCCTCTGAGAATGTAGTAGATCTCTTCTTCCATCTCATGGTGGTGAGGGATGTTCGTCCCGCCGGGGGCAAAGTCCATGATGAAAAGGCTCACCATCTGACTCGCTGCGGCCAGCTTGTCGCGCTTGCTCTCGGTGGTGCCCATCAACAACTTGAACAGCGCGGTTTGGCCGTGCCCCTGGACCGGCACCAGTGGCACGTCGGCGGCGTTGGCCAGCAGGAGCTTGGGCGTGGGCGCCACTTCGGTGCCAGGAGGAATCTTGAACCCCATCACCATCAGCCGCACGGGCTCGTCGGACGGGTTGGCCATCCCGTGCTTGACGCCGACCGGAACGTATATGAAATCGTCTTTGTGGACGGGCGCCTTCTGGTCGTCGTACACCAACGTCGCCTTTCCTTCGAGGATATAGTAAATCTGCTCTTCGGCGGGATAGCTCACCAGCGCGCTGGCCCCGCCGGAGGCTACGGTCAGCTCCCCGTAGCGGGCGATTCCCTTAAGCTGCTTCGCTTGGGAATCGCCCACGCCGAAGACCGGCCTGTACGACGCGCCTTTGGCCCCCACCGTCAAGTCGTCCGGCTGCGGCGGGACGTCCGGAATATGGCGTCGCAGAAACGTCGGGTCAGCCGCAAACACCCCGGACGCGACCACCAGCACGATAGCAATCAGTCTCTGGTAGCGCATAAAGCCTCCTGGCATTACTCGTAGGTCACGCAGTTGCACCACTTGCCGGTTTCATCATAATGGGGCCAGGGACCGCCCGTGCGGAACCCGGAAACAATGGGATCGTCATACATGGGCGTAGGCTCGAAATATCCGGGCCGCCGCAGGTGGGCCTTCACCACGTCTTCGTTGAGCTCGAGCCCGAGGCCAGGCCTTTCCGGAACGGTCACGAAGCCGTCCTTGATAATCGGCTTGGGAACACCGGTCACCAGGTCCTGCCACCACGGCATATCCAGGGCGTGGTTCTCCATGGCCAGGAAGTTGTCGCCAAACGTGGCGGCGCAATGGTATCCCGCCAAGCCGCCAATCGGTGACCCAGCGTGGTGCATGGCCACCTGGATTCCCTGCATCTCGGCATAGTCGGAAATCCTCTTGGTTTCCAGCAACCCTCCGGAGGTTTCAATATCGGGATGAATCACCGCCACCGCGTGGTTATCGAGCAGCGGCCGGAAACCGTCTTCCAGGCCGAAAATGTCTTCGCCGGTATTGATGGGCGTGGTGGTGGATTCGCTGATTTCCTTGTAACCGCGCCAGTTTTGCCAGAACCAGTGATGGCCTTCCTGGGCCTGGAGGATATCCTCGGCCCAGGCAAGCTGGTATTTCTCGAAGGCCCTGGCGTAGCGGATGGAATCCTGGATGTTGAGCGGCCCAAAGTGGTCTGCGGCCAGCGGGGCCGACCAGCCGATCACGTCGCGGATGGCGGCAATGAATTCGCACAGGTAGCCCAAGCCCTTGTCGGTGGCCACCCCGCGATCATTGACGGCGTCGGGGCGGTCCTTCACCAGGGACGTTTCCAGATCCATCTTGAAGAAGGTCACACCCATCGCCTTGCGCTTGCGCATGCGTTCCGCGTACATCTTGACATCCGGGTGGGCGGTGGTATCCGCGTAGATGCGAATGCGGTCGTGGTTCTTTTCCCCGATCAGCCGATACGCCGGAACGCCTAACACTTTTCCGGCAATATCGTGCAGGGCCATATCCACCGCGCTGTAGCCGCCGCCCATACGTCCGTGCCCGGCAAAGGGCCAAATCGTTGCCAGGTTGCCCTCAATGTCCAGAGGGTTCTTCCCCAGCAGGTGCGCCTTGAGCACCAGAGCGATACCTTCCACCCCGGCGTCGCGCACCTCGCCCAACCCGTAAACATCCTGGTTGGTGTAGATTTTGATGAGCGGATAGTCGTAATTCGCGGCCACCCGGCAGGCCCGCATGTCTGTAATCTTCAGCCCGCTCGGAGCGGAGTTCCGATTCACGGTTTCCTGCGCGCTCACCGACCCCTCGGTCGCCTTGAACAAGGGACCCAACATGGCCGCCGCAGCGCCGCTGCGCAGCAGCGAGCGGCGTGTCATCCTTGCCTTCTCACGATTGCTAATCATAGTCTCCTCCCGTTTTGTACTGTCTCAGTTTGGATTCTGTAGCCGCGGTCTACGAGCGCCGCTGGGCGCTCATAGAGCACCGCTGCAGCAAATTGAGACACCATCCCCCTACTTATCGCGGGGGAAGCTCCTTTCAGCCTACAACATCAGCCAGACATTCCCTGGCGCACCAAACGGTCAGTTCTTTGATCTGCGACCTGAACTCTCTTCCTGAACGCATTCGGCTTACTCTCCGCCAGCGTGCATTTCTACAAGCCGACTGGGGTGAGCCGTCAGCTCCCACAAGTCCCTTCGGAAAATCGCCGACCCAAGAAACAAGGGGCGGCACCCGCCTGACCTCGCTACGCTTTCAGCTTGCGAAGGTAGGGGACGCTGGCTTGCATCAAGTCCCAATCCATTTCGACGAAGTAGTTCTTAATGCCGCCCGTCTTGGCCGCAGCGAAGAGCTTCTTCCAGTCGATGGAGCCTTTTCCCATGGGCACGATTTTCTTCTCCGCCGTTGACCAGTCCACGAGGTGGAGGGAGATAAAGCGCCGAGGATACTTCGTAAGGTAGGTGGCGGCTTCATAGCCGAGGCTGATCACGGCAACTTGAAATTGCATTTTAACCAGATTGGGATCCAACTCCTTCATCAATTGGTCGTAGATGAGCACGCCGTCGATTTCCTTAAACTCGAAGTCGTGATTGTGGAAACCGAGCTGAATACCTGCCTTTTGCGTCTGTTCGCCGAGCTTGTTCAGTTCGTCGGCGGCCTGCATCCAGTCGGCCATGGTGGCGTCATGCCGCAGGGCGAACGTCGAGACGATCATCTGTTTCAGACCCAGCTCCTGGGCATAGGCGATTCTGTCGTCCAGACTGTCTTTGAGTTCCCGGAATTGGAAGTGGCAACTCACGCAACCCAGGCCCGCGTCCTTTATCATGTCGCGGATTTCTGCGGCTTTCATCTTCGCCAGAGAACCAAAGCCGTATTTCTCGTAACCGGGCGGCGAGCACATCTCGATCATCCGAAATCCCCCGCCGGCAATCTGCCGCAAAGTGCCCGGGAAATCCTTTGCGATCGACTCCCGGAGCGGAAAGGTTTGACACCCGATCGGCATTCCCAGCGGGTTGGCTTTGAGCTCCATCGCCGCCGCGGCAATGCTCACGGCGCTTCCATAAAGAAACTGCCTTCTTGAGATTTCCAACATTTCAATTCCCCCTCAAATGGATTGCGGGTCCCATCCCTTTCGGTATACGCGGGACAAATACTTGTTCGCTTCCGCGACATTGGTGATCTTCCGGGTCGCGCCGTCGTACAGCAGTTTCTTGCCCGTGCGTAGGGCGATGGCGTACAAGTTGACAGCCTCGGAAATCGGGCCCGCGTTCAAAAAGCTCCCGGATGATTGCGGTCCGCCGCGGGCGGCAGCAATCCATTCGCGCATGCTCGGCGCAACCTCCCCCGGCTCGCGTCCCCGCGCGGGAGGGGCCGGTGGAACCGGATGCCCATGCATCCTTCTTTCCGGAATCAGTCGCGGATTCTCAACCTGAAAGCCCGCCAGTATCTTCCCCTTGCGGCCGACAAACATCATGCCCTCGGCCGCAAACTCCTTGTTATCGATTTCCAGTTCCGGTGGCGTGGGCGGGCGCATCCCACCCTCATACCAGATCACGATCCACCGCCGGCCATGCGCCCGCGTGCCGGATACTTGAAGCGGACGGAACTGGCAGTGGGGAAGGAAAAGTCGTTCTTCACTCTCGCCGCGACGTCATCCTTGAATTCACAGGTGTGACTTAGCATCGGCTCGACACTGGTCGGGGATCCCAACTCCAGGGCATTGAAGACCGTCCAGAGACTGTAATGGCCCATATCCGCCATGGAGCCGCCTCCGAAGTCATACCATCCGCGAAACACCATGTGCGTGTAATGCGGGTGATAGGGACGGGCGGCCTCCGGACCCAGCCACAAATCCCAATCAAAGCCTTCCGGGACCGGAGGCGTATCGGTGGGAAGATTCGTGTACTGCGGCCACACCGGACGGTTCGTCCAGTTGTGGACTTCACGCAGAGTGCCAATGGCGCCCGCGTTGATCCAGGCCATAACCTGGTCCATCGATCCGTTGGCTCTCCCAGGGCATAAAGTGCGTGGCAACACCCTTTTCGCGGGCCGTGTCGATCACCAACCGGGCTTCCTCCAATCGATTGGCGATGGGCTTATGCATGATCACATGCTTGCCCCTCTTCATGGCGGCGATGCTGATGACGCCGTGAAGATGGTCCGGGGTCATGATTTTGACTGCATCCACGTCCTTTTCCTTGTCCAGCAACTCGCGGAAGTCCGCATAGGAAGAGCAGCCCTTGAATGTGCCGCCAGGCCGGCTGGGCTGCATAGTAGGTCTCGACAATGTCTTTTGCGACGTCCCGGCCTCCGGGAATGTCACCCTCACTCCCGGCTCTCCAGTCCGGCTTCCCAATGCGTCCTGCGAATGTCGTTGAGAAGGGAATCCCATCCCAATCCCGATACCCTACGGCGTCCTTCGAGGGGTCGCAAACTGAAACGATCTGGATATCCGGGATGGCAAGTAATGGCAGCATCTCCCGAAGGCCCTCCGTACCTGTGCCGATGTGAGCCAAAGTGATTTTGTCACTGGGCGCGACAACCCCAGGTCCACCCAATACATGTCTTGGAACAATGGTGAACCCAGCAGAGGCGGCGGCAGTTCCTAGAAACTTTCGGCGATTCATCACAGATTTCATTTTCCTACCGCGCAGTGGATGCCGGCTACCCAAGCCGTTGGTGACCACCCCCCGCGACCAGTGATCGGATACTCCGTTGACGGTCGCAAGAGTAAACGCGGCATCATAATGCGTTGTCGCAACCGAAGCAAGGCTTCCGGCGGGCTGCAGGCAGGGCTCCCAGTGCTCCGTCAAAGTCCAGGGGGGCCGATGGCCTTGCGAACATCGGGTCCAAGAGAACGAGATTTGTACCTGCGTGGTAGTGTCCTGAGTCAGAAGTTCGTTGGCAAAATCAGCCCACGTAGAGGGCGCCATAATTTAGCCCACGGCGGAAGCCGTGGGCAGAACGTCCGCCCTTACCCCCTCCCCCCTCTCCCGCCCAGGCGGGAGAGGGCTGGAGTTTCTACATTCTCACAGCGCACAATCGAGAATCCGCACCCTCGCCCCCTTGGGGGAGAGGGTGGACCGCAACCCGCGCCTTCACCAGCGGGGGCGGGCCGGGTGAGGGGGTCCAAGCCGGATGTGCTCTCCTTCACAAGGTAATTAGCTCCATCCGAGGTTGACCACACCCGGCGCAGCACTTCCCAGGCGCCGGAGCAGTACCGTGGCGCTTTTTCGGCGTCGGTGGGCGTGCTTCGAAGATTGCGGGAGATCAATACGGGCGACGCTTCGCGCCGGGATCTGGTTGTGCGAGGGGCATGCATGGAATTCCGTTGCCCCGGTATTCACGATTTTGACCCCCTCACCCGTCTCGCCCCGGCTGACGAGAGCGCCGGTGGCTCGCCACCCTCTCCCCCAAGGGGGCGAGGGCTGTGGATTCTCACCCGCCTTCCTTTCAAACGCACGTCCCATCTCATCACAAATGTAGAAACTCCAGCCCTCTCCCGCCCAGGCGGGAGAGGGGGGACTAAGGGGGGGAGAGGGTCCGAATCCCATGGCTCAAATGATATCGCCCCTGACGGGGCTTGGAAATTTCCCCAACCACCATGATGCTCTATGCAACGAACTTCTGACTCAGGACACTAGCCGCGTACTTGAACAACCTTCAGCGTCATAAGAGACTGCAATCAGATGCTTTAGGGTTATGGTTTCGAGTCGCGCTGCGCCTTTAGCGCAATGCATTTGGCCAAGTTCACATCCGCCATGAGATATCCAGGTTTAAGGCGCAAAACTTCGCGGAACTCAGCAATGGCTTCATCGAACTCCCCTTTGCGCATTAGGACGCGGCCCAGATTGTGGCGCGCTTCAAAGGAGTCCGGCCTGAGGCGTAACGTTTCGCGGAATTCATCAATCGCCTCATCCATCTCCCCCAGATCGGAAAGGACGCTGCCTAAGTTGTAGTGCGCGTCGGGGAAGTTCGGGTTCGCGCGCAGCGATTCGCTATACTCGGTGGCGGCTCCCGCCAGGTCGCCCTTGCCTGCCAGCGCGTTGCCCAGATTGTAGTGCCCACCGGCGTCGCCCGGTTTCAAGCGCAATCCTTCCCGGTATTCCGCAATGGCGGCGTCCAGTTGGCCCTGATTCGATAGGCCGTTTCCCAACTGAAAGTGCGCTTCGGCATGGTCTGGTTTCACGCGGAGCGCCTCGCGATACCCGGCGGCAGCCCCGTCCCAATCGCCAATGCTGGCCAGCGCATTGCCGAGGTTGACATAGCCCGGCGCATAGTCCGGAGCCAGGCGCACCACAGCGCGATACTCGGTAATCGCTCCTTCGTGATCCCCTTTGGCGAAAAGCGCGTTGCCCAGATTGTTGTGCGCCGAGGGAGTGTCGAGATTCAGTCGTAGCGCTTCGCGGTAATGGGTGATGGCGCCTTCCAGGTCGCCTTTGCCCAACAGCGCGTAGCCGAGATTGACGTGCGGAACCGGATGGTTCGGATCCAGCCGCACGGCCTCGCTATACTCGGCAATCGCCGCGTCGCGGTCGCCCTTGGCCAAGAGTGCGTTGCCGATATTGATATGTGCCAGCGGGTTGCCCGGCGCGAGTCTCAGCCCTTCGCGATACTCGGCAATGGCGCCGTCCAGATCACGTTGCTTGTGCAGTTCCGCCCCACGTTGGAAATGTGCTTCTGCCTGATCCATTGTCAATTTGAAATCCCCCTCGGGACGAGCCTGTGATCTGCTGCCCCGCGTGCTCATGTTGCCTTTCGAGCCGCCCGTTCCATTCCAACTTTACATCAGCAC
The DNA here is from genome assembly GCA_963825395.1 of uncultured Acidobacteriota bacterium. Lineage (GTDB taxonomy): Bacteria > Acidobacteriota > Terriglobia > UBA7540 > UBA7540 > Bog-366. Next base: position 5,628 of record CAWGTQ010000058.1, on the reverse strand, counting down.
TGGTGTCCTGAGTCAGAAGTTCGTTGGCAAAATCAGCCCACGTAGAGGGCGCCATAATTTAGCCCACGGCGCAAGCGTTGGGCAGAACGTCCGCCCTTACCCCCTCCCCCCTCTCCCGCCCAGGCGGGAGAGGGCTGGAGTTTGTACATTCTCACAGCGCACCATCGAGAATCCGCACCCTCGCCCCCTTGGGGGAGAGGGTGGACCGCAACCCGCGCTTTCACCCGCGGGGGCGGGCCGGGTGAGGGGGTCCAAGCCGGATGTGCTTTCCTTCACAAGGTAATTAGCTCCATCCGAGGTTGACCACACCCGGCGCAGCACTTCCCAGGCGCCGGAGCAGTATCGTGGCGCTTTTTCGGCTTCGGTGGGCGTGCTTCGAAGATTGCGGGTGATCAATATGGGCGACGCTTCGCGCCGGGATCTGGTTGTGCGGGGGGCAGGCAGGGAATTCCGTTGCCCCGGTATTCACGATTTTGACCCCCTCACCCGTCTCGCCCCGGCTGATGAGAGCGTCGGTGGCTCGCCACCCTCTCCCCCAAGGGGGCGAGGGCGGTGGATTCTCACGCGCCTTCCTTTCAAACGCACGTCCCATCTGCGCGCGAATCATCCACTTAGCCGAAATTTCCGATTTGGACCTCTCGCTTGCGTATTCTATGCTCCTTCTTCCCTCGACGCGCGGCAGGCGTATGAATACTACTCAATCTCACTCTGTCGCCGTCCATCACCAAACCATAATTTACGCCTCCGAAGCAGAGAAAATCTCTTGACAGGGGTTCGACAGCGTTCTAGGGTAGCGGCGTTAGCACACTCCGCTTGCGTTTGACGGGAGGTAGAAATGGGGAATCGATGCGATCGTCGTGGATTCATCAAAATTATACCTGGCGCAGCCTTGGCGCCTTACATGCTCCGGACTGCGGACGCCATGGCCTTAGGAATCTGCAGCGCCTTTGGGCAGCCCCGCGACCAAATGGTCCTGGCCAGCGACCCTATTCCCAATCTGCCCATCGGTGTCGGGAAAGGTCTTAATCCGGGACGAGTCGTTTGGGCACATGACCCTCGGGCCACCAACTGGCAGGGACCGGGACAGGGACACTGGTGGGAGAGCGACAAAACCAACCAGGCGGTGGTGGACAGCATGATGTCTGGCGTGATTCAGCAGCTCGGCGGTAAGGCCCGCGATGCTGAAGCCTGGGATGCCCTCATCAAAAACTTCAACCAAACCCATGGCAACGGGAACGTGGGATATAAGAAGGGAGAGAAGGTCACCATCAAAGTAAACTTGGTGGGTTGCATCACCGGCTGGGGGGTCGATCCAAAGTCTTACGACATGGTGCGCAACTACGATTACATGAATACCACGCCCCAGATGATCCTGGCTCTGCTCCGCCAACTCGTCCACGAGAGCGGGGTGCAGCCGCGTGACATTGCCGTGGGAGATCCGCTTTGCTTGTTCCCCAATCAGTATTATGGCTATCTCCACGGCGAGTTCCCCAACGTCCAGTATCTGGACCATGAGGGCGGAAATGCCACCTGTCACCGAACCCGTGTGCAGTATTCTCCCATTCCTTTTTATTGGAGTTCACGTCCCGCCGGGACGGCCCAGGACTTCGTGCCGCTTCCCTACGTGGAAGCCAAGTACATCATCAACATGGCCAACCTGAAAAGCCACACCGGCGCGGGAGTCACGCTCTGCGGCAAGAATCATTACGGCTCCCTGATTAGGAAGCCGCCTGACAAGGGCTACTACGACATGCATGTCAGCCTGCCAGAAGGAATCCATGGCTCCGGCCATTACCGGGCTATCGTGGACCTGATGGGGCACGCGCACACCGGCGGCAAGACCCTGCTCTATTTAATCGATGGTCTGTACCCGGGAGTGCATCCCATTGAACAAACTCCCCGCAAGTGGTCCAGCCACCCTTTCAACGGGCAATGGGCTTCGAGCCTTCTTGCCTCCCAGGATCCGGTGGCTATCGATTCCGTGGCCTTCGATTTTCTCTGGGCTGAATGGAACGATTACCCCCACATGTCGGGAGCGGACGACTACCTGCACGAAGCGGCACTGGCGGATCATCCGCCCTCGGGAACGTTCTACGATCCTGACCACGCTGCGAATGTGACTCGTTTAGCCAGCCTGGGAGTCCACGAGCACTGGAACAATGCGGAGGGGAAGCAATACAGCAGAAACCTGGGCAAGGAACAGGGCATCGAACTGGTCAGGTTTGGCCCCAGCGCCGCCTGACCCTGACGATTACCTGGGATGAACGCCACGCTACCGATGGTGTGAACAGTTGGCTCCGATTTGCGCGAACACCAATCTCTCTGCGGCTCCTCAGTCTTTTCCTCCTCGCCTACTTGTATCTGGAACTCGGTGCTGGGATACTGCGTTCATAGCGCAGCACGTTAAGCAACGGTGAGAAGCATTGGACTGGAAAAAACATGGAGTAAAGATCGTGCACGCGGGTGAGCTGGACACGAACACGCCGCAGACCCCTGGAATGACCCGAGCTGCGGCCATTACTCACGCACGTACCGGGGCGAGTAAGCTGTGGGCCGGTACCGTAGTCGTTCAGCCGGACGCCAGAACGGGTCCCCATCATCATGGCGAAATAGAGACTGTGCTTTACATCGTCCGAGGTCGTGCGCGCATGCGCTGGGGCGAGCGGTTAGAGTTCTGTGATGAGGCCGGTCCTGGGGACTTCATTTACGTGCCGCCCTACGTCCCGCACCAGGAAATCAATGCCCTTCCGGATATCCCCTGTGAAGCCGTCGTCGTTAGAAGCGGGCAGGATCCCGTAGTCGTGAATTTGGATATCGAGAGTCCCGAGCCTGTAGGTGAGAGCAACAGGGAGAAACTATTCCACCCTCGTCGTTAATAGGCAAGAACCTAAGGCCGCCGAGTGATCCCATTGGGAGCGGGATGAGTCGGCGCAACCCGCTTTGCACCGACGCTGCCCTTTCGGTAAAATCAGAACCGTGAATCATTCGATCATCGTCGTGGCGGGAGCTACGGGTAATCTCGGCGGACGCATCGCCAAAGCTTTGCTCGAACGGGGAGCGAGCGTAAGAGCCTCTTGTACGCCACGGCGCGGCGCGAGACAAGCTGGAGCGACTGCAAGAGCTTGGGGTAGCGATTGCCAGTGTCGATTTCAGCAGCGCTTCCCAAGTGGCGCTGGCATGCTCGGGTGCGTCCTGCCTGGTGTCGGCGCTGGCGGGATTGCGGGACGTGATCGTGGAAGCCCAAACGGTTCTGCTCGACGCGGCGATCACGGCTGGTGTGCCACGTTTCATTCCGTCCGACTATTCGATCGATTTCACCAAGTTTCCACCCGGAGAAAATCGCAATCTCGATCTGCGCCGGGAGTTCCACCAGCGCCTCGATAAGGCTTCGATTCGAGCGACCACGATTTTCAACGGGGCGTTTGCCGAGATGCTGACCGGACAAATGCCGCTCATTCTCTTCAAGCGGAAGCGAGTCCTCTATTGGGGCGACGCGGACCAGCGCATGGACTTCACCACGATCGGCGACACGGCCGCATTTACTGCGTGCGCGGCTCTTGATCCGTCCACCCCTCGCTTTTTACGAATTGCGGGCGATCAACTCAGCGCCCGGGAACTCGCGGCGGTCGTGAGTGCTGTGACCGGGAAGAACTTCCGCCTGTTCCGCGCCGGAGGCTTGAGAATGCTCGGCACGCTGATCAAGGTCGCGCGCACGGTCGCTCCCGGAGGCAAGGAACTTTACCCGGCATGGCAGGGGATGCAGTACATGCGTAACATGTTCGACGGCCGGGCAAAGCTGGAGCCGCTCGACAATGATCGCTATCCCCGTATTCGTCTGACGACTGTGCGGGACGTGCTCTCCGCGCGTCAAATTAGCTAGCCTGTGCCCCGGCAAGAACTCGCTCTGGGCGACCATTTCCCAAGAACCAGTCCAACGCCTGAAGAAGCCGCGCCTATCGAGTCGAGGTGGCCACTTCCACTGTTTGGGCGTTATGCGACAATGTGGATTGTTGCTGGGTACTGCGGAAGGGTTCAATATAGGGTCGCCAGGGGAATTCGCCTTACCGGAATCTATGAAACGCGCGACAGGAATTGGAATTTATCGCGCCATAACCCGGGTTGAAATGATCCTCTTCAAAAGCCACCTGTTGAGATTACCGCTCACGATGATTCTGATCACAGCGGGCGCGTTGGCAGGGGAGAGCCAATTCCCGGCCGCCCCCAGTGTCGAGGAGTTGCTCGTCGCGCGGCTTCAGTTGTCCAGCCCGCCGCCGCAATGCCGTTATGAAATCCGCGCGCTCCATGACCCCAACGGGACAGGAAGATTCTACATGGGGCGTGAGATCGCTCAGGTAATGGGGGCAGATGGTATCGCCTGGCTCGATCGTCCCGAGCGCGAAGACGAGGAACAGCCGCAGGTGGTGATTAAAGCCCTGGGGCTTCGCGGCGGTGAGGTGGTTGCGGACTTGGGCGCGGGATCCGGCTACTTTACGTTCCGCCTGGCGGCCAAGGTCGGCAAGGCGGGCAAAGTACTGGCAGTTGACATTCAAGACGAGATGCTTGAATCCCTGCGGCGGCGCGCCACCGCGATGGGAATCACCAACGTGGAGGAGGTTAAAGGCAGTGAGACTGATCCCCAACTGCCTGCCGGCGCCGTCAATCTGGTGCTGATGGTGGATGTCTACCACGAACTCGCCTACCCCTATGAAATCATGATGAAAGTCCGCGAAGCGCTGAAGCCCGGCGGGCGCGTAGTGTTCGTCGAATATCGAAGAGAAGATCCCCGCGTCATGATCAAAGAAGTGCACAAGATGAGCGTTGAGCAATTGACGAAAGAAATGAAAGTGGTGGGGATGGCGCGCGTCCGGACCGTAGAATCGCTGCCCTCGCAACACATCGTGATTTTCGAAAAGCGGGATTAAGCCCGGCACCCCCGCCTGGCGACCGGAGCAGAGCCAGTTATCGGTAAACGCTGGCCGAAAAGGCAGGACCTCTTTCCTCGAACCCCGTATCCGGGGAGTTTGCATGATTGCTGGTGGGAGGGGCTGTTCCCAACAGTTATCCTGCAACCCCGATCTGGTGTAGCATTTACCGGGAGGCCGATTTACCGGGTGAAATGAGTTAATGGGAAGTCACGCCGCTGGCCAAGCTCAGAAAGAAGGGCAGATTGCCAAAACTGTGGCCAACGATGCCCGGCCATGTGCTTCTTGTGTGTTGTGCGACAAAGGACAGCGCCACACCTGTGATTGCCATGCGGATGGTGTCCCAGAGAGTCGGTTGCATGAACAAATGGAAGGCGGACCAGGAGATGCCATGAACAATCCATGCGGTCCTTCCGAACACCAGCTCTTGGCGCGGCAGGACATAGCCCCGCCACCAGAGTTCCTCTCCGCCGATATTGCACAAGAATATTACAACAACATAGTAGAGGAGAATCCACCAGGCTCCCTGCAAAGGAATACCCATGAAATCCTTAGGGCCGAAGTGTGTGAAGAACTCGCGGTAGAAGGCAGAAGGATCGAAGAATCTGATGGACTCCAGAGTAGGCTGAAAGAGACTGGCGTATCGCTTGACGAGCACGAATAGCAAAATCGCGCCGAACATCCATTTTCGACCGGTCTTTTCTCT
>CAWGTQ010000057.1:0-8701 GCA_963825395.1 uncultured Acidobacteriota bacterium | reverse complement strand
TTTTTTGACGTAGCCTATCAGAGCTACCTGCCCTCGCTCGTGGAGCGCGAGAATTTGCTCGAGGCGAATAGCAAGGTGGCCATGAGCGGCGCCGTCGCCGAAGTCGCCGGACCCAGCCTCACCGGAATCCCGGCGCAGCTCATCACCGCCCCCGTCGCCATCCTCTTCGACGCCATCTCGTTCCTGATTTCTGCCGCCAGCGTCCTCCTGATTCGCAAACCGGAGCCGCCTCATCAACCCTCCAGCCAGCATCCGCATCCCATTGCCGGCCTGCGCTTCGTATTCGGCCATCCCATACTCCGCCCGCTGGCCTGCTTCTCCATCACTGCATGGCTCGCTTCCAGGCTGTAGATTGACTTTATCTATGCGTGATTACCGTCAGGAATTTTCGGACTTATCGCCGCTGGTCTATCTCGATTGTGCCTACCAAGGGCCATTTCCGCGGGTCACGGTGGAGCGTCTTCATCAAGCCATTGAGCTTAAGTCTCACCCGGACCGGCTGAAGGCCCCTGAGTACTTTCGTCTGCCGGAACGCGTCCGCGCACGCATTGCCCGATTGACTGGCGCTGAGGCGAAGGAAATTGCGATCACCAACAGCGCGACCCAAGGAATTGGCATCGCGGCGACGGGCTTGGAACTAGGCGCGGGAGATGAAGTTGTGGTGGCGAGCTCGAATTTTCCATCCAACTTTTTTACTTGGCTTCACCTGCGGCGGAAAGGCGTTACCGTAAAGATCATCCATCCTGCCGAAGGGGAAGCTGGCCCTCGACCAGGTGGTGGCGGAGTTGACCCCCCGCACGCGAGTCTTGGCGCTCGATTGGGTGAATTATTCCACCGGCTATCGGATTGATCTCGCTTCTTTCGGCTCGCTGATCCATGACCGGGGCGGCATATTTGTTGTGGATGGCACGCAAGGAGTGGGCGCGAATAATTTGGATTTGCACGCCCTGCCTGTAGACGTTATGGCCTGCGCGGCATACAAGTGGCTTCTAGGCCCGTATGGCACTGGGTTTGCTTATGTGGCGCGAGATTTGTTGGACAAACTCGATCTGAGCATCATTAACTGGTATTCGCTCGAAGGTGCCGAGGATTTTGATTCACTCCCCACGGAGGAGTTCCGTTTGATTCACGATGCGCGCATATTCGATGCCGGCGAAACCGGAAACTTCATCAACCTCCACGGGCTGGAAGCATCCTTGGAGTTCGTGGAAGGGGTCACGATCAGAACCGTAAACGGCCATTGTCGCGGGCTTCTGCATCGTTTGGAAGAAGGGCTGCGCACCCTCGGTTATACTCTCTCGGCGGCGTCGCTGCCCAACCACGAATCGACGATTCTGGGATTTCATGCCTCGACACACGGGGCGACTGCGGAATTGCATCAAAGGCTCTCGGCGAATCATATCGCTGTGAGTTTGCGCCACGGCATGATTCGAGTTTCGCCGTACCTTTACAATGACGAGGCCGATATCGACCGGCTGCTGGAAATCGCGTCCCCGGCCTGAAGTGCTCCCAATTCGCAGAATTACACCAGCCATGCGCCTTCGTCCCTTCCGTTCCGGTGATCTGCAAACCCTCTATGAGATCGACCAAACCTGTTTTGATCCGGGGATTTCCTACACACGAGAAGAGGTGGCGGCTTTCATCGGCCACCGTCATTCGCAAACATGGGTGGCTGAAGAAGCCGCCGAGATCACGGGTTTCCTGATTGCTCACCGTGAGCCTCGCAAAATCCTGCACATCGTTACCATCGATGTCCTGAAAGTTTGGCGCCGGCGCGGGGTGGGTTCGCTCCTCATGGAGGCCGCCGAGCAGTGGGCTCGGGATCACGGTTTGCGCATAATTGGCCTCGAAACCGCCCAGGACAATCTTGCAGCTCAGAGGTTCTATGAAGCGCGGGGCTACCGCAAGGTCGATGAGATCGCGCAGTACTACGCTGACGGGACATCCGCTTGGGTAATGCTAAAGGAGTTGGTGTGATCTCGAGCGCGCGCTTCTTCGTCAACGACTTGTCCGTGACAGAATTCGAACTGCGGGTATAATCTGCTGTGCTTTCCACTCCTATGGTCGGGGAGGGCAGTTCATGTCAACTACTCTGACTTCTGCGGATCGCCGGGTCATCACGGTGGCCATTGTCGTTGCGGGCATCTCCTTGGCCATTGGAGTGAAATACTTTTCCCATGCTTTCCCAGAGGCCGCCATCGAATTCCGTGTAAACCGGGATGATTCCACTCCCCTGGCCACAAAATTCCTGGGTGATCGTGGCTGGAGCGTCAGTGGCTACCGGCACACCGCGGTGTTTGACTTCGACGACGACGCCAAGGTCTACCTGGAGCGGACCCAAGGCTTGACGCGTATGAACACCCTGACGCGCGGCCCCATCCCTCTCTGGCATTGGTCGCATCGCTGGTTCAAGCCTCGACAGAAAGAAGAGTTTCGCGTGGACGTCACGCCCGCAGGGCAGGTTGTGGGATTCGACCGCGAACTGCCGGAATCGGCCCCCGGAGCGAATCTGGACTCGGCTGCGGCGCGTGCCCTCGCGGAGAAGTATCTGAGGGAGGTCATGCGGCGTGACCTGGCAGGTTTGGAATTCGTCGATACGGTTAATGAGAAGCGTCCGGCCCGGACTGATTACTCGTTCACTTGGAAAGAAAAGGACGTGAACCTGGGCGATGGCAGCCTCCGTCTGGAAGTGGAAGTGGACGGTGACCAAGTGGCCGGCTACCGGGAGTTCGTGAAGATTCCGGAGGGTTGGACGCGCGACTACAAGAAACTGCGCTCCCGGAACACGGCCGCCAATGTCGTGGACGAGGTCCCCTGGATTCTGTTGTGCATCGCCGGACTTGCCCTCCTGATCCAACGCCTCCGTAAACGCGATGTGCCCATTTATCTCTCGCTGAGTTTCGCGTTGGTTACAGCGTTGCTCTATTTTCTCGGCCAGTTGAACATGTTTTCGCAGGCGGAATTCGACTATCACACCACGGATTCCTATTTCAGCTTCGTCAGCGGCTACGTCATAGAAAATCTCCTCGCGGCGTTGGCATTTGGTGCATTTATCTTCTTGCTGGTGGCCAGCACCGAGCCCCTTTACCGTGAAGCTTACCCGCGCTTCCTGTCTATCCGCCGCTACTTCAGTTGGCAGGGACTGCGGACCCGCTCCTTCTTCTTGGCGAACGTGGTGGGAATCGCTCTCACTTTTTTCTTCTTCGCCTACCAAACGGTTTTCTATCTTGCCGCCGAAAAGCTGGGCGCGTGGGCGCCGGCGGACGTCCCCTTTTCGGATTTGCTCAATACGCGCTTCCCCTGGGTGATGGTCCTTTTCGTTGGATTCTTCCCCGCGGTTTCCGAAGAGATACAATTCCGCGCTTTTGCCATCCCTTTCCTCCGGAAATATCTGAGGTCGGGACCGCTTGCCATTGTGCTGGCGGCATTCATTTGGGGATTTCTGCACTCGACCTATCCCAATCAACCTTTCTTCATCCGCGGCCTGGAAGTGGGTTTTGGCGGCGTGATCCTTGGCCTGATCATGCTGCGCTTCGGGATTCTGGCTACGCTGATTTGGCATTACTCCGTGGATGCGCTTTATACGGCCTTCCTTTTGCTACGTTCTCCCAATCACTACCTCATGCTGTCGGGCGGAGTAGCGGCGGGGATCATGGTCATCCCTCTCATTGTGGCGCTGGCCGCGTACTTGAAGACTGGCACATTCGCGGAGGAAGACACCCTCATGAATGCCGCCGAGAAGGCCCCCGCACCCCTCCAGGAGGCAGCGGCCGCAGCCGAAACGCCGATGCTTTACCAGCCGCTTTCCCAGTCGCGGTTGGTTCAGGCTGGCGTGCTGGTGGCGATCTTTGCCGCTCTGGCGTTCATTCCCGTCTACCGGTTTGGAAAGGGCATCGCCCTGCATGAATCGCCGCAAGACGCACTGCGCATTGCCGACAATTTCCTGCGGGAGCGGAAGATTGACCCGGCGACTTACCGCCACGTCGTCTGGATCAATGATAACGTCGACTCTTCGGCGTTGCACTACCTGGCGGAGCGAAAGTCTCTGGAGCAAGCGGACAAGATCTACCGCCAGGCGACGCGCCTCGCCTTGTGGGACGTGCGTTACTACCGTCCGCTGCAAAAAGAGGAGTACCTGGTTTTTGTCGATCCGGCTTCTGGAGAGGTATTCGGATTCCATCATGGGTTGGAGGAGAACGTCCCCGGCGCCTCGCTATCCCCTGAACAAGCTCGGGCGTTGGCGGAACAGGCGGTGCGGGAACACGGGTACCGTTTGGAGGATTTTGAGCTCCAAAGCTCCGACGCGATCAAACGCAAGGCCCGCGAGGATTACACGCTGGTTTGGCAAGCAAAGCCTGGTGACCCTCGCAATGTGGGCGACGCGCATTATCGGCTGGAAGTTGATATCGCCGGCGATCAGGTGGTGGGCTTTTCGCGCACCTTCAAGCTGCCGGAGGAATGGGAACGCACCCAGGAAGGCAATAGTATTGTTAATAACATCCTGCTGGGCGTTTCCATCCTGACACTTCTCATTTTGGTGGCCGCCGGACTGATTCTGTTCGTGAACCTGGTGCGGTCCGGGCAGATGCAGTGGAAGCGGTCGGCGAAGTTCGGAGCCTTGCTTGCCGTGCTGGGGCTCCTGGGAGCGTTGGACAGTCTTCCCTTGTCCTACCGAAACTACGACACCTCGATGCCCCTCACGGTCTGGAATTTAGTGGCTGCCGTCGGCGTGATTGTGGTACCCCTCGTGGAAGGATTGGTCGCGTGGCTGCTGATCGGCTCCGCAGCTAGCTTCTACCCTGACGCCTGGAAGCTTTTCAGCGGTCCCGCGCGGCGTGTGTGGCGCCGCGATGCACTGGTAGCATTGGTATTAAGCCTTGCCGCTGGCGCGGGGCTGGCGCGGATCGATGCTCTTCTCACCCGCGTCTTCCATGCCTACGCACCCATTAAAGATGAGCTCTTCTCCGCGACCTTGAGCACTCGGTGGCCGGCTGTCGGGTTTTTCTGTTCGAGCCTTTCCCGCACCCTGATCTATGCGGCGGTAGCTGGGTTGGTCATCTTCATCGTCCGCGCGGGCTGGAGACTGCGGGCCTGGTGGTTGTGGGCGGGTTTGGCATTGGTACTGGTCTCACTGGGACCCACGCACGCGCACTCGCTCGCTGCCTTCGGCGTTGGCTGGGTGATGAACCTCCTCCCCCTGTTGGTGGCGGTCGTGGTCGTGGGTTTCTTCCTCCGCGGTAACATTCTGGCATACCTAATGGTCATATTTTGTACCCAGGTGACGGAACCGCTTATCGACTTGTTCTCGCAGCGGAATACGTTTTTCCTCCAGAACGGTGTGGCGCTCGCTCTCCTCGCGGGGGCCGTGCTCGTGTGGATGCTGTGGTCTTCCGGCGAGGTGGAAGGGGCGAAAGAGTAACTCTTCAGTTCTCAGCTTTCGGTCGTCAGTAACCTCTCCCGTATGTGGGCCAGTGGGCATGATTGTCGAGTTCCGGCCCTCTCCCGAGGGGAGAGGACTCGGATCTTGACTTCCTCCTCGCCCATTTGGAGGAGAGTTTACTGACCACTGATGACTGAGAACTGAAGATTTTCTTTCCCGCCGGCGCCTAAATCAGTTTGACCGAATCCAGAAGCTGGCTCTCACCGTTCTGCCACAGGGCATACTTGAGGTGAAAGCCCTCATTCATGCACGCTGCTCCGAATTCCCCGTGCGTGTTGATGGCGATCACGGCGACCTGTCCATCTTTATTCGCCGGGTCTGTCTTCACCATGTGCCGCAACAATTCCATACAAGCGTCTTGTGGCGACGCTCCATGCGCCATGAGGTGGACAATGGAAATGCTCGTGCAGTAATTGGTCATCAGGTCGCCGTCGCCCGTGGCAGAGGCGGCGCCCACGTTGTCATCAGCGTAAACTCCACAGCCCACCAGGGGTGAATCTCCCACCCGGCCAGGAATCTTAAACGCCAGCCCGGAGGTCGAGCATCCGGCAACGACGTGTCCTTTCCCATCCGTTGCCACCATGCCGATGGTGTCATGGTTTTCCGGCGTCAGCCAAAACGTTTCATGATGAGGATTGGCCTTCCATTCCTGCCATTTTTGGAGGCTTTGGGGGGTGAGAAGGGTTTGGGGCTCAAATCCCATTTTCAAAGCGAATCGAAACGCTCCTTCGCCCGCGAGCGTGGTGTGGCGAGTCTTTTCCATCACCAGGCGCGCCACAGAAATGGGATTCTTGATCATGTGCAGGCTGCAAACGGAGCCGGCGCGATGGCGGGCGCCGTCCATGATCGCCGCGTCGAGTTCCACCACTCCCTCCGCGTTGGGTAGCCCGCCATAGCCGACGGTCATTACGTTAGGATCGCTTTCTGGCACGTTGATGCCCTTCTCAACAGCATCCAACAGGCTCCTGCCGCTTTTGAAAACTTCTGCCGCACGTTCATTGGCGGGCTTGCCCCATCCCCAAGTGGACAGGAACACTGGCCCGGTGCTGGCTGGAAATGCTGCTCTGGTCTCCAAGGCAGCGAACGCACTCGTTCCCGCTACGGTCTTGATGAAATCGCGTCGATCAATAGGTTCCATGGTGTCTCCTTGAGACGAAACTCGAAACTCGCAATTCGAAACTCGTCACGCTTTTCGAGTTTCGGATTGCGAGCTTCGGCTTTTTCCCCACCCACCACCTCCCGGTGTTTCGATTTTCAGCACGCTGCCGCTGGGAGCGCTGAAGGTAGCTTTACCGGGCAGCTTGCGCTTCCGGCCTTGCACAGTGAGTTGGTTAATCCCACGGCGACCTGGTTTGCCGCCCGCCAAGCCGTACGGGCCGAACTGCCGGCGGTCCGAAAGAATACTGCCGCGGACCTCGGCAAGGAACTCGATTTCCCGCACGATACCTTCGCCGCCCCGGAACTTTCCCTCGCCCCCTGCCCCCCGGCGCAGCGAATAGCGCCGCACACGCACCGGGTAGGCGGATTCGAGCGCCTCGATGGGAGTGTTGAGCGAATTCGTCATGTGAGTGTGCACGCCGCTCAGTCCGTCGGCGGAAGGCCGCGCCCCCATGCCGCCGGCGATGGTTTCGTAATAAGCGAAAGGCTCGCCGGTGCGCGGATCCACTCCCCCGAAGGAAAGGTTGTTCATGGTGCCGGAGCTGGCGGCTGGAATGCGCTGAGGTAACGCTTGAGCAAGCGCCCGCAGCAGCACGTCCACAATTCGCTGCGAGGTCTCGACGTTGCCAGCGGCCACAGCAGCCGGCGGCCGGGCATTCACCACGCTCCCTTCCGGCGCGCGCACCTCAATGGGTTCCATCAGGCCGGCGCAAGCGGGCACGTTCTCACCCAGCAAACACCGGAAGACATAGAATACCGCCGAGTAGGTAATGGCGAAGACGGCGTTTACGCAACCAGCGCATTGTGGCGAGCTGCCCTGGAAGTCCATCGTGACTCTTCCCCCACGAATCTTAATGGCCACGCGCAAACGGACCGGCTCCCGGCTGTTTCCGTCGTCGTCGAGAAAATCTTCCGCGGTGTACGTACCAGCCGGGATCTTTGCCACCGCTTCTTTCATCAGCCGGGCGGAGTATGACTGCAAAGCCTCCAGGTAGAATCCGGTCCGCGTCGTCCCGTATCTTTGCAGAAGTTCATGCAGGCGGCGCTCGCCCAATCGGCAGGCCGCCACCTGAGCCATCAAATCGCCCTCGCGTTCCCGCGGCGTCCGCACGTTGGCCAGGAGAATGGCAAGGACATCTCGCTGAATCACCCCTCCACGCGCCAGCGCCACGGGCGGGATACGAAGGCCTTCCTGATAGATTTCCTGACTAAGCCCCATCGAGGCGGGCTGGGCCCCGCCCACATCGGCATGGTGGGCGCGATTGGCAACATAGAAGCTAGGCCTGTGCCCCACCTTGCAGTTGGCAATGGTTGAGACCCCCTTACCCGGCGGCACAGGGCCGCCACCCTCTCCCCCAAGGGGGGGAGGGTGGAGAACTACCTCTCCCCTCGCCCCCTTGGGGGAGAGGGGTCGGGGGTGAGGGGGTTCATTCGGCTTCCCAACGTCAAGGGTCTCGCGGGACGGGATACCCAGCCGACTTGGCGCCACCGTGGCCGGCACCCACACCGGCATCACCAGCGTGATGTCCGGTAGGTGAGTGCCACCCGCGTAGGGATCGTTTAGCATGGCGATGTCGCCAGGGGCCAGTTTTAGGGAGTTCAGGGCGGCGGCGACGGACATTGGCAATGAACCCAGGTGCACGGGCATGTGATCGCCCATCGCCACAACGCGAGCCCGTCCGTCGAAAACCGCGCAGGAATAATCGCGGCGTTCCTTAATGTTGGGTGAAAAGGCCGAGCGACGCAGGGCTGCGCCCATCTCTTCCGCCGTGGAATGGAAGAGATTCTTGAAGATTTCGAGTTCTGCGGCGTCAACGCGCATCATGGTAAACCACCAGGTTCAGGTATTTGTCAACGGTGGTGCCGCCAAATTTTGCGTGCAAAGTTGACAAATACCTGAACCTGGTGGTTTACCATGATGCGCGTTGACGCCGCAGAACTCGAAATCTTCAAGTTTCTCTTCCATTCCACGGCGGAAGAGATGGGCGCAGCCCTGCGTCGCTCGGCCTTTTCACCCAACATTAAGGAACGCCGCGATTATTCCTGCGCGGTTTTCGACGGACATTGGCAATGAACCCAGGTGCACGGGCATGTGATCGCCCA
>CAWGTQ010000056.1:0-80410 GCA_963825395.1 uncultured Acidobacteriota bacterium | reverse complement strand
CCATTGCCGTTGGTCTGTACCGTGTCGCCGCCGCTGAGCGTGCCGCTCGCTCCGGTGGTGGGAGGCGTGAAGGTCACCGCCACCCCGCTCACGGAATTTGCCGTACTGGTCGGTGACGGTTGCCGTCAAGGCCTGGTGAACGTGCCGTAGACCTGGCCGATCGATCGCCGCCGGAAACCGCGAGGTTGGCCGGCACGTTGGGGCGGTGTTGGTCAAATCCGTGAAGGTCGCTGCGGAATCCACGCCGCCCACGACCTGCACATCGATGGAGTGACCGTGGGCCACGGTGTTCCCCGTCAGCGTCTCGGTTACCTGGCCATCGCCGTCGGTGATGCCCGTGGTCCCGCCATGAGCGTGCCGCCGGCGCCGAGCCTGCTGGGCAGCGTAAACGTCACCTGCACGCCCCCAATCCGGGATTGCCGCCCCGTGTCGGTCACGGTCGCCACCAGGCTCGTGCCGAAGGCGGTGCCGACGGTTGTGCTTTGCTCGTTGCTGGTGATCGTCAGGTTCGCCGGCGCCGCCAGGGTCGGCGAGCTCTGGTATCGTGGCGTCTGGGTTGCCGCCGCCGCTGACCGAAACATCGATGGTGCAGCTGCCGCTGCTGTCGTTGGCAGTCAATGTGTCGATCACCTCCCCATCACTGTCGGTGATGCCCCATGGCGCCGCCGCTGAGCGAACCGCCAAGCCCGGCGCCCGGGAGCGCCAAAACGATCTCGCCCCGTACCACCTATCACCCAGGCTGTCGGTGACGGTGACGGTCAGCTGTGGTGCACTGTCGATGAACTTGCGCTCTGGTTTGATCCGGGTAACCGCCAGGTTCCAGCTTTGCCCACTGGCTGCTGCTGCGTCTGGCAGGCGCCGACGTCGAACTGGCCGTCCACTTGCCGGGCCAGGCCGCGCTGATCGGTGGCGGCGAACGCGCCAGCGCCGGCTGTCCGCTCCGCCGGCGTCGTGCCGTTGACGCCGCGCAGTCACCTGCACCGTGCTAACGGCCAGGTCCACGGAGGTCACCAGCATCTGCTTGTCGTCGATTTGGATGAGGAAGCTGCCGTTGCTGCCGGCGCCGTCTGCTCGCAGCAACGGCAGCTTCCTCATCCAAATCGACGACGAGCAGATGCTGGTGACCTCCGTGGACCTGGCCGATAACACGGTGCAGGTGACGCGCGGCGTCAACGGCACGACGCCGGCCGACCATACCGCCGGCGCTGGCGCGTTCGCCGCCACCGATCAGCGCGGCCTGGCCCGGCAAGTGGACGGCCAGTTCGACATCGGCGCCTACCAGACGCAGCAGCAGCCAGTGGGCGACTGGAACCTGGCGGTTACCGGATCGAACCAGAGCGCGTTCATCGACAGCAATTTTGCCACACAGCTGACCGTCACCGTCACCGACAGCCTCGGTAATCCCGTGGTCGGCGC
Source organism: uncultured Acidobacteriota bacterium (assembly GCA_963825395.1). Lineage (GTDB taxonomy): Bacteria > Acidobacteriota > Terriglobia > UBA7540 > UBA7540 > Bog-366. The sequence goes on along the minus strand of CAWGTQ010000056.1, from coordinate 78,994 downwards.
CGAGGTGGCTTTCACGCTGCCGGGCACCGGGCCTGGCGGTTCGCTCAGCGGCGGCGCCATGGGCATCACCGACAGTGATGGGGAGGTGATCGACACATTGACTGCCAACGACAGCAGCGGCAGCTACAGCATCGATGTTTCGGTCAGCGGCGGCGGCAACCCAGACGCCACGATTGCCGAGCTCACCAACCTGGCGGCGCCGGCGAACCTGACGATCACCGGCGACGACCAAAAGCGCGACCGTCGGCACCGCCTTCGGCACGAGCCTGGTGGCGACCGTGACCGACGGCGCCGGCAATCCCATTGCCGGCGTGCAGGTGACGTTTACGCTGCCCGGCAGCGGCGCCGGCGGCACGCTCAGTGGCGGGACCACGGGCATCACCGACAGCAATGGCCAGGTAACCGAGACGCTGACGGCGAACACCGTGGCCGGCAGTTACTCCATCGATGTGCAGGTCGTGGGCGGCGCCGATCCCGCAGCGACCTTCACGGATTTGACCAACACCGCCGACGTGCCGGCCAACCTCGCGGTTTCCGGCGGCGATCAATCGGCCCAGGTCTACGGCACGTTCGCCCAGGCCTTGACGGCAACCGTCACCGACCAGTCCGGCAACCCCGTGGCAGGGTGGCGGTGACCTTCACGCCTCCCACCACCGGAGCGAGCGGCACGCTCAGCGGCGGCGACACGGTACAGACCAACGGCAATGGGCAGGTCGTCGAAATGTTAACCGCCAACGGCCTGGGCGGCACCTACAGCATTCCCGTCGCGGTCAGCGGCGGCAGCAATCCCTCGGCCGAAATCGACAACCTGACCAACGGCTTCACCGACGTCGTGCCGACCTCGCTGCAGGTGAGCAGTCCGGTGGAATCGGGCAACTCGGTGACGGTGAGTTGGAACGATCAGAACCTCGGCAATCAGGCGGTGAGCGGGGCGTACTACGATGCCATCGACGTATTCACCAGCACCGGCTACGAAATCGTCCACAACGTGGTGGCCGGCGACAGCACCCTGGCCGGCGGGGACAGCAGTCCGATGAGCGATACGTTCACCTTGCCGGCGGGCGCCCAGGGAGCGGGCGACCTGCAGATTGTCATCACCCAGAATTACTCCGGCGGCTACTACCCGACCATCCAGCAATTCGACAGCAGCGGCAACCCGGTCTCCACGAACACGGCCAATATCGATGTCACCTCGACCCTGGAATACACCGACGTGCGTGCCGACCTCGCTGCAGGTGAGCAGTCCGGTGGAATCGGGCGAACTCGGTGACGCTGACCTGGAACGATCAGAACGTCGGCGATCAGGCGGTGAGCGGGCCGTACTACGATCGTCCATCGACGTTTACGATCCCGGCATCTTACGACGGTGATCGTCGCCCAGACGTGGTGGCCGGCGACAGTACGCTGGCGGGCGGATGCGACGCGTCCGCAACTCAGCGATACGTCATCGCTGCCGCCAGGCGCGAGCCGGCATGGGGGACCTGCACATGTCGTCACCGCGAACTAGGTGAAGACTATCCGTATTCCATCGTACATTACCGAATACGACAGCAATGGCAATCCGGTCCACACGAACACGGCCAGCAGCGACGTGATCTCGACCCTGGAGTACACCGATGTGATGCCGACTTCGCTGCAGGTGAGCAGCCCGGTGCAGTCGGGCGGCCGGTGACGCTGAGCTGGAACGATCAGAACGTCGGCGATCAGGCGGTGAACGGGCCCTACTACGATCGCGATCGACCTATCACAACGAGCACCCGGCGATCCTTACGCTGATCGTCGCACAGACGTGGTGGCCGGCGACAGTTCGCTGGCGAGCGGACGCGACCAGTCCGCAACTCAGCGATACGTTCATCGCTGCCGCAGGCGCGGCAGGGCATGGGGGACCTGCACATCGTCGTGACCGCGAACTACTGAAGACTGTCCGTGGGCCTACACGAACATCACCGAATTCGACAGCAATGGCAACCCGGTCTCCACCAACACGGCCAGCACCGACGTAACCTCGACCCTGGAGTACACGGATGTCGTGCCGACCGCCCTGCAAGTCGAGCAGCCCGGTGCAATCGGGTGGACAGGTGACATTGAGCTGGAACGATCAGAATGTCGGCGACCAGCCGGTGAGCGGGGCAGTACTACGATTCAGTGACCATCTACCAACGAGATCCCAGCAATCCTTATAAGTCTGGATCATCGCCCAGACGTCGTGGCGGGCGACAGCACGCTGGCGGCGACTGCGACAAGCCGCGCAACTAGCGACATGCTCTCGTTGCCGACAGGCGCTGAGGGCAAGGGCGACCTTGCACATGGTGGTCACCGCGAACTATTACGGACTGTCCGTGGAGTTCCGATATCACCGAATACGACAGCAACGGCAATCCGGTCTGCACCAACACGGCCAGCACCGACGTGGCCTCGACCCTGGAGTACACGGATGTGGTGCCGACCACCCCGCAGTTGTGCAGCCCGGTGCAGTCGGGCGGGCCGGTCACGGTAAGCTGGAACGACCAGAACGTCGGCAATCAGGCGGTGAGCGGGCAGTACTACGATCTGGTGACCATCACCAATGAGGATCCCGGCAATCCTTACGAAGGATGGATCATCGCCCAGACGGTCGTGCCCGGCGACAGCACGCTGGCGGGGAACTCGACCAGCCGCGGAAAGCGTCGGCTGTCGTTGCCGACAGGCGCGAGGGCAAGGGGGACCTGCACGTGGCGTCACCGCGAACTATTACGGCTATCCGTATTACACGAGCATTACCGAATTTGACAGCAACGGCAATCCGGTCGGCACCAACACGGCCAGCACCGACGTGACCTCGACGCTGGAGTACACCGACGTGGTGCCGGCCACCCCGCAGATGAGCAGTCCTGTCCAGCCGGGCGGGCCGATCACGGTAAGCTGGAACGACCAGAACATCGGCGATCAGGCGGTGAGCGGGCAATACTACGACCTGGTGCAGGTCTTCAACGTCAACGACCCGAACGATCCCTACCTCGTCTCCCAGGGTCAAGTGGCCGGCGACAGCACGTTAGCCGGCGGCAATGCGACCAGCCCGGAGAGCATCGCCTTCACGTTGCCGGCGGGCGCGGCGGGCATGGGCTTTTGCACATCCTCGTCACCGACGAACTACTATGGCTATCCCTATTACACGAGCATTACCCAGTACGACAGCAACGGCAACCCTGTCTACACCAATACGGCCAGCACCGACGTGACCTCGGCGCTGGAATACACCGACGTGGTGCCGACCACCCCGCAGGTATCAAGTCCCGTGCAGTCGGGCGGGCAGATCACGGTAAGCTGGAGCGACCAGAACATCGGCGATCAGTCCGTGAGCGGGCAATACTACGATCTCGTGCAAGTATTCAACGTCAACGACCCGAACAACCCCTACGTCATCGCCCAGGGACAAGTGGCCGGCGACAGCACGCTGGCCGGCGGCAATGCGACCAGCCCGCAGAGCATGGCCCTCGCGTTGCCGGCGGGCGCGGCGGGGATGGGCAATCTGCACATCGTGGTTACCACGAACTACTATGGCTATCCCAATTTCGCGAGCATCACCCAGTATGACGGCAACGGCAATCCGGTCTACACCAACTCAGCGAGCACCGATGTGACCTCGACGCTCGAATACACGGATGTGTTGCCGGTGTCCCTGCAGGTATCGACTCCCGTGCAGTCGGGCGGCCAGGTGACGATCAGCTGGAACGATGAGAACATCGGCGATCAGGCGGTGAGCGGGCAATATTACGACTATGTGCAGGTGTTCAACGTCAACGACCCGAACAATCCCTACGTCATCGCCCAGGGTCAAGTGGCCGGCGACAGCACGCTCGGGGCGAATTCTGCCACGAGCGCCAGAGCTTTGCATTCACGCTGCCGTTCGGCGCCGCGGGGACTGGCGACTTCCACATCGTTGTCACGACGAACTACTACGGCTATCCCACTTTCGCGAGCATCACGCAATACGATAGCAACGGCAACTCGGTGTCCACCAACTCGGCCAGCAGCGACGTGACGGCCGGCCTGGCCCCGCCGACCGTCACCGTCGCGGATCCGGGCGGGAATTACGACGGCTTGCCCTACTCGGCCACCGGCGCATCAGTCATCGGCAGCGGCGGCGCGATTGTCATCTCCTTCGGCGATCCGAGTTTGTCCTACACCTATTACCAGGACGGCGCGATTCTGTCCGCCGCGCCGGTGAACGCGGGCACGTACAGCGTGGTCGCCCAGTTTGCTGGGAACGCGGATTATGCCCCGGCGGCGAGCGCGCCCGTGACGTTCACCATCAGTCCGGCCCAGGTGGCGAGCGTCGCCGGCGATGCCGTCAACGATTTCTCCATCGGCGCGGGCAATCCGAACGGCCCATGGAGCTATCTCTACAATCCCGACGGTTCCGGCCCGCAGCTGCTGACGATGCCTTCCAGCAGCGCTGACGGCGACGGCTACGACGTCTGGTGGAATGGCGGCGCGGTTCCCAATCGTGCCAGCGTTTTCCACAACACGACCGGCGCGACGGCTGACTTTGGCTTTACCATCGTGCTGCCCCCCGACCTGCTGGGTATCGACCCCGAAGCTGCGCCGGCCGTGGTCGTGCGCTGGACCGCTCCGGAGCTGGGCGCCTATGACATCTCGGGGCTGTTTCAAGGGATCGATACCCAGCAGCAGGCTCACGACGTGGAAATCATCGAGAACTCAAGCATCCAGCTGTTGGGTCCGGTCGCGATCGCTGGCTACGGCCAGCAAGTGCCTTTCGATGCGACCGTGACGCTGCAGCGCGGCGACACCATCGATTTCGTCGTGGAAACCGGCGGCACCTACCTGAACCTGGGCACCGGCCTGTCCGCCAGCATCACCGGCACGACTGCCGCGGCCACGGTCACGGTCAGCGATCCGGGCGGCACCTACAGCGGCAATCCCTTCCCCGCCACCCATGCCTCGGTGCTCGGCCTCGGCAGCGACGGCGTCATCGCCTCGTTCGGCGACCCGTCGCTCTCCTACACCTATTACCAAAACGGCACGGCTCTCACCGGCGCCCCCGTGGACCCGGGCGACTACACGGTGGTGGCCCATTTCGCCGGCAACGCCAACTACGCCGCCGCCGACAGCCAGCCGGTCCCATTCACCATCGCGGCGGAGGGGCCCACGGCGAACGCCAAGCAATACAGCACACTGGCCAATCAGATCCTCACGGGCAACATCATCACCGATGACACCGGCTCGGGCAGCGACGGCGATTCGGATCCGTCGCTCATCAGCGGACTGGTCGTCACGGCCATCGACGGCGACCCGAGCAAGGTGGGCCAGCCGATCGCGGTCGGCACGGATGGCGGGATCCTCACCATCCAGGCCGATGGCAGCTTCACGTATGATCCGACCGGCTCGGCAACGTTCGTCGCTCTGCCGGCCGGAAGCCATGCTCTGGATTCGGTCCAGTACACGATTGCCGACTCGGACGCCCGCACCGCGACCGCGAGGTGTCCCTGACGGTGAACGGAGTCAACGATGCCCCGCAGTTCACGGGCAGCGCTACCCTGCCCGGTGTGACTGATCATGATCCCAACCCGTCCGGCGACACCATCGCCGACCTGTTTGGCGGGCTGTTCAGCGATTCCGATGCGGGCGCCTATCTTGCAGGCGTGGCCGTGGTCGGCAACCAGGCGTCGTCCGCTCAGGGCGTCTGGCAATATTCGACGGACGGCAGCAACTGGTTCGACATCGGCGTCGTGAACGACACGGGCGCTGCGCTGGCGCTGTCCGCGGCGACCAGCGTCCGCTTCCTGCCGGCCACGGGCGTTTCCGGCACTCCGGGCACGCTGGTGGTGTGCCGCCTGGACGACACCTACGCGAGCGGCTTCAGCGACGGCGCCAGCACCGTCACCGTCGACACCACGACGAATGGCGGCACCACGCCAATCGCGGCCAGCACCAGCACACTGTCGACGGCCATCAGCGCCGCGAAGACGCCGACCATCGTCTGGCGCAACCTGCCGACATCCGCGTCGGCACCGCCCTGTCCGGCGCCCAGCTCAATGCCCAGGCCGAGGATCCCGATACCAGCGCCGCGATTCTGGGCACCTATGTCTACACCCCCGATGTCGGCGCGGTGCTCGGTACAGGCCCGCAGACGTTGACGGTCACCTTTACGCCGCTTGACACTGTGGATTATGTCGGCACCAGCACGAGCACCACCATCAACGTCCTGCCGCAATTGATGCCGAACATCGTCTGGAGCCAACCGGCCGACATCCGCGTCGGCACCGCGCTTTCCAGCGCTCAGCTCGATGCCCAGGCCTACGATCCCAATGGCGACTTCGCGATCGGCGGCAGCTACACCTACTCGCCCGACGTGGGCGCCGTGCTCGGTCTGGGCACCCAGACGTTGACGGTCACGTTCACGCCGTACGATACCACCGATTACGTCGGCGCCAGCACCACGACCACGATCAACGTCATCCCGAAGCTCGTGCCAAACCTCGTCTGGAATCAGCCGGCCGACATCTACATCGGCACGGCGCTTTCGAGCACACAGCTGGATGCCCAGGCCTATGATCCCGTCGGCGACTACACGATCGGCGGCAGCTATACCTACTCGCCCGACGTGGGCACGGTACTTGGCCTGGGGGCCGGACAAACGTTGAGCGTGACCTTCACGCCCTATGACACGACTGATTATGTCAGCGCCAGCACGACCACGACGATCAACGTCATTCCGAAGCTGACGCCGAACATCGTCTGGAGCCAGCCGGCCGATATTCGCATCGGCACGGCGCTTTCGAGCAGTCAGCTCGACGCTCAGGCCTATGATCCCGTTGGGGACTTCGCGATCGGCGGCACTTATGTCTACACGCCCGACGTGGGCACGGTGCTTGGGCTGGGTGCGGGGCAAACGCTGAATGTGACCTTCACGCCGTTTGACACGGTCGATTACAGCGGCGTGACCGGCTCCACGACCACGCCCACCGCGTCTCCGCTCACGCAATTCGCGCATCAGCCCCAGAGGATTGTTCCAGCGGCACCGCGACGGAATCAACATGGCGCTTGACCTCGTCATTCGCCATAACGCCAGCGTAGAGGAAGTCCCCCCGATGGCGCGAGCCGCAGGGGCTGGCTGCCGCGGCCAGGGATTGCGCTGTGGAATGGACCTCCGACCACACCTTCTGCTGATCTTGATCGGCCATGGCGCTGCGCCGCACACTGGGCTGCGCCATCTGGGAATGGAAGGAACCGAAATTAGTTTGGCCGCCACCCAACGCCCGGGTTCAACGCAGAACACCGCGAGGTCGATGGGGTCGCTCTTGGGCGGAACGATGCGATCCTTGCCCACCACGCGGTCCTGCTTGCCTCCGGTCACGATTTCGCCCGCCAGAGAATCAGCGGGCGATCGGAATTATTCACCAAAACCAGGCGGTTCACTTCCGCCCCGTCCCTGGGGATTATCGCTCGTGTCCGCGAATCAGCGGCCGCACGCTGCCGGCCTCACTTACCACTACTTCGCCTGAACGCACGCCCTCATCGAGGGTCAAGAAATTTCGCGTGTCGTGCGTACGATCGGTAACAACTGGAAAGATGGTCAAATTCCCCTGGCTGATCGGTTCAAGCACCTTATAAGGGGACCCAATTTGGCCCGCCTCACCAAGGTTCGGCCTCATGGACAGGAGCATCAGGGTGGCCAAACTTATCGTCAGGCTTAAAGTCAGAAAAGGCTTTCTCGTCATCATATCCTCCGCCCTGCGTGGTTAACCGAGGATGTAAGTCCTGGTCTGTGGGAAGAACGACTCAGGGTATAATTCTTGCATCCAAGTCTCGGGTGCCCGGCTAGTGATCCGCGGGGAATTCCTGCGGCGCCTGCGGGCGCGGGGGAGAACATGCGCGAGAGACAGCAACCGGCGAGGGGCGCAGGCCGAAATCCTGATGAGCGGCAGCCAGGAAACGCGACCTGCCCACGGCACAGCTTCATCGCGAAGCTGGAGCGGAGAAATTCGGCTTAAAGCAGCAGGCTTTCGCTGACGTCTTGCAGGAGGGTCGCCTCCAAGCATCCCCGCCACCTCCAGCCCCAAGGAAGTTTTGGATTTCCTCACCCACCTTCGCATCGAGGAGTTGGCATCGGCTCGCGGACTGCGCGTCAGGACGAGTCCGCATGGGAAATTTTTTTGACCCGCCATCCGACGTACGCGTTCCGTAAAGATCAGCATAGAGAGAATCCGCCAACTCGCGGGCATTCGCGTCACCCTGCACGATGGAATACGCCGCGTTGAAAAGCTTCTCGCGATATCGGGTCAAAAAAATTTCCCATGCGGACTCGTTGCCTAACGCGCATCCGCGAGCCAATGCCAACTCCTCGACGCGAAGGTGGGTGAGGAAATCCAAAACTTCCTTGGGGCTGGAGGTGGCAGGGAGATACTTGGAGGCAACCTCCTGCAAGACGTCAGCGAAAGCCTGCTGCTTTAAGCCGAATTTCTCCGCTCCAGCTTCGCGATGAAGCTGTGCCGACAGCGATTCCGGAATGTCGATCTTCGTAGGGCGGGTCGCGGTTTCCTGGCTGCCGCTCATAGGATTTGGCCTTTGCGCCTCGCCGGTTATATCTGTGGCCGTGCTCTCTACCCGCGCCCGCAGGCGCCGCAAGTCATTCCCCGCGCATCGCTAGCCGGGCGCTCGAGACTTGGATGCAAGAATTATACCCTGAGTCGTTCTTCCCACAGACCGGGACTTACATCTTCGGTCAATCACGCGGTGAGGAGGATATGATGACAAGAAGACCTTTTCTGACTTTAAGCCTGATGATAAGTTTGGTAACCCTGATGCTCCTTTCCATGAGGCCGGACCTCGGGGAGGCGGGCCAAGTTGGGTCCACTTATAAGGTGCTTGCACCCATCAGCCGGGGAAACTTGACCATCTTTCCAGTCGTAACCGATCGCACCCACGACACACGAAATTTTCTGACCCTCGATGAGGGCGTGCGTTCAGGCGAAGTGGTGGTAAGTGAGGCTGGCAGCGTGCGGCCGCTCATTCGCGGACGAGAGCGATACATTCCCAGCGACGGGGCGGAAGTGAACCGCCTGGTATTGGTGAACAACTCCGACCGCCCGCTGATTCTGCTGGCGGGCGAAATCGTGACCGGAGGAAAGCAGGACCGCGTGGTGGGCAAGGATCGCATCGTTCCGCCCAAGAGCGACCCCATCGACCTCGCCGTGTTTTGCGTTGAACCGGGGCGCTGGGTGGCAGCCAAATCTGACTTCGGTTCCTTTCGTTCCCAGATGGCGCAGCCCAGTGTGCGGCGCAGCGCCATGGCCGATCAAGACCAGCAGAAAGTGTGGTCGGAAGTCCATTCCATGGCGCAATCCATGGCCGCCGCAGCCAGCCCTCCCGCCGCTCGCGCCATCGAGGGGACTTCCTCTTACGCCGGCGTTATGGCTAATGACGAGGTCAAGCGCAAGGTTGATTCCGTTGCGGTGCCGCTGGAACAATCCTATCTGGGGCTGATGCGGGAATTGCGTGAGCGGGACGCGGTGGGCGTGGTCGTGGCCGTGAATGGCCAGATCATATGGGCCGATATGTTCGCCAGCACAGGGCTGCTGGAAAAATACTGGCCCAAACTTATCCGCTCTTACGCGGCCGAAGCGCTGACCCAGGGCAAGAACTCCGAGCGCCCCGATCTCAAAGATGCCCAGGCCTTTTTGCAGGATTTCGGAGCGCGGCGTGAAGCGCAGGAAACCGAACCGGGCGTTTACCGGCGCACCGAACTTACCGGCAGCGACTTCACGGCCTTCGCGCTGACCTCGCTTCTGCCGGGGACTGGCTTTGATGTTCACATTGCCAAAATGGCGGATTAAAGTGGGGCTCGCTCCAGCGAAACAATGAATTGGATACCTTCCACGTGCTTGGCTTGCAGGTGGGCGTCGTTGGTGATGAAGAGATCCACGCCGGCGGCGGCGGCGCAGGCCAACTGGATGGCGTCAGGAGCGCGAATCGAACGGTCGCTCCGCAGTCGAGCGTAAATTTCTGCCGCCTTCGTGTCAAAGGCGAGCATCTGGGAAGTGGCGATGATCGCTTGCTCGTATTTTCGCGCCAGTTCGTCCTCACCCCGCTCAAATGGTTTCACCAGAATCTCGCCGAGGGTGAGGGTGGAAGTCACCAATTGGTCTCCTCGCTTGAGCATCGTCCCCCGGAGACTGCTCACGCGGTTTGAGAGCACGCCATAATCCTCGAAAAGGTAGATGAACAGGTTGGTGTCCCAGAAGATTTTGCTCATTCCCAACCCTCGCGCAGGCGCCGGACGTACTCGTCAGCGTGCTCATCGGACCATAGGCGCTTGCCAGAGCCGAGTAAGGTTAGGAGGGGGTCGCCCTTCTGAGAAGACTGCGCTGCCGCCGCGGACCAGTCGCGATACCAAGTGAGCAAATAGCTGTAAGCCGGAGGAATATCCTCGGGCGCAGGAGTGATCTTGGCCCCTTCCCGCGCGGGATGATAGTTGTCTCCCTTCCGGAAGAGGCGCCGCCGTCCGCTGCCTGTCTCAAAGAGCATCCGGTACCGGCCAGGATTCGGCGGGCGATTGGCCACGCAGTGCTGATCCACATGAACGTAGACGCCGGGGCGCAGCGGTTGTTCAATGCCCTCCTTTTGAGCGCGGGCGACGATTTCATTCACGGCGAAATCAGCTCGCTGGGATTGCTCCCGGTGGAGCAGTGCGGTCGCGATCCAAACCTCGTCGGCGACCTTAACATTTGTTTTCATAGAAGTGGGTGTAGCCATTCTAAAGCCTCAATAGATAGTTTTTACATCGAATACATTGTAACAATGTAATTTAGTGCGGATTCATTGTCAAGGAAAAAATTTCGCGCGGCCCTGCCCGCACCTTTTCCCACTTTGATTCGTATTTTCGACTTTCTTCCGGCACTCTTCATCAATCACTGCTATTCTAGTGTTGCGTAAGGAAAATCCGTTTACCGTAGCGCCGCCCTTTAGGGCGGCACATGCCGGGCTAAAGCCCGGCGCTACAACGAGTTGACATCCGTCGTATAAGTAAGCCTATTTTCCTTACGCAACACTAGATGGTAGCCGCTGTCTGGGCTTCGGCACGTGGGCTTGGACTGCGGACAAAGTAGTTCCTCTATCGGGAAAACCGCACAGCTTCTGGTCATGGGAAGCTCCGCCTGATACGCGCAACTGCTTTTGCCGGGTAGTCGATGCCTGGCGCCTTCATCTTCGCAATAGGCCCTGGGACCAGGGAGGGTTTGGTTTGAACACATCGATTCGTAATGTCGCCATCATCGCGCATGTGGACCACGGCAAAACTACACTCGTGGACGCCATGCTCCGGCAGAGCGGCATTTTCCGGAAGGGTGAACCCGTGGTGGAGCGGGTCATGGACTCCAATGAACTTGAGCGCGAGCGCGGTATCACCATCCTGTCCAAAAACACGGCCATTACTTATCACGGCACGCGCATCAACATAGTGGACACGCCGGGCCACAGCGACTTTGGCGGCGAGGTGGAGCGCGCCCTGAAGCTCGTGGACGGCGTGCTGCTGCTGGTCGACGCGAGTGAGGGCCCCCTGCCACAAACTCGTTATGTGCTGCGCAAGGCGCTGGAGGCCAAACTGCCTCCCATCGTGGTGATCAACAAGATTGATCGCAGTGACGCGCGGCCACAGGAAGTGTTGAACGAAGTCTACGATCTGTTCATTGATCTCGATGCTACCGAAGACCAACTCGACTTTCCCGTTCTTTATTGCATTTCCAAGAACGGCATTGCTCGGGAGACTCTCAATGGGGCTTCGGAGAACCTTCAGCCGCTCTTCGAAACCATTCTGCGCGCCATTCCCGCCCCCGCCGGTGACTCGAGCGCCCCCCTTCAGCTTCTCGTAGCCAACCTGGATTACAGCGAGTACCACGGACGCCTGGCGTTGGGCCGCATTTTTTCCGGCACGCTGCGGCGCGGCGACGAAGTGGCCATCGCCAAGCTGGACCATAGCCTTCAGATGACCCGCATTACCAAGCTCTACGGTTTCGAGGGACTGGACCGCACCGACCTCGAATCCGCCGAGGCCGGGGACATCGTGGCCATCGCCGGGGTCGAGGGCATCACCATCGGCGAGACCGTGACCAGCGCCGAATCCCCGGCGCCGCTGCCACACATTCCTATTGATGAGCCCACGATCTCCATGGTCTTTACGGTAAATACCTCGCCCTTTTCGGGGCGGGATGGCACGTACGTGACCTCGCGGCACCTGCGCGAGCGGCTCGACAAGGAATTGCTCACCAACGTTTCGATCCGCGTGGAGGAGATGGACAGTCCCGACTCCTTCAAGGTACTGGGAAGGGGAGAACTTCAGTTGGCCATCCTGATCGAGATGATGCGGCGCGAGAGCTACGAACTGGCGGTGGGGAAGCCTGAAATCATCACCCACACCGTGGACGGCAAACTTCAGGAACCTTCTGAACAACTCATCATCGACGTTCCCCAGGAATTCGTGGGCGTGCTGATGCAGGAAATCGGCATGCGCAAGGGGATCAATCACAAGATTGTGAGCCACGGCGCGGGGCACGCCCAGAGCGGCCGCGTGCGGTTGGAATTCTCCATCCCTTCCCGCGGGCTGATCGGATTGCGCGGGGAAATCCTAAGAGCGACGCGCGGCACGGCCGTGATGAACACCCTGTTCGATGGTTATATCGACTGGCAGGGGGATATGCCGACGCGGCTCACCGGCTCGCTCATCGCCGACCGCGCCGGCCGCACCACCGCCTACGCGCTATGGAACCTTCAGGAGCGCGGCGATTTGTTCGTGCAACCGGGTTTGGAGGTTTATGAGGGTATGGTGGTGGGCCAGAACTCGCGCTGGGACGACATGGATGTGAACGTGGTCAAAGAAAAGAAACAAACCAACATGCGCGCCTCAGTTGCTGACGAAGCCATTCGCCTGATTCCCTTTCGCCCGCTGACCCTGGAAGAATCCATCGAGTTCATCGCCGAAGACGAGCTTGTCGAGGTCACGCCCAAATCCATCCGCCTGCGCAAGAAAATCCTCGAATACAACAAGCGGCCCAAAAAGCATAAGCACCCCATGCAGGAGTAAGCAGGATGCGGCGGCGCGACCACAACGTACTACGCTTGCTTCAGCAGGATCTTGAAGGTGTAGGCGAAGTCTCCAGCCTTCTGCGTTGGCAACTTAATCTTCAAACCGTCAGAGTTGTGCTCCCATGAAATCTTCCGGTCGCTGCCCAGCAGGGAGACGTCAGCGATCTCGCCTTTCGCCAGGAGAGCATCGTGGGCGTTCAATGACCTGATCACCAGCTCGGGAGTATTCTGCGGCCAGCCAAGAGCAATGGCATAGAGCGTCCTTTTCCGGCTGGTGAAGCGGATATCTTGTGCGGTGAAGTCGGGTGATTCCCTCTCGCCAAACTGCCCCGGTTTGATTTGTGTGGGGCCTTCTCCGAAAACCTTCCACGGACGCGTGCTGTAAATGGCCTCGCCGTTCACCTCCAGCCAAGCCCCGATGGCACGCAGTCGCTGCTCAACGGGTTGCGGAATTACGCCGTCGGCCGTGGGAGTGATATCGAGCAGTAAATTTCCATTCTTACTGACGGTGTCAACAAGTTGATCCACGACGCGGGCTGCCGATTTGTAATCGGGATTCTGCACATTGCACCATGAGTTCCAGTCAATGGCATCGTCGGTCATCCACTTAAAGGAAGCAAGGTTTGAGAGCCTGCCACGCTCAATGTCAAGGATGGCCGTTCCCACCTCCAGATCCTTATCCTTGTAAGTCAGGACGACTTCCTTCCCCAATTGTTCCGCGTGGTTGTAGTAATAGGCCAGCACGCCGATGCGCCGCCGCTCATCGATAATGTTCAAACGGCTGTCGGAGTAAATCAGGTCGGGCTGGTACTTGTCGATGACTTCCTTAATTTTCGATTCCCAAACCTCTTGGAAATTCTGGGGCGGAGGCGGAGTGTACGTGGGCTTACTATAGACGAAAGGGCTGGAGGGAGCAGGCGGGCCGTAGAGCCCCGCATACGCCGGATTCGAGCAATCCACCGTCTTGTCCTCAGTGGGGTACCATCCCCACAGCCATTGATGGTGAAAGGTGGCGACGAACTTCATGCCCTGACTGCGCACGGCGCGGGCCATCTCTCCCACGACGTCGCGGTGAGGCCCCATGCGCGCGGCATTCCACTCGTTTACCTTCGAGTCCCACATGGAGAATCCATCCGCGTGTTCGGTCACCGGGCCTGCGAACTTCGCCCCTGCCTTGCGCAGCAGTTCCGCCCACTCCTGGGGATTGAATTTCTCCGCGTGGAACCTGGGGATGAAGTCTTTGTAACCGAATTTCGATACGGGCCCATAGACGAGCTTGTGAAATTGATTGGCGCGCTCGCCCTCGATGTACATGTTTCGCGAATACCATTCGTTGTCGAAGGCTGGGACGGAATAGATTCCCCAGTGAAAGTAGATTCCAAACTTGGCGTCATTAAACCACGCGGCATCGGGATGCTTCGCGAGCGAGTCCCACGCGGGTTGGTAGGAAGGCCGCCCCGCGAGGATATGGGGCGCAGTCAAGGCCGCAGCAGCGGCCACTCCGGCGGATTTCAAAAGAGTCCGGCGCGTCATCACGTTCTTCATGGGCGGAGCCTCAAGCAAGTGGGCGGGCTCGACATGCGATCAATCTACACGCGACGCCCTGCCAAGGCAATAGTGAACGGAAAGGGCAAGAGCGGGCGGCGCGAAAAGTCGCGGACTTACAAAACTGATCCGCGTTACGCATGCTATCCGCGTACCTTACGGTACTTCCGGCGCGCTTAGCGCGCGGAGAATCCCCCATCCACTAGTACGATGGCGCCGTGAACGTAATCTGACGCGTGAGAAGCCAGAAACACCGCGGTGCCTTTCAAATCTTCCGGCTTGCCGAAGCGGCCGGCAGGAATCCGGGAAAAGAAATACTCCCGCCGTTTGGGGTTTGTCTTCAGGCCACTCGACATCTCCGTTTCCATGAGGCCTGGTGCGATCGCGTTGACGTTGATGCCGAAAGCCGACCACTCACTCGCAAGCGCTTTGGTAAGCTGTCCGATGCCGCCCTTGCTCACCACATAGGATGGAATCTGGGGAATTCCGAAGAAGGTAGCGATCGAGGCCATGTTGATGATCTTCCCATAGCCTTTCTCCATCATAATGGGCGCTGCCAATTGGCACAGTTGAAACACCGAAGTCAAGTTGGTCTCGAGCATCGCGTCCCAAGCTTCGATCGGGAACGTCAAGGCTTCCTGTACACGAGTAATTCCGTGATTGTTGATCAGGATGTCGAGCGTTCCTAATTTCTTCACGACTTCGGCGAATCCCTGCTTCAGTTCACTCCGATTTGAGAGGTCGGCTTGGACAGCGATGAAACCGTCCTCCCTTGATACGTCAAAGATCCTTTTGGAACGGGAGAGGGTTGCCACTTCCGCCCCATGCTCTTTTAGCGCCTGTGCCATCGCGCGTCCCAGCCCCACGGGGCTGCCTGCCCCCGTCACGAGGGCCTTTTTCCCGGTTAAGTCGAATAGGTCCATTCGTTCCTACCTCCTCCGCACAATCTGTGATCTGCCGGCCGTCAGCCGTCAGCCCTGCAAGACAGCTCCGCACTAGCGCGTGCCCTCATCGGCGACGGGGGGGCGGGTCAGGGCTTGGTCGTTAAGTTCGAAGCCGAAGCCGGGGCCGCTGGGCAGGGGCATATAGCCGTGCTCCATGCGGACGGGATTCTTCAGGAACTCGCCGGCGATTCTTTCATCCACCGCGGAGCCCACGGTTTCCAGGATAACGAAATTGGGAATCATGGCCGCATAGTTGAGGTTGATCATCGTGGCGACCGGTCCGTTGGGATTGTGCGGCGCCATACCGATGTAATGGGCCTCGGCAAGCGCCGCGATTTTTTTCATTCCCGTAATGCCGCCGCAGTTCACGATGTCACATTGCAGAATATCGACGGCATGTTTGTCCAGGAACGGGCGAACTCCGTAAAGGGTGGCCCATCGTTCTCCCGCCGCGATGGGGATCGCCGTTTCGCGCTGCACCAGGCACAACTCCTCGACGCCCTCCGGCGGCACGGGTTCTTCCAGGAACAGCAGGTTCAGATCTTCCAGCTCGCGGCACAAGCGAATAGCCTGTTTCGGATTCAATCGCCCATGGCAGTCAACAGCAATTCCGAATTCCGGGCCGCCCGCTTCCCGCGCCGCCAGGAGGAACTCCCGAATGCGCCCGAAGATTGAAGGATCGAGCAATTCGGTCTCCTTCCAACGGGCATCCACCTCCCCGTGGGTGCCGGAGTAGGCGCTGCCGGGGGATTGGCTGCCGCCCTCGGCGGGCTGGGCGCCGTAGAAAAGCGGCAGCGTGGTTTTGGCGGCGCGGTGGCCACGCGCTTTGCACGCTTGGATGTTTTGCGCGAACACCGCGGGCGTTTCACCCGCCGGGCAGTGGCAGTAAACCGGTATCTGCCGGCGCGTTGGCCCTCCCAATAACTTGTACGCCGGCAAACCGGTGGCCTTGCCCAGAATATCCCACAACGCGCAGTCCACGGCGCTGATCGAAGTGCAGTGCATCGGCCCGCCCACCCAGAACGAGTCGCGATACATCCTTTCCCAATGGGTCTCAATCTCCGTCGGATCCTTCCCCACCAGGTAGCGCTTCAGCTCGAGGATCGACTGCTCGATGGTGCGCGACTTCCGCTTCATCAGCGCTTCGGCGACACCCGTGATCCCCTCGTCGGTTTCCACCCGCACGATAACGGTGTTGCAGTAGTTCAGCCTCACCACGTGCGTTTTGATATCGGTTACCTTCATCGCAACCTCAGTCGGCAATCCGCCCGGATGCGTTTCCGCCTAATACCCTGGAATCCCCCCTCGGCGTAGATGCGGCGTGGCGGTTCCGCCAAGGAAAGGTAAGGGCTTGCTGACGCTTGCTGGGCAGCAAAAGGGCTTTATCATGCTTCCGGGGAGATACGGATGATGGCTTTCACCACGCCGTCGCTCCGCGCACTGACGAGTTCGAACGCGCGGGCGGTTTCTTCCAACCGGAAATGGTGTGTGACCAGGGGCCGGACGTCGATGCGTCCGCTGGCAATGAGCTCAATGGCGCGTTCCACGCATTCGTTTTGGCGGCGCACGTTGAGGATGCGCAACTCGTTCCGGCGCAGCAGACTGATGTTGAAGCTCACTCGATCAACTTCGGGAATGCCGATCACCAGCAGCGCGCCTCCGGGCTTCAGGAGTTCGATGCCCTGGTCGAGCGCGGCCTGCTCACCCGCACATTCAAACACGGCGTCCATGCCTAGGGGCTCGAGGCGCCGGATGGCTGCCACCACATCTTCATGCCGGGGATTGCCGGTCCAAGCAGCCCCGCAGGCGCGCGCCACAGCCAGGCGCTCGTCCACCAAGTCAGTTACGTAAGCCGTGGCTTGCGTCAGGGCGCGAATCGCCAGCAGTGTGCACAAACCGATGGGGCCGGATCCCACAATACCCACGCGAGCGCCGGGCGCGAGCTGGGCCATTTGCACGGCGTATACCCCAATGGAAAGCGGTTCGACCACCGCGGCCTCGTCATCGGTGAGCGCGTCGGGAACAGGACTGCAACAGGCGGCAGGCATAACCAGGTATTCCACGAGCGCGCCCGGCAACTGTCCGGGATTGCCCAGAAATTTCTGGTGGCGGCAGGTGTGCTTGCGTCCCGCGCGGCACTGGTCACATTCGCCGCAAGCAACCAGCGGGTCAACCGCTACACGCTGGCCGGGATGGAGGTTCCCCACCTCGGCGCCAACTTTCAGGACGGTCGCGGCAAGCTCGTGGCCGAGTATGAGTGGAAACGGTGCCGCCTGCGGCCCAATCCTTCCCTGGGTGTAGTAGTGGATGTCCGATCCGCACACGCCTAGGGTGTCAACCCGCAGCAAGACGTCGCCCGGCCCCGCCAAGCCGGGCACCGGCGTCTCACGCACTTCCATTTGCCTCAAATCCGTAAGGTAAACTGCTTTCATCGCGTTTCTCTCCACCAAGCCTCCTTTATTTGGACCACCATAGTAGCACAGCGCAGCGGAGACGCAAAAAAGCCAATACGCAAAGCGCAACGTGCCAAAGGCGGCATTATGCCGCCAGGAGGCGAGGTAAACTCGCCGCCACGACATCAAACGGTACCGCGACTACGATCCTGGTTTGTGGACTACAGACAGGGAAACCTCCAAAGGGCAGTGGTTAGAGGATAGTAGTCAGTAGCCAGCGGTAAGCAGTCAGGCGTCAGCTATCAGCTTTCAGCTCTTCCTGGCTCGCCGGGAGTCGCAAAAGGCGCTCCCTGCCTGCTGCCCTTTGCCCGATCTTGAGCGCCTGACACCCGACACCTCGCGCCTGCCACCGAGTGTCCTGAGTCAGAAGATCGTTGACGAATTTAGCCCGGAAGAACGTAGCCCACGGCGTAAGCCGTGGGGAAGAGCGCCCTCACCCCGCCTTCGGCACCCCTCTCCCGCCCGAGCGGGAGAGGGGACGGGGGCGAGGGAGGGTTTCCTTACCCACGGCTTACGCCGTGGGCTACGCTCTTTCGCCCCTGACGGGGCTGCGGATCGGTCCTCCGCAAGGGGAGAGTTTTGTCGGTGAACTTCTGACTCAGGTCACTGGCCACCACTGCCCAAGGCTGTCCAAATTTGGACACGCTTGACTCGCGAACCGCCCCACCCTCCATGTCGCGGGAACCACAGCGCCGGCCGGATTATCCTGGAGTGGCGGTCATAGACCCAGGCCGTCTACATTAGCGGGAAATCGTCCCACGCCATGCGGCAAAGCGGCAGGTAATGGGTCAGCCGCCGGACCGTAATTTGGACGAGCTTGAAGTAAACTCGCCGATACCTTTTCAAACCGACCCACCACCAAAACGAAGCAGCCGGGCTAAGCCCGGCTGCTGTGATACCGCAATCCGAATCCCCGAAGCAAGAGGTTTAGCCTCAGGGATTCGGGTTCGTCGAAGTCACGGCCACTGCCAAAGTCGTATATCGCACGACCGTGGTGTTGGAGAGCAATTGTCCGTAGAGAGTTACGGTGTAATTCCCGGGGGTCGACCCGGACTGTACCAGCGTCGATCCGCGGCAAGCCACCAGCGCTAAGTTGAGTGCCAGGATCATACTGAGCGTTACGAGCCGCACCCCCAGCCAGACAGACCCAAGCCATCCCTTGTGGCCTCGGCGCCGATTGCCCAACGCCAGAGAGGCCAGCCCGGCAAGGCTGAGAAGGCCGAACATCAGGGGTGGAAGCTTGCTGTTGGGCCAGCGAGGCAGAGCATGTGTGTTGGTAGCGATATACTTCACCGTACTGATTGACAGAGGGACACTGAGGGGGCCGAGGCCATTGGGAGTTGGGGTGTCAGGGTTAAAGGTACAGGTGGAATCGGGCGGCAGGGTCGAAAGCTCGCATATCAGTTGGATTTGCTGGTTAAATCCGTACAGGGGATTAACGATGATATTGTAGCTTGCGGGGTAGCCCGCCTGAACGGTGAAAATCGACGGGGTAGCCGTCAGGGTAAAGTCCTCGAACTGGATATTCATATTCAGCGAGTTCGACTGCGAACCGCTGGTCCCCAACACCTGAAAGGCATAAGGGTTGGAGAGGGTGCTCGTGAGGTTGCTGACGGTCAGGGTGGTAGGCTGGCCAACAAAAACGGGGTTCGTGCTGAACACGCACGTGGTACCCGCGGAGCAGGCCAGCGCAATGGCATTGCTGAAACCGGTAGCGCCCGTCGCGACGATGACGAAGGTCGTCTGGGTGCTGCCAATCAGCGTGGGGTTATTGCCGCTGGGGGAGGTGAGCGTGAAGGCAGCGGCGCCTGTTCCCGTAAGCGACACAGTCTGGGGACTGCCGGTGGCGGTGTCACTGATCCTCAGCGAGCCTGATCGGGTGCCGCTGGCCGTAGGGGTGAACGTCACGCTCACCGTGCAGCTCTGTCCTACGTTGAGGGTGTTGTTTAGGGCGAGACAGTTAGGAGCGGTCCAAGCGTAGTCGCCACTCGTGCCCGTCGAGAATCCGGTAATATTTAATACTTCCGTGCCGGTATTCGTAATGGTGATGTTTTGGGGCGGGCTTATGGTTCCCACAGTTTGGTTGGAAAAGGAAAGGCTGGTGGGCTGAACCGTGACCGAGGTAGCTGCCGTCACCCCGGATCCCGTCAGGGAGATAGTTTGCTCGGAGCCGGTGACTCCTGCTTGATTGTCGGTGATGGTGAGTGTATCAGTGACGGAACCCGTACTGTTCGGCGTAAAGGCTACGTATATCGTGCAGTAGGAGCCTGGGGGGAGAGAGGGTACGGTGGGCGTGCCCACGCAGTTGTCCGTTTCCGTAAATATGGTGGTATACGGGCCTATCGGATTGATTTGAATCTGCGAAATTGTCAGGGGCTCCGTGCTCGGGTTGACGATGGTAATCGGCAGCAAGGTACTGGTGACGCTTATCGTTTCGTTGCCGAAGTTCAGGCTGTTAGGCACGATGGAGATATTGGGAATATCGGCGGGATCCATTTTGGCGATAAATGCGTTACCGGCCGTCCCGGTCAAGGTGGACTTATAAGTGGGCGTATAAGAGACCGAATTGGGCGAGGCAGTGGCCGGGAAATTAGTGGAAGAGGTGCTGCCGGTGATGTAAGGGTCGCCCGTAGTATCCAGTGCAATGGATTCCCCGAAGTCGGGCCCATTGCCACCCAGATAAGTGGAGTAGGTCAAGCCGGTTCCCTGGGGTGTGAGCTGGCTGATGAAGGCGTCGGCGCAGGGAGCCGACCCGCACAAGTTGTTGTTTGTAAGTCCCAGGATTGCTTGAATCGGATCTTGCGTGGGGAAGTCACTAGATTCCGTGAAGCCGGTAACGAAGACAGCTCCCGCGTTGGTTTGTCCGGTGGGAATCACGGCGATAGCGTTGCCTTGATCGGCATTGCTGCCCCCGAGATACGTGGAAAAGACCAGGGTGGACCCGGCATTGTTCAATTTGCACACAAAGGCATCGGAAGAGCCTTTAAGCGCGGGCTGCAAGACGCCCGAGGTGGTGGGAAAATTAGTAGAAACCGTTGAGCCCGTGATGTAAATGTTAGGGGTCTGGGTGCTATCCAAGGCAAGCCCATAGGCGCGATCATCTCCAGTGCCACCCAAGAAAGTCGAGAACGGTAAACTGAGAGTCGTCCCGGTAAAGCTCAGCTCGGCAACAAAGGCATCCGCGGCGCCCCCGATCGTGCTTTGTATGGGAGTGCCCAAAGGCACGTTCCTTTCGAGAAAGTCACTTGAGAAGGTATATCCTGCGATATAAGCATTTCCGCTGTTGTCCACCTGAATACTTTGGCCAGAGTCGGCTTCCGAGCCTCCCAGATAGGTGGAGTAGACAAGCGCCTCGCCGTTGTTATTCACTTTGGTGACAAAGGCATTCTGAGACCCGTTGAGAACGGATTGTAGGGCATTGACGGTGGGAAATCCCGACGATGACTGGGTCGAGCCGGTAACATAGGCATTGCCGGAGGAATCGACGGCGATTCCCTGGCCGAAGTCGGCGCCGCTGCCGCCCAAATACGAGGAGTAAACCACGGTGCTGCCGTCCGTACTGAGCTCCGTGACGAAGGCGTCGAAAGAGCCGCCGCCGTAAGTCAGTTGGAAGGGATTTGCAGTGCTAACTGGCACCTTGGTGGGGAAGTTCGTAGAGCTGGTGTAACCCGTAATAAAGGTACTTCCGCTACTCAAGGCGATGGCCGTGGCGGTGTCGGATCCGCTGCCGCCAAGATAGGTGGAAAAGATAAGCTGGCTTCCCGCGGCATTCATTTTCGTCACGAAGGCGTCGCCCTCTCCTCCGTAGGCGGACTGTTCTCCTGACTTGATGGGGAAGTCACTAGAGTTTGTGACGCCCGCGATGTAGGCGTCGAAGTAGGAGTCAACCGCGATGGAGTAAGCGACGTCGCCTCCACTGCCGCCAATGTAGGTGGCGTAAACGAGAACCGGGTCAATGACCAACGGGCGGTTGTGGTCATAGGGGCCAAGGTCGAAGCGAACGTGGTTTTGCGCGTCCAGGGCGTAATGACCCTCCACCACTTGTCGATGGTTGATGTTCAATTGTCGATTGCTCGAGTTTCGAGTCTCCAGTTTCGAATTTCGAGCTCCGTTTTGAACTTCGAACCTCGCACCTCGGACTTCGGACTCTGCTTCCTGGTACACAACCGGTTTGTGCAATTGCACATTGCCGCTCTGAAGCCGGACGATCAGGTCGCCCTCCGAGTTGATCTGGAGCGGGGCATGTCCCCCTGTTTCCACCCCCAGCGAGATAGCTTTGGGGTCGGCGCCAGGCGCAACGACAAAGTCATACTCAAGTTCTCCCCCCTGGGCACCGTAATAAACCAGATCGACGCCGGGATAAACGCTTTCGTACTTGACCTTTGCAAAGGTGGGAACATTCGTGCGCCACTTGCTGGGGTCGTTGCCAATGAAGTAATTGGCTTTGCCGGGCAACTCATCTCTACCGGTTACGACGGCATGGGCATTCGCGCCCAGCAACTTTAGCCGCAGCGCGGCGGCCGAAGCCGGTGGTGTCTTTCCGCCGACAGCGGACGACGGGTTCTTGAGCGTCAGCACAGCCTCGCCGCCGGTCAGGAACAGAGCATATCCTCGCCCTCGCGAAAGGAAATTCACGCTCGGGTCGGTTTGTCCACGATTCGCCTCGAAGCTCATCGGCAGAGCCGCGTAGAGGTGGGCCCATTGGCTGTTCGAGCGAGGTTTGGCCGTGGGAAATCCCGCGCCCCCGTCCTTTCGCAAAATGGCTGTGCCGAGCAAAAGTGCAATCAACAACAGGCAATACGGGAGGCGTCGGCCTCTCTTAATCGCGCTTGGGTTTGCGCCTAGGGCGCAGGTGGCAGTGCCGCTCCTTCCACTCACGACAGTCCTCCTCGGAAATAATCCAAATTCTGAGATTCTGTTCCTGTTTAATCAGCTCGTCGAACGCCCTACCCCGACGCGACGAGGGCCAGCAAGCGTTGCTTTAAGTGCTGGGCAGAACCGATAGGTTCACCGTGGTTGTCCGCGTAACGTTGCTGCCGTTTCCCAGGGTTCCGGTCAGCACAATGCCATAGGTGCCAGAGGGTGTCCCAGTAACCTGGGGACTGATATTGATCGGATTTACGTAATTTTCGCACCCCACGCCCAAGGCAACCAAAACGATCGCGACCAACAGGACTGCCAATCTTAGGCGTGGGCGCAACCATGGCCCGGACTTGCCAAAGCCCGTGACGATGGCGCCCAACAACGTCAGCAGGGCCAAGACAAGAATCCACCGCCCCCGCCGCGGCGGAATATTTCGTGGCGGCGGGCGGAAGAGCCATGTCGACTCGATCCCCGTGACTTGGTTCGTCGTCTCGATCGTCAGTGTGCTTGAGACCGTTATTCCCACCGTCCCCGGCGGTGTCAAGGCAGGGGGATTCCATATACAGTTTGTGAGCGTAGGGACCGCGCCACAACTCAAAAGCACGGGCTGGTCGAATCCATTCGTGGTCGTCAGAGTGATCGTATAAGTGGCATTGCTCCCGGCCGTTGCGGTGGTGCCGGAGGGTGTTGCCGTCAGCGAGTAATCGGCAAGAAAGACTGCCAAGGATACTGTGGAGGTCTGGCCGCTACTGGTTCCGGTGACCGTAATGTTCAAAGGATTCGCCGTGGATGACGAAAGGCCCGTAACGGTGAGATTGCTTGATCCTCCGACTAAAATCGAAGTCGGGTTGAAGCTGCAAGTCGCACCACTGCCGCAAGACAGGGCGATGGATCCCAGGAAGGTACTGGGACCCGCGGCGGAAATGGTAAAACTCGTGGTCTTGGTGCCGACGAGAATAACACTCGATCGCGCATTGGAGGAGAGCGAAAAGACCGGGCTCCCCGTGCCCGTCACGGAAAGTGACGTGTTCGCTTTCACCGCATTCGACGAGACGAGCACAGAGCCCGCGATATTCCCCGTAGCGGAGGGACTGAAGCTTACGCTGATGGTGCACGTTTGGTTTACGTTCAACGACGCGGGGACGGTGGGAAAGTTGGTTCCACAGTTATTTGTTTCGGCGAAACCGAACGGGGCGGTGATGTTGGTAATGGTGACCGCTTCATTGCCATTATTGATGAGGAGAGCCGTCTGGTTCGCGCTGGTGGTGCCGACCGTCTGCGCGGCAAACGTCAGCGAGGCCGGAGAGAAGAGCAAGGACCCGCCCGTAAGGACCCCGTCCCCCGTGACCGTAATAGCCTGCGACCCACCCGCGTTGTCGGTAATGGTGATTTGATCGGTCTCGAGACCCACCGACGTGGGCGTAAAGGTAACCTGTAGGGCGCAGGTCCCTCCCCCTCCGGATAAGTAAGTTCCGCAGGTGTTGGTCTGCTGGAAGTCCCCACTGGCGGTGATGCTGGCGATATTTAGCGCGGCGCTTCCCTCATTGGTCAGCGTGACCGTGACCGCAGTGGTGGGGCTCAAGAGCGGCTGGTTCCCAAAGTTAATCTGCTGCGGACTCAGCGCCACGGAAGGAGCATCCTGGGGACTGATCTTGGTAACGAAGGCATTGCTGTTGACACTCGAACCTTGGAATAGCCACTCGAAGGCGCCGGCGGTGGCGGGGAAGTTCGATGAGAAGGTTCCGCCCACCACGTATGCGGCCCCTGAGGAGTCAACGGCAATGCCCTGGCCGGCGTCCGTGCCGCTCCCCCCAAGGAACGACGAGTATGCCGGAATTCCCGACGGTGCGAATTTAGCTACGAAAGCGTCGGCGCAGAGAACCGTTGGCAAATTGACAAGATTTGTTGACCCGCAGGTCCCGGCGCCTGATATGCCCAGGACATTTTGGAAAGAATCCAGCAGTGGAAAATTGGACGATAGCGTGAAGCCCGTGATGTAGATATTCCCCGCGGAGTCCATTGCCATGCCGTTGGCCTGGTCAGTCGCGCTGCCTCCAAGAAACGTGGAAAAAACCAAGGTCGATGCGTCGGGAGCAATCTTCGTAAGAAATGCATTGGTGGTGCCTGCAAGCTCGGATTGATAGGCAGTGGCCGTCACAGGGAAATTTGTGGATTGGGTGCCGCCGGTCAGATAAATATTTCCGGTAGAATCCACGATCATGGCAAGAGCTTGATCGTTGGATGATCCACCCAGATAAGTGGAGAAGAGCAAGGCGCTGGAGCCCGGCGTAAATTTCGTTATGAAAATATCGGAACCGCCGCTCAGCGAGCTTTGAAATGCGCTCTGAGTAGGGAAATTATTTGAGTAGGTGTAGCCGCTGACGTACACATCCCCGGAGCTGTCTACCGCAACGCCCGTGCCATAATCGGATGACGAGCCGCCAAGGTAGGTGGAATACAACAACGCCCCGGTGGGGCTGATCTCTGTCACGAATGCGTCATAAAGGCCAGCATTGCCGAGTTGAATAGGATTTATGGTGGGAAAGTCCGTTGACTGGGTGGACCCGACCACGAAAGCGTCACCTAACGAATCGAGCGTCAAGGCAGTGCCGAAATCGGCCTCCGTACCACCGATGTAAGTGGAGTAAATTAAAGCGGAGCCGTTAGGTTTCATCTCGGTCAAGAACGCATCCTGATTGCCGGCATAATTCGGTTGAAAGACCCCGACGGTAGTGGGGAAGTTATTCGATTGCGTGCTCCCTAGGAGAAAGATGTCCCCGGCGGCGTCAAGAAGGATCTGGGAGGGCGTATCGATCCCCGAGCCTCCGAGGTAGGTCGAAAACAAGACGCCGGTGCCTGTGGGGTTGAATTTGGTGACAAAAACGTCGCTGTCGCCACCGTACGTTGCCTCATATGCCGATGAGGTGGTAGGGAAGTTGATGGAGGCCGTGACCCCCGTCACGTAGGCGTCGCCCGCAGAGTCTACGGCAACGCTGTTTGCAGTGTCTCCTCCGGTGCCGCCTAAGTAAGTCGAGTAGGTAAGGACGGGATCAATGACCAATTTCTCATGCCGATTGTACTTCCCCAGCGCGAAGCTTACTTTCTGGCCATGAACCCGGTAGCGGATGGGGATTTGCTGCTGTTGCTCACCCTCCAGTTGATATGCCCGCGGCTGTAGGAGGCGCACTTCACTTCCGCCCACGGTTAACACTAAGTCCCCGGTCGAATCGACGCGGATTCGTTCCGCCCCTTCCAGCCGCCAGGAAATCACCTTGGGGTTGATTCCGGCGGTTACCTCGAAGTCATTTTCCAACCGCCCTTCCCGGCCGTAATAAATCAAATCCACACCGGGATACACTTCCTGGTAGCGGACGCGGGCAAAAGTGGGGATATTTGTCCGCCACTGCGCTGGATCGTTCCCCACAAAATAATGGCTCCGGCCAGGAAGCGGCTCCTCTTCGGTGATGGCAGGAGCGGTGGCGGCTCCCTGCAGAACCAGGCGTAGCCATTCGGTGGACTTCCCGGCTTCCTCGCTTCGCAGGCCGAGTACCGCGGCGCCCGGGGTCAGGAACAGCGAATAACCTTGTCCCCGAGCCAAATACTTGACCTGCTCATCCACCTGTCCATGGTTTGCCTCGAAACTCAGCGGCAGCACGTAGGAACGGATTGCGGACGGAACAAAAGTGTTCTCGGGCGAGGCGGGGGTGCCAGCCCACCCGAGGCTGGAATGGACCAAGCCAATTCCAACCACGAAATAAAGGAGGGATGATCTTAACCGACTCTCAGTTTTCAAAGGTCCTCTTGTCGTCACTTCGGGGTCGCTCGGTTGGTTGGGATGCGATTTTGCGACGGGCGACCGCCGGAGTCAGTATCTTGCATTCTGTGCGTCATCGGGCGATGGGCTAGCTACTCACCTGTCGTTAAGCTCCGGAAAATACCCGTGAAGTTATAACGCATCATGATGAAAGCGGCGCCATAATCGTAGCGGACGCTCTTCGTATAGCCGAGTTGGAGGCTGAAATTCTTGGCACGCTTGAAGCGGTTGATAGTCAAATACATGCCAAAGCCATTGTCACGGGAAATTCGCGATGGCCCCGAACCATACGTGTTGACATACTCCCCGCCGGTTTCGAAATATTCATCCCAAAAACGGTTGTGGTGTCCGTCACCACCAATGAGATTATCCGGGGCCACGAGCCGGCTATAGACCTTCTGGGGTCCCACCGGGGACAGGCCGTAGGCGGAGCCTTCCAACGTGTAATCCTTTTTAATGGTAAATGCCCCGCCGACTTCACCATTTCCGATCAAGCCCAGGGTCTCATAAGGGCGGGCGAGCTCGTAAGGCCGGGGCATGACCTGCCGGTCCACGGTCCCGGTGCCGGCGCCAAAATTCAGAAAGGGCGTGAAAGTGGCGTCATAGTTCAGAATCTGATAGTTGCGATCAAGGTGGTTAAACCAGTCCACCACCATCCGGCCGTTAGAATAGGTCTTGACCATATTGACGCCGGCCGCACCCGTCAGAATGGTCGTGATGTTGGTTTTGTTGTGCTTGGTGTCGTAGCGTATGTCGATGTACGGTGGCCCCATGATCGTCATCGTCCGCCAGTCAGAGGTGCCGATAATGGGGTAGGGGGTGCGTGTGGTATAGAGTGGCAACCCGATATCGGCAGAGGTATGGGAATTGAACCTGTACCCGAGGTCGAAGTCCCAGGTCGCCACATATCCCAAAGCCCCATCAGCATTGGAGTAGCCCTCGGCCTGCACAAAGGCCGTGGGCCCAACAGATTCGGAACTGTCACTCGCGCTGGTGGTTTTTTCCGGAGCGGCGGCCTTTTGGTCGGGAGTGGATTGTGCCATCCCGGATTGTGCCAGTAAAAAGGCACCGAGCAGGAACGTGTAAATTAGCCTCACTTCACGTATCCCTTTCCCCTGCAAATTTCGTTCTCGGGCGAACTCCTCAGCCGGGGGTAGGTGGGGGCCTTGGCGTTGAGCGCCTTTTGCCATGCGCCCTTCCCACTCCGATTCGCGGCCGGAGGGCTCGACTCTCTCTTGGTTGCAACCTTTATAAAACAGAACTTGATGAAATCGGATCGTACTTCTCGCCGTCTCCGATTCAATGCCAGGGTATGGAACGCGGCCCCAGGGGCTATTCCGAAACTTCCTGATCGTGCACGCCCCCATGACGGTGGCTTATTCCGGATGGCAGAGCACTTTCCAGATTCCTGCCCCACCCAACCGAGCGGCTAAAACTCCACCCTGTTTCTACCCCTGGCCGCACGGCACCACCAGTGCGTTCAGTAGTCCAACCTACGTTGGCACTCCAAGTCCCCTACCGGCAGCAACGAGAAGATTCCGGTTCGTTGAAGTCCCCATAGAAGGTTCGCGCTTTCATACCACCGCACGCTGAGATGCGCATTTACCGCACAGAGGTTTTAAGCAGGGTGAAAATTTTTGTTAAAATCTTTTAACATTTCACGCCGCAGCCTAATTTCCTTACAACCTGTATGCGAAGTGCGCACTTGTTAATGATCACATCTTGCCGAAACACATGCGCCGAGAACGATACATCAAGAATTATATCAGCACAATAGAAGTTTGTGAACCGCGAGTTAACATTTGCCCCCGAGCATGGCCCTTCTGGGTACTTGACGTAGCAGGGGCGTCTCGCCCGCGGTCGCGGGAGCGTCCCGCTCCCGCCAGGAACGCGCGGGCAGGATGCCCACGCGCCAGCGGGCGGGATGCCCGCGCTACAAGTTTCTCGTCCTGGTCTGCAGGAGACGCCCAATCTTCAACTTTTAGGTCGCGCGCCACTAGCCTTCTTTCCATTTGATGAGGCAAATAGCCGTGTCACGCTAGTATGTGAGGCTAGCTTCTGCTGGCGGAAGCAAGGCGGCAGGCAGTGCGCTGTCGCCCAAACGCCGACGAGCCGCTATGCCCTGTCCACTACCCTTCGAGGATTCCCGCCTGCGCCAATGGTGGTAGCCCACCAACACGGCAATCAAGGTCCGAAAAGAGGCACGGAGCCGTAGAAATGTTAAAGAAGAGTCCTCTGGATGGGTTATTGAAGCAAAGGGGCAAAAAGAGTGCTCTGGATGATTTAATGAAAATAAAGAAGGTAGCCTGTTTCCTCGATGATTTACTGAAAGGAAAGGAGATAGATGTTGAGCACGACGGGGAATTCACGGTGTCGCGAGCGAAGTGATATACTGCGCCCGTTTTGAGGGCAGGGGATCGCGGGGCAGTGCAAGTTGGCCGGACATCACGCTTCCGGCATTAGGTTCCAGGACGGTAGGTTTGAAGGTGTGCGAGCTTCCAGGCCAGCGTATCAATCCATAAGGGAGATCCAGGAATGAGAGCGATTGTCTTTGAACGACCCGGGAAGGTGAGCCTGGCGGAATTCCCCGACCCAGAGCCGATGGCCGGTTGGGCGCGCATTCGAGTTCAGGCGGCGGCGGTTTGCATGACGGATTTCGAGTTGTTGCGAGGCCGGCACGTGGCGGAGTACCCCATGACACCGGGGCATGAGTACTGTGGTGTGGTTGACCGGGCCGGCTCGCCCTCTGACGAGGCCTGGGTGGGGCGGAGGGTCGTCGCTGACAACGAGATTACCTGCCTGAAGTGCGGGTTTTGCCGGCGGGGAGAATGGCGGCGCTGCCGGGAATATCGGCAGATCGGGTTCGGCCCGTCAGGAGGTTACGCTGAGTACGTCCTGGCGCCCGCTCATAATTTGCACCCCCTCGCGGACACGATTTCTTTCGAGCAGGGCGCACTTCTGGAACCCCTGGGTGTGGCCATCGCCTCGGCTTTCAAGGCCGGAGTCCGCCTGGGCTCTACCGCGACGATTCTCGGCATGGGTCCGATCGGATTAAATTGTTTGGCGGTCTTGAGGGCCTCGGGGGCTCGACGCATTCTGTGTCTGGACAAGCAGCCCAAGCGCTTGGCTTTGGCCAAATCCTGGGGAGCGTGGGAGGCGACCGGGGATGCCGAACACCTCAAGGAATTGACCAAGACGCTGCACCCGGACGGGACGGACATCGTGATTGAGGCCAGCGGGTATTCTCCCTTGGTTCCGCTGGCGATCAGCCTCACACGGTTCGGTGGCAGCCTGGTCCTGGCGGGTTACTGCAAGAATGAGGTGCTGCCGCTTGCGCCGGACTCCATTCAGACACCCAACCGCCGCGTGTTCGGCGCCGGAAACAACAGCGGGTTCATTGAACCTGGCGCCTTGGCGGTAGGCGACGGCGTGCTCACCACGGAAGGAATGATCACTCATCGCTTTCGGCTGGACGATTTCCGCCAAGCATTCTCCGAAGAGCAGGTGGCCGCAGAGGATTACATCAAGGGAGTTTTCGTGTTTTGAGCATCCCAGATTGGGGATGGCGGAAGGGCGGGGCTGAAGCCTCGCCCTTCCAAAGCCGCGGTGAGAAATCCCCGCTGACTGGGGGAATGATGAGAGAACCTGCTAAGGAGGGTCCTGCCATGAAGCGATTACTCCTTGCCATGATAGTTCTTGGAAGTGCTCAGGCGCTCACCGCGCAGAGCGAGACGTCAAAAGAAAAACCTCCCTTCCAGCCGGCAGAAACTCTTTCTGTCACCGACATTACAGTTCCATTTCTCAGTGTCGCCAACGGGACCGTGGTCCTGGACGCCCTTATAAGTGATACGGGGGAGGTTCAAGGAGTTGAGGTCCGCCGAGGTATTGCCTCGCTCACGGAACCGGCGACGAACGCGGTGGAAGAGTGGAAATTTTCCGCAGCGACACTCGCGGGCAAAGCCCTTGCTTCGAGATTGCCCGTCGCGGTTACTTTCCGTCCGCCGCTTCTGCTCGCCGACCAGGTTCCACTTCCTGCGTTGAAACCCCAGACCGAAGCGGCAATCCAGGCAGAGTTCCAGCCGGCGGAAGTAACCCGCGCCGCGTTCCCAAAGTACCCATCGAACTCGTTCGCTGCTGGGGCCGTTGTGCTGGAGGTCACTCTGAATAGGAAGGGAGAGGTGGAGGAAGATGTCAAAGTGCTTCGCGATCTTCCCCCTTTGACCGAGGAGGCCATGGCCGTCGTGGGGAACTTTCGCTTCATGGCGGCCACATTTAATGGCGACCCCGTTCCATCCAAGGTCGTTCTCGCGTTTGTGTTCAGACCGCCAGCCACTACTTATCCTTAAGGGCGATCAATACCGCGAGCGAAAAGTGAGTTACGTTTCTGTCCCCATCCTTCAAGGAAGGGCCGTGGCCTGCAAAAAGTGCCGGTTCGTGCGAGGACGATAGCCGCTCCGGGCACGAACGTGGTAGTCCTTATAGGCCGGGCCTACCAGTTTCACGCTGATGCTCCTCCAGCCGTAATTGGGATTAGGCTGTGGGTAATAGGTGAGCGTGTAGAGATGGGCAAGGTCATCGCGAATGGAAGCGAAGGCTTTCTCCTGGTCTTGCCAGTCTTTGGCAAAGTAGGATTTGCCGCCGGTGCTGTCGGCCATGCGCCCGAAGACGGCCGTGGAAACAGGATCGAGGCGCGCCAATTGCGTGCTGATCATATAAATGGGGATGCCCTCGGTTTGTGCCAGCTCGCGAACGTCCTCCGGCGCCACCATGCTGGCGTTGTCGGGACCGTTGGAAAAGGCGACGATCACTCTTCTGCCGGAATAATGGGAAGCATCCTTGAGAGTCATCAGCAGCGCGTCATAGAGCGCGGCATCATCCCCGGCAACGGTTTCCCGCACCCCCCTGAGGGCCAGGGAGCGGTCCGGCGTGAGCATACAAATGCGGGAAAAGTTGCGGCTGTAAGAATAGAAGGCCACCTGGTAAGGATTGTCGAGCGAGCGGACAAATTCCGCAATGGCATCCTGGGCGAAAACAAATCCCCGGTACATGTAGTTGCTGGTATCGAAAAGGATGAAGACGCTTGCTCCCACCACCATGGACGCAACCCGGTCCGGAGTTTCCTTTCGCACGATCGGCTGGAGTGCTCCGTCATGCGCCTGCCTACCGGTTTTCGTAGGAGGATCCTCGCCAATGGCGGCGGCGCTCTGGCGGGGATAATCTTCCAACCGCCGCGGAGCTTCATTTTCCTCGCCGAAGGTAGCAACCTTTTGGGCAATTCCGTCTTCGTAAATCGTAAAGTCCCAGGGGGTGAGGCCGGTAATGTAATTTCCTTTCTTATCGGTCACCGCCACGTCCAACTGCACCATATTGACGGTCACACGAAAGACGGTGTTGGGGTTTTCCTGCTGGGCCGCCATCCACACTTTGGCGCCGGAGAAAGGTCCCCAGGCACAAAACGCAGACCCAAAGGATTCGCTTAGCCATAAATCAACCTCCCTGCATCCCCCAGATCAGCTTCAGAGCGGGGAAGGTGCGCTTGTCTTGGGCGAGGATTCCAACCTGCCCTCTCGAAATTCGTTTCCCGTTTCCCGCAGAGCGCGTAACAAGGCGGGCCAGTCATCCAAGTGGGTAGCGAAGATATTTTCCACCATGCGACGCGTCAGCGCGGGGACCAACTGATGAAGGCTCTCGGGGGACATTCCTTTTTCGTCCGCCAAGCGGGCCCAATAGAGATTGTTAGATTCCCAGGACTCTGCCAACAGACTGCTCGAATAACCAAGGAAAGTAGGGAAAGGCCGCAAATTGAGAAGTTCACGGGCGGTGGTTTGCGCCAGAGTGGGGTGAGGTACGCCGAAATCTTCCGACAGCCTTTGCCTATTGATTTCTTCCGGGTCTTCATTCGTAAGCGTTTGAAGTTCCTCTCCCGGCTTTCCCCCAACGGGTCATCTCTGCTGGGTACTGGCGCTGAAACTCCAGAGCCAGGTAGAAGGTCTCCGCCGGGGCCATGCGGGGGATGGCTTCCTCGGGATGTCCGGTGTCGAGAGCCTTCTCCAATTGGCCCAACCTCAGCGAAAGCATGCGATTGGTGAGGATGTCCACGACCTTTTCCCGCAGGCTTGCTTCCTGCCCAGCGCTCGTCACCAGTTCTTCACCGAACTGTTGGTAGAGGGCGACGGCATGAAGCTCCTTGGGAGTTACGCGCCACCATCGGGGCAAGACCGCGTCGGTCAACAGGGACGGAACCAAATCCTCCCAGATGAGCGACTGGATATTTCTTGGCACGATGAACTCTTGCTCAACTTGCGCCAGGACGCGAGGGAGGTCGGGGAGTCCGCCGGTCAGACGCACGCCGCCCCCGGAGGTATCCCCGCGACCGACCAACTGGGGTGAAGACCAAGGAGGTTCCGATCCCCGAGACAAGTCGCCGGAGAAATCATGGCGCCGGATGAAGAGCGGGTTGTTGTGGAGCATCTGCGCCCCGGGCGGCTCGTAGTAGGCGTAGTTCAGGCCGGCCAGGAAATCTCGCAGGAAAGGGACGAGCCGGCCGCGCGCGTTCGCCATTTCCTTGGGCGCTCCCGGCGTGCGGAGGGCCTCGACGATGTTGGTATCCATCTCGGCTTGGGTGTGGGCATCGCCAAAACGCCCTGTGGTCCACTCGATTTTTTCCCCCGTGGAAAAGATCGGCTTGGGCATTTCAAACTCGCGAAGCTCTTCGGCGAACGGGACCAGCGTTTCCGCCTTGGCTTTTCCTTGGGCCACCAGGGGAAGGCCATCCCCCAGTGCGAGCAAGGTGTCGAGCGAAACCAGGCGCTGCGCTTCCAGGACCGAACGCATGCGATCAGCGATTTCTTCCCTTATTTGGGCGCGATTCGGACTGGTCGGCTTGGGCCCCGCCACCAATTCAATGATTCCGTCTTGAGACACCTGGGACTTCCCCGTCGCCGCGCGCATGAGCTCAGCGAGCGAGGTCCGGGTGGCATCGTAAAGTTCCGGGGAGGAATGGACGCCGTTAAAGGGATGGAGAATCCGTTGCCAGGAATTATTCAGATCCGCCGCGGGAATCTGTCCCTGGCGCGCCAGGATTTGCCAGAGGCCGCTCTGGGCTTGAAAAATTCCTGTCGCCTCGGCTCGCACGGTGGAATCCGGAATGCGGTCAATAGCCTCCGCGGTGTTAATGAATTCAGGTTATAGACTCATCGTTTAGGGAATGAAACTCGGCAAAAGCCAAGTATTGGTCGCCGAACTTCGCGAAATTCTTGGCCAGCAAGAGGGCCGTCTGGGGGCTCAAAGGCCTTTCATCGCCGCGCGCGCGATCGATCTCGCTGAGCGCCAGATAGGCTTGCAGAGGTCCCTTCGGGTCGTGAACGCGGGAAAGGCCTATCAGAAGCTCAATCAACTGGTCCGGAGTGGTCAAACGGTCGGCTTTCTTCGACCAATTTGCGGGCGCGTTTGGAATCGTTGGGCCCAGAGGGCATCTCGGACCAAACCCCGAGGTTTCCCGGCACATGGGGTTGGCCGTCCGGATCCAGCGGCATCCTCGTTACCAAGAGCAGCAGTCCTGGGTCCGGACGGAAAACCGATTTCGCCGGGTTGGGGGAGGTAATGCGTCCTCGCAAGGCCTGATAAAACTGCGCCAAGTGGTGAGGCTCGGTAAAATACGCCTGTTGAGGCCCGCTCACTCGTGACAGCGCGTCATAATAAGGAGCCAGCCACCCATCATCCTTGGTGAGGAGGGCGACCACGAATTCTCCCGGTGAATGCGGGCTGACCCCAACCAAATGTTGCCAAGCGGATTCCGCCGGCGGTCCGCCAGGGACCTGCACCCGTCCTGATCGAATGCGAAGTTGTTCGCCATAGAAATCCAGGAGGGGGGCGAGAGGCAGGAGCTTCTCGATGCCGGGAGATACCCGAAGGGAGGTTCTCGTTTCTTCATCGATCTGGGCCAGCGCCCAGTAAAGCCGCGCCAGTTCCGGATCGCTCAGCAGCGCGTCCAGCAGATCCTTGTGATTCTTGTTCCGCTCGTTTTCCATCCACACGCCCGCGTCAAACAGCACCGGCAGTTGCGTGGTGCTATACGGATAGACGAACGGTTTACCGTTCTGAAGCGCTTTTTCCAAATCGGCGAGAGGGAATCCGGAATCGACGGCGGTAAAGGCTCGCTTGGAATTGGTCGTTACAAGAGTGGCATGCGGCCCACAGGGTTGCCGGAGCTTGTACCCAATCACACTTAAGAGAGGTTGGACACCCTCACAATTGGCAACGCGGATGTTGCCATCCGGACCCGCCAGCGCCTGCAATTCCCGTGCCTGGTCCACATACCGTTTGACCAGAATCAAGTACTCGGTGGGTGTTGAGGCCCGGCCTGACCCACCGTACCCGTTCAACGTGACTTGGTGGGAAACGAGCGGCAACACTTCTTCCGGCGCCGCGTAATGGCTGACGGCCGCCAAGCGCAGAAAAGGCAGCAGGGGACCGGGAATGGCCAGCATAGGAGCCGGCGACGCGGGACCGTGGGGGACCGATTTATCCGCACCGTCCGCAACGGCAGGGGGTGGCGGCGCCCCCAATACTTTGTAAGGCAACAATGAAATGGCGCATAAGAGAGCCGCCGGAAGAACCGCCCGTGGGCGGTAGGAAGATTCCATAGCTTGACCCCTCCCCGAGCCTGAAGACCAAACAGTTGTAAAGGAATCTTGCCCGCCGGGGATGGAATCAAGTTACCTTGAAACGTGGGCCATGATCTCGCCGGCCCGGGTAACAAGCGTCGCGATTCCGTTTCCGCAAATCAGCCGCTTGAGTTGTTCGCGATTCCGGAGCTACCCACCCCGTAGGTGTGAGTATACACCAAAATGCCATGAAGGGAATGGGGTCACGTAAGTATTGTCGAGCGGGTTTTTCCCCCGAAGCCTCGCCCTTCCGAACCCGGGGTGAGAGATGCGGCCTAGGTGCAACACTGTTCACTTAGCGGCTGTCTTCATATGGACATGCGCGAAGCGCCTTGGACTGCGGCGGCTCGACGCCGCCTTGGTCGTCGTCCTCGGCGTTATTTCAAGGCGGCGTCGAGCCGCCGCAGTCCAAGGCGGGCTTCGCCCGCAATGAGAACGCCCATTTCATGACCATCGCTAACTGAACAGTATTGGGCCTAGGTGTTTCTGCGAATCAAGGACTCCAGTTCCTCCAGCGTGGGTGGCCAATCCTGCTTCATCAGCCGTGAAAGGGCTCGGTCAGCGAGCAGCCTGCCGCCGGTCTGGCACTTTGGGCAGTAGTTGGTTTCGTTGTTGGCATAACGAATGCGTTGCACTTTGGTCCCGCAACGTGGACAAGGCTTGGCATATTTCCCATGGACTGCCATTTCCTCACGAAACGCCGTTACGTCTTCCGGGAAGCCTCCATGGGCTTCGGCGCGCAGCCGGTCAGTCCACTCCACGAGAACACTACGTGTGGCGTCGTGGAGACGCTCAATATCATTCCCACTCAGCCGTTGAGTGAGCGTGACAGGCGAAAGCTGCGCGCGGTGAAGGATTTCGTCGGAGTAAGCGTTGCCGATGCCGCTGAACAACCGGGGATCGGTCAATGCGCGCTTCAGGGTGTGATTGCCGATGACCAGGCGCGCCGCAAAGGAATCAAGATCAGCCGTGAGAACTTCCAATCCACCCGGGTCGAGCTCGCGCAGGCCGTCCTCACCTTGAACGACGTGCAGGGACGCGCGGCGCTGCGAACCCGCCTCGGTCAAGAGCAAGCTGCCCAGCGGAAAATCCATGGCTGCCAGCGCCCGCTTGGAGGCGAGCTTCACGCCCGGTTTGCCCCAATGCAGGCGTCCCGCAATCATCAAGTGCAACACCAGCCAGATATCGTTTTCGAGGCCGATAGCGATGCGCTTGCCCACGCGCCTCAACTCCCGGACAGATTTTCCTTCCCCCTCCTGAAGCGGCGGCGTTGCGGTGCGGAGCAGGAACGGACTCGCCACGCGCACGCGCTCCAGCGGCTGATTGAGGATGCGTGGCTCGAGGGCTTCGATATATAGGACGATGTCGGGAAGTTCTGGCACGATTTTGTCATCTTGACGTGAGACCCCGCGACCGTAAACCCCTTTACCAACGTAGGTGGCAGATGGCACAGGGGTGAAAGCTTCCCGACATATACTGCACCTGCGACCTACCAACTTTCTTCCCCGACATGCCATCTACCACTTGCCACCTACCACGGACTGCCAGGGGTGCGCGACATAAAAGTGAAAGACTTTGGACTTTCCTGGAAACGGGCGGAAAACCCTGTAGCGCGGGCGTCCCGCCCGCTGTCGCGGGAGCGTCCCGCTCGCGCGAATTGCGCGGGCAGGATGCCCACGTCCCAGCGGGCGGGACGCCCGCGCTACGTCCGAGGGGTTATCGCTTTCACTTTTATGTCGCACACCCGACTGCCAGACACATCTGGCGGAAGCCCGCCGGTGGCGGTATAATCGCCCCTCGCATTCTGTTTGGGTGATGTCAGGACTCTCCATTCAAGGTCCACATGAGGAGGATGAAATGAGAAAACTTGCAATGGTGGTGTTGAGTGTGGTGATGGTTGCCTGCTTCGCGGCGGTGGCTCTTGCGCAGGGCAACCCCCGCGGCACATCGACTTTGACCATCAATGGGAAAACGGTATCGGTCGAGTACGGACGGCCTTCGCTAAAGGGACGCACCACGGATGAATTGCTCGGCAGGTTGAGCCCGGGGAGCCTGTGGCGGTTGGGGGCTGACACCTCCACGACCTTCAAGACCGGCATCGACCTGTCATTTGGTGACGTTACGATTCCTGCCGGGGAATATAGCATCTGGATGCAGCGTCAGGCAGATAATTCCTGGAAGCTGCTTTTCGACAAGCAGCACGGCCAATGGGGAGTCCCCGCTCCCAATGCATCGCAGTGTTTCGCGTCTGCGCCTTTGAAGGAATTGACCCCGGCTAAGCCCGTGGAGATGGTAACGCTAACGCTAAGTAAAGCGGGCGGCGGTGGCACCCTGACGATCGAGTGGGGCACTCTGGAAGCTGTCGCCAGCTTCACAGCGAAATAACGAAAAAGGCCAGGGCGGCGCAGACGTGCTTTGTAGGTCCGCGGCTTGTCGTTCTCAACAAGGGACGAACCGCTCGGATGCATCGTGGCGTTACGGCTGCTCTTGACCGCGTGCATTTCCCGCAACTGAAAATGCTAGACCTTTAAGTTAAAAGCCGCTTCCCCATGGGCATACGGAGCGAAGCTTTGGAGAGCGTGCAGCTCGCTGCCGCTTTTGCCCCAGCCAGCTCGCTGGCTGGCACTCGTGGTTGCAGGGAAGTAATGCAAATACAGATCGAGGCGGGGGTGGAGATTCCCGCAAGAGAGCTTGCGGGAAGAAACTGCCGCAAGCAAGCTTGCGGTAGGGAAAGCGGCAGCGAGCTGCACGCAGTCCAAAGATCCATTTGTGCATGGCGGGAGACTCCTTTCTTGCAAGCGTCATTCCATACAACAAAGATCTGAGCCGGAAATTCCGTTTTGATTCTTGGGTCCAAAGGTACTATCGGGATTTTCCATAATCCACTTTCCGTTGCTCCATGCAACTGTGAGTCGAGTATGGAATGCAAGGTGCTCTTGTGAGTCACGGAAGATGCCATTCTCGCATCTCGCGAGAATCCAGCTCCTAGGGAGAGTTTTTTGTTTCACACCCTACAATATTTTGGAACTATTGTCAGGGGAGCGGTGTCTACCAAAGTTATTGCAAGTCTATCCTCGGAGGTTTCATTCGATCCCATGGTTATCATTGCATTGTTCGGTGGTCTCGTTGTTGGTGGAGCACTTTTTGCCCTTCTAAAAAATAGTGGTAATAAAGCATCGGATAGCAAGTACACGAAGTTGGACATTGGATAATCGCGGGGTCCAGCCGAGTCGGTCCAGTCCCCAGTAAGCCAAGCTTTTCCACGACCGCGCAGGAGAAGACGTTATGGGAACCAGGGTGAAGTGTCTCTGTTCGCCGATGCCTCACCGGAAGCCGACTTTCTGACGCTATCGATCTGCCCGAAACCCACATTGATGAGAATTGGTTGACGTGGGAAGACTAGGGAGTCGTATCTATGTTACCCCTCGCCCAAACGCGCCAGGGCGGGTAGTGTCCTATATGCGTCTCGAGACCGCCCGTCGGCTAGGGCGCGTTGTTGTAGTAAACGTGATTGCTGATGGGGCCCTCACCACCCGCCGCCACGGTATCGCCGCCCAGAAGCAGAAACCGCGGGTTGCCTGCCGAGCTTAACAGAGGACTAATCACCGCTGCGGCGTTATAGATGTTCGCGCGGGGGGGATTGGTGAGGCCGGTCCAACTCCCTAGCGACAGTTGGGAATCGAACAGGCTCCACTCCATCTCTGTTGACCCGGCGTAAATCCCCTCTCCGTTCATGACTTGGCCAAAGGCCATCCAGGCGTTGTGTTTCTTGCGGGCGGCGACCGTGCCCGGTCCGCTCTCCGTCCAGGAGCCCAAGGTCCCGGCGATCACGCGAGCGTAATAGACAGCCCCGGTCCCCGACGCAGTGCCTACCGAGTTGGGATCGCTGGATGCGGCAAGGTCCCCGTTCACCCCATACAGATTGCCACCGTACCCAAAGGCCGTTGCAAAGGAGATCCCCACCGGGTAGTAGTTCGAGGCGGTAGTCCAGGTACCCAGCGTGCCGTCCGAATTCACCTGGGCGGAGTAAACGGCGTTAGACGGGCTGCCATCCGCCGTCAATCCGCCCACCACGTAGATGTAGCCGTGAAACAGCGTGGCCGTGAGACCCATCAGGGGTTGGGGCAGCGTGCCGGTCAGTAGCGTCCACGTTCCCACCGTGCCATTCGAGGTATCCACGCTGGCCATGAACACGTTGGAGCTACCACTGCCGCCCAGAAATGCCTGCCCGCCGATGACGTAGATGTAGCTGGTGTTGGCGGGCACAGGCGAATTCGATGCGTCCGCCTCCACCATGGCATGGTGGGCAAGGGAGCCGGGAAGTTGGTTGGCGGTAATGTTGTTCCAGTTCGTCCCTACGGTGCCGTCCGCATTCAAGTTGTTCGAGTACACCACGGAAGTATTCACGTTGCCGTTGTACCCTCCGGTCAGAACGACGTAGGCGGTGGAGCCGGTTCCTGGAACCGCTGCCGCCCGCAGCCCGGTAAGGCCGAAGGGAAGCAGTGTAGTGCTTGACCACGTTGTGGCGCTGATGTCGAAGGTCGGGGCGGCATTGATGGCAAGCGTCACCCCGCTGGTGGTCGTGCCGCCGCTCGTTACCGTTACGGTGACGTTTCCAGGCACGGTGAACTGGCTGGAGGAGTCACCGGGGGGTACGATTACCACCAAGCTGGAATCATTCGCCTCGGAGCTGATGGGTGTCGCCGTCGCCATAATGCTGCCCTGAGTAAATTGCACGGTAGCGCCGCTGCTCTCAAAGTTCGATCCGTTGATCTCAATCGGTTGGCCCAGAGTGCTGGAGGGCGACGTGGCGCCGTTGATATTGGAGATTGTGGGGGTTGACGACGTTGAACTACTCCCTTCCGTTTCGTGCTTCTTTTTGATACACGCCAACGCACTTGCGGCCAGCGCGATGACCAATGTCCCTCGGAGGATATACCCCTGTCGAGCCTTACCGTGTCTCCACATGCTGGGTTCTCTGCGGCCTCGCAATGAAATAGAGCGTCTCCCGCCAACGACCGAATCACCGTTCCCGTTGGCGAATGCAGCTCACTCCGAACTTATACTTGGATGCTTCCCAACGCAATCGAGGCAAGATGACAGAATCCCGAGCGGGCAGGGATTGCCACGCGTTCCCCGGCCGGATATAGAATCCGGAATTTCCTTTTAGGCCTTCCGGTGATTGAACGTCTGCGCCCATGTGCGTCCCCCCCCAGTCGATCTTCATTGTCATGATTCTCTCGTAGAGGCAGACCGCGTCGCTTGCGGTGTACGGAGCGAAGCTTTGGAGTGCGTGCAGCTCGCTGCCGCTTTTTCACCCGCCAGCTTGCTGGCGGGGAATTGCGCGAAGGGATGGGCGGCGGGTCAATTTGATGTAGAGGCGGCTTTACGCCGCCATTGGCGAGGTAAACTCGCCGCTGCAGCATCAAATTGCCCGACTACGCGCGGTTGGAATTCCCGCAAGCAAGCTTGCGGGACTGGAGTTTCTACATTTTCCCTCGCCCCCTTGGGGGAGAGGGGGGACCGCAAGGCGGTGGGTGAGGGGGTGGGTAGGGGCATGAAGGCAGGAAGGGAAAGGCAGATGAGACCCCACGGTTTGGACCCCCTCACCCGTCTCGCCCCGGCGGAAGGAAGCGCCGGTGGCGAGCCACCCTCTCCCCCAAGGGGGCGAGGGCGATGAATTCAAAACAGTACACCGCCTTCTCCCGATGGACGAGAGCCCCCATCGGAAATGTAGAAACTCCAGTCCCGCGAGCAAGCTTGCGGGAAGAACCTGCCGCAAGCAAGCTTGCGGAAAAGGAAAGCGGCAGCGAGCTGCACGCACTCCAAAGCTTCGCTCCGCGGGGGATGATGGGGCCTCGTCGGGGTGCAGGGCCGAAGGACCCTGGCCGATGGCCTGGGCTAGATCAGGTCACCCCTTGGGGGCGCAAGAGCGTAGCGCGGACCTGTTCCGTAGGTCCGCGGCTTCTGCACGGGGCGAGGCGGTGGCCACGATCTCTGAAATTTGGCTATTCGCTCGCCACCCCTGCCGGTTGGCATACGGAGCGAAGCTTTGGAGTGCGTGCAGCTCGCTGCCGCTTTTTCGCCAGCCAGCTTGCTGGCGGGGAAGGGCTGCGCCCGCGCCGGGGGTGGTTGTAGCGCTGAGCTTTAGCTCAGCATTGCCGACCTAAAGGTCGGCGCTACAAAGGATGGGTGCGCTCGTTCCAAATTCCCGCAAGCAAGCTTGCGGGAGGGAAAGCGGCAGCCAGCTTGCTGGCGGCCAAAGTGCGCTCGCGGTTGGAAATCGCGCGAGCAATCTCTTGCGAGGGAAGGAAACTCGCGTTCCGCATCCTCTCTCCATCCATCCTTGCCGTCGCACAAATGTAGAAACTCCAGAGCGGGGCTGGAGCCCCGCCCATCCAAAAGCTGGTGAGAAATCGGCGCTCCGAGCTTTGTTACAGTCCCGGCTCAAATTATCTTTGCAGCAAATCTTGCATTTCCCTCCAGTGATAAATCTTTAGCTTCTCTGTTTGATTCTTCGCCGCCTTAATCATTGCTTTTGCAATATCTTCCCCCGTTATGCCCTTATATCTATCGCCTTTCCACGTTAAGAGAGGATTTAAAGCAGACCAAAACC
Organism: uncultured Acidobacteriota bacterium; assembly: GCA_963825395.1. Taxonomy (GTDB): domain Bacteria; phylum Acidobacteriota; class Terriglobia; order UBA7540; family UBA7540; genus Bog-366. The sequence goes on along the minus strand of CAWGTQ010000056.1, from coordinate 37,013 downwards.
TCATCAGTGCTTCTTCTAGCAGCGAACGTTTCTCTTTCCTGTTCCCCATGATCATGGAGGGGCGAAAGATATGCGTATGCTCGAAATCGAGTGCGATCACGTCTCGCTCGGTTTCGCCTTTGGTCCGTACATAGAAGAATTGCGAATGGGGATTGGCGCCAACTGCTGTGACCAGAAAGACCGATTTCGCCCCTCTTTCCTTTGCGATCCGTGCCGCCAGGAGCGGATATTCGTGATCCACTTGGTAGTAATCGGCCTTCTTAGGCGAGTTCTTCTTGGTTGTGCCAAGAGCAATAAAGACTTCATCCGCGGCGATTTCTGACTTCACACCCGCTAGGGAGTGGTAGTCGCCTATCACTGTTCTTAGTCTTGGGTGAGTGATATTCAGGCTTTTCCGAGCGACGGCGGTTACCTGTCCGTAATCAGAGCTGTTCAACAGTTCGCGCAGAAGATGCGAACCTACGAATCCGCTTGATCCAAAAACAATGGCTCTCTTCATTGGGCGAGACTCTCAACCTTCTTCGTTGTTGCCACTACACAACCTCTGTTCTCGAGGACCGCTCGAACGCCCAATCCACCATCACTTCCCGTCGCTGTGCCTCACCCGTGAAGGCGATTTGAAAGCCCGAACCCCAGTTCCTCCCATATCGGGCTCAATTCATGAGATGACACGACGCACTTAAGAGATCCCATGAATGAGACAGCACACTAGTAGAAGCGAATCTCATCGATGTCGAGCTGGAAAGTTCCGGGCGGGCCGTCGGCGCGAAATTCCAAAACCAATGTACCTTTGTGGGGCGAGGGGCTGGGGGTTGCAAGCCACGCTGCCGGCAAGCGAACGGCCTGCCATTCGGAGTCGGGAATAAAGGTCAGGGTGGGCACGGGAAGTGACAGGTCGGGTGGTGTGATCTTGACCTGGAACAGGCGGCTATCGCCACGCACTTCAAACTGAATGCCGCGTAAGCTGGGAGCGCCGGTGGGGAGAGTGAAAGGGTACTGGACGGCGACGGATCCCCGGTCAGCCCCGAGAGCAGATTCGACGCGCCCTTGGAAGCGCAGTGCGTGTTCCGTCCCGGCGGCGCCGGGCGAGATCACCTCGAGTTCACCCAGCGAGTGGCCGGCATTGTTCGCTTCCGTCGAAACCTGCCAGGTTTTCAGGAGTCTTTCGGACTCCTCCGGACTCTCGAAGTCATCCAGCAAAATACTATCAGCAGGGGAGACGTGCTCTTCCGCCAGGGGCGCGCGGCTCATAAGCGAGAAGGTTTCCTTCCACGTCGCGGCGAGCTTTCCGCGCGCGTTCATCCAGATCCCCATGACGACAAAAGGCACGACGAAGGTTAAGGAGACCAGCTTAGCGCGAGTGGAGATTTTCTCCTCTTTTTCCCAGCGGAAAAGCTTCCAGGCAAAAAGCAGGCCGAAGGTTCCGGAGATGAGAAGAATCAACATCTCCGCTCGACGGTCGAATAACGACTCACCGCGCACCATGATGGCTTGGAACGAGGTGACCAGATAGGTAGCGGGCAAGAAGGCGGCGAAGCGCTGAATCCATCCGGGAAGCATCGGCAACGGCACCGTTACGCCGGAAAGAAAGAGCAGGGTGAACCAGACAACGTTGTTATAAACCTGCGCCTCCTGCATGGTGTTGGCCACGCTGGCGATGGTGAGTCCAAATCCGGCGAAGGCAAAAGTGCCGACGGTGACCAGAATAAGCAGTGTGAGCAGATTGATTTTGAGCGGCATGTGGAAGAACACCATGGCGCAGAAAACTAACATGGCGATGGTGGGAAGCTCCAACAGGTAGTTCGCCAGCAGACTACTGAAGACCATCGATCCTGGTCCGAGGGGCGCCAGACGATAGCGGCGCAGGCTGCCGCGCTCACGCTGCATCACCGATTGCAATCCCAGTCCGAAAAAACCGCTCCCCATGATGTTCAGGGTGACCACCGGCCCGAACATGTAAACGACTTCCTCCGGATTGCCATGCGCAAAGATGCCGGCGTAGACAAACAGGAAAATGAGGGGGAAGAGAAAAGTGAAGAACAGCGCCGTTTTGGTGCGGATCACCAACTTGATTGACATGAGCGCGATGCGAATTGAGGCCATCATATTACCAGTCTTTCAGTCCAGAGTCCGGGGTCCCGAGTCGACAAAACCAGAACGTTATTTCGACTGCGCGCGAACAGACCCGCAGGGGACGCGTCAAATCGTTGGCAGGCGCTTCCGACTCCGGAGCCGGGACTCCGGACCCCGACTCAGACAGTTGCTTCACTCCTCGATTCGTCTGCCGGTCATTTCCACGAACACATCTTCCAGGGTGGGCTGAGCGACGTGGAGGTCGAGCAACGCGTTGCCCTCGGCTTCAAGAAAGCGCACCAGCGCTGCCACGGCAATGGCCGTCGGGTGCGCGTGGAAAAAATACCTGCCGTTGACTTCACGGCAATCGACCACTGCATCGAGCTGTCGCAAGCGGTCGGGCGAAACGGGCTTGGCGAGGGACACTTCGATGCGCGTGCCCTTGCCGGAGTGGAGCACCAACTCACGCGGCGTCCCCAAGGCGATCACTTGACCGTGGTCAATGATGGCGACGCGATCACACAGGCGCTCGGCCTCCTCGATATAATGGGTTGTCAGAAGGGTGGTGCGGCCTTCCTCGCGGAAGCGTTCGATGAGGGCGTAGATGTCGCGGCGCAGTTGGGCGTCAAGTCCCACCGTGGGCTCGTCGAGCAATACGAGTTCCGGGTTATTTACCAGGGCCAGGGCCAAAGCCAGGCGCTGCTTCTGCCCGCCGGATAGCTTTTCAAAAAATGCCCGCCGCTTTTCCGCCAGGCCAAATCGTTCCAGCAACACTTCAATGGAGGCCGACTCGAGGTAAAAGCTGGCGAACAAGACAAGGGCTTCTTCCACTCGAATTTTGTCCGGCAGCACCGTGGCCTGGAGTTGCGCGCCGATACGCTCCTTGAGGGCCGTTTGCTCGCGGGCCGGGTCCATGCCGCACACGGTTACTGTGCCGCCGTCCGGCTGACGCAGACCTTCCAGGATTTCGATGGTCGTGGTTTTCCCCGCGCCGTTGGGCCCCAGCAATCCAAAAACTTCACCGGAATTAATCTCAAAGGTGATCCCCCGCAGAGCCTCGACGTCCCCATAACGCTTGCGCAAGCCTTCCACACGCACAACCGCGGAGTTGGAGTCATTCGACATCATGCGAGGAGTTCATGATATCGGACAAGAATACCTGAGGCAATCAGTTATGGATGTCGAGGTGACAATTTGGCGCTCAGTTTGGCCCCCAAATTGTTGAGATGATATGGAAGTGTTATATTGCACTGTCATCATAATATGCCTTTTTTGCCCGATTGATGGGGATTGATGGTTATTGATGGTTATTCGCCCTTTATCCACTATCAACCGGTGAAAGGTTCTGGGGTGAGCAATGAAGATTCTGGTTTTAAATTGTGGAAGTTCATCCATCAAGTTTCAACTTATTGAAACGGACAGTGAGCTGATTGAATCCAACACCGACCGTTGCATTGCCAAGGGAAGTGTGGACCGTATTGGGACGGACGAAGCGACCTTGAAGGTAACGGTCCCACCCAATCCGACCAAGTCCACGACCGAAGAGATTCTCGACCACCAGACGGCGCTTAACCCGGGCGATTGCGACGCTGAAGGAATGCCACGCGGTCGCGGACATTTCGCAGATTCAGGCGGTGGGGCATCGCGTGGTGCACGGGGGCGAGCGCTTCGCGGCCTCGGTGGTCATTGACGAAGAAGTGGAGGAGGAAATCCAGCACTGCGTGGAGTTGGCCCCGCTGCACAATCCGCATAATTTGCGCGGCTATTTCGTGGCGCGTAAGGTGATGCCACAGGTGCCGCAAGTGGCGGTGTTTGATACCGCCTTCCACCAAACCATGCCACCGCACGCCTATATGTATGGCCTGCCTTACTCCTACTACCGGCGCTACCACATCCGGCGTTACGGATTCCACGGCACGTCGCACCGGTACGTGGCGTTTCGCTACCGGAAGATTTTCGGCAAGGCGCGCGACGAAGCCAACCTGATCACCGCGCACCTGGGCAACGGCTGCTCGATGACGGCGATTGATAAAGGCCACTCGATTGACACCTCCATGGGATTCACACCGCAGGAGGGCCTGCTGATGGGCACGCGCTGCGGCGACATCGATCCCGCCGCGCTTTTCTACATCATGTCGAAGGATGAATTGACCCTGCACGACATGTCCACTCTGCTCAATAAGTTCTGCGGCCTCTATGGAATCTCCGGCGAGTCGAACGACATGCGCGAACTGATGGCGGCTTCCGCGAAGGGTGACGAGCAGGCGAAACTGGCGATTGAGGTCTTCTGCTATCGCATCAAGAAGTACATTGGCGCGTACACCGCGGCACTGGGGCACGTGGATGGTTGGTGTTCACCGGCGGAATCGGCGAGAATTCGCCCGCCATCCGCGCCCAGGCCTGTGAAGGGCTCAGCGAACTGGGAATTCAGATTGATTCGGCCCGCAACGCGGCAGTGGTCGGCAAAGAAGGTGAGATCTCAACCGAGGGCAGCCGCGTGCGGGTCATGGTGATTCCCACCAACGAGGAACTCCTGATCGCCCGCGACACCTTCCGCGCCGTGCGCGGCCTGCCGAATCCGCATTAAATTCGGGGCTCGGGTTACCGGACACGGGATATGGGATACGGAATGCAGATCTCAGGTCCGGGTTTATCCGCCGTTAAGGTGTCGACAGGACCATACCTTAGGAAGGCGAATTTCGCGCGAATCATATCATTCCGTATCTCATGTCCCGTGCCCCGTAACCCGTGCCCGGGTCCTTCTCACCTCGCGTACTTCACCGAACAGCCATAAGGACGGGTGGCCGGTGTGCTGACCGGTTTGCCCGCCATGGCTTCTTGCAGCGCCTCCGAAACATAGTTGTGGGCCGAGGCGATGTCATCCGGTGTCGGTGGTCGGCTTGTCATCGATGGCCCCGTCGTAGATCAGCACCCCTTCCGGACTAATGACAAACATGTGCGGTGTGCTCTTGGCGCCGTACAGATGTCCCAACTGCCCCGTGGGGTCCAGCAACACCGCCGTGGGTGAGGCGTTGACTTTTTCGAGGTAGGCGTTTTCCTGGTCGGCGGTCATGTACCCTTGCTGCCCGGGCGCGGAGGAAATCACCGTGAACCAAACCACGCCCTTGGAGGTCCACTCCCGCTGGAGGCGCTGCATGTTCCCGCTCGCATAATGTTTTTGAGTGTAGGGGCACTCCCGATTGTGCCACTCGAGAACTACATATTTCCCCTTGTATTGGGCGAGCGTGTGGGTTTGGCCGTGGGTGTCTTGCGCGGTGAAGTCCGGCGCGGGATTCCCCGGCTGAACGGCCCAGACCGTTGCCGCCATGAGCCCAACCATACTTGCCAAGACGAAACGAACTATTCGGCGATGTCATCATTCAACCCTCCCCTGAGTTGGATTCAATGAGTCCGATATCTATTTTGATGTGGTCACGGGCGCCTCGATCACATAGCCCTGCCCCGATGCGAAGACTAACACCCCTGTCAGGCGCGGGGGAGCCTTGAGCATCTGATCCGACTTTTGTAACTTCGATCCGCATTCCCCGAGAAGACGGGATCACCTTTTGTGGGGCGGCATTCTCAATTTGGTTTGGTTCGAAGGGAAAAAATGTCGCTCCCGTCTCCCGCTTTCCGGTATCGACGTTGAGAATGAACCCGATGCTCATTCAACTTCGCCGTCACTTTCCAGGATTTGGGCGCCGTCCGCGGCAATTCGGCCCGCGCTTTGGAAAAAAGCGAATGCCTGGGGGATGGCGGCCCGGGCGTTTCCTTCCGGACTGGAAGCGTCAAGGCTAAATCGGCGCGCCCCGGAACGCAAATTTCTCGGCAGACCAACCAGTTCACCGTGGCGCTCAACTCCACGTCGGACCCCACGCTCAGCCTCGCCGGGGGCTTGATCTCCACTGGAAGCAGCACTTCGTTTTGATAACCATAATCGATGAGTGAGTGATCCTCGATCCGTTGCGGAATCGGCCAAAGCAGCGGCCCGGCTTGATATCCCTGCCGGAAGGTTCCACCTCACGCGTGGTGGCTCGCCCGAATCTCCCGGGATTGGTCCAGTATATGTGCCAGCCTTTTTCGAGCTGAAAGTCCAAACCTACCCAGAAGGGTCCTCGCTGGCTGCACGAAAGTCTGTTCGGCGATGAGGTCGATGGTTCCATGCGGTCCCGCGACACCCGCGATTTGGCCCGGAGTAACAAACAGGCTCAGAAACGAAATGAACAAGAATACGCCTATGGGGTTAAAATCGTGATTCCGCTTCAACCGGCGGCCCCGGCGCGTAGCAGCAGGCATGATGCCACTTTAGATGCTTCGACATAGGGGTCTGGTTACACGCCAAGCTCCGGAATCGGTACCCACATGTCTCTTTGGAATCGCCCTTCAATTTGGAAAGGCAAGAACTGGTCCTCCTGGGCGCGCCGCCAACGCGCGTCCTTCAGCCCGGGACTAACTTTCCCGAGCCCACACAGACAACGATGCACACCGAACTGGACGATTGCGGCGCGAGGTAGTACACTGCGCGCGGCACTTGGGAGCTTGGTATCTGGCTATTTGATTTGCCGAAGCGTGCTGAACTGACCGCGGGCAGCTATCCTGAGAACTTCATTTCCCCTGGCCGTAGCGCTAAGGTGTATAAACTGTTAAATGGGTTATATTGCTGATGGACATAGATGATTCCATTTTGCCGGAGCAAAAGAAGCCTTTGGCCGGCGCTTGCCATCATCAGTGGCAGAATCAGGAAAGCCCTTACGTAGTGGCGCAGCTTTGCGAGGTTTGCAAGCTCTTCCGGTACAAAAGCAGCACCACGGCGGATTGGGAATATCGCGCGCCCATCCCCTTTGGGCACGCACCGGCAGAATGAGGCTCCGTTCTCCATCGTCGTGGATGTTGGTCGGGCCGCACACGTTCCCACTCCTCGCGCAGGAGATTATCGCTTTTGTGCTCGTCGCGCTTACCGCTTCCAAGGATTTTCTTGATCAAGCCACAGATGTTTTTTCCGATAGGTAAACGTGAAAGGCAATCTCCGCCGGAGATCTGTGGTTTCCGGCGAGGGAGGGGTCGAGACCAGGTTGGGGCTTGCCCACCAGCCGCTCTCGAAGTAAACTTCGAGCCGTGGTAAGTTCGTCAACATGGTCATCGACCGTTTGAGGAAAGTTCATCATTGTCATAGGGTTGAACCCTGGGCCGCGGCGTGCAAGTGGCTCTTATACCATGGCTGTACCAGGGCGCAGCAAGTCGATATTCCTCTTGCCAGCTCGTGGTATACTCTGGCAAAGATAGTGTCGACGGGAGCGACATGAAGACCTGCCCAACTTGCCAAGGAAGTTATCCAAATAATTACGTTGTTTGCCCGGCAGATGGCAGTCCCCTGGAAGAAATCGGGACGTGGATGGATGGGAGTGTCATTCGCGGAAAATACCGCCTGCTGGCCAAAGTGGGGCAGGGCGGCATGGGTTCTGTCTACAAGGCACTACACTTGGCATTTGATGAACTGCGCGCGCTGAAAGTGATTGCCCCGGAACTTCTCACCGACCAGCTCTTCGTCAAGCGATTCAAGCATGAAGCAGTCATTACCCGCCGGCTCCAACACCCTAACGCGGTGCGCGTGGACGACATTGATGAGGCCGAAGACGGGCGCCCGTTTATCGTCATGGAGTTCATCGAAGGGAAGAGTCTTAAGAAGCTTATTCGTGAGGAAGGCCCTCTGCCGGTTCAACGCGTGTTGTCGATAATCAAGCAATCCGCGAGCGCGCTTGATGCGGCGAACCGGTTGGGCATGGTCCATCGCGACATCAAGCCGGACAACATTGCGCTGGTGGATGCTCCCGACGGCGAGATGGTCAAGGTACTTGATTTCGGCATTGCCAAAATGAAAGAGGCGCGCATGGGCGAGGCCGTCGGCCTGACTTTGACGGGCGCCGGAGTGGTGATCGGCACGCCTCAGTACATGTCTCCGGAGCAGGCCATGGGGAAGCGCGGAGATGAGCTTGATGGCCGTGCGGATCTCTATTCTCTTGGCGTTGTGATGTACCAAATGCTCACCGCAGACCTGCCTTTCAAAGCCGACACGACCATGGAAATGCTGTTGGCCCACATGCAGAAACCGCCTGCGCCCATTGAGGTCCTGCATCCGGAACTGCAAGTGCCGGAGAATGTGGCCGCCCTCACCATGCGGCTACTTGAAAAGAACCGCGACTTGCGTCCGGCTTCCGCCCGCGTGCTGATTCAGGAAATTGAGAAGATCGAAAAAGATTTGTCGAATCCCGGTACGACGCGGGTCTTGACGGTGGATGATTTAATACTCACCAAGGAAAACCGGGGTACGACGGGGGGCAATCGTGGCGGGGCGGGAGTCGCCATTCCTCCTCCGCCGCCGGTTCGGCGGGTGGAGCCGCCCAAGCCTTTGCCGCCGCCCGTGGGCCGTCAGCAGCCCCAGGCGGTTGCCCCACCTTTGCGCTCCGAGCCCCGCGAATCCCGTTGGGGAATGTGGGTAGCGCTGATCGTATTGCTGGCGGGTATCGGCGGTGGAGGACTGTATATTTTCAAGCGTCAGTCGTCTCCTCCGCAGGAGTCCATACCGAGTCCATCGCCTGCTTCGAATCCTTCTACCACACCCTCACCATCGCAAACCCCGATCCAGGCTCCTTCTACCGAGCCTGTTTCTAATCCCATTACGCCCCCCAGTTCCGAGCCCACTGTTGAGCCGACGCGGCCTGGCCATAAGACGAAACCACCCCGTAGAATGGATGTCCCGGTGCCTCAGCCCGCAGCCCCCATAGTCCCTGCAACCCCCGCAGTTGACCCGTCGAAGATCCGGGCGAAGATTACCTTGGGTGATTTCCACCTCGGACGTGGTGAGTACGATGACGCCATTGCCAGCTATGAAGAAGGCTTAAAGCTGGATCCATCCAACGCCGCCCTTCGTCAGAAACTCGATGGTGCCATTAAAGCCTGTAAGAAAGAAAATGCGATTCTGAACGAAGGCCTGAACTGTGGAGCGCATTAAAGGGCGCAGCTTGCCGCGATTAATCCCTCCAGTGGCCTTGACGACGCACGCCGATCGCGATATAAAAAAGGCGACGTCAATCCCAGAGGCCATCCTCATGCATTTGCAATTAGGGGGGAAGTGCATTCTTAAGACTCGCGCGCTGCTGCTAGCGTTGATTGCGGCCATCGCCCTCGGTCCCTCACTCGGAAACGCCCAAAAAGTTGCTAAGAAACTCACCAAGCAGAACGTCATTGAACTCCTGACTGGCGACGTGCCCAGCGATCAGGTGGCAGACGAGGCGCGGAAAGCGGGCATCTCCTTTCAAGTTACCGCCGCTGTGGCGAAGGAGATTCAAGACGCCGGTGGAACGGATGACCTGATTCGCGTATTGCGGACGCTCGCGCCCCGTGCTCCCACGGCGCCCGCGGGCGCTCCCCACACTGCGCCCCCCTCCTCTCCCCCCGTGCTGGTGATTGAGTCCAGTCCCGGCCAGAGCCAGGTATACGTTGATGATGAACCCGTGGGATCGACCAGCCAGCAGGGCCGTCTGAAATTGACCCGCCTTTCTGCGGGTGATCACACTGTACGCATCGCATCGAGCGGTTACCAGGATCATGAGGAGACTGTAACGCTCACAGGAGGACAAATCACCACAGTCACCGCTACCCTCCAGCAGCCTGAGGCGCCTCCGGCCTCCCCCCCACCCGTGAATCCCCCGGCGGGAGAGACGCCGGCGGTGAACCCCGCCGGCCAAGCCGGATACCTTGGCATCCAGGTCATGCGGCAACAGCCCGCCGGCGCGCGCGGGGTCGTGATCTCCGCCACCATGCCCGGTGGGCCGGCTGACCAGGCGGGTTTGAAAACGTACGACACCATCCTGGCCGTCAACGGACAGCAGGTGACCACGCCGCAGGAGTTCATAGGTGCCTTGGGCAACCATCAGGCCGGCGAAGTGGTGCAAATCACCTGGTATAACGGATCGACCAATGTCACGCGGCAAATCCGGCTGGCGGCTGCCCCCGCGCCGGGTCAGGCTATGGCGCAACCCTCAACGCCTCCCACCCTGACCAATATGCCGCATAACGGCTTCGTGTCCTTTCGCGTGGCCCACGACCACGGACAGAACGGCCAAAACTATTGCGTGGGCGTGATGTCCATTGGCAATGGAGTGATCTATTACAAAAGTGATAATGGTATTCATACGTTTGAAATACCCTTGAACTCGGTCAAAGAGGCCCGGCGGAACACCGTGTACCTCGTGGCGTACGAGGCGTTTCATATTCGTACCAAGCACATGAATTACAACTTCGCGGCCCTTGACCAACAAGGCCAGCACCAGCCCCCTGACGCGGTTCTGACCGCTATCGATAATGCTATGGGAAAGTAGGCCGACCTTGTTACCTTACATCTCCATGCCCCCGGTTTTGCCTTTTTAATGATTTCAAATCTGCCATTGGAATTTATTTCCTGAGAGCGCTTATGTGAACAGCATTGGGGCTAATGCGCACGCGCCCCTTCGTCGTAAACCACTCGGCCGGCGACAATCGTCATTTGCACGCCGGTCTTGTGAATAGCCAATGGCGCGACCTTGAAGAGGTCCTGTGAAAGCACGATGACATCGGCAAGCATCCCCGGTTCGAGCGATCCCCGGGTGGTCTCTTCGAACTCCGCAAATGCCGCGCTGCGCGTGTAAGCGGCGAGCGCCTGATCGAGGGTCACCTTTTGCTGCGCCACCCAACCGTTCGGAGGATTGCCGTTATCATCCTCTCTCGTGACGCCGTTCTGAATTCCGATGAAGGGGTCGAGGGAGACCACCGGCCAGTCGCTCCCGAAGGCCAGGGTCGCGCCGGCGGCGGCAAGGTCGTGCCAGGCAAAAGAGTAGGGAAGGCGCGCGCGGCCGATGTTCCGCGCCCAAATGTTGAAGAGGTTGGGTTCGGGATAACAATGGTAAGGTTGCATGCCGGCGATGACGCGCAGGTGGCCGAATCGCGCGATATCTGAAGGGTCAATCGTTTCAATGTGCTCGATGCGAAACCTGCGGTCGCGACTTCCATTGATTTGGTCCGCGGCCTGATAGGCGTCCAGTGCCGTGCGCACCGCGCGGTCGCCGATGGCGTGCGTCATCACCTGAAAATGCCGCCGGTCGAGTTCCACCACGTTGGCGCGAAACTGCTCGGGGGTGTAATTCAGCGTGCCGGAAAGATGGGGATCATCGGTGTAGGGTTGGAGCATGGCAGCCGTGTGCGATTCCACAACGCCGTCCATGAAGGCTTTAATGACGCCGGCGGAGAGCCACTCATCGTGGAAGCGGCGGCGGCCCTCTTCGAACTCGTCGAGTATCGCGGCGCTGAGCTGCGGCTTCATCATCAGCGCCGTTTTCATCCGCACGGTCAACTCGCCGCGGCGGCGGAGTTCGGCGTATAACTCCATCTCCTCCAGGCTGCCACTGGCGTTCACCACACTGGTCACGCCGTGGCGGTTCGCTTCCTTTAATCCTCCGCGCAGCGCCTGAAGTTTCTTTTCGCGGGTGGGCTCCGGAATAACGTCGCGAACCAGATGCGCGGCTTGTTCCTTCAAGACGCCCGTCGGCTCACCGGTTGCGGGGTCACGCACAATGATGCCGACTACCGCCGCGCCCTCCCTAATGTCCGGCGTTTCCCGGGTAATGTGCGCCAGTGCGAGGGCCCGGGAATTCACCCAGATGCTGTGGCCGTCGTAACAGTCAACCACCACGGGGCGGTCCGGCACGATTTCATCCAGAATCTTCTTGTCGGGCAGGCCGGAAGGTTTGAAGGCATCGTAGACCCAACCCCGGCCTTGCAGCCATAGCTCGTCCCGGTGAGACGCGGCAAACTCTTTAATGCGCTGCTTGATACCCGCGACCGTGTAGAGATCATCGAGGGTGAATTGCTCGAGCGCGAGGCTGCCTTCGAGAAAATGAATATGGCTATCGATGATGCCGGGCATGGCCATGCGGCCTGCCAAGTCGATGATGTAGGCGGTGCCGCGGTAAGAATCCAGCTCCTTATCTGAGCCCACCGCCAGGATTTTGCCTCCACTGATGGCGATGGCCTGCACCCACGGGTGATTGGGATTGGCGGTGTAGATGTGACCGTGCAGCAGCAGAAGGTCGGCGTGCGGCTCCGCCGCCCGAGTATTCTGCTTCCAACCAAAAACGGTTAACGCCAGGATGGCCAGGATGAATCCGGTAAGATCACGCGAGCGGTGGTTCATGTGCTTCCTCCTAGGCAGCGAAACCTCCAGAGCGGGTTACGTCCAGCGAAACCAGCGCAGTGCCAGCAAGTAGGAGAGAACTCCCCAGAGGCAAAGCACGAGCAGGCGTGCAGTTTGGTGGGCAAGCGGCGCGCCTTCCAGAATTGCGGCGCGGAGGGCATCGTTCAGCGCCGTAAGCGGCAGCGCTTTAATCAGCGGGTGAAGGAGGGCGGGGAATCGTTCGTACGAAAAGAAGACGCCGGACAAGATCCACATGGGCATCATGACGAGGTTGATCAGCCCGCTGACTGTCTCGATTTTTTGCGCGCGGCTGGCGGTGAGCAACCCCACGCCGCCGAAGCAAAGCGCCCCCAGCGAGCTGATGATCAGAATGGAGGTCCATGATCCTGCGACGCGCATGTGGAACACCAGCACGCCGAACCCCAGCAGCAGCACCAGCTCAATCAGCATTAACGCTAATCGGCTGCTGGCCAGAGCCAGAAGGAAATCACTTCGGCGCATGGGGCTGGCGACAAATCGTTTGAGCAGCTTGCGCTGGCGCAAATCCACCAGGGCAAATCCGATCCCCCACATCCCGGAGTTCATCAGGTTCATGCCCAACAGGCCAGGAATCAGAAAGTCGATATACCGCGCCCCGGGTTGGCTGGAGACGCGCCCCGTGGTGGGGAGGCTGTTCTTTCTTCCTGCGGCCGCCTGGAGACCGTCGTCGGTGACACTGCGGGCCAGCACGCTTTCCGGGCGCGCCGGGTCATAGAGGTACTCAAACCCGCCGCCGCGCGGCGTCAACACTAGGTCGTACTTGCCCAACCGAAACTGGTTGAACGCCTCGGAGGCGGGGAGTATTTCCACGCGCACCGTGCCCGTCGCAGACGCCGTGCGAAGCAATTCCATCGCCCGCGCCGCTTCCGGGCCTGCTACCAGAGCTACACGGCTGACGTCGGCGGGCTTGTTGCGGAAAGCAATCCCCAGCCCCAGCGCCAGGAGAATGGGAAACCCGAATACCCAGAAAATCACTTCCGGCTCGCGGTACATTTCCTTGATCCGCGCCAAGAGCAGGAGTTCGTAACTTTTCCAACGTCCGGTTTCCGGTAGGGTAACGGTTGCACTCATGGGTCCCTCGTGAGGAGTAGAAAAGTAGTGAATTCTTGTTTTTTTGGCAAGCCTTTCTCGAATCGGTTGCGGTGTGGTTCGTACAATATCATTTTGCTGGACGGAGTAGACACTATGTCGCTATGGCCAGGAATAGTAGTTGCGTATGACAACAACTGTTGTACAATCTGCCCCACTACGGGCTTGGTTTGACCCGAAGCCAGCCCACGTTTATTGCTCAGTCCCTCTGAAATCTGCAGGAGGTGACGTTTGTCTCGCCGACTCTATCTGGTTTCGTTTTTATTTGTTTCATTGGCACATCCATGGGTTGGTCTGCGGAACTTCCCGTTCCCAGCAGCGCGGAGTTCTGCGGTGATTGCCACCGCGCGATCGAAGAAGGCTGGAAGCAGTCCGCGCACTCGCAAGCCGTCGAGAGCCGGCTCTTTCAAGACGCCATGAAGCTGGCCGAGACGGACTACGGCGCGTCAGCCCGCAAGACGTGCTTGAGTTGCCATTCACCCATCGCCGTCGAAAGCGGCAGACTTGGCGCTGGTCAAGAAAGTGAGTTGGGAAGGCATCACCTGCGATTATTGCCACTCGATTCGGGACGTGACGCTCACCGGAGCGAACCCAAAAGCCACCGTCGACTATTCGCTCGTCAAGAGCGGCCCCTGGAAGGACGTGAATTCGCCCGCGCACGGGACGGTTTTTTCGCCCGTGCACACTTCCGCGCTGATTTGCGCTTCTTGCCACGAGTACCGCAATTCGCTGGGGTTTTCAGTTCTGACCACCTACTCGGAGTGGAGCAAGAGCGCGTACGGCGCAAAGAATCAAAGTTGCCAATCGTGCCACATGTACCAAGTGGCGGGGAATGTCGTGGACCCGCGCGTCCAAAGGACCGCCGAAACCGGCATCAATCTCCATGAGATTCCGGGCAGCCACTCGATGCAGCAGTTGGAAAAGGCCCTCCACGCGGAGCTTTCCACCACGCACGAGGGTGGCCGGCTGCGAGATCGTTGTGGAAGTCACGAATCGGGGTGCAGGGCATTCCGTGCCGACGGGTTCTCCCATGCGGCAGCTCATTCTGGAAGTCCGCGCCGATCCCTATGGTGGCACGCTGATGAGCGATCGCCGTGTTTTCCGCCGCACGGTGGCCGACGCGAAAGGCGCGACCATCGTGCGCGAGCCGCAGGCCTTCATCAAGGGCGCAAAGGAGATCTCGGATACGCGCATCCCCCCGGGCGAGACCCGCAAGGAGACTTTCACTTTCCAGGTGCCACAGGGCACACGGACCCAGGTGGAGGCAAATTTCATCTATTACTATTCCCCCATGGCGACCACGGAAGCGCAGCAAGAAGTCAAGTTTCTAAGCCTGAGGCGGCTGGTGGAATGAACGCTCAGGAACGAATTTGGCGAGAGTTGCCGGTAAAGCCAACGCCCGGTGCTTGCGTGATCGGGTGATCCAGTGCGCGGGTGAACAGAGAAGAACCTACGCGGAAATGATTTTTTGCTCATCCGATCCCCCGATCACCAGATTCCCCGATCCTGGTTTCACTCCTCACGCAGGTGGCGTCCCGTGAGGTGCACGAAGACGTCCTCCAGGCTGGCATGGCGCGTGGTAAGGTGCAGCAACTCTGCGTGGCGGGCTTGAATGGCCGCGAGCAGGGCGGGGATGGTTTCATGGGGTTCGCGCACGCTCAGTCCCACTCGCCCGTCTTCCTCGTATATGGCTTCGACGCCAGGGAGCGAGCGCCACGGCTCAAGTTCCCCGCGGACGATAGCCGTTGAGTCGAATTCCACCAGGTGGTGCCCACCCAAACGCTCGATCAGTTCAGACGGCGTTCCGGAGGCGATGGTGAGGCCGTGGTCAATAATGGCGATGCGATCACAGAGGCGCTCGGCTTCGTCCATGTAGTGCGTGGTCAGCAGGACGGTGCCACCGCGCTGCTGGAATTGCCGGATCACTTCCCAAAGCTGCCGCCGGCTTTGCGGATCGAGGCCTGTTGTGGGTTCGTCGAGGAACAGGATTTTGGGATTGGCCACCAGCGCCGTGGCCACGGCGAGCCGCTGCTTTTGCCCACCCGAAAGTTTGCCCACCCAGGCATTGGACTTTTCCGTGAGCGCCAGTTCCGTCATGACTTCTTCGATCGAGCGCGGACAGCGATAAAAACTGGCAAATAACTCCAAGGTTTCGCGCACGGTCAACTTCTCCGCGAGACGCGTTTCCTGAAGCGAGATGCCCAACAGCTCGCGGAGTTCGCGATTGTTGTTTCGCCAGTTATTTCCAAGGATTTCGATTTCGCCGGAAGTGGGTTCCAACAGTCCTTCGAGGATTTCGATGGTCGTCGTTTTGCCCGCTCCATTGGGGCCCAGCAGGCCGAAGCACTCGCCGGCATGGATCTCCAAATCGAGCCCGCGAACGGCCTCAACGTTGCCTTCGTAGGTTTTGCGAAGCGCCCGGCAGCGAACGGCCACGTCCATGGTCAGAATCATAGCGGATTACGGCGAGCGTGGGAACTCACATCATGCAGGGGAGGGGACGGCTAACCCCAATGCTGTTCACCTTCAACGCTCGATCGCGGCGTTCGCCAGGATCGAAAACGCGGTAATCTCCGGGCAGGTGTCGCCGCCGCCGTTGGTCCGCTGCAACATGATGATGGCGAACATGTCCTTGGCGGGATCACCCCATCCGTACGTCCGGAACGCGCCACCCTTGGAGAAGGCTCCGATCGATTGGTAGCGGAACGTTCCCACCACATCCTTCACCACGCCGAAGCTGAGCCCCATTCCCAAGCCCGGTGAAAACTCGACGTTTTTCAGGTCCCCGGTTTGATTGGTGGTCATCGCTTCCACGGCAGCGGCGGAGAGGATCCGTTTTCCGTTCAGAGTCCCTTTGTTCATCAGCATCTGGTAGAAGCGCGCCATGTCGCTTGCGGTGGTCAGAGCCCCGCCTTCCGGCGTGGGGATTTTCACGGCCGGCTCGGGAGGCCGGGAGGCGCGCACCAACTTGCCGGTCTCATCCAAGCTATACATCCCCGCCTGGCGGCCCTGCTTCTCCGGAGGGAGGAAGAAGTAGGTATCCTTCATGCCCAGCGGTTGGAAAAGGCGCTCCGCCAGGAACTCTTCATACGATTTTCCCGAACAGACCTCGATGAGGCGTCCCAGGGCCGCATACCCGATTTGGCTGTAGATCCATTTCGTGCCGGGCTGCGCCAGTAACGCGACATGCGCGCCCACGCTGACTCTTTCGGCGAGCGATTTGAAAGGTTCAGGACCCGGGGCGCCTTGTCCCGGCAGGCCGGAGGTGTGAGTCATGAGATCCAGAACCGTGATGGGCCGGGCGGCATTGACCGGATCGCAACCTTGGCTCATCTGTGACTCTCCGCACGGGTTCACCTTGATTCCCTTGAATTCCGGCAGAAACTGTTCCACCGGATCCAGCAGGTTGAGGCGTGCCTCATCCACCAGGATCATGACGCCGGCCACGGTCAAGGACTTGGTCATGGACGCGATGCGAAAGATCGAATCCGTGCGCATGGGGATTCTGGCATCACGGTCCTGGTAGCCGACGGCTTCCAGGCTGGCGACGTGGCCATGCCGGACCACGATCGTGACGAAGCCAGCCGCCGTGCCTTCGTCGACGTACGCTTTCATTTTGGCGGGGATTCGAGCCAGCCGAACCGGGTCCATACCGGCCGCGGCGGGGTCGGCCTTCTCCGGCGCAAACGCATCAGCGCAATAGGCCACAGAGGAATAGGCGGCAAGTGTGCATGCCAATAACGCTAACGCTATTTTCATGGGCTTTCGAAGTCGGTGTTGGCCTCTATGGTACATTCTGCAAACCCTCCCTATGAGAATTGGATTTCAATGACTCCGGTGCGTAAAGTAAATACTTCCGTTGGAATTCTTATGTTTTAGATTCTCCCGATGCGTCAAGCATGGAAGTAACCCCTCACCCGCCCTCGTCCCTCGGGCACCCTCTTCCCAAGGGAGAGGGCTGTGATCTATTCCCCCCGATGCCTACACGTCACCCATTACCGTGACGACCACCGTTCGTTGGCGTCCGCGCACATCGCACTCGAGATGGAAAATTTGCTGCCATGTTCCCAGCAGCATTTCACCCTGGGCCATGGGCACCGTCAGTGACGGGCCGAGCAGGGTTGCTTGCAAATGCGAATGCCCGTTGCCGTCGTGCCACGCCCGCTCGTGGCCATATTCGCGACTCGGGGGGATGAGCTTTGCGAGGATGGCTGGCAGGTCCTGCTGTAGCCCGGGCTCAAACTCGATGGTGCCAATTGCCGCCGTACTGCCGACGTTGAAAACGTTGACGGTCCCGGTTTTGATGCTCGACGCAGCGACCGCGGCAGCGACCTGAGCAGTGATGTCGTGCATGTCGCCTTGCCCTGCGGTGCGAAGGGAAAACTGTTGTTGATGAACCATTTCTCTCCATTCCGTTTAAGCTGGCAACCGCGAAAATGAGTTTTCTCTGGCCCGCCAGCGTCTCGACGCTTCAATCGTGGATTTTGCAGGCGCCGCGCGCGCTTGCCAGGGTAGTGTCTCCGAGTCATCGTAAAGAAGGGTAGACGATGTTACAGAAGGGTAGAGACGCCATGGGCCTGAATGTCAAAGACCCGGAAGCCCACCGACTCGCCCAAGCTATTTCCAAGGCCACTGGCGAGACCCTGACCCGTGCTGTCACAGAAGCATTGCGGGATCGCTATGAACGGCTCCAGAGCCGTCGCGGCAAGGCTTCCGTTGAGGAACTTCTCGCCATCGCCAAGCGAGCCTCCCCCCAGGTCAACAGACACTATCTCGACCATGCCGAATTCCTCTATGACAAATACGGTCTCCCCAAATGATCTTAGACACTTCGGCACTTGCCGCCATTTTTTCGGCGAACCCGAAGCTGCGCACTACACCGAACTCATTCGCGGGGCCGACCGCTGCCTGATGAGTGCGGCAAACTTCGTTGAGTTCTCCATCGTCATTGAAGCTCAGATCGGGATGGACGCCGGCCGTCAATGCGATATTTTTTTCCGCAGAGCCGGCATCATCATCGAACCGCTCACCGTCGAGCAGGCGCACCTGGCGCGGCAGGCCTTCCTCGACTTCGGCTAAGGCCGCCACCTGTGTGTTCTTGCAGTCGATCTGCCGACTGCTGAATTTCATCCCGCATCACGAGTTGTTGCGACCACTCTCGGGGGATGCCCGTCTCCATCGGCAGTCGCGAAGCATCTGGTCCCGGGCATCTGACGTGCCGAGTTCCGCGAGACTGGTGGCCAGGCAAAGAGCCATCGAGGTGTCGTCGGTCCATTCGCCCGCCTCGAGACGAAACCGGCCTCTGCCGGTCATGCCGGTCACGGACTCAAAGCTACCCCGCCGCCACGCTTGCATCGATCACGAACCGGGTCATCATGACGATCCTCTCGCTGCATTTCCTCACTGGAGGGGAATGGGCCGGCGGCGCGGCCCTTGCGCGACTGGAGCCGTCACGCTCGGTTGCCATTGTATTCTCCTTAACCAGCGCAAGCACGACGCTAGTATACAGACAACCGAGGGTCGCAGGTGGCACCAATATCGCTCGCAGACCGGCTTCTCACCCGCGAGGAGCGCAATCACAATGTTTGGTGTCGAGAAGTATTCTACCAGGCATTCAGGCCAACGTGCTCACGGCCTTCGAGGATGGCCCGTGAGATAGTTTGGAGGTCGGCCGGAGCGATGGCACCTGCAAATTGGAGCAGTTTGTGGCGCGAAACTAGTTGGGGCTTGCTGAAACAACCGGATAAGCATAAGTCTTCTAAGCGGCACAAGGCACGCTCTCCGGGATTGGAGCAACCAGGGTGCGTGACGGTGCTGCCTCCATAACGTCGAGTCCAGTGGACGCGGGAAAAGTTGTGCGGGCCCCAGCTTCTTCCCGCGTCCCACTTTCTTTTGTTGGGTTCCTCGGGTAGAATCTCATTTCTCACTTTGGGGTGATCACGAAACAAGGAGTAGATCTGCTTTTCCGCACCCACCAAGGGCGCGCCAACAATTCCAGGCTGAACCCGGGAGGTTCATATGGCACTAAAAGTAGGGGATCCGGCTCCGGACTTCAAGCTGACCTGCGCGACCGGAGAGTCGCAAGGGGAGTTTGAGCTTTCTGCTCACCGCGGCAAAAACGTTGTCCTGGCTTTCTATCCACTCGATTTCACTCCGGTTTGCCAGAGCGAGTTGGGGTCATTTCAGGCGGACCTCACCAAGTTTACGGATACGAATGCCGACGTCGTGGGCATCTGTACCGACTCGGTCTTTGCCCACATTGCCTTCCAGAAACATCTGGGCGGGTTGAAATTCCCCCTGGCCACGGATCGCTGGCCTTACGCCGAAGTGGCGACTGCTTATGGGGTTTTCCCTCCCACCAAGCACCCCATACCGTTCATCAACGACCGAGCCATTTTCATTGTTGATAAGGGCGGCAAAATCGCTTGGTCGAAGATTTACGAACTGCGGGAACAACCCGACAATGGGGAGATTCTGGCGGAATTGAAGAAGCTCTCGTAGAGGCGCAGCTAGAGAAGTTGATGAGCTGAAAGTTGAAAGGGCGGCTCTCGGGATAGGGGGGTCTTATTATGGACCTGAAGGAGTTCTTCCTTACACAAAAAGCCAGCGAGCACGAGGGAACCCTCTTGGTCTATGAGAAGATTCCGCATGATCGCCTGGATTGGCGCCCCGCGGAGGGCATGCTATCACTTGGGCAGTTGGCCCGGCACGTATGGCGGTCCGAGGAGGGAACTCGCCGAATCGCGCTCGAAGGCGATTGGAGTTACTACGAGATGCGCATTCCCCAAGGCATCTGGGTGACTTTGGGCGAAGTTAAATCACTTGATGATGAGTTGAAGGAAATCCGGCGTGTCCATCAGGACACCCTGCGTGCCGTCAAGGAGTTTCCGCAAGACCGCTGGGAAGAAATCCGCGAGAATGCCCAATTCCACACGCGCCGGTCTATCGGCATCATGCTCTTCCGCATCATCGAACACCAGATTCACCACCGGGCACAAGTGGGAACCTATCTGCGGATTCTCACCGGCGGGCACGCCAGCCCCTACGCAAATTGATCCTTCTTACCTCTAGAACGAATGCCCGCCTGCCATTATCATATCATTTGACCAAGCGAGTGGAGGTGATTGCCCATGCACGAAGTGACCCTCGGGTTGCTATTGCTAGTGATGGCCGCCCCTGCGCAGGCCGTGGACCGGGAAGCTGCAAAGGCAAACTACGGGCAGGGCAACGAGTTCTTTGATCAGGACCGCTTTGCCGACGCGGCGGCAGCCTACGGCCATGCCATTGAGCAGGACCCGAAATACCTTGAGGCTTATTACAATCGCGCCCTGGCAGATGAGATGGTGGATCGGCAGAAGGCCATCGCCGATTGGCGCCAGTTTGCTGACCTCGCGGCCAGTTCCCCAGACTTCAGATATCAAGCGGGTCAAGCCAATGCCAGAATCCAAATCCTGGGAATGCTGCCAGTTTATCCCGAAGCCCTGCAACCTTCGCGCTACGTTTACTCCGCGTCGGACTATTACCGGGAGATCGCCGAAACCTCGGAATCCGAGCGATGGAATTCGTTTCCCATAAAGGTTTGGATTGGCAATGTGCCCACCGGAAATTGGGCGCAAGGGGCTCGGGAGGCGTTCACTATTTGGAAGGAAATGCTTCCTCTGGAACTATCCGCGGAATCCGAGGAGGCGGATATTCGCTTCAACTGGGACGCTGGAACGGATGCCGAGGGCGTAGCGGGAGAGGAATTGGATTGGGTGCAATTCCGCCGCGTAGGAGGCGAACTGACGGGCCGCAAGGTGGCTCTCATTTCCGTCGATCTTTCCCGCAATTGGTCCAAGGATGAAATGCGCGCCATCGTCCTGCATGAATTGGGACACGCTCTCGGCATCAGGGGGCACAGCGTATCCAAGGGCGATATCATGTACTGGCAAGTCCAGGAGAAGTCGCACCAAGTGAGAGTCCCAGGGATTTATTACCCGTATGCTTGGAAAACGCTCGTCAGCAAGCCCAGCCAACGGGATCTCAACACCCTGATTCGGCTCTATAATACTCCTGGAGTGGTCCAGCGCATGAAGTGAGAAGGGCAGTGAATAGAGGTTAGTCGGCAGTGGACAGGGCGGGTGGCTGTGGGCTAACCACTCAGCACGAAGCTAAGCACTACCCACTAACCACTATTCACTATCCACTGTACACTGTCCTTATGAAGGTTGCCATCACGGGTGCAGCAGGATTGTTCGGGTATGGGCTGGTCACGGCCTTTTCCATTCGCCATGAGGTCATTCCCCTGACGCGCGCCGAGGCCGACATCACCGACGCGGAGGCCATCCGCGCAGCCCTGGAGCGCATCCGCCCGGACCTCGTCGTGCATCCTGCCGGCATTCCCGACATTGATCTTTGCGAGGCGGATCCCGCCAATGCCCTGCGGGTGAATTATCAAGGCACGTGTAACGTGGCCGACGCCGCCCGCCGCGTAGGGGCGGGCCTCGTCCACATTTCCACCGATGCCGTCTTCGACGGCAAGAGTGTGACACCCTATGTTGAGACCGATCCGACCGGCCCTATCACTGTTTACGGGCGAACCAAGTTGCAAGCCGAACAAGCGGTGAAGACCCTGGAACGGTTTTGGATCTTTCGCGTTTCCGTGTTGTTTGGTCCGGGAAAGACCAACTTTGTGGAAAAGGGTCTGCGAAAGATTGCGGCGGGTGAGGAGTACAAGGTCGCAAGCGATCAGTTGGGTTGCGCCACGCACACCGTAGATGCCGGGCTGAAAATCATGGAGGTCGCGGAAGCCGGCCGCTGCGGCCTCTATCACCTGGCAAATCAGGGAGCGTGTACTCGCTTTGAGTTGGCCCGCACCGCTGCGGAACTGGCCGGTCTCGATCCGGCAAAAGTCATTGGAGTTCCCGACGCCTTGATGCAGCGGCGGGCTCCCCGACTGAAATACTCGGTGATGGAAATGCAAGCCCTCCGGCGAGCCGGCTTTGCGCTTCCCCGGCCTTGGCAGGAGGCTTTGGCAGACTACATCCACACGGTGAAGTTGTAGATTCTCCGACTAAGCCGGGGAGCCGAGTAGAGCCCGCAAAGGCTCCCAGAGGCCTGAGGTGACCTGGCTGCGCGCAACATGCGGCATCGCATAGGTTTCGAGCATCTCCAGGGTGCTGGGGTCAGAAACTTCGCCGGTGATCACCAGGACACGTCCCACCAGGTTGGGTCGGAGTGCGGTAATCGCGGAGACCATTTGTGGGAGCTGGGCAGTACGGAGGTCGAGCAGCACTGCGTCAAATCGATCCTGGCGAATCATCGACAGCGCCATGTGAGTGTCGTAAGCAGCGTCTCCATCGCATCCGATTCCCGCTAGCAGTACATATAACACATTCCTAATCGAGGGCTCATCCTCGATGATCAGAACCTTCCTCCGTGGAGGATTTGGGGCCATAGCAATCACTCCTGATGAGGCCGTTTGACCGTAAGATTATAGTAAACCATAATTTCAAACCCATTGACTTACCTCTATTCCGGTAGCATTCTGGTAAACAAACGTGCGAATGTCAAGCTCTTTGCTGCAGGCGTCTTTGGGCAACTAATCGTGCGGCCATTACCGCCCTCGGAAACCCTCACCGCACTCATTCCCGTTATGGGGTTGGCAGTGAAAGCGCTGTCTCCAAACCCCGTCCTGGCCCGAGCTCATATAGCCTACTTAGCTTGCGATGGGGTTGGCGGCACCCCACAGCGGTTGGAAAACTCATCGTCGTGCCCGGGAAGAATGCGTCCCAACATGGCCAGGATGCGGGCCCGGTCATGCTGGAACTGCTCCCGATTATGGGGGATCATGGTGAAAACATTTTCATCGTGCTCACGGGTCAGCACCGCGTCCCCGGCAATAACCGTCGGCCGGCCACCATTATGGACAATCACGGAGACGTGGCCCGGTACGTGGCCGTGGGTCACAAGGAATTCCAAGTCGTCCGGTAAGCGGTGGGTTTCGATCCAGCGAAAGCGCGAGGGGTCACCCAGCCGTTTACGGTCCCACCAGCGCAAAGCGAATCGTCGCAGGGCGCCCATCAACTCCGGGGTTCTTTCATAATCAGCCGATTCCGGATAGTACTTCAGGCTCAGTTTCTCCCAATTCTGTTCGTCGAGAAGATCGGCATAGGCGTCGCAGCACCAGTCATGGGACTGCTGCGACCCGTAGATTTCGCTCTCCGGGAACAGACAGTTGTTCAGTACATGGTCGACGTGGAAATGCGTGTTGATCACCATCCGGATATCGCTGGGGTGCAAGCCTCGTTTTTCCAGCGCTTCAAGAAGGCGATGGGCCTCGTGCGGCATGCCAGTATCGATGATGATGTGATGATGGCCCCGGGAGAGCAGCGTGCAGGTGGCGCCTCGCCAACTGCCGGGAAGCAGCACCTCCGTTTTCCAGTTCTTCAGGGATAAGTCGGGATGTTGCGGATCTGGCATGTCTGACTCAGTCTTTCCCATAGGTGTGAATGCGGAGTATGGCTCCGCTCGAATCCTGCCTCCTCCCACCGACGGTTGAGTTTGGGCTTCGCCGGCGATTCTGCGTGCTTGCGAAGAATAGCCAAACGCACCCACCGCACACAAATGGATGTTAAGGCAGGAAAGCCACGCATGCTCCGGGCGGATGTATTCCGCCGCAGCCACAAAGGGCGGCACAATTCTGCATTCTATCATTTGATTCAACTCGTGCGGTAGGTAATGTATACGACATGTTGGCTATGACCTAAGTCGAAGGTGGGCAATATGCCTCCCATATTGGGTCTTTCAATCCAGCTGGCGAGTTCCGAAACGCTTTTCCGTCCGCCGCAAGCGACAAAATGCACGCGGCATTTGGCGTACGAATTGCACATCCATTTTGCCCGCCTTTGGGGCGTGTCGATGCGGATCGGGCTGTCAGGCGCGCCCACGCCGTGCGGGGTTGGGAATTTTACAATCTGATCAGAGGAGAAATGATTCATGGCATTCGTAATCGTTGAAAGTTGCACAAAGGATGAGAAATGCATCGAGGTCTGTCCGGTTGATTGCATTCATCCTCGGAAGGATGAGCCCAAGTTTGCGGAGACCGCGCAACTCTACATCGACCCCGTGAACTGCATTGACTGTGGTGCCTGCGTTCCAGTTTGCGAGGCATCGGCGATTTACGCTGAGGCGGAGGTGCCGGAGAATTTCGCGGACTTTACCGCAAAGAACGCGGAATACTATCAATAGCCGGGCACAGCCCCGTGATATTTTGATGGACGCGCCAGGGTGCATTCCAGGCGGAGCGCTGCCTGACCTGTTGCGAGTTCGCCTTGCTGGCGCGTCTTCTTCTTTTGTCTCCCTGAGATTCTCATCCTGTTCCCAGATGCCATCACACTCCTGTTCGAGGCTGACGGGCAGATGCGTCAGTTCAAGAAGTAAGCCGCAGACGAGCTGCGCGGTCACCGGTTCAATAACTCCTTTTCTTTTCATCGACATCGTTTCAAAACTGCGCATTTCCCATGACCTCCAGCGCGGATTCCCGCCCTCGCGGGAATGTCTTCAAGTCGGAGCGCGCATGTCCCGCAAATGACATCCACACTCACCACCTGGCTCCTGGCTCCTGATACCTGGCACCACTCCTCAGTGCTTCCCGCTTAAAAATGGTCCAGATTCGCCTCGAAAATCGCTAAACCCATGAATTATTGGCCAAGAAGCCTGACATATTGGTGCCGTTAATCGTCAAATGGGCGCATTTTCGTGCAAAAACCGACATTTTAATGATGCATATTTTGTCGCTTTTCGTTTTTTTTCATACACATAGCCGGATCGACCTTCATTTTTAACATCTCTTAGGGGCTCCCGCCGGCGGTGCGGGGCAGGGAAGCCTTGGCTCGCACCGGTTGAATCCCGAAGCCTTCTTCTTCAATCACCCAGCGTCTAAGGCGCAGGATATCGGCGGCGCGGGCCACCCCGATGGGTTTTACCGGATCATCGCCATCGACCACCACGATATTTTCGACGTCCTCAATCACCATTTGGCGGGTGACCTCGTCCACGGTCTCGCCCACGCGCGCGGCGATGTAATCATGACGCATGATACTGCGGACTTGGGGATTGAGGTCGACACCTCGCAAGAGGTCGTGGGCCTCAACGATGCCTGCCAGGCTCCCGTCGGTTTCGATAACGGGCATCACGCCCGCCTGTTCGGGCGAGACTTCGCGGACCACTGCCCGGACATCGTCATTCGCTTTGATCACGGTAAAATTCTTGCGCATGACCTCTTCGATGCGCCCCCGCATGAGCATCGGAACCGTGTAGTCCTGCCGCACGATCAGCCCGCGCTTGATGAGTTTGCCGGTCATGATCGATTCGGCGCTGAAAAGGCGCACGAAGCCATCGGATACCATGCAGCAGACCACCAGCGGTAGCAGCGCGTTGGGATTCCGGCTGAGCTCGAAGAGGAAAATGATGGCGGTGAACGGGGCCCGCGCGATCCCGCCAAACGTCGCGGCCATGGCCACCAGCGCGTAGAACGCGGGGTCGCTCACCAGGTGGGGGAGGAAGTGATGCCACACCTGGGCGTAGACCGCTCCCACTCCACCGCCCACAATCAGTGACGGGGCAAACACCCCGCCCGTGGTGCCCGATCCCAGGGAGATCACCAGCGCGGCGAATTTGGCGGCGGAGATGCCCAGGAGGGCGTGCGTGCCCAGCCGATCGTTCAGCATGTCGCGAATCGTGTCGTACCCGGTGCCGAAGACCTGGGGATAGAAGTAACCGATCAGGCCGAGCAGCAGCGCTCCCGTTACCGGCGCCCAAATGGCCACGGGCTTCAGCGGGAAGCGGTCAAAAGCATCTTCCAGAAAGAAAAGCACACGGATCATGGCGATCGCGATCAGCCCCATGACAATTCCCATCAGGGCAAAGAGCCAGAGTTCCTGCATGCTGACCAGGGAGAACGCCGGCGTGGGGAACAGCGGCGCCCAACCGCGGAAGTGTACGGCTACGGCGGTGGCAACGACGGAGGAAATCGACACGGGGATGAAGGAGCGGGCGCGAAATTCGAAGAGCAGAAGTTCGATGGCCACCAGGATCCCCGCCAGAGGCGCGACAAACGTGGCGGCCATGCCGGCGGCCGCACCCGAAGCCAACAACACGCGTCGCTGGTAAGGCGTGAGGCGGGTAAACTGCGCGATAATTGAGCCGAAGGCCGCCCCGGTCTGAATGATGGGACCCTCCGCGCCAAACGGGCCACCGGTGCCAATGGCGAACGCCGTGGCCAGAGGCTTGAGAATGCCCACGCGCATGCGGACCATGCTTTTGCCAATGAGCACGGCCTCCATGGCTTCCGGAATGCCGTGGCCTTTCAGCGTCGGCTCCCAAAAGTGGATCATGACGCCCACCGCCAGGCCCCCCAGGACCGGGATCAGAATCACCCACGCACCGAGATGGTGATGCACGGGGTAGGTTACGGTGAATGACCATTTCCCATAAAAGAATATGTTGGTGAAGAGATAAATCAGTTCCAGCAGGCCCTGCGCCACCAGGCCGCCGATGAACCCTACCAGAATCGCGTAAGCGGAGGTGGTCAGAATACTGGGGTCAAGGGCCTTGCCGAATTCTCGGAACCAACGGGAATTGTCGGGTAAGTTCGAGGTCATGGATTGTCCTTTCGGATTGTGCCGAAAGACGGCCCCAGGCGGTTATCGTGGGCTGTTGTAATGTGGACCTGTTCTGTAGGTCCGCCGCTCGTCCCCTATGGACAAGGAAGATGGTGCGGACCCACAGAACAGGTCCTCGCTACAACTGTTCGTCACTCGTCATTTGTCACTGCTTGCTATGTGCCCTGAGCAGCGGGAATATCGCGTGGCCGGGACTGGCGAGTTTTCATGATTTCAAATTGGAGCGCCCGGAGCTCGCTGATATTCTCTCGTGAAATCTTTTCGAGAATGGCAAAACCCTTGGATGTCAGGTGTACTTTGACGTAGCGGCGATCCTTTTCGCCTTGAATCTTGCGAACCAGCCCCCGTTCGGAGGCGCGTTGGACCAGCCCCACCACGGCATTGTGGCGTCCCTGTAAAAACTCGGCGAGTTCGGAGATGGTGGCCCAGCCACGGCCCGTGTAGCCGGCCACTCCCAGCAGGAGCTGGTGCTGTTGCGGCGTGATCTCACAGGACCGCGCGACGCGCTCACTGAAACGGGCGAAACACCGCAGCCGGTAGCGGAACCACGCCAAACGCCGCAACGCATCGGAGGGCAGGCGAGGCGAACTCTCAGTATGTGCCGAGCGTTTCATACCTACCAATTATATCATATTGTGATCTAAATTCCGACGTGGGCCCCAGCGGAGGGTGCGCGACATAAAAGTGAAAGACTTTGGACTTTCCTGGAAACGGGCGGGAAACCCTGTAGCGCGGGCGGGACGCCCGCGCTACGTCCGAGGGGTTCTCGCTTTCACTTTTATGTCGCACGCCCTCCAGCGGAGGTCGTGTCCTGATTTGCGACGAAGCCCCAACGGCACGACCTATCAAAGCCCGGCCAACGGCCCATAAGCGCTAACTTAAATCGTTGGGCTGAAGAAGCCTCGAAGGCTGTCATCCTGAGCCCCGAGGCACTTCCTCGGGGCGAAGGACCCCGGTAGTTCGTGTAGGCGCGAGTCAAGAGAAATGCGGGGGTTCTTCGCCCAAAATACGGGCTCAGAATGACAGCGCCTGGCGACTCTCCGGCAATCGCGGGACGGCCTTAAGTTGGCGCTTATGGGCCAACGGTCTGGGATAAAGGATTGTTTCCGTGCCGAGCCCTGAAAGGGCGACCTACGGATCCCACCGTTCCGCCCCTCAGCGCTTCTTGAGCGTTACCCGGATTCCCTTCAAGGGGCGGAGGGTCAGCGACGGGGCGGTGGCCACGCGGTGCCCGGCCACCAGCTTGAGTTGAAACTTCTGGACGATGGCGGCGAGTAACAGAGGCACCTCCGCCTGGGCGAACGTGTTGCCGATGCACAGGCGCGGCCCGGCCCCGAAAGGAAAATAAGCGCAGCGGGGCAGGCTCTTGGCGTAATCATTTTCCCATCGCTCGGGGAAGAATTCTTCCGGACGATCAAAGAATCGCGGGTCGCGATGAACCGACCACTGAAACATGGCCAGGGTGGCTCCCTTGGGGATAGGATATCCGCCAATTTCGCAGTCATTCAGGGCCTCGCGCACCACGCCGTAGGCGGGAGGATAGAGACGCAGGGTTTCCTTGAAAACCATTTCCAGGAACGGCAGGCGCGCCAGATCTTGAAAAGTGGGCGTGCGGCCTTCCAGAACCGCATCGATTTCCGTCTGGAGTTTGTGTTCCGCGCCGGGATTCCGACCCAGCAGGTAGAAGGTCCACGCCAGCGCCAGCGCCGTCGTTTCGTGGCCGGTGAAGAGAAGCGTCATCATCTCGTCACGCAGTTGGCGCTCTTCCATGCCGGCGCCATTGCCATCGCGCACCGCTCAGCAGGATGGAAAGGACGTCGGGCAATGGGCCATCGTCGTTGGCGCGTTTCCGGCGGATTATTTTCAATACAATCTCGTCCAATCGCTTGATCGCCCGCCGATAGCGAATATTTTCGGGAGTAGGGACCCACTCCGGAATCAGGTAGAGGCCAAAGCGTTCGTCATACTGCTTGAAGAAGAGCCCGAAGGCTTGGCAGGCTTGCTCGGCGTCGGAGCTGATTTCTTCCCCGAACAGAACCTTGGCGACAATATCCATGGTCAGGCGCGTCATGTCCTGATGCACGTCGCGCTCCTCGCCGTCCTGCCAGGTGGCCAGCATTCGCGCCGTTGATTCGGCCATGGTTCGCGTATAGGAGAGGACGTGATCGCGGTGGAATGCCGGTTGGAGCGCGCGCCTTTGCCGCTGCCACAGGCTGCTTTCGCTGGTGAGCAGACCATCGCCAAATAGCGCTTTGCTCTCACGCAGGAAAACCGACTTGATGAAATTGTTGCTGTTGCTGACCAGGACGGTCTCAATGTCACGCGGGTGACTGAGGAGGTACACGGGATGGTTCACAACTCGCAGGCGGACAACATCGCCGTATTCATGGATCAACCGCATGAGAAAATCAAGTTCATCCCTCTGTATTTCCGGCAATGAGCCAACCAGAAAATGTCCCTTGGGCCCCGGCGGCTGGGGGGATAGCCTCATGTTACCCTCCACTTGACAGCCAAAAGTAGCGGACCCGAACAACCGGCCGGCGCTACACCGATTGGCCTTCATCATCTCCGGTCTCGGCGGTGACTTCATCCAGATCTTCCGCCGTGAGGGCGGCCGTGGAAGGCTTGCTTCCCCTCCGCATGGCCACAATGCCGGTGCGCACCATTTCCAACACCCCAAACGGGCTCAGCACATCCAGGAGGCGATTGATCTTCTCTTCGGCGCCGGTGATTTCGATGACGAGTGAATCCGGCGCGACGTCGACCACGCGTGCCCGAAAGATGTTCACCAACTGAAGCACATGGGAACGCTGTTCGTGCTGCGCGGACACCTTGATCATGGCCAGGTCGCGGGTGATTGAGGGCTCGTTGGTGATGTCTTCCACCAGGAGGACGTTCACCAACTTGTAAAGGCTCGCTTCAATCCGGCGTGCCTGGTCCTGGTCCGCATCAACGGTTATGGTCATGCGGGAGACTTCCGGTTTTTCCGTGCGCCCCACGGTCAGCGAGTCGATGTTGAAGGCGCGGCGGCGGAACAGCGATGCCACCCGCGTCAGGACGCCGGGCTTGTTTTCGACATGCACTACAAATGTTTTGAGCATATGGATCTATTCATCCTCGGCAGTCTCTTCCAGCGGGTTGGGGCGACGGATCATTTCGTGCAGTGCGGCTCCGGCCGCGACCATGGGATAGACCGAATCTTCCTGCTCGACTTGAAAATCAATCAGCATCGGCCCTTCGCGGTGGCGCGCCGATTGCACCGCGGGCACCACTTGCGAGCGCTTCGTCACCACGGCGCTGCGGATTCCATAGGCATCCGCCAGCTTGGCAAAATTGGGGCTCAGTAACGGAGTGGATTCGTAGTTGCGTTCGTAGAAAAACTCCTGCCACTGGCGCACCATCCCCAGGTAGCCATTGTTAATGATCGCAATGTGGATTTTCAAGTTCTCCTGAACCAAGGTGGCCAGCTCGGCCATGGTCATTTGGAAACCGCCGTCGCCGACCACCACCCATACCTCCGCCTCGGGGCGCGCCACCTTGACTCCAATGGCGGCGGGCAGCGCGAATCCCATGGTGCCGAGGCCCCCGGAAGTGATCAGAGAGAAAGGGGCCTCGTGCTTGAAGTATTGCGCTTCCCACATCTGGTGCTGGCCGACGTCGGTGACCACCACGGTGTCTCCGCCCCGGGTTTCCTGCCACAAGTCATTGATGACGTGCGCAGCATAGAGGTGCCCGCTGTCCGGCAGGTTCTGAATGTCCCGCACCGCGGCATCGCCTTTCAAACCATCGATGTAACCTCGCCACTCGCTGCAGTCGATCGACCGGAGGCGGGGCAGCAAGGCGCGCAGGACCTTGCGCAGATCGCCGATGAGGGCGACATCGACTTTTACGTTCTTGTTGATTTCCGTGGGATCGATCTCCACCTGGATTTTCCGCGCCTTGGGGGCGTAAGTCTTCAGGTTGCCGGTGACCCGGTCGTCAAAGCGCATGCCCAGGGCGATCAGCAAGTCGGCATCCTGAATGGTGTGGTTCACCCAAGCTTCGCCGTGCATTCCCATCATGCCGAGGTTCAGCGGGTGGGATGCGGGGAACGCCCCGAGGCCGAGCAAAGTTAGCGTGATGGGAATCCCCGTGCGATCTGCGAACTCGCGAACCTCGGCCATGGCGCCGGAAAGGAGGATTCCGTGCCCGGCGAGGATCACCGGCCGCTTTGCTTCCTGAATCATTTTAAGGGCATTGGAGTAATCTTCCGAAGTGGGCGACAGATCGGGGCGATATCCCGGCAATTGGGGTTTCGCTGCTTCCCAATCGAATTCACACGAGGATTGCTGCGCGTCTTTGGTGATATCCACCAGGACAGGGCCGGGACGGCCGGACGCGGCCACATAAAAGGCTTCGCGGAGCGTGCGCGCCAGTTCACTTGCATGGGTCACCAGGTAGTTGTGCTTGGTGATGGGCAGGGTTACACCGGTGATGTCCGTTTCCTGAAAGGCATCGGAGCCGATCAGCTTGCTGCCCACTTGCCCCGTGATGCAAACCACCGGGGAGGAGTCCATCATCGCCGTCGCAATGCCCGTAACCATGTTGGTGGCTCCCGGGCCCGAGGTCGCCACCGCCACCCCCACGCGTCCGCTGGCGCGCGCGTAGCCGTCGGCCATGTGGGTTGCCCCCTGCTCATGCCGCACCAACACATGGTGGATCTTGCTGTGCTTCAACGCGTCATAGGCAGGAAGAATCGCCCCACCCGGATAACCAAAAACGTGCTTCACGCCTTCCCGCTCCAGGCATTCCCAAAGGATCTCCGCTCCCGTTTTGACCATGTTTCCCACTTCCTCTCCATCTGTATGGGTACGGCCACCTGTGCCAAGCCCTGTACCACATTGTACAATAGGCCAGCTTTATTGAGTGGAACTCCTCTCACAAATTTGGTAGGCCGATTTGAAGTTGTAGTGGCGATTTAGGTCGCCAAACGGCTGGGGCGGCGCCACCCGCGTTTCATCTTCGCGCGTGAGCAGCCTCATGCCTTGAGGGATTCTCATCCGCCGCGCCCTCCGCCGGCTTTCCACCGAAATTCGAGCCATGGCACTTTGGGGCAGGCCTATTACCCTTTGGTACCATTGACAGGGCTCTTGATGTTTTGCTAATAATGCAGTCGTACAGGGTAATTTTCTTCAAAATGGACGAAGACGAGACGTAATGCAGGGCTCACCGTTACTGGTTAGTTCATTGGGAGACCCCTCGGCTCTGCCGGGGCGGCAGAAGCAGTTTGGCAGTTCCGGGATGTGGGGTGGGGGACAAGACCCCTCACCCGGCGGCGCAGGGCCGCCACCCTCTTCCCCGAGAGAGGGCGGGTGTTGTTTTTGGGCGCGCTAGCGCGCGCTGAAAGTCTTACTCTCTCCCGGGGGGAGAGGGTGGCCGAGGGACAAGGTAGGGTGAGGGGTCTTTACTCCCGGAGCCCTTCCAGGCGATCACTCGAGGTTAAACAAAGGAGAGGAGGTTTTCAAATGAACCGGATATTCGCGTTGGACGCGCAAACCGTGAAACGTTCGTTACAGCTCATGGGGCTGATGACGGTGTTTGCATGCAGTTCCTTTGGTTCAACAATTCTCAACGAGACTTTTGACGAGTTGACGGCAGGCCCCAGCGCAACGTCGGCTGGTGCATTCAGCACGATCAACGGCACGAACGTGGACATTGTGGGGCCGGGTTACTTCCCAAGTCTTTGTGTTGCTCCGGAGAGCGGCAACTGCATCGACATGGACGGCACCTACGGCAATCCGCAGGGGCAGCTCCAGTCGAATACGGAGTTTGCGGCCGGCAGTTACCTGCTCAGCTTCGACCTGATCGGAAGCCAGCGCGGAAACACCGCTTCCACGACCGTGACTTTCGGGAACTACGATCAGGAGTTTACGTTAGGGAGTACGGTCGATACCGGCGGGATTGTTCTCAATCATCTGGTGACGCTCACCTCCCCCGGCTACCTTCTGTTTGCCAGCGATACGCCGGGCGACATAGGTGATTTACTCGATAACGTCGTGGTCTCGACGGCGCCCACAACGACGAGCAACGTTCCAGAGCCCTCCACGCTGCTCCTCATGGGATCCGCGCTGTTAGCGATGATGGTGATGGCGCGCCGCCGCCGCGCCTGCCTCTGTAACTGAGCGCAGCCGGTTACACCGCAACAGGGCCTAAATGCCCCCGTCCGTGTACGAGTTATCATCAATAACAACGGACGGGTGCGCCAGCGGGCCGCATTTCAAACCGTCCACAGCGAAGCCCTTCGGGCCAAGAAGGCTGGCTGGCACATCAGAGCGCAGCTCTGCGTCGTAGCGCGCTATATCGGCTCAGGTCATGCCCACCAACAAACCCCACTTTGGGCCAGAACGTAATTCTTAACCAGCAGCACCTTTCGGTGCGCGAACCCTTTTGAGAGTGATCGGCTGGCCTGATCTCAGCCGTGTCTGTGTGCCCGGCAGAGCTGCGCTCTTCGCCAGCCAGCCCTCTTAGGTTCCAACGAGTCTCCTTCCTATTCCAGCCCGGTGGTATTATTGCCCTCCACCGAAGGACGAGTCCATGATCCATCTGCATCGACCGCGAGAAGGCAGTTTGTATGTTCGGCGAGCGATACGCAGTGGATTGGAAAACAAACTCCACGGCGATTAGAGGATTGCTCAAGATTGCCGTGAATTTGTGAAGGATGGCCAGGAATGAATCTGAAGCGAGGAGGGGGGACTGCATGAATTGGCTTCTATCCGTGCTGGTGGCAGTATCGTGTGTGGTCGCCATAGTGGCGCAGGCTCCGGATGAAAACTCCACGGCGGCGCGCCGGGCGCACCTGAAGGCGGCGCTCGAGGAGGAGTGGGAATACCAACTGCGCACCTATCCCGAGCTTGCCACGGCGGTCGGCGACAATCGATATAACAACCGCCTCAGCGATTATTCGCCGGAATTTTTCGCCGGGGAAGTTCAGCATGCGCGGCAGGCGCTCCAGATTTTCGAGTCCATCGACACTGCGGGCTTCCCGGAGCAGGAACGCTTGAGCCGGATCCTGATGATCCGCAGTCTGCGCGAGCAAATTGAGGGTGAGCGGTTCAAGGACTGGGAAATGCCCGTCGATCAAATGAATGGCGTGCACCTGAGAATTGCCAGCTTGCCCTCTGACACAACCTTCCGCTCCGTGAAAGACTATCAGGACTACATTGCCCGCTTGCATCAAATCCCCCGCGTTTTTGCGCAAGTCACCGCGAACATGCGGGCCGGGCGGCGCGAGCATCTGGTTCCACCCCGTTACCTTTTGGAGAAGTCCACCCTGGAGGCGCAGGACATCGCCGGAAAGTCTGCGGAAGACAGCCCGTTCACCCAGCCTGTCCGCAACTTTCCCGCCGGCATTGCCGAAGCTGAACAAAAAGCTTTGCGCGACGCGGTGCTTGCCGCCGTCAGGCAGGAGGTGACGCCCGCTTATGCGCGGTTGGCCGAGTTCTTGCATACCGAATACGCGCCGTACGGTCGGACCGAATATGGCGTCTGGGCGCTGCCTGACGGTGACGCCCGCTATCGCTTCGACGTGAAACTAATGACCACCACGGATATGAGTCCAGAGACAATTCACCAGTTGGGGCTCAAGCAGGTGGCGGAGATCGAAGCGGAAATGCTGAAGCTCGCGCACCAGCAGGGTTACGACGATTTGCCGGGTTTCAATGAGCACATTCGAAAGGACCCGCAGCTCTACGCGAGGTCGGGTGAGCAGCTTCTCGGTTTATACAAGCATTACGCGGATCAAATGTACGCCAAGCTTCCGCAATTGTTCGGCCGTTTGCCCAAGAACAAACTGGACGTGGTACCCATGGAAGCATTCCGCGCACCGAATGCGGTCCCTGCTGATTATTCGATCGGCGCCGGTGATGGCTCGCGCCCCGGGCGCATCAACGTTAATGAATACGATCCGCGCCATCGTCTGCTCCTCAACGTGGAAGCCATCGCTTACCACGAGGGCATCCCCGGGCACCATCTGCAATTCTCTATCGCTCAGGAGCAATCGGACCTGCCCGCTTTCCGCCGATTTGCCTCTTATAACGCTTACTCCGAGGGTTGGGCGTTCTACGCGGAGCGCCTGGGAAAGGAAGTGGGGTTCTACCAGGACCCCTATAGTGAATACGGGCGATTGGAAAACGAAATGTGGCGCTCCGTCCGCCTGGTGGTGGATACGGGTGTGCACGCCAAACACTGGTCGCGCCAGCAGATGGTGGACTTCTTCCGCCAACATACCGCGATGGACGAGCCGAATATCGAAACGGAAGTGGACCGCTACATCGCTTGGCCGGGACAGGCCTTAGCCTATAAGCTCGGGCAAATGAAGATTATCGAGCTGCGTGAGCGCGCCCGGCAGCAACTCGGCGGCCGCTTCGACTTGCGCGCTTTCCACGATGCCCTGCTCGGCGATGGACCGTTGCCCTTGGATGTGCTGGAGACACATATGAACGGGTGGATCGACGCGCAAAAAGGCGGGGGATCGCAGTAGAGTGGTAGCGCGGACCTGGTGTGTAGGTCCGCGGCTTTTCCTCGCCTATAGCGAACGAGCCGCGGACCTACACACCAGGTCCGCGCTAGGCCCCTTCGGATGATCGAAACGCGTTTACGTACCGGAGGCCGCCCCACCTTTCAGGTCAATGACGAATAATCTGCCATCCGTCTGCCATGCTCCGCCGGTGGCCGTCATTCCGCTACTGAGCGGGTTGGGAGGGGCGATGAGTTCGGCGGCCTGGACGGCGCCGCCCAGGTAAAGGTCGAACCCCACTTGTGAGCGCTCGTCATCGAGATCGGAATCGGTGGCGTGCGAAATCACCCCGGGGTGAACGTCGATGCCCACGTCGTGCGTGGCCGCGGCCAGCCAGATGGGGCGGCCGTCGGGTGCGCTCGTCGACGTCTGCCACAGTCGCAGGTGGTGGCGCTTGTTGAAGGTGTTGAGCGTCTTCTCGAAGGCCAGATCCTCCTTCCGTCCGAACAGGTAGAGGTCGGAGACGGGAGCAGCGTTGTAGCCATCGTCGTTAATAACCGCCTGGGCAGTTTTCCAAATTGATTGTTGATTCTTTTTCTTCGGTTCGGTCCAGCCGGCTTGGCGGAACGCCTGCTCAATTTCTTGCGCTGTGCCGACGAACACCAGGTTGATGGGATCTCCCGGCCGGTTATCTTTGCTCGCCGCGCGTTTGGGCGCGTCTGCCAGAACGTTTGCCACGGAAGCGCGCAAGCTGGCGGGAAGTTGGCCAGGGCCGGCGGATGGGACAAGGCGTTTTCAAACTCAGCGGTTCGGTGAGGGTGAATTGAATGTCGGTCCCAACCGGAAATTCGATCGCCGTATTAACCTGGCCGATCTTTTGCTTCTGGATTTGATCGTTGATGGTGGAATCGATTTGGCCCAGCTTTTGCAGGACTCCGCTGAGCAGCGATGCTGGCGTCTCCGATTCGAGCACTCCGACGATGGTTCCATCCGCTAGCAGAGTTTCCCGCGCGTTGCTGACCCCACTCAAGTGTCCTTTCACGGGAAAGGTGCCTTCGCCCGGAATGGTAAGTTGGACGAAGCTCAAAAGAAGTTCCGCACGCTGATCGGAAGCGGTGGGCTGAGTACACTTCTCAATCGTGCCCCTTAATGTCGAACCAAAAGGAATGGCAATTCCACCTTCGACACCCACTTCCCGTGCCAGACTCGCCGCGACTGCCTGCCCTTGCTTGGAAGTCTTGGTGCTAACGGCGGTCTGAAGATGCAAATACAAGATTGTTCCCGCGGGAAGTGTGGATGCATCCGGCATGGCATTGGGCGTCCTCGCCAAAGCGCCGGTGGGCGGTAAAATGGACATCGTGGCCAGAAGCATGGGGGCCCCCGCCACCAGTAATAATTTCACGCTGGGCTTCCACACCCGCCGCGTCGA
>CAWGTQ010000055.1:0-49838 GCA_963825395.1 uncultured Acidobacteriota bacterium | reverse complement strand
GAAGAGCCGCCCATGCCCGGTTTTCTCGACTGGCGTTGACGCCGGCATGTGCCGGGAGTAGCATCTCCGTTGGGGCAAGCGGAAATTCCACGCTGCCATCTTCCGTCTTTCTCTTTTCGGCTTTGCCAGCCCGGCTTGTGGTCGTGATCCTCCCACTAAAGGACATCTTGATGAATTCCATCCGTGCTCGTTTACCCATCCTCTTGCTTGAGCTCGTGGTATTGGGCGTGGCTTCCTCGCTCGCCCAGTCTTCCGTGACGATCAATTTGACCGTCGATGCCACCCAGGCGCCGGAGAAGATCCTTCACACCCGCATGGTCATGCCGGTGAAGCCCGGACCCCTCACGCTTTATTACCCCAAATGGATTCCCGGCGAACATACGCCCTCGGGTCCCGTGGGCAACGTGGCGGGGCTCACGTTCTCGGCCAACGGCAAGACCCTTCCCTGGAGGCGCGACCTGCTCGACGTATTTACCTTCCATCTGGACGTGCCCTCGGGGGTGGAACGCTTGGACGTTGCGTTTGACTACCTCGAGCCCAGCAGTGGGGCTTTTAGCGCGGGCGGTTCCGCCACCGACAAACTGGTGATTGTCAGTTGGAACCAAAACGTACTTTATCCCGCGGGGATTCCGGCGGAGAATATCACCTTCAACCCCACGCTGCGCTTGCCCTCCGGCTGGAAATTCGGGACGCCCTTGCCCGTGGAGAACGCGGCGGGCGACGAGGTGACTTTCAAGCCCGTCTCACTCAACAGCTTGGTGGATTCGCCCGTCATCGCCGGCGAGTACTACCGCGCGGTGGATATCACGCCCCCCAATGAACCGATCCATCACGAAATTGACTTGGTGGCCGACAGCGCGGCGGCGCTCGAGATGACTCCCGAGATGCAGAAGGGCTTCACCAACATGGTGGCGGAAACCGGAAAGCTTTTTGGCGCGCGCCATTATCGCGACTACCACTTCCTGCTCACTTTGAGCGACCACGTGGCGCATTTCGGCCTCGAACACCACGAGTGCAACGACAGCCGCATCGGGGAGCGAAGCCTGCTGACGCCGGAAGGAAGACGCGAGGTGGCGGGCCTGCTCGGGCACGAATTCGTCCATTCCTGGAACGGGAAATTCCGCCGCCCCGCCGATCTGAGCGCGCCCTACTACGAAGCGCCGATGAAAACCGATCTGCTCTGGGTTTACGAGGGGCTTACGTCTTACCTGGGTCCCTTGCTCGCGGCTCGCAGCGGTTTGTGGACTCCCGAGCAGTATCGTGAAGACTTGGCGACGACGGCCGCGGACATGGGTCCGGGGCGCCCGGGCCGCACCTGGCGGCCTCTCCAGGACACTGCGGACGCCGTCCCCGGCCAATCCTTCGGCCGCGGCGGCTGGGTGAATTGGCGGCGCAGCGTTGACTATTATCCCGAAGGTGATCTGCTCTGGCTGGAGGTCGCGACCCTCATTCACGACCAGACCCACGGGCAGAAATCCTTCGAGGATTTCGCCCGGGCGTTTTATGGCGGCCCCAACCAGGGTCCGCGAACTGAAACCTTATACCTTTGACGAGCTCGTCCGGGCCTTGCAGGCGGTTGCGCCCTACGACTGGGCGGGATACTTCCATGACCGCTTGACCTCAACTTCCCCACAAGCCCCCGTGGGTGGGATTGAGGCGGGCGGATGGAAAGTGGATTACACCGACAAGCCGCCGGAATCTCCAAGGGGGCGGACGATTCGCAGGGGGCCTTGAACGCCCTTTACTCCCTGGGCTTGCGCATTGGGAGCGGACGGGACCGTTCAGGATTCGTTGGTCGGCGGACCGGCTTATTTGGCGGGAATCACGCCGGGAATGCGGGTGGTGGCCATCAACGATCGCGCCTACACGCCGGAGTTGCTCCACGACGCACTGAAAGCCAGCACGAAAAATGATGAGCCCATCCGCTTCCTGGTTCTGAACGACGATTACTACAAGACCTGCTCGGTCAACTATCACGGCGGTGAACGGTACCCCCACTTGGTGCGCGTGGAGGGGAAACCCGATCTGCTCGACGACATCGCCAAGCCGCTGGCGGGGAAAAACTGACCCGGAATTTCACGGCACCGGCTTGGAAGAAGTGTGGACCTGTTCTGTAGGTCCGCGGCTTTTCCTTGCCCGTAGAGAATGAGCCGCGGACCTACAGAACAGGTTCGCGCTACAACTGCTTCCGCAGCCCCGTCAGGGGCGAAAAGAACGTAGCCCACGGCTGACGCCGTGGGCCGGGAATTTCTGCATTTTGGGTCCAACGGCACGGTGTACGGAGCGAAGCTTTGGAGTGCGTGCAGCTCGCTGCCGCTTTTTCGCCAGCCAGCTTGCTGGTGGGTGTGTAGCGCTGAACTTTAGTTCAGCACATGCCGACCTAAAGGTCGGCGCTACAAATGCCTGTTTGCTGGCGGGAAATTATGCTTACGGGTGAAACCCCCGCAAGCAAGCTTGCGGGAAGGAAAGCGGCAGCGAGCTGCACGCACTCCAAAGCTTCGCTCCGCGGGGAATGATGGGGCCGCGTCGGGGTGTCGGGCCGAAGGACCCTGGCCGTTGTTCGTGGGGCATCGGGAGGAGCAAACTCCCGGGGTCCTTCGGCCAAAAAACGGGCTCGGGAAGACAGGAGCGTGTGTTCGCTCCAAAGGAAAGTCCTCTCGTCGGAAATGTAGAAACTCCAGACCCACGGCTCACGTTCTTTCGACCCCTCCGCGGCCTAGGTCATCAGCGAACTTCTGACTCGGGGCACCAGGAACCTGTTGCGTTCCCATCGGGCTTAGGCGATTCATCGCAAAAAGTTGGACCGGCACTGGAATTTCTTGCCAAACCCGCCTTGACAAAGGCGGCAGCGAGGAACAGAATTCAAGGGGTTTAGGCCTATCCAACAACATTATGGTTGATGAGCGGCACTTTTTGTGTCGCGGGAAATTAAGAAAATGAGGAGAGCTTCCATGAGACTCGGCAAACTCCGTTGGGTATTCGTGTCGACTTTATTATTTTGCATGGCAGCAACATCCACCTTGTTCGCGCAGGACAACACTCGGTACACCATCGCCAATAGCAAATATGGTTTTGTCTCGACGGCAAAAGATCTTGGTGCTGAACAATCATCGAAGCAGATCACGATTTATATGTGGCTACAGTTGCACAATGCCGATTCGCTCCGGGAATTGGTGGAGCAGCAGTACGATCCCAGCTCCGCGAATTACCGGAACTGGCTGACGGCGGACCAGTTCAATTCGAGCTTTGCACCCACGGCGGAAGATGTCGCAGTGGTCAAGGGATTCCTTGCGGCGCACAACCTGAATGCTACCTCCGTGGGCGACCGGAATATGTATGTGAAAGCCCAAGGGAGCATTGCGGACGTTCAGAGCGCCTTGAGCGTACAAATCCACCGGTTCGACGTGCGTGGGCAAATCTACCGTGCCAATACCGCCGATCCCATTATGGAAGGACCGGCCGGCGCGGTGGTGTCACGAGTGGGAGGATTGTCGGACTATCGCATGCAGCCGCAAGTTTTGCGTCCCGTGAACCCTGAAACCGGCAAACCCTTCGCGGCGGTTCCGCTTTCGGCTGCCCCCAATGGAGCGTTCTTCTCTCCCTATTGTCTCGAGGGGACCGAGACTGAGAACTTCAGCACGGATGGCAGCAGCCCGAAGGCGACATATTTTGGCAACGCGTATGGGGCTCCCATCACGAATACCACCCCCGGCACATTATGGCCTTGCGGCTACCAACCCAGCGATTTGTATACTGCCTACAACCTGAACAGCCTTTACAGCTCCGGACTTAACGGCAGAGACCAGACGGTGGTGATCGTTGACGCGTACGGATCCCCCACGATTACCCCCGACGCAACCACCTTCTCCGACTTCTACGGATTGGCTGCGCTTAATCTGACCATTTATCAACTCGGCGAGAGTTGCGCGGCGAGTTCGGGGACAACTCCGGCGCTATGTCAGGGTTGGGCCACCGAAACCTCGCTCGACGTGGAAACGGCGCACTCCGTGGCTCCCGGCGCGAGTATCGCTCTGGTGGAGGCCGTCTCGGAGAACAACGATGATTTGGGGGCAGCCATTCTCTACGCGGTTTTCCACGGGTTAGGCAATGTCATTTCCAATAGTTGGGGGGGCCCGGAATCCAACCTCGGCGTTCCCGGTGATGGTCCCATTGACGGCGTCCTTCTGGTGGCAGCCGCCCATGGTATTGCGGTGAACTTTTCGTCGGGAGATTCCGGCGACTATTACGCTGCCGAGGGATACACCGACGTTACCTATCCCGCCAGTTCGCCCTACTCGACGGCCATCGGTGGCACCAGTTTGTTCCTCAATCAGAATAAGGGTGCTTTCCAGACGGGCTGGGGCAACAACCTCACCTTGATTGCCAATCCCCCGGACCAGAATGGATACAGTGTGCCGGTTGTTCCGCCGGACAGCTCGGCTGCTGACGGGTTGGGCTTCGAATGGGGCGCGGGTGGCGGCACGAGTGCCGTTTTTCGCAAACCGGCCTTCCAAAGTGGTTTGCCCGGGAGATACCGCTTGCTCCCGGACATCTCTTACTTGGCTGACCCCGATACCGGTGTGGAGGTTTTGTGCGCGGGCAGTAGTTGCTTCGGTATAAATTCGAGCGAGATCTATGTTACGCCTGTGGGCGGTACCAGCTTGTCTTGCCCAATGTTTTCCGCACTCTGGGCCATCGCCGACCAGAAATCAGGACACTCACTGGGTCAGGCCGCACGTTCGATCTACGACTTGCCTCCTAGTGCCATCAGCGATATCGTTCCGGTCAGTTCACCCTTTAACGCCAGTGGAACCATCACGGTCGGCCACCGAACTTACTACGAAAGCGCGTACCAACTCGTATTGCCTGAAACTCCGAAGCCATTCGTGAGCGCCATTTTCGATTATGAGGGCGTCGGCTGGTTCGTCCTGTCCTTCGGCACAGACAGCTCTCTGTATACGAAGCCGGGATGGGACGATGTGACCGGCTTGGGAACTCCGAATGGACTGGAATTCGTCAATGCGGTTGCGTCGCACCGATAGTCGCTTTGGCATGGCTAGGAAGGTGCGAGAGGTAGTAACGACGTTTTGTCCAAATACGGGCAGGGTGAGCAGCGTTAGCTCACCCTGTTCCCGACCCACATCGCGATGATCGAATGTCGCGGGCTTATGTGTGGACAAAACGTCCAGGAAAAGAATCCTATCCCCGAATTTTCTCCACAATGACCTGACGGTCACCCTTAGTAAGGCAGAAACTTGAGAACAAAAGCGACTTTATGGCGCCTCCAGGATGCGGGTAGGCACCTTCCCCTCGGTAGCCTTGCCGCCCTAAGACTAAAGACCTGTAAGCCCCCTGCCGATCTATGAGTATTGGTGGGCATTCGTGGTTCATCCAGGATAGATCAATGAACAAAGACCTGCTGGACATCATTCGGATCGCGAATCGTGAATTCCAAGAGTTTATTGAACAGGCTGCTCAAAGCCGCGCGAAGGTGGTCGAGTCCGGCGGGGCAGTTCACCGACTGGGAAGAGTTGACCTTCGGCTCAAACAAGTTGCCAAGTATCTCGCGGCGGAGTCCGGATCCTCCACACAAGCGCCGGAAGATGTGGAAGAGGTCTTGAAGTATAGAGACAACCTGAAGGCCCTTCGGAGCGCCATAGAAACACTTCAGTTTTCGCTGCTGGCGGAAAAGGCTCGCCTGAAAAATATACGGGTAAACTTGCAGGCTGCGCGCGCATGGGCCACGTCCCTGCGCGAAATCTCCTGAGCGTAGCAGGCATAAAGCGGCTATCCGTGAAGTCAGAAACGGCGGTCCGAAGGGGCGGAATGATCAAACGGCAGGGAAGTAACCTGCACTTTGGGGTATTCCTGATCAATCCCCGAGCGCCCCTGGCAGAACGATACTAAGAATCGTTCCTTCCGCCGTTCCACTCTCCGCCCAGATGCGGCCATGGTGTGCCTCAACAATTCTCTTGGCGATGGAAAGTCCCAACCCAGTCCCCTCGGGTCCCTGG
Organism: uncultured Acidobacteriota bacterium; assembly: GCA_963825395.1. GTDB lineage: Bacteria > Acidobacteriota > Terriglobia > UBA7540 > UBA7540 > Bog-366. The sequence goes on along the minus strand of CAWGTQ010000055.1, from coordinate 43,824 downwards.
CGTGCTTCTGCCGTCCGGTAAAATCTCTCAAAAATGCGATCCCGGTCAGCGGGTGCGATCACCCTTCCCTGATTATGCATGCGCACTTTGATTTCCTTAGAGTCCATAGTAACCGTGACCGTGATGGGCGACCTCGGGATGGAATACTTCACGGCATTATCGACGAGTTGCTCGAACACAATGACCATGAGCTTGCCATCCGCTAAGGCGGGAGCTTCTTTGCTCTCGACTGACACCTGGAATCGCGCGTGCTGGGCTTGATCCTCGAGGCTGCTTATAGCCGCTTTCACCAAATCAGAAAGCAGGGCGGGCGCAAGATGTGGCTCGATTTGAGCGGTCTCCAGGTCAGCAGTACCGAGAAGGCGTGAAACCAGATCATTTAGCTTTGTAGATTGTTCATCGATCGAAGTAACCAGTTCGGCTTGCGTCTCGGAAAGCTCTCCCAGAGCCGGCAGCCCCGAACTTGCCGCTTGGATGACGCAGAGAGGGGTTTAAATTTGGTGCGCCAAAGCTTCGACAACGGCGGAGCGAAGCTGCACGGCCTGCCGGGCCGCCTCGGCGTGCGCCTCCTTTTCTAAGGATCGGGCCCTTTCGAGAGTAATTGCGCATAGCGAGGCGATCGCCTGAGCCACAACGCCGGGCATCATGGTCCCACGTAATGCCAAGCCCCCCACGGGCGTTGCCCCCGCGCGCAATGCACAGAACCGGGTTTGAGTGTCCGAATCGAAGGTGTCCGAATTCTGAAAATATGCGTGGCGAACCCCCTGTTCTGTTTTGGGTGGGCAATCCCCGCTCACGAAGAAACCCGCTGTGGGCGCGTCAAATAACGCGACTCCACGAAGGTCGAATTCTTCGCGAATCAAAGACGCGATTCGATTGCCCAGTACACCAGTTTTGTCGAGGACGAGAATCCCTCTGGCTGCTTTGAAGAGTCTTTCGCTTCCTTGCCGTGCCGCCGCGGCCTCCGCTGCCTTGAGTTGCGCCCGTTCTTGAAGGAGGGTGATGACCAAAGCTGTAAACTCAAAGGTGCCCAGGGACACCTAATCCATGGGATCGTCTATGTCGAAGTGGAAAATAGGGGGCAGAAAGAAAAAGTCCATACACGCAGCGGCCACAAGAGAGGTCAGCGTGCCACTCCAGAATCCCCCAGAGGCTGATGCTAGTACCACCACAATGAGATAGAGAAAGCCACCCGTCAGTATATTCAACCCTATGCGGAACGCCAGCCAGGTAATCAATGCTATGCCCAGCACCGACCAGCAAAATGGCATCAACCATGCGCGTATGGGTCCGGCTCTCCGCGCCCAGCTTATGCCCGCACTGAGAAGCACTTCCTCGGCTCCCGTCGTGGAAGGGGGCCTCGAAATGTGCAAGTCTGACATACCGTTGGCGTGAAGCACCACGCACACTTAGTATAGGACCTTGATCAAGAAGCCATATAGTATCCCTGACCATTGTTCCGTCGCGATTGAAATTACTTATGTTGGTCCGGTTGTTTTTAGCAGGTTTTTCTCAATGACACTCATTGTTGGCAGGGTGCGCGACAAATCTGTGAGAGTCAGGCGGCGTGGACACGGCGGTTCTCCCAGTAATCCTCGAATTTGCCGCTCAAGCGATGGCAGCGAAGAGCGATGATGGAGTTGGCCGCTCGGACCCTCCAGAACATACCCGAGCGCTTCAGGCGACTGCCGATCAGGGTCTTGCAGCCGGCCTCGACGACCCCAGAGCCCACAAACAGATGCTGGCGCCGAAACGCCGGGTAGCGCATGCGGGGCGCATTGACGGCAAAATAATCTGCCGTGTGGCGCAGGAGTTCGGCCGCCTCGGGGGTGGCGGAGGAGAGGGCGCGCAGGCTGCGCAGCAGGGATTCGATGCGCCCGCCCTCCAACTGTTTTTCCCGTCTTCGGGTCCAGTTCCGGCGGTGGCGCTCGTCGCTCGGCCAGAGCTTGCCCGACAGTTCCCATAAGTGCTGGCGGGCATGATAAAGATCCACAATCTGAATCGCCCCGGGGAAATGCTCGGCGGTCAGGTTCCAAATCCACGGGGCGCCGTCGCCGATGACCACTTTCTTCTGGGCACGGTTCCAACCCCGCTGATAGGCTTCGAAGCAGAGGCGCCGCCCAAACGCCTCGCGCCGTTTCGATGCCTCCCGTGTAGGTGCTCGAGCCCTCCTCGCGCCTCGGTCGGCCGCGGGCATCCACCGTCGTCTGCGTGAAGACGCACCCCAGTTTCACTTCCCGCGTGCGCGCCTGCGCCGTCTGTTTCCCGGCTCGCCCCACGGTTTCCGCGCTCACCACCGGCACTCCCGTCCCGTCCATCTCGACATAGAGCACCGGAATCGCCGGTCCCCCCACTGGGGGCAGGGGCAGTTGCAGGCCCTGCTGGATGGCGGCTTGCTCCTGGGCGGCCATCTCGGCGCCCAGAGCTTCCGCGTGGCGTTCCACGGCCTTGGTCGTCACCGGCAATCCGGCCAGCAGTTCGCAGTTGTTCCCGCCCTTGCTCAAAGGAGGTCTCGCTGCCCACCACCGCCATCATCCGCCGCACCCCAGGAGAATATTCCGTGCCTTCCACATCCAACTCTTGATCGCGCGGACTCTGCCCCTGGTGGCAGGCCGGGCAGACATAGTAGGGACGCTCCGTCTCCACCCGCCCCAGCACGGTGAGCAGTTGCTTGGGACGGCTCTCGTGGTAGTGCGCCGACCGGCCGCAGCCACAAGGAACTTGCCGAGGATACTCGTCCGGGGCGGCCAGCAACTCCTCCAGCACCGCCGCCCCCGCCCGGTGCAAGGCCGCGCGCGTGGCCATCTCCACGGCTTCCAAATCCAGCCGGCCGGACTTGCGTCGTCCGGCCAAGATGACCGCCAGCAGCGACTCTACTTCTTGCGCCACTTCCCGCTGAATGGCTTGCGCCGTTTTTTTTCCTGCTCCGCCCCTTCCGTCTCCGGCGGCAAGGGACGCTGGCGACAAATCTTTTCGTTCACCTCCAGGAAAGCTCGGCTCAGTTGTTGAAACTTGCGAAACTCGGCAATCTGACGTTCCGCTTGGCGCCGGGCCGCCGGACGGGGGAAGGTTTCGCTCACCGTCTTGCCCTGCACCTTGTGGGTCAGGCGGAAGTTGGGGCCATGGCCGGGATGGTTCGGCTGATGACAATGACAGTGGGGCTTGCCGCAGCGGGCAGTAATACTCGTGATCGAGCCACTGCGGAGGTCACCGAGCTGTGCGATCTGGCGGAGCAACTCGGCACGTTGGCTCTCGAGGACGTCCAGAGATGGGGGCATGTTCAGGGTCTCCTTATTCCTAACGTAACATGTACGTTAGGAAACAAGCCACAAAAAAAGAACCAAGCCAGAGCGTCACATTTATGAACAGGTTGCGGAAGAACCCTCGGGAATGTCATTGTGAGCATCTTGTCCTTCTTGGTCAGAAAGACTCAACGCGAAGGTTGCGGAGAGACTCTGTCGGCTCTGCAAAACTCATTTCCAACTTATTCTCGCGTCGCGAGGAAAAGGCTGGCCACCGAACGCATAGAGAGCACCGAGAAAAGCACTTCGGCTTGTTCGGGCGGCGACGACAGTTCCTTGTTGACCTAATCTCTTTATCTGCGTCTGTTCTCCCTGACCTCTGGGGTAAAATCCTGTTGCTGGCCTCGAAAGTCACCAATGGCAAATCACAAATTACCCGATCACCAAATGGCCGGATGACCCGATGGTCCGATGGGAAAGGTTACGGCGTGGGCAAATAGTCGAACAGGTTTAACTGCGAGATCTGTCCACCGGCCTGCACGCAATGCTTGTTGGGTGGTTTCAGCCTGGGTGAGGTCGGTAACCGCAGTAGCCATGTTGACGTCCAACGTGTTGCTCTCGGTTTCGGTCAATTGCGTTTGTTCCTGAGTCAGGAAGGTTTGGGCGTTGTTCAGCCGGTCCACGGAGTTTCCGTAGAAGGTCTGCTGGGTGCTCACATAGTTCAGAGCGTTCTGGACTTCCGTGGTGGCGCCGCTGATATTGCCGTTGGTGTTCAGCGCGTTGTACAGATCCTGGAGGGATTGAAAAACGTTGGTGGTAGCATTGCTAAACAACTGGCTGCCCGGCAGGCTGGTGGGCATCGCCTGGCCCTCAGAAATCTCCACGCTGTTGGTACTATCGTTTCCATTGTAGGTCACGCCGGAAGCGGCGGAAGCGTCCGCCACGTAGGGTTGCGTGGTCGTGGCCGTACCGGAAAAAAGATACTCGCCATTATAAGAAGTATTCGCCAGACCCAGTATTTCCTGCTGGATACCTTGAATTTGCTGGGCAAGGGCTTGCCGGTTGGAGGTGTTGAGGGCCGAATTCGCTCCCTCCACCCCCACGGATTGCGCGCTCGTCAATGCCTCCACGACGGAACTCAACGCCGAGTCCGCCACATTCAAGGACCCCGTCAAGGACGAAATATTTTGCAAGTATTGGGTATCGGAGCTTGACTGCATTCGAAGGTTCACCAAGGAGGCTGCCGCGGCAGGGTCGTCGGAAAGGGAATTCAGCTTTTGCCCGGACGATACCTGCTGCAAGGCTTGATCCTCTTGTTGCGCATTCGTCTGCAATCCATTCAGGATCACGCTGTACATATCGGGATTGACGCGTATGCCCATGTTAGCTCGGTGTAAACATATCGATGGTCGCCTCGTTGAGTTCATCGACGGTGGAGATGACCCGCGCGGCGGCTTCGTAAGCTTGCTGGTAGATGATTAAGTTGGTGGCTTCCTCGTCCAGGGAGACCCCGGAAATAGACTGCTGCTGGTTGGTAAGCTGCTGCAAGACCAGACCGACCGCTTCCTGCTCCGAGGTGGCGTTGGAAACGTCGTTGCCCACCTGGTCAATCAGATTGGAATAATAATCTCCCGCCGTTTGGCCGGAAACGATCGAGGCATTCTGGAGGTTGGCCAACGCCGTGGCGTTGCCGTTGTCTCCTTGGGTGCCATCGGAACTGGCGGCGACTTGGTCAGGATTGGTGAGCGCCACAGTCATGGTGGCGGCAGCGCCGGCATTGGAACCTGGGGTAGGGGGCGTAAAGGGCGTGAAGAAATCCGTACCTTGCGCGCCATTCAGGTCGTAACCGGCATTTTGTTGCTTGTTCACGGCCGAGATCAGACCGGCGGCCAGATTGTCGAGGGAAGATTGCGCCGAGGGAATGCTGCCATCGCGGGCACTGATAAGACCTTGGAGCTGACCGCCGGCGATGGTGGAAGTGATGTCGGTTCCCTGGGCATACACGTCGTTCATTCCCGTGGCACTGTTGATTTGAGTGGTCAATGCGTCACTTTGATTGCCGGATACAAGGAGCGCGCCATTGGTGGTGGTCACGGACACGGTCCCGTTATTGGAATAAACCACCGCCGTGTCGATCAGGTTGGAGAGGTTCGTCAGGGCTTCGTCGCGCTGATCCTCAAGCGAGCCAGGGTTATCCCCGGAATTGGAAACCATCTGTATTTGCTGATTCAGGTTGGCCACTTGGGCGGTGAGCTGGTTAACTTGCTGAACGGTCTGCACCACCGATTGGTCCAGACCCTGTTGGATGGTCGACAGATTATCGCTGGTTTGGCTGAAAGCGCCCGCAAGGTCTTGACCAGCAATAATCACCGCCTGGCGCAGGGAGGAACTTGTCGGGTCGGTGGCGAGGGACTGAAAACTATTGAAGAAATTGCTCAAATCGGTCTGGAGGCCGGTACCCTGGGTCTCGTTGAAAAGGGCTTGCACCTGGTTCATCGAATCCACGTAGGAATTCAGGCTGGATTGCTGGGAGGTTTCCTGGTCGATACGGAGATCCAGGATATTGTCGCGCACGCTTTGCACGCTCTGAAGTGTCACGCCGGTGCCCACCATGGTATTCCCACTGAGGATGGGAGGGCTCTCCTCCAGGATCGGCACTTCACGCGAATAGCCCGGTGTGTTGGCGTTGGCGATGTTGTTGGCGACCACCTCCATGGCCCCTTGTTGTGTCAGCAGGGATTGGAGGGCGACGGACATGGTACCGAATAGACTCGACATAATCTATTTCCCCATCGAGACGAATGGCATCCCCTTGGACCGAGTAAAGGGGAGCGGGTACGTGCCCGAATAGTGCGCCAGGAAATTCAGCAAGACGTTTACGGTTCGCCGGGAACGCCGGAGCAGTTCCGAATGGACTCGGCTAAGTCTGCGCACGTCGGCCTGAATGGCTTTGAGTCCGCCGAGAAGCAAATGAAGCTGGCGCGCCGACATGGGATCAAACTGCGCCTCGAGTTCAGTGAGCGTGGAGGGCAATTCGCCCGTGGCGGCCAAGCCTCTAAGTTCCTCTTTCATTGTTTGCAGCTCGGTGTCAAGCAGGCGAATTTCCGTACAAAGGTTCTCTTGGCGCGAGATGTGGTCGTGCATCGATCGCAAGTCGAGCGTGACGTAAGCGGAACGGCTCTCGTCAAGGTCAGCGGCGAGCATCCGAAGGGTCGCCAAACGCCGCTCGAGCAATTCCAGGTATTGCTGCACTTCACGTTTCATATCTAAGCCAAAACGTCGATTTGGTGGTCCATTTCAGGCTCGGGTACCAAGTCAGGGCCTGGATCTTGCTTTTGGGCAGGCGCGGGCTGCACCTTCTTCATAGCCTTCTTCCGCGCCGTGAAGTCTTGTTCCCGTGTCCGCCCTCCGTCATCGGAGGTCCGCTGTGCTGGGGCAGGAGCCAGGTCGTCCATGACTCCTCCCTCCTATCCCCTAGGTCAGTCGAAGTTGCCCTGTCAGCAGGTCTGATCCAATGGCGTCGCTCAATTGCTGATCCGAAACTTGATAACTGCCATCGCTCAACGCTTGGCGAAGAGCGTCCACGCGCTCTTGCCGAACCTCTGGCACTTGGGAAAGGTTAGATTTCAATTGTTGAATCGTTCCGTTATCAACAGACAGTCGCGCCTGGTCCTGGTTTGTACCGACCAGGCCGGGGCGGCTCTGCTGGGTCGGCGACCCTGAGCGCGCAACCTTATCAGGTTGCAGATTTTCGGGAACCGAAAGAGGGCCATCAACTCGCATATACTGCCTCCTAAAGACTACAACTGTCCTATCGACGGTCCCCGGTGAAACTTTAGCCCTCTGATGCCTTTTTAATCTTTCGGTGGTAATAAAGTCCGAATTTGTTTTTGGTTGTGGGCGACTTTCCAGGAAGTTACTACCTACCGTAGCCCAATGTGCAAAGATGCGTTACCTGTGCAAAAGTCTTCCCACAGATATGAGATGTGCGGCCAAGCTGGGACCGTCTCTTTTGCGATAAACTTGGCAACTTGAGTGCACAAAGGGTTGTAAGCGCGCCAAAGGGAGCAACACTTATGAAGAATGTAATTACAGAGGAGTCCCCAGCATGAACCGAAAGGAGCAGCTTGAGGTCGTGAGCCGCCGGCAGGAGGTGTCGGCCCTGATCATAGGGGGTGGCATCAATGGCGTCGGACTCCTTCGCGAACTGGCCCTTCAAGGGGTGGATGCACTACTCGTGGAAAAGTCTGATTTCTGTTCCGGGACCAGTTCTGCCTCAACCCGCGTTATCCACGGCGGGCTCCGTTATCTTGAGAACAGAGAATTCCGCTTGGTCAAAGAATCCTTGCAGGAGCGAACTCGCCTTCTGAAGAATGCTCCGCATTATGTGCGGCCTCTCCCCACAACCATTCCTATATTCAGCTGGACCGCCGGCCTGCTTTCCGCCTTGGGAAAGTTTCTCGGTTTCAGAGTGCCACCCCATGACAGGGGGGCCTTAACATTCAAAATAGGATTATCCTTCTACGACCAGTTTGCCGGTCGTCAAAACCCGCTCCCGAGGCACAGTTTCAGTTCTCGCCGGGCTTCCCTGGCGTTCCGACCTCAACTCCACGAGGCCATTGTCTGCACGGCGACCTATTACGATGCATACATTAGTTATCCCGAGCGGCTCGGCTTGGAGTTGACTCTGGACGCGGAGCGGCATTGTTCAGATGTTCAGGCGCTGAACTATGTCCGTGCCCAGGGAACGGAGGGGGATGCGGTCATTCTGGAGGATGAAGTTTCTGGCCAATCGTTTAGGATCAAGCCCCGAGTCGTCATCAATGCCAGCGGAGCTTGGATCGATTTCACCAATCACGCTTTACGGCACGAGACTCAATATATTGGCGGCACAAAAGGTTCGCACATCGTTATTGACCACCCGGAACTCCTCCTCGCTACCCAGAGTCAAATGCTTTATTTCGACAATGCGGACGGGCGTATTTGCATTTTCTATCCTGTCCAGGGGAAGGTCATCGCCGGCTCAACCGACATTCCCGTTTCTGACCCCGAGACGGCGTTTTGTGACGAAGATGAGGTTGACTACATTCTGGAATCCATCCGGCGAGTTTTTCCTGCCATCCGATTGGATCGATCCCACATTATTTACAGGTTCTGCGGAGTACGCCCATTACCCCGCAGCGACTCCTCGACACCGGGAGAGATTAGCCGGGACCATATTTGCGCGATCCTCCCGGCGGAAAATGGAATCTCCTTTCCCATCTATTCCCTCATCGGTGGGAAGTGGACGACCTTTCGCGCGTTTGGTGAACAGGTAGCTGACAAGATTCTCGCCTACTTGGGCAGGTCCCGCCTGGCAAAGTCCGAGAACCTGCCCATTGGGGGCGGTCGGAACTACCCACAAAGCGCGGCAGAAAAGAGAGAATGGTTGGCTACTCTCCATGAGAAAAATGGGCTGCCCCTGGAGCGATTGACGATATTGCTGGATCGTTATGGGGCTCGCGCCAGGGAGGTTGCAGAGTTCATATGCACCGCGAGCGATGAACCCCTCCGCTCCCTCCCCGAGTATAGCCGGCGGGAAATTCAGTTCATGGCTGGTCAGGAGAAAATCGTCCATCTCGATGACCTGATCTTGAGAAGAACCCTCATGGCACTATTGGGACAGTTGAGTCTTGACCTGTTGGTGGAATTGGCGGGTGTGCTGGCGCCGCCGCTGCAATGGTCGGAGCAGAGAACGCAAGAGGAAATCGAACGTACGGTGAGGCTTATGGAAAAAGTCCACGGAGTGAAACTGGCAAAAGGGGCACGGTCCTCGCTTTGACTCTAGAACCCCCTCACTCCCTGACCCCTCTCCCCCAAAGGGGCGAGGGATGAGATTTTTGTTGGAGCGTCCCAAGATGTACAAACTCCAGCCTCCCGCAAGCTTGCTTGCGGAAATTTGGAACGAGCGCACCCATCCTTTGTAGCGCCGACCTTTAGGTCGGCAATGCTGAGCTAAAGCTCAGCGCTACAACCACCCCCGGCGCGGGCGCAGCCCTTCCCAGCCAGCAAGCTGGCTGGCGAAAAAGCGGCAGCGAGCTGCACGCACTCCAAAGCTTCGCTCCGTATGCCAACCGGCAGGAGTGGCGAGCGAATAGCCAAATTACAGAGATCGTGGCCACCGCCTCGCCCCGTGCAGAAGCCGCGGACCTACCGAACAAGTCCGTGCTACGCTCCTGAGCCCCAAAGACATCTGAGGATCGATGTCAAGGCTTTTTGTATTCAGGAGCGCGCCTCCCCGGTTGAAAGTTGGCGTAGGGCCGTGGCCAGGGGCGAGCCGTGACGTTGCAGGGCTTTCTGGTAACGGGCCTCGTCGTAAAGCGTATGGTCTTTCCAACAACGATAGATAATGCGAATCCACTTGAAGGCCAGGCTGCGAACGGCGGGGTGATGGTCCAACCCGCGCCCGCGCATTTGTTGGTAATAGGCCCGCGCCCAGGGCGACCAGAGAATCGATTGGCCCGCGAACTCATGGAAGGTCTGGCGCAAGAATTTCGGACAGGCCAGGCGCCAATGCACCCAGCACTTTTTGCCGCTCTGGTCGGTGACCGGGGCCGCTCCCGACCAACACTCCATGTCCTCGGCCGCGGCATAGCGCTGGCGGTCGGTTCCCCAGGCCGCCAGCAAGCGCGGCGCCAGCGCCGGGCCGGCACCGGGGAAGCTGCTGAAGATCGCCTGGTCGGGGTGAGCGGCAAACAACTCCTGCAGCTTCTGCTCCAGGCGTTCCAGTCCCGCGGCGAGAGCGCGCAACTGGTCGACCTGGGCCAGGGCCATGAGCGCCGAACTCTCGATGACGGCGGGGTCGGTGGTGAGGGGGCGGGCGCTGCGGATCTGCTCCAGGAGCCGCTCGATCTGTTCCGGGGTGCGGCGGGTGTGGGCGCGATACACCTTCAGCACCTTCAAGCGCGAAGCTTTCTGGACCTCTCCGAGGCTCGGAAACTGGCTGAGAAAGTCCCAGGCCAGAGGCGCCGTCAAATCCCCCCACCACTCCAGGGCCTGCGGAAAATAGCCCTTCAAAAGGGCTTGCAGGCGGTTGCTGAGGGCGGTGCGGTCGTCGACCAGTTTGCGCCGGTGCTGCACCAAGAGAGCGATTTCGCGCGTCGGCGCATCGTCGGCTACCCAGGGGCGAAAGCGCTCCCGGTGCTTGCGCAGGAACTCCAGCAGGAGCTGCGCATCCCCGGGATCATTCTTGCTGCCGCTGGGATAGAGCGCTTTGCGGTAGTCGGCGAGCGCTTTCGGCGGGATGGGGTAAAGCACCAGGAAATCGTACGTCATCAGGGCAGAGAAGAGCGCGCCACGCGATTGTTCCAGGGCGATGGCGACGCGGCCTTGGGGGAATCGGCTCTGCAACTCGGCGACCCAGAGTTGCAAGGCCTCCGCCGTGTGCTTCAACTCGAAGTGTTCGAGGTGCGCCGAACCGTCGGCCTGCAGGCAAACGGCATGGGCTTGGTCGGCCCAGTCGAGACCGGCCCAGGCCACGATGGGCAGAGAAGAGGAAGCGGAATTTTCCATGGGCAGTCCTCCCGAGAGCGTAGTCACGACGCGCTTGCCCGGAACCGGCGCAACCCTTATAGTAGAGTCCTCGCGGGACGACATCTGAGTATGCGTTGTCGGTCCAGGCGTCCGGCCCCGCTCGAAGCTCTTTGGGTGATCGTCGAACGATCGGGGCGACAATTCGTAGCGGGGCCGGGCGCGTCTTGCGACTGCCTTCTTAACTCTTCGCGGCGACATCTTCAAGCTCGTCATAGAGGGTTTCTATATGCGCTAAGGGTTCCAGCGCCTGCGGCGCTGGAACACAACCTATAAGGGGCGAACTAACGAAGCCCGGCCAACGGCCTGGGTCAACGGAACCCCCATCAACCCCCGAGCCCTGAAGAGCCTGCCCTGAGCAAAGCGAAGGGGGCGACCTACCCAATCCCTCAGGCCAACCTTCACCACGGAGGCACGGAGGCACAGAGGGAAACCAGCGGATGCTCCGCGCCACAGGCTGCCAGGGCGGACGGGCTCCCCTCCTGATTCAGGAGGGGACGGCGCGCTCAGCGACGGGGGTGGTTCTGACACGTTTCCTTACCCCGCCCTGAAAGCAAACGGTATTCATGCCATCTTGTCAGCGTGGTTCTTGCGAATCCAGTCCTCGACCTGTTTGCGGACTTGCACCGCTAGAGCATTTCCATAAATAATGTAGCTTGCAAAAAGCTAAGACTTGTGGCAGAGTGGAGGCATGCGAGCCATACCTGTTCCCCTCCGCAAGCGCATTCTGGAACTATACGAGCAGGGCAAGAGTACGCAGGAGATCGCGCGGTTTGCGGGCTTCTGTGTGGCGGCGGTGCGCCGCGTGCGCCAGCAGTTTCGGCAACGCCGCACGCTGGAGCCCCAGACGCATCGGTGTGGGCGCAAGACGCTGCTCACCGAAGAGCGGAAGCAGCGGTTGCGCGCCCTCTTAGCAGCGCAGCCGGATGCCACCCTGGCCGAGTTGGGTGCCCGTTTGGACCGCCCTTTCCGCACCTCCACGATGGATCTCTGGTTGCGGCGGCTGGGCTGGAGGTTTAAAAAAAACTCTGGCCGCCGCCGAACGCGACCGACCCGACGTGGCGGAAAGAAGGGCCGGCTGGCATGAGCAGTTGGCCGACGAACCGGTGGCCGCTCTGGTATTTGTGGACGAAAGCGGAGCGAACACCAAAATGACTCGGCTGCGGGGCCGTGCCTTGGGCGGCCAAAGACTGCTAGCGCGTGTTCCGCACGGGCACTATCAGACCAGCACGCTGATCTCTGGCATCCGCCTGGGAGGTCCTTGCGCCCCATGGTTGTTTAGTGGCCCGATGAACGGCGAGATGTTTTTGGCCTGGGTCCGGCAAGGATTGGCCCCCACCCTACGTCCCGGCGACGTGGTGATCCTGGACAACCTGAGCACGCATAAGATCCGGGGTGTGCGTGAGGCCCTCGAAGCCACCCGCGCGCGCCTGCTCTATCTGCCGCCGTACTCGCCGGACTTCAACCCCATCGAGCCCATGTGGAGCAAGATCAAACAGGTCCTGCGCACGCACGCTGCGCGCACCGAAAACGAACTACTACGGGCGGCCAAGGCCGCCTTTAACTCGATTTCCACCGCCGATTGCAAAGGCTTCTTTTTTAGCGCCCAATACGATACATAATAAATGGAAACGCTCTAGTTTGCCCGCCAGATCGGCCTCACCCTGAGCCACAAGCCCGTAGTCGTCGTAGGCGCCCGTGTTTCTCTTTCGGCGCAAGGCATCGAGCTTAGGGATTAGCTTTCTCTGCGGATCAATCGAAAACTCGAGAGCCTCGATCGTACGGTAGTGCTCACCTCCGCCCCGAACGACACGGTATCCGGTAGCGCGCAAGGCGGCCGTCGCGGAAGCCCGAATCGCATCATAGGCAAGACTCAGTTGCGCATCAGCCGACATCCCACTGGCGACCGCTTTATGGTAGTCGGCGAGATGCCCATCGGCATTCGCCAGCAGGCGCTCGATCTCCTCTCGATCGGACTCAAGCCTCTCGAGCCATTTATTGCTGGCCCAGTTCTCCAAGGACATTCTCGTCTCCGATCAGAAAGAGCTTTTTTTCGCCGAGCACCGTCTTCAGGAAGTTTGTACGCACCCTGCTGGTGAATTCGTTGACCGTATAAACCGTAGGGTTGATCTCGCGGTTCAGCGTTTTCTGCGCGTCGGCGATTCTCTCCACCACATCTGCGAAGTGCACCCTGCCCACAATCATCAAATCGATGTCGCTCTGGGGGCTCTCACCCGAACGGGCCACCGAACCGTACACGAAAGCGAGGTTGATTTTCTTTTCCAGGGGATGGAGTGCCGCCAGGAGGACGTCGTGGATCCCAACTGTCTTCCTCACCAGGCTCCGCATCTCGGCGAAGACCGGACTGGCCTCATTGGCGCTATAGAGGGTGTGCGTTCCCAAAGTCTTTCTAGTCACCAGACCGGCGTCGACCAATTGGCGCAACTCCCGCTGCACGGGCCCGAGCGCAATTCCTGTCATACGAGCAAGTTGCCTTAAATAGTAGGACTCGCCCACGTGACCAAACAGAACCGCCAACACCGCACCACGCGTGCGCCCAAAAAGCGTGCCCGATAGCGTACTAACTGTACCCATTCCGGGGTCAATCGTACCCGAAAAGGATACGCGGAGCAATCCCCAAATGAGGGGAGAGGGGGTGTGAAAAGGTGTCCAACCGTTTTGGGTTCACTGGAAAAGGTGCTTGGCAGCTTTTCTGCCCTTAGGCTGCCAGGGCGGACGGGCTCCCCTCCTGATTCAGAGCTTGTCCTGAACGCAGTGAAGGAAGGGGGACGGCGCGTTCGCGCCGGGGGTGGTCGCGGGACCCCAATCCCCAACCCCCAATCCCTAAACCCTAGTGGAAGGCGGCGGAAGCTATGATGTCGGTAAATCGGAAATATGCTGTCCCCCTTTTCGTCCCCCTTTTCCGGGAATATGTCCCCCTTTTCCCAGCCCGAGATCTTTGAGACCGTACGCAAAAAAAACCAGTTGCGCGTTTTGTTGGCCTTGTATTTACTCCGCTCGGGATGTATATAAGTTTGAATTTAGGGTAGGGTGCGTGTCACAATTCCTCCCGCCCAATGCTGGCAGACTGGCCTGTGAGCGAACCATGAAAAGCGAAATCAGGGATTCCCAAATCCGCGCTCTTTTGGAGAAGGTGCAGAAGCAGAACTTCGGAAGCTATCTCTGGTCGGTCCGACTGGCGAGGATTCGAAGCTTCCGCGGTGCGACGATCACGTTTTCATATCCGGTGACTGCCCTCATTGGACCTAACGGCGCGGGCAAGTCCACAGTGTTGGGCGCGTGCGCGTGTGTCTATTCCGGTATCCCTCCCCAGAATGTCTTCCGAAAGAGCCGAGTCGGTGACGACTCGATGAATGATTGGTCGATAGAATATGAACTTGTCGAAAAGTCCGCAAACCCAAAGGGTACTGTGCGGACGAGCGTCGAACTAAGGAACAATCAATGGGTCAGGTCAGAGGGCTTCAAACGAAAAGTAAAGCAATGCACCCTTAATCGTACGGTTCCCCCCATGGATAATCCTTTGTACGCGTTCAGGAAAAGGCTGTCCTTCTTCGGGAATAGTGATGGCAGGAAACTTGAAATAAAGACAGCACCTGTGCCTGAGATCGAGCACATCAAGCGGGAATCAGAGAGAGTGCTAGGACGATCGCTTCAGGAGTTCAAGCTTTTTGAAGTCACCCTTGGCATCGGGCGAAGACCAACCCAGCCTTCCGCGCGGCCACGCTTCAAAATTGTCGTTGAAAACATCGAGGAGCGCCAAGACGGACGAACCGTCGTGACTCAACGGCGGATTCCGAAACCGGCGCGCCCTTTTCGTGAAACACCTGAAAGAACTTACAGCAATACCCAATACATGTATGTGGGCGCGTCCGGCGGGATCACGTATTCGGAGTTCAATTTTGGATCGGGCGAATCGTCAGTCCTTCGAATGGTTGCCGACATAGAGTCTCTTCCGGAGAATTCGTTGGTGCTGATCGAAGAAATCGAAAACGGATTGCATCCTCTTGCCGTGCGTCGCATGGTGGAATATCTAGAGGACGTAGCCGAAAGAAAGGCCATCCAAAGCATTTTCACCACACACAGCGACTACGCGCTCGACCCACTGCCTTCCGAGGCGATCTGGTCTTGCCTGGACGGGACGGTTCAGCAGGGCAAGCTTTCCGTCGAGGTGCTCCGCGCTGTGTCCGGAAGAGTCGATCGCCGTCTAGCGGTATTTGTCGAGGATGATTTCGCTGGAGCATGGGCTGACGCTGTCGTAAGGGAATACTTAGGCGACCATCGTGAAGAAATCGGCATCTACCCGCTCCAAGGGGACGGCAACGCTGTCAAAACGCACTCCTCGCACCTTGCAAATCCTGCTGTCTCTTTTCGGTCTGTCTGCTTTATTGACGGAGATTCGCGGCAAAAGGAGGATAGCGAGGGGTTCATTTACAGGCTCCCCGGAACCGTGCCCGAATCAACGGTATTCAACACGGTGCTTAAGAACCTTGACCAGAACATTGCTCTCCTCACGGTCGCTCTTCAGCGCCCACTTTCCAAACAGGACGAGGTGGCGAAGGCGATCAGGGACGTTTCGCACACGAACCGGGACTCGCACCTCTTGTTCAGCCAAGTCGGGGCCAAAATCGGATTCATTCCAGAAGCCACCGTCCGAGGTGGCTTTTTATCCATCTGGCTTCAAGAGAACCCCGAGGAGGCGAAGAACATCGCCTCGGCAATCGAAGACGCTCTAAAGCTACCGGCAAAGACAACTTAGCTGAAGGATGAAGGGCTGAGGTACTTTCCCCTATGCCCGTGATCAGGCGGCCAGGTACGTGGGATTGGGGAGATTTCCGTAACCGCAAAGGATCTAATGAATGATCGACGGTCAGCCGCCCCCTGATTCACCGGACGACTTTCATGAGCTGCCCCCCGTGGGCGGACTGATTCGGTTGCCGGTCTCATCCGTGCCCGTCTCGCAGCAGGGCTCCCCTTCCGCAAAGGATCTCTTTCGGGCGACCCTCAACGATGTGACACGCCGGTTTAGGTATTTACTGTCAGGTGATGTCAAGCTCGATGTTGAGTGGTGGGTCCCCGAACGTGTTCGATACGAGACGAACAGTTCGCCAGATCTCGACAACGTCCTCAAATTGGTCAGTGACTCCCTCTGCGGGCCGGACGGCCTGCTTCTTGACGATTGCCAGGTGCAGGCAATTTCTTGCCGGTGGGTCGACAATTATGAGCCAGACCAACGGCTCGTAATTGAAGTCAGCTCCCCGTCGGAACTGCACGTAGAGAAGGACGGGCTCCTATTCGTTCATGTGGGCGACAGCCTCTGCATGCCCATGAACGAAAAAATCCCAACTGCAGCCTTGCTTGTGATGCTGGATCAAATCGAGCGAATGTTCGCCGCAAAGAGGGCACTGCTGGACTTGTCATCTGACTATGTTCTTGTCCGGGGCGTAATGCCCATACAGCGCTTGTTTCACCGGGGCAACGTGAGGCGCTATCGGATCAAGGAGCTTGACTTCTTTCGGCGGGAACTTCAGGCGAAGTTGAAGGCCCCGTAAGTGGTTGGGAGGGAAATGGCTCCTGACACCATTCCCTCCCGTTTCATCCCTCAGACCGCACCTTTTGCGGGTAAAATGAAAGAAATATGTCCGATCCCAAATCGCAGCACACCATCCCGCAGTGCTACTTGAAGCAATTCGTAGACCCCAAAACACCGGGAGGCCAGGAGCCGTATGCTTGGGTTTTCGAGCGGGACAGCAAGAAGGGCAAAAAGCGGGCGCCTAAGAACATCTTGACCGAGACCGACGTTTACACCTTTAAGTGGAAAGACGGCGGCAAAGATTATGTCCTCGAAAGGACTTTAGGCCAGTTCGAAAGTGACTATTCGGGGGTCTATGAACGCTCGATCAGGCAAAAGATTCCGCTTGATAAAAAAGAGCACGCGATTCTCTGCGCATTTGTGGCCGCCATGCTCCAACGGACGATGAAGCAAAAAGAGCACATCGAGGGTTTCTACATCCAGCTCAAAACGATGGTGGAGAATCAGGAGAAGGCGCACGGAATTCCAGCTGAACTTTCCCAGCAGCTTGCGCGTGAGATAGAAGATGCGCACAAGATGATGATCATCTACAGCCTTCCCATCATTGCGAGCACGCTAGGAAAGATGAATCTCGCGTTTCTGTGCGCCGACAGGCGCAGCTCGTTCATTACTTCCGACGCGCCCTGCTCTCTTTTCAATGCCGAATTGCAATGGCAACGATTTCATGGTCCGGGCCTCGGACAGAAGCATGTGGAAGTCAGCATGCCACTGTCCCCGCAAATTGCCGTCGTGTTCAGTTGGGTCAACAATATGAGGGGCTACCTGGGAATTGACGAGGACACGGTTCATGAATTCAATCGCCACGTGTTCGGCCACTCGCACGAATGCTTTATTGCGAATTCGCCAAAGCTGAAGCGCCGATGGTTCCGCCGATATCCGCTCGATCCCGTCTTTGTCTGGAGGATGGTGACAGCTAAATTGAAATTGAAATTTGAGCGGTGGCACTACAAACACCATGTCCGAACTGGACGAACTTAGAGCGGCGCAGCACTTTATCGAGCAGGGCATGCCGGCACAAGCTCAGCCAATACTCTGGAGGCTATATCAATCGAAGAATCCTGCAATCGCATTGAATTCCGGCTTGTCACTGCTTACCGCGTTGGACCACGTCAGGCAAAACGACACGTTACTGGGGATCACTGATCGGTGCATTGGAATCGCCTCCGCGTTGGAAAAAGGGGACATTCATGCATTCCTGCTCGTCCAGAAAGCGGAACTGCTCTTCAGGAAAATGTCCCACCTGCTTTATCAGGAGCAGAATCTGAAACTTGCAGCGAACATGTTTCGGTGGGTTGATTTCTCGCTTCAGGAGGACAAGTCCGAATACGCCGCTCTAGGTGAGGAAAGAAAACGACTTGAAAGGGACATCTCGGCTTTGCAAGCGAGCGCGCGCAAGGAACTTGAGGCTAATCCAGACCACTATTTTCAAGGGAAGATCCTCATGGGTCTGGCAGAGATCTCCTTCTCCCGATTCATGTACGACCTCGGCGTTCTCGTGAAAGCCGGACGATGGAAAAGCAAAATCATGAATCTTTACTATGTCCGACGCTGGAACCTCGACAAACTGATAGGGTATGATAGAGCATCTCGGCGAAAACTGCGGGATTCTTTCCGTAACGCTACTGTGCTCTATAAGAAGGCCTTGGAAGAATTTTCCGCAAACCAGTATGAATCAGATGCCGCGCACGTTGCGTTCGCCCTCGCGCTGAAACACGCGATCACCTTTCGCTTTACCAATGCGACGAAATTCTTGAACCAGGCGAAGAGCATCGCGAATAAAGACCGGGACAAGAACCTCTTCAACCACATTGAAGACCTCGAGAAGTTGATCAAAGACAGATACAGGCATCCGAGGAATTGGGTGGAAGAATTCGGGTGGGACTTGCCGAGTGCATTGCGCAACCCAAATCGCCCTAAGCGCAATCCTTAAGGGGGTGGCGCGGGGGGCAACGGGACCCAAACCGATGCCCAAGCCCTGAAGGGGCGGAACAATCCTTTTCAATCCCACACGTACCGGTCGTCGTAGGCAATTCCGGAAATGGGGGAAGGCCTATTTCGCCCTTTCAGGGCTGGCGGCAAAATTTGGGGGTAATCTAAACCCAGGCCTTCAGCCTGGGCTTTGTTGTTTCGCCCCTTTGGGGCTCAGGCAAAAAAATGGGGCGGCCCGCCCATTGACCCAGGCCTTCAGCCTGGGCTTCGTTATTTCGCCCTTATAGGGGCTGGATCGGGGTAATCTAAACTAGGCCAAAGGCATGGAGGGAAATGGGCAGAACCATTTCTCTTTTGGAGGAACTTCAATCATGAACCGGCGCAACTTCCTTTCATCTGCTGCGGCTGCTGCAAGTACGGTCCTGGCCAGGCCGCTTTTGGGAACAGGAACTTCCAAGTTGTCACACCAAGAGCGGGTCGATCGCGCGCTGCGCGGCCAGGAGGTGGATCGTCCGCCTTTCACCTTCTATCATCATTACAAGCGACCCACGGCGCAGCAGGAAGCAGACGATCATCTGGCCTTTCACCGCGCGTATAACACGGACATCGTAAAAGTGATGAACGATTTCGACTACCCCAAGTCAACCACCGATAAGTGGTATGAACTGAAGCCGGTCGATTCGCCCTATCCCGATCAACTCGCTACACTCCAGCGTGTGCGCGACGGTCTGAACGGTGACGCCTACTTCATCGATACGATCTATGGTCCTTACATGACGGCGATGATTCTCTACCAATCGCAGGCCCGATTTGCCAACCTGCCCAAATCTGACGAAGCCAAAGACGAGCAGATCAAAAGCCTGCACGAGTTCCAGCAGCAGAATCCCGAGGGATGGCACACGGCGCTGGAAGCCATTACGCAGTCCACCCTCAATCACATTCGACATGCCAAAGCGATCGGGGCGTCGGGCACGCTGGTGAGCGTCTTCAATGCCGAAAGCAAATTTGGTTCGGTCGAGGACTATCAAAAATACACTCGCCCCTACGACAAGCGCGTGTTCGAGGCGTTGGCTGACACCCCATTAACCGTTCTCCACCTCCACTATCTCGAACGGCCGTACGTAGACCTGTTCAAGGACTTCCGCGCTCCCATCATTCAGCACTCGGTGAAAACCAGTGGAATCTCGATCGCCGAAATGCGCAAACACTACGCGCAGCCAATTCTGGGAGGTGTGGACGAGATCGATTTCCGGAAACTCACCACGGCAGATATCCGCAGGCAATGGACCGAAGCGCGGGAGCAGGCCGGCGCCAAGTACATTGCGGCTCCGGGATGCTCGGTTCCCGACGATTCAACCCCGGCGGAGCTGGCGCACTTCCCGCAGGCCATGGGAATTTAGAAGTTAATCACCGGCCGGCGGGCGCATGGCGAGCACAGCCATGCGACTCGTGATCATCGCCGCGCGCGCGGGTGAGCCCCAAAGGGGCGAGGGATGAGATTTTTGTTGGAGCGTCCCAAGATGTACAAACTCCAGCCTCCCGCAAGCTTGCTTGCGGGAACCTGGAGTTCCTACATTTGTGCGACGGCAAGGATGGATGGAGAGAGGATGCGGAACGCGAATTTCCTTCCCTCGCCCCTTGGGGGGAGAGGGTGGACCGCATCCGGCGTCCTCATCAGCCGGGGCGGGACGGGTGAGGGGGTCACCAAGCAACATAGTGATCCAATGACTACGTAAATCAATGGCCCTCTTATCCCATCAACTGGCCGCCACTCACATTGAGCACCGCACCGGTAATGTAACTAGCGTCTTCCGAGGCGAGGAATGCTATGGGCCCAGCCACCTCTTCCGGCCGGCCGAAACGCTGGAGGGGAGTTTGGCGAATCCATTCCTCCTCGCGCCCTGCCATGCCCTCTAGCAGCATGTCGGTGGCGATTCGCCCCGGCGCCACCACGTTTACCGTAACTCCACACGCACCCAGTTCCTTCGCCAGGGAAAATGTCAATCCCAGCAGCCCCGATTTTGCCGCAGTGTAGTGGGCATGATTATTTGATCCCGTATAGGCCGCCTGCGACGAAAGATTGATGATACGTCCCCAACGGCGCTCCTTCATCGACGGAATGCACTCACGCGCATAACGAAAAGCTGACCCCAGATTGACAGCCAGCGAGTGCTCCCACTCTTCATCTTTCATATCGGCGACTGGCGCGCCAGTCATCTCTCCGAGGTTGTTCACTAGAATGTCAATTCTTCCAAGCCCGGAAACGGCTTCCTGGACGGATCGCTTGATCGCGCCGGGGTCGAGCACATCGGCTTGGATGGCCAGAGCACGCTCACCGCCGGCTTGAATCTGCTGAACAACCTCCTTCGCCTGGTCGAGGCGACTCCGGCATAACACCGCGACGGCTGCGCCCCTAGTTGCCAAGGCCAGGCATGTAGCGCGCCCAATGCCCCGCGATCCTCCCGTAACCAGAGCCACGCGGCCAGCAAGGTTTTTGTCCATGGCATTGACCTCCATATTTAAAACCCCAAAGCTGACAACTCATCGAAATCCGTCTTAAGGTGCTCGTAAAGATTGCGATATATCCTATAAATGTCCTTGTACCTCAGATGATTCTCCATGTTTGGCTCATATCGGGTTTCGAGCCGAATCATGCCGCGTAACGCGCCGCTGAAATCAGGGTAAAGGCCCAAACCCAAGCCGGCCAGGACCGCGTCGCCAAAGGCGGCTCCTACGGGCGCCAGGGGCAACTGAACGGGCAGGCCGAGCACGTCAGCCTTGATTTGATTCCACAGGGAACTGTGTGTACCGCCTCCGACCGAGCGCATTTCACTTACCTGGATCCCTGCTTGCCTGGCCACCTCCACGTTATGGCACAGGGCAAACGCCGTGCCCTCCAGGATCGCCCTAACCAAGGCAGCTTTCGATGTGGCGAGAGAGAGTCCGAAAAACACCCCTTTGGCCTGAGTATGCCAAAGGGGGAGCGCTCTCCCGCCATGTAGGGCAAGAAAATCACGCCGCGGCTCCCCACGGCAATCTTCGCCGCTTGCTCGGTGAGGAGATTAAAGGGATCCGTGTTCTGCTCCGCTCCCCTGCGAACTTCCGCCTCTCCCAGCTCATCCCGAAACCAACGCAAGCTGGCGCCGGAAGCGACCATGGCTCCCAAAAGCAAGTGGACTTCCGGCACGGCGTGCCGCATGGCGATGAAGGCTGGCTCCGTAAGACCATTGCGGTTGGGCATGATAAGGACTGTGGACGTCCCCGTCATCTCGGCTGCCACCCCCGGTTCCGCCGCTCCCACTTCCAGCGCCGCCGCCGCACTATCGACGGTCCCCACCATGACCGGCGTTCCTGGCCTCAGTCCCGTGGCCTTGGCTGCCGCGGGGGTAAGCACTCCACAATGGTGATGGCCGGTCCTTACCTCGGGGAATTGCCCCGGCTCAATCCCACAAACATCGCAAATCGGCATGTACCATTCTTCGGTGGAAGAATCACGGAGCTGCAGCAGCGACGCGTGCGCCGAATCAAGACTGAACTCACCTGTCAGGCGATAGTTGATATAACCATTGACCTGAACAAACTTGAAAGTCTGTCCCAAGAGTTCAGGCTCATGCTTCTTGAACCAAAGCAATTTCGGCGCGACGTAGAAAGCGTCCGGACGGTTGCCCGTCACCCGGAAGATCGTTCCTTCCCCGAGGATCTCATCCATTTGTTTCACTTCTGCTTCGGCCCGACGGTCCATCCAGATCATAGCGGGCCGTAGGGGAGCACCCGTGCGGCTGAGGGGAAGCAGAGCAGGAGCCTGTGAACTGACTGCCAAGCCCAGCACGCTGTCCGCACCATTAGGGATGGCGCCAAGCGCCTGTCGCGTAGCCAAACAGACGGCCTGCCACCAGTCTTCGGGGCTCTGCTCCACCCATCCGGGTCGAAGGTGATGAAGCCCATATTCGGATCGACCTAGGGCCTGAAGTCTCCCATCGGTGCTGACGAGAGCAGCTTTCGCCCCCGTGGTTCCGACGTCGATCCCCAATAGCATTTCGTCCATAGGAATCTCCCTCCAAGAGATGACCGAAGGCTCGCCAGGGACTAAACATTCCGGGATGAAACAGCTATTTCCTTACCCTCCCTCAGGAGGTCACAAACTTCCCCGACGAAGACACCCCACTGCGATCCCTCCCCGCAGACCCTGCAAGAGAGCTTTTCGTGACCCGGCGAAACACTCTGAGATCGGTGGCCTGTTCGGGTCGATGAGCACAGCGGCCTAGTTTAACCCGAATTCCGAAGGTGGACTACCCAGCCCTCCGGGAAGGCCTGACACCTACTGAGGTTCGCAAAATATAGTGACAGCTTCGGTGAAGCGCTGGCATCTTGCCGGCTAGGGTAGATGCCGCCGGGACGGCGGCGCTAGGAAGAGTAAGCCGTCACTGTATTTTGGGAACGTCAGTCATTGGAAGCGTCGTACTGTACGCAAGGATCCACGTGGTTTCCGGACAACCAACTCAAACCTTAGCCCGGACTTCTCACCACAGGTCCGGGGGTACACAGGTTGCAGAAAAACGCTTCCCCATGGGCATATGGCGCGAGGGACGCGCTCTCCGTCTGCGAGAGAATCATGACGAAGAAGATCGACCGGGTGAGGATTGAGGATGACTTCAAGGTAGAAACCGCCGACTTTTAGCGACGTCGCGAGGGGGCCTACCTGCACCACCCCGACGAGGCCCCATCATTCCCCGCGGGAGCGAAGCTTTGGAGTGCGTGCAGCTTGCTGCCGCTTTCCCTTTCGCAAGCTTGCTTGCGGCAGTCTCTTCCCGCAAGCTCTCTTGCGGGAATCTCCACCCCCGCCTCGGTCTGTATTCGCATTCCTTCCTGGCAACCACGAGTGCCAGCGAGCTGGCTGGCGAAAAAGCGGCAGCAAGCTGCACGCACTCCAAAGCTTCGCTCCGTTTGCCCTCACAAGCTGCGGGTTGCGGCGGGTTCGGGAATAATCAGCAATCCGCTATGACGGTGAAGGAGCGTGTAGCGCGGGCCTGTTCTGTAGGTCCGCGGTTCGTCCCCCAATGACCGCATAGGGAGCAGCCCCTGCCCAACCCCGTCATCCTGAGCCCGCCTTATGGGCGAAGGACCTCGGTAGTTCGCGGGAGGCGGTGAAGGGAGTGAACTACGGGGGTTCTTCGCCCATAAAGCGGGCTCAGAATGACGGCGCGAGCAATGGTCAATCCCAATGTCCGCGAAAAGCGTGTAGCGCGACCTGCTCTTTCGGTCCGCGGTTCGTCCCCCAATGTCCGCGAAAAGCCGTGGACCTAAAGAGCAGGTCGCTACCCTGGCTCCTCCCCGCAGCGAGCTGCACGCACTCCAAAGCTTCGCTCCGTTTGCCCTCACAAGCTGCGGGTTGCGGCGGGTTCGGGAATAATCAGCAATCCGCTGTGACGGTGAAGGAGCGTGTAGCGCGGGCCTGTTCTGTAGGTCCGCGGTTCGTCCCCCAATGACCGCATACGGAGCAGCCCCTGCCCAACCCCGTCATCCTGAGCCCGCCTTTTGGGCGAAGGACCTCAGTAGTTCGCGGGAGGCGGTGAAGGGAGTGAACTACGGGGGTTCTTCGCCCATAAAGCGGGCTCAGAATGACGGCGCGAGCAATGGTCAATCCCAATGTCCGCGAAAAGCGTGTAGCGCGACCTGCACGCACTCCAAAGCTTCGCACGCGTGAACAGGCTGTGTGGGACCCGGGGTCGCGGTAGTCATTAGAAATGCCTTATACCAGCGGGACTGAATCCCCGCCCTTCCAAACCCGTGGTGAGAAATCCAGGTTAGCCCTTCACGGACCGCGGGAGCATCATTGGAGACTGGCAATGCGACTTCTTACCGCTGCGCTGGCGCGCGATTGAGACGCAGGGAGTTGCCGACCACCGAAAGGCTGGAAAGCAGCATCGCGGCGGCGGCGAAGATGGGATTCAAGTAGCCTGCGACGGCGAAGCTAATGCCGACGGCGTTGTAGAGAAAGGCCCAATCCATTATCCGATCACCAGATGACCCCATGATCCGATCAAGAAGAATTGACATTACTTTTAGACGCAGGTAGAAATATAGGTTGCTCTCGCTGGGGGGCCTGGATGCCAATCCTGGCGAAAGTGGGTTTTGCTTTTGCGTTCTGCAAGCATTGCTGTACTCGCCATGGCAAGTCGCCCGTTTTAGCGGGGGTGCTTCAGGTTTCGGTCATTTCCACGTTAACCGATCACACCGCTTGCTGGTCGCCCAGACGGTGGGGTGGCTTGTGTTGCTCAGGGCATGCCGGCCGGAAGGCCGCACTGCCCAATTTCGGCAAGGCGCGAGGCAGCGTTTGGTAGAGTTTCGTCATCTTTCCCATGAGACTTTCCGCCGGTGGCCACGAACCGGCGCGGCAGCGGCAGGTTGTAAGCCGCGATATACCCAAAGTCCTGAGGGATGTGTTACGGTAGAGGGTAGGCATAGATAATGAAGAAGCTCGTGCTGGCACTTCCGATCCTGGTGTTGATGTGTGGCTGCGCTCGTAACTCGCCATCCACGGTTATTGTCGTGGGAATTACTCCCGCCGTCCCGCCCAACATCGACCAAGGCCAGACCGTGCAGTTCACCGCGAACGTGGCGGATGACACGACGAATGCGGGTGTGATCTGGAGCGCCACCGGAGAGGCATGCGCAGGCCAGAAGTGCGGAACTTTTTCCAACGTTACTCCCACTTCGGCAACGTACAGCGCGCCCGCGTCGGTTTCAGCCAATCTAACCGTTACGGTGACAGCGACCTCCGTGGCCCAACCGACGCAGACAGCCATGGCGTTTCTCTACGTCATGCCGCCGCCGAGTATTGTTACTACTAATCTGCCCACGGCCACGCCAACTTATATCTATCACACCGCTCTTCAGGCCACCGGCGGTGTGCAACCCCTGAATTGGAGTTTGGTCAGCGGAACGCTGCCCGCAGGGCTCTCCTTAAATAGTGCAGGAGTAATTTATGGAGTACCCACCACCGGGGGCACCTCCACTTTCAATGTTAAAGTGACGGACTCATCGACGGCGCCGGGAGGCACTCTTTCAACACAACAAAAGTTTAGCCTCACCGTCGTAGGTGTCCTTAGCGTCCCCGCCGCCGTGTTCCCGAACGGCGCTGTGGGCGTACCTTACGGCGTTACTCTCCCCTCCACAGGGGGAATGCCTCCTTATACATGGATTATCTACACTGGCAGCCTACCCTCGGGGCTGGTGTTGCAGGCAAGCACGGGGGTGATTTCAGGTACGCCTACCGTGCAGGGTTCCTACTCTTTTGTTGTGGAGGCATTTGACTCCAGCCCCATTCAGCAATATTACATAAGCCCAACCTTCACCATTACCATAGGCCCCTCGGGACCGCTGACCATCAGGACGACCTCCCTGCTGGATGGTACGGTGGATACGGTGTACCAGGGACAACTGGTGGCAACGGGTGGCTCGCCACCTCTGGCTTGGGCAATTACCACGGCGGGATTGCCGTCGGGGTTGGCGCTCAGCCCAACAACAGGGGCGATTTCGGGCATTCCCACCGCTTCGCCCGGCACATATCCCTTCACCGTGGAAGTGTCGGATACAAGTTCGCCCCAGCAGACTTACAGCCAACAACTCAGTATCACCGTCAACTCCGCGCCGGCGGCTTGCTCGAGTTCGGGTAATAACTCTCTCCTCGTGGGGCAATATGCCTTCAACCTGCGCGGATATAATGGTGAAGGTTATCTTGCCGTGGTGGGCTCCTTCACCGCCGACGGCAACGGCAATATTACGGCAGGTGAAGCTGACACCAACGGCGTCCTGGGTGCCCTAAACGGTAACCTCATCACCAGCGCCAGTTCCTACTCTGTGGGACCAGACAACCGTGGTTGCGCCACCCTCGCGACTCCGTTCGGGACGTTCAATACCCGGTTCGCTCTGGGGGCGGTATCCGCAGGGGTCGCGACCCAGGGCCGCATTATTGAGTTTGACAACCCCGGTGCCAGCGCCTATATCGCCACCGGCCAGGTCCTTCAACAAACCCCTGCCGCATTTCTCTTTCCCCTCACGGGAAGTTACGCGTTGCGGACGGATGGTTGGGACCCGTCAACTTCCGGCCGGGCCGTCTGCGTCGGGATTGTGTCTGGCACCAGCTATAAATTTGGTTCCCTGCAACAAGACTGCAACGATAACGGGACAATCTCCATCTCGACCAACACCTACACTCCCACCAACACTCCGGTCAACACCTATACCACTGCCGACACGAATGGGCGTGGCACCGGGATTCTTTTGGTTTCGGGGAGCTTCTCCGACCTCACGTTCTACTGGGTATCCAGCACGCAACTCTTCATCATCAACTCCGATCCCAGCCCTACATTCAGCGGGGATTGGCAGCAGGACAGCGCACCGCTCGGCAGTAAGGGATTTAACCAGGCTTCATTCAACAGTAATGTCGCCTCATATGCGAGTGGATTAGGGCTATCCGGGGCAGCCGGGGATGTGTCGATTGCGACTGAGACGGCCAATGGAAGCAGTTCTGTCTCGACTCAGCTTTACCAGGACGTAGCGGGCACTTGGCAAACCTCGACCACGAATTGTACGTATTCCGTCGTCGCGAGTGGACGGGTCACGTTGAGCGGCAGCGGCTGCGGCGCCAATCCCCCTATTCAATATTTGGATGCCCTCAATACCGCCTTCGTGCTCGGTACGAGTTCCGCGATGGAGCTGGGATCATTTGAACCGCAGACGACGGGCCTGACCAACGCCTCCTTGGCCGGAACTTACTTCGTGGGCACTTCGGAAGTGGTCAGCCAAGCCGCCCAGGCTGAGGTGGGCATTGTGAGTCTGACAAGCAACGGGCTGATCACAAGCACCAGTGACACTGCATCAAACCTCAGCCAGTCCGCAGGTGTTGCCGGCTCAGACACGTACTCTTTGAAACCTGATGGTACTTTCAGCACGGGTTCTTCCGCCGGCACTACCGTTGGCATCGCCATTTCCGGCAGCAAGTATGTGATCGTCAACAATCCGACCTTAACATTTCCGACCCTACTAATCGGGCAGCGATAGGGTTTCACCTCGCACCGGCTCGGCCCTTCCGTGGAACAGCACAGGCGGGGCGAGCCCTCTCCAGCCCCCATCGCCCATTGGGCTTGCGCCTCCGGGAGTAGGGTGTAAGTTCGAATCAACACTCCTCGCTGCGCCACTAATCTTTTGAGAAAAAATCGACCGCTGTTTTGCCAGCGGGCTCCAACGCCACGGCTAGGCGGTTCCCTGCCAAATTCCCTCACCCTGCGTCTGTCAACCGCCGATAAACAAATATGAAGGAATTCTAATGTGGGGGGAACACGGCTCAAGCCATGCCGGCGCTCGCCGCCACGGAAAGAGCAGATGATCAGGAAGGGTTCAAAGGCATCGCCCGAATGAAAAAACTCTTGCTCGCGATCTGCGGATTGGCAGTCACGTGTGCGTGCTGTGGTGGGGGGGAGGCGCGACTTCCATTGCTGCCGCACCACCCACCATCTACGTTTCCATTTCGCCTTCGACCCAGACCAACATCGATCAGGGACAAACCGTGAAATTCACTGCGACCGTGGAGAACGATTCGAGTACCAAGGGCGTGACTTGGAGCGCTTCCGCGGTGGGGATTACCGGCACGGCCTGTGGGACCTTTACCAGTGCAACGACCATCTCGGCAACCTACAATGCCCCGGCCACGGTTTCAGCCAATCTCGACATCACGGTTACAGCGACTTCCGTTGCCGATCCCACCAAGACAGGTTCAGCGGTGATTGTGGTTTCTCCGCCGCCGAGCATTATGACCACCACACTTGTCAATGCCACACCGAATACGAACTACAGCGCGACTCTCCAGGCCACGGGCGGTGTAGGGACGCTTACATGGAGCTTGGCCTCAGGCCCTTTGCCGACCGGCCTGTCGTTGAGCAGTACCGGCGCCATCACCGGAGACCCCACCGTATCCGGGACTTCGACTTTCACGGTCCAAGTGACCGATTCATCAGCCGCGCCGGAGGGACCCGCTTCGGCGCAGGCGCAGTTCAGTCTTGCTGTCGTCACCGTGGTTAACATCTCCACTACGTCCCTGCCGGCTGGGTCCGAGGGCATCACCTATCTCGCCGGGATTGACGCCAGCGGCGGTACGCCGCCATACGGCTGGAGTTTGGCGACGGGCTCGCTACCTCCAGGACTGACGATGCAGCCGAGCTCAGGAGTGATTTCGGGGAGCCCCACATCGCAGGGGACCTTCACCTTTACGGTCGCCGCGAAGGATTCGAGCCCGACCGCGCAGACCCAAGCCCAGTCTCTGACGATCGCCATTGGCGCTCCGGGTCCGCTGGCCATCACCACGTCCTCGCTGCTGGACGCTGCCGTGAACACGCCTTACAACGCCATGGTGGTGGCAATGGGGGGCACACCGCCTTATACGTGGAGCATCGCTACCGGGGCGCTGCCCACAAGCGTGTCACTCAACCCATCGACGGGCGCGATTTCGGGGACACCGTCATCCACGGGGACCGCAAGTTTTACCGTCATGGTAACGGATTCAAGTTCGACGCCCGTGTCCCAAATGCAAGGGCTCAGCCTGGTGGTGGACAACCCGGCGGAGGCATGCACCAGTTCGGGCAACAACGCGGTGCTCAGCGGTCCCTATGCCTTCAGCTTGAGCGGGTTCAATGACGTTGGCTTCCTGAGCGTTGTGGGTTCCTTCACCGCCGATGGAACCGGCAAAATCACTGCGGGCGAGGCTGATACGAATGGCGTTCTCGGCGCACAACAGGGCAACATTATTACCGCGGCCAGCTCCTACGCGGTGGGATCAGACCATCGTGGCTGCGCCACCCTGGCAACCCCATTCGGGACCTTCGTCACGCATTTCGCTCTCGGGACGATGTCTTCCAGCATCGCCACCGCCGGCCGGATGATCGAGTGGGACAGCCCCAGCGCCAGCGCCTATATCGCCGCGGGCCAAATCCTGCGTCAAGGTTCCAGCGCCCTTGCCGGCGGTCTGAGCGGCAGTTACGTTTTCCGCACCGTCGGGTGGGATCCCGCTTCGCTTGGCGGGCGTGACGTTTGTGTGGGCGTGCTCAGCGCGAGCGGCAACACCTTCACCGGCTTGGAGCAGGACTGCAATGACGCATCGACCGTCGCCAACCTGGAGGCCCCCGCCGTTGCCGGGACCTACACCGCCCTCGATGCGAATGGCCGCGGCACGGGAATCATCGCCCTGGGAGAAGCTAATTCCAACATCACGTTCTATGCGGTGTCCGGTTCGCAGTTGCTGGTGGTGAATGCCGACCCCGGCCCCTTCGCGAGTGGGGAATGGGACCAGCAAAGCGTGCCGGCAGGGGGTTCCGGCTTTTCTCAGGCAGCGCTCGACGGCAGCCTGGTTTTCTACCTCAATGGGCTGAGCTTGGCCGGTACCGCGTCGACCGTATCTATGGAGACGGCGAGCGCCGATGGGAGCAGTTCCATGGCGATCACGTTTTATGAGGATCGTGCCGGCACCATGCAGATTTCCAGCACCTACGCGTGCACCTACGCGGTCGAACCGAGCGGCCGTGTAACCCTCAGCAGCAGCACCCAGAGCTGCGGAACCAACACTCCTGTTTTTTATTTGACGGGCTTGAACACGGGCTTCATGGTGGATGCTGCGCCGGGCGTGGACGCCGGATCTCTCGAACCGCAATCAGCGGGACCCTTTGACAACGCCTCCCTTTCGGGAAACTTTTTTGGCGGGATGGCGGAGGTGGTCATTCAAAGCGCGCAGGCGGAGGCGGAAGCCGTTGCACCTAACGGCAGCGGGAGCATTACCGGCACGACGGACATCAGCTCGACGAGCGCGCAGGATGCGGGTTTGTCCTTCCTCGCCGCCACCTACGCGGTTAACTCCGACGGAACCTTCAGTGTAAGTTCATCGGACGGCGCCGCGGCCGGTATTATCATTTCCAATACGAAATTCGTGATGTTCAGCCCCTCAACTTCTGCTACTTCCTACCCAACGCTGTTGGTCATGCAGAAATGACATGCCGGAAAATCCCGTAGCGCGGGGGTCCCGCCCGCGGTGGCGGGTGCGTTCCGCTCCCGCATTACAACAAAACCCGCAGCCTGGAGCCGGATGAAGTGAAACAGGGTTCAGATAACTGCAATGCGCGGGTAGGCCTGCCCTGGGCGCAGCGAAGGGAGGCTCATGTTCGTGGCACGGCTATCTTGGCCGATACGGCACACGGGCGGGACGCCCGTGCCACAGCGGGCCAACGGAGTGGAGGTAGCGCGGTTCAAGGTCCGCGGCCTTTCATCCGGAATGACGCAGACAGGTTCAAATCCGCGCGCGCACATCGATGGCCTTTCATCCGGAATGACGCAATCAGGTTCAAATCCGCCTGCGCATATCGAAGTTGTAGCGCGGACCTGCGGTTCAAGGTCCGCGGCTTTTCGGCTTTAAATGCGGGTATGCGCATCGAAGGGAAGTGGGACGCGATCGATGCGCAGTCCGCAAAACCGTTCTTGGTCCTCCTCGCTAACCCCCGCGAATTCCCGCATGCTCGACCACTTCCAGTCCTCGGGTTTGTTGACTAATCCCCTGCGTACCGGGTTTAAGTGAATGTATTCAACCTTCTCGCCGTTACAAAGATAAATCGGTCGTACAGAAACGGCCGGCGCAGACGTGACATCGGCTTAATCTACGCGCGCACCCAACGGCGCGCAAGACCTAAAAGCCGCGGACCTTGAGGAGCAGGTCTGCCGTTATAGACGCGCTACAGTCTGCGACCGCTTGGGCGTGTCGCCAAACCGTGGATGTAGTTTGAGTGTGACTTCTGACGGTAATCTGCGCGCGCACCCAACGGTGCGCAAGGCCGAAAAGCCGCGGACCTTGAGGAGCAGGTCCGCGCTACAGTCTGCTTGGAGGCGGCAGGCAGGGGTAATATGCGATGGCGTGGGCAACCTCCGGGTGGCCCACGACTCACCCGGAACAGACGATCCGATACCCGTTTTTACCGATTACTGACCGACTCCAACGGCGGAGCGCTGGGCGAGCGAAGAGTCCGAATATCCCGCATCGGTGGTTGGCCGAAGAAACGGCTGTATTCGCGGTTGAACTGGCTGGCGCTTTCGTATCCGACCTCAAAGGCCGCGCTGGCGGCGTCCAGACCCTCCATGAGCATGCGTCCACGCGCTGCCTGCAACCGAAGCTGTTTCTGATACTGAAGAGGACTCATGGCGGTCAGCACCCGGAAATGGTGGTGCAGCGTGGACACGCCCATGCCCGCGATTTCGGCGAGATCTTCCACCCGTAGCGGCTTCGCGTAGTTCGCCTTGATCCAGGCGATCGCTTTTGCCGTCCGGTGGCTCTGCTCTCCCAGCGTGGCAATCGCTCGAAGGCGTGCTCCCTCCGCACCGCGAAGGATTCGGTAGATGATCTCGCGTTGAATCAGGCCACTGAGAAAGGGAATGTCCTTGCGGCGTGTCCAGCAGGTCCACAAGCCGGCAGCACGCACTGAACAACTCCGCCGTGGTCTCGCCGGTGGCCATGGCAGGACTTTCAGATGGCGCCTCAGCCACCTGAATCTCCTCCCGGCTGAGAAGCTCTCGGACCACTGGCATTTCGAGTTTGAGCGATAACGCCAGGCAGGGCACCGCTTCACTTGCCTCGATCACTCGGCTGACCACCGGCAAATCGACCGACGTCAGCAGGAATCGCGACGCATCGTAGATGAAAGTGTTTCGGCCAAGGTCCACTCGCTTTCGCCCTTGGGCGATCACGGTCACGCTCGGCTCGTAGGTCACCGGAGCACGGAGCGGTCGGGGCGGTCCGCCGGTGGAGCGTCAGGCCGGGAATGTCGGTTGCCCGATTCTCTGCGGAGCCCATGAACAAGGCAATCTTGCGAGCCAGCTCAGCCCGCAATTCGCGTGCTCGGTCGGGTGAAGGGGCGGCGCTGTTTCTG
This sequence comes from uncultured Acidobacteriota bacterium, assembly GCA_963825395.1. GTDB lineage: Bacteria > Acidobacteriota > Terriglobia > UBA7540 > UBA7540 > Bog-366. The sequence continues at coordinate 11,515 of CAWGTQ010000055.1, read as the reverse complement.
CGATTGGTCATTGTATTGCTTTCCTTTCCTCTTACCCTTAGGATAATCGCGGGGCTCCGGATACACCAATGATTTTTCAGATAACGAGAGGAATAGGCAATAAATCGGAAGGATCAGGCTACCGCTTCCACGGCGCCTGGCTCTAATCTGGAGATGAGAGAAACGGTTCCGAAGGAGAAACAATGCAGAAGCGCAAACTTGGAAAGAGCAACTTGGAAGTTTCAGCCCTGGGGCTGGGATGCATGGGAATGAGCTTTTCTTACGGTCCGCCCAAAGATAAGAAGGAGATGACCGCTCTTCTCCATGCCGCTGTGGACCGTGGCATCACGTTCTTTGACACGGCGGAGGTTTACGGCCCGTTCACGAACGAAGAACTCGTGGGCGAAGCTCTCGCTCCGTTCCGTGGAAAAGTGGTGATCGCCACCAAGTTCGGGTTCGATCTGAGTGGCAGCGATAATCGGCCGGGAGCGGCAGGTGTGAATAGCCGGCCCGAGCACATCAAGCAGGCCGTCGAAGGGTCGCTCAAGCGGCTGAAGGTTGATGCCATCGATCTGTTCTATCAGCATCGTGTTGACCCGAACGTGCCCATCGAAGACGTGGCAGGCGCGGTGAAGGAACTGATCCAGCAGGGCAAGGTCAAGCACTTCGGCCTTTCCGAAGCGGGCGTGCAGACGATCCGCCGCGCCCACGCGGTCCAGCCGGTCACTGCGCTCCAGAGCGAGTATTCGCTGTGGTGGCGCAAACCCGAAGCCGAGGTGATCCCGACCCTTGAGGAGCTCGGCATCGGCCTTGTGCCGTATAGCCCGCTGGGGAAGGGCTTCCTGACGGGCAAGATCGACGAAAACGCGAAGTTCGACAGCACCGACTTCCGCAGCACCCTGCCTCGCTTCACGCCGGAGGCCCTCAAGGCGAATCAGGCCCTCATTGATTTGCTCGGCAGCATCGCCAAACGGAAGAAGGCGACACCTGCTCAGATCGCGCTCGCGTGGCTGCTGGCCCAGAAGCCGTGGATGGTTCCGATCCCCGGCACCACGAAGCTGCATCGTTTGGACGAGAACATCGGGGCGGTCTCCGTCGAACTCACGCCTGACGATCTGCGGAGCATCGATGTCGCCGCCTCCCAAGATCACGGTGCAAGGGGCGCGCTACCCCGAAAAGCTGGAGCAGATGACCGGCCGCTAAGCGATGGCCATCATAAGAAGGCGTCGAGATTATCAAGTTCAACGGAAGGAGTTCAGAGAATGGAAATCAAAAGAATTGGCTCGCAACCCTCCGTCAAGGGACCGTCAGAGTGGTTCACGGGCACCGTGCGGATCGATCCACTTTTTCAGGCGCCCGATCCGGCGCTTGTTCAAGGCGCCAGCGTAACCTTCGAGCCGGGTGCGCGGACGGCATGGCACACGCATCCGCTCGGTCAGACTCTCATCGTCACGGCTGGCTGCGGCTGGGTTCAGCGCGAAGGGGGAGCCATCGAGGAGGTCCGACCCGGCGATGTGGTCTGGTTCTCGCCCGGCGAGAAGCACTGGCATGGGGCGACCCCAACCACGGCCATGACGCACATCGCCATTCAGGAAAAGCTCGACGGAATGGTTGTCGACTGGATGGAACAGGTCAGCGAAAAACAATACCAAGCCTGACTAAAGGCCGAAAAGGTAGCGCGGACCTGCGGTTCAAGGTCCGCGCCACAGTCTGCTTGGTTGTGAGAAAATCCGGCAGGGGCTGCGCTCCAACGCTTTGCGGACGCGCAAGGCTGAACCCGCGGCGTTCAACGCCGCCGGCCCAAGGGCGCCGAGGGACGGCAAAGGGCCCCTAGGGACGGAACGCGCGAGGCGATGAAGCGCACGCCGTAATTCTGCAGATAAACCTGGCCGGGCATGCCTACCACGCTCAGCAGGGCGAACAGCAAACCCGTGAAGATGCCCAGGGCGAGGGCGCCAAAACAAATCGTTACAGGATTCCAGGCCCAGGCAAGGCCCACCACTCGTAAGGCAAGAATAACGAGCGCCGCGGTGACCAGCGCCCCGGAAGATAATCCCATTAACACCGGGAAGAGAACGAAGAGCACGGCGATGCTGATTCCCATCCCCACCGCGAAGCGCAATACGACGTAAAAGAGAAAAGTCCCCGGATCGCGGCGCGAAATGTTCCAGACGATTTTCCACGCTGCGGGAAGAGAGATTCTGTCGGCGTACATCAAGGGCGCAACCAGATCATCCGTCAACGTAATGATGATGGCAATCAGCAATCCGATGAAAACAACCGTGACCAATCCCGTCACCAGCAACACCGAAGCAACCCACTGCGGATGACCGGCTTCGCGGAGGAGACTCAGATAGCGGAACGAAACCATCGCCGCTCCCGACACCAGCGCCAGGACCGCGCCCACCACCCCCAGCAGCCAAAGGAAGTAGGAGCGGCCAAACGTTTGCAGACCCTTCCAGGCCGCGCCCAGCACCACGTCCCGCTTGATGACAGCTTCGATCAGGGCAAATCGAAACACGCAGCGCGCGTAAATGAGACCGAGAATCAGACTCAGGCTGAGGACGACAGCGAGCACGATTAAACTCAGGTGCTGGGCAATAACCAGGCGGAGGCGGAGAAGCAGGTCGGAAGTATGAAGGTCAATGGGTAGGGTGCCGAAGCCCCATTGAAATGCCGCGGTAGATGTGCCACCGCCTAGAAACAGGCATACGATGCTCAGGGCAATCCAGCGGCGGCCGATGAAAGGGCGAAAAAGCAGGCGCAACGTTTCGTGCCACGCAGGGGAGAGCGATTCGATAGGAGACAGCCCGCCCGCGTCAGTTGGGGGGGTGGGGATCAAACCGGGGTGTTGGGGAATTCGCTCGGCAGCGTCCAATCGCACATCTCTCCGGCAAAGCCTATCTCAGGATCGAACGATGCTGAAAGTGGTGCACGGCAACGGCAGCCGGGCAGTGGTACAACAACTGGCAAGCTAACGCGTCGACGCACACCCGCCTTGCGGCAGGAACAGCCTTCCGCTCCCGCGAAGCAGCCGGAGGCTTTTCATCCGCCCCTTTACGCTGCCTTAACTTGCTCCTGGTAGCGCTGCCGCCATTCCTCACGTTTAGCGAGGACGTATTCTTTAGCTTCCTGGAGAGATTTATAAATCCGCTTTCCCTTAATGAGATTGCAGGGTTGGCAGGCGGTCACCAGGTTGTCCATGCTCCGCGCGCCGCCTTTGGCGTGCGGATGGACGTGATCGATGGTCAGGATCAGCCAGCTCTCGAAATCGTGCTGCCCGTCCAGACCGCAGTAGTAACACTTGAATTGATCGCGCTTGAAAACCTTTATCGCGTCTTCACGACTCAGGTGTGGTGAGGGTCCGGTGAAAAACTTTGTAAGTCGATTGAGGGCCATGGCTCCTCCTTCGGAGGCCGGAATCGAACTGGCTCATAACCTCAGATGACTTCGTTGCCAGGACGGGAAGACGGGAAGAACCACCGTCAGGCCACCAGCACTCGCCGTGGCAGCGGGCCACGGAAGGATCTCCCCCGTAAGCCTTCCCCAGCGCCCGCAGCGTGCAATTATTTTAGCGCTCTTCCGGGGGAATTGGTAGTAGGAGAGAAAGGGGGGAAAATAGTGAACAAAAGGCGAGGAGCGGTGAATGGGGGGCGCACTTCCCTGGCAGTAGTGCAGCCGCTACAGGTTCCGGAAAAATGCCCGGACACCCCCGCTATAAGCCCTTCACTGTCACTTCGTGCCTAATGAAGAATTTGCCACTGGCCATTTTCAAGCGCTTATGAGATTCTTGCAATGTTCCACCCAGGACCGCCTGGGTTCCTCCAAATAACAGTACCCACGAGTTCATCGGCAACCGGGTGAGCGGCCGGGAGGTCATCCGGGGGGCGGAACATGGCATTGCTTATTCAGGCGGGCAGCACAATGGGCCTCGATGTACCTGCGCACAGGCCGGGGCATACGATGGTCAAGGCAGATGTCACGCAGGTCGGTGACCGCAATCTCGGGGAGGAAGGCGAGCACTCGGGCGAAAGCGGTGAGTGGATTGCGGATGAGCGCGAGACGCAAATGGTAGTGATGCGACCATCGTTGGTGCAGAGCCAGTTGTTCTACGACGAAGGGTGGCAGGTCTTCGCGGGCGAGCACCTTAAGCAAGAGGCCTTCGGTCAGGGAAGGGTTATCGAGGGCGGCGCGAATCAGTTCCAGGTCCGGGCTGAGAAGGAGGCCGGCGGCAAGGCGTCCGGTACCCCGGTGGGCAAGCGAGATTTTTTCCCCGCGCGGCAGGCCCTCGAGCTTCTTGAGGATGGTCTCTTCCGCGACCATTTTGACGTCGGCGGGGACGGCGGGAGTTTGCGCCACGCGCAGCAGGTCGAAGATGTAGAGGAATTTCATGAGGGGCAGAGAAACCCGGCGCGGGGTCTTGGGATGCATCACCAAGGCAAGTTGGACCGTGTGGCTGCGCCGGACCTCCTTGTGGCGGGCAAGTTCGTCAACGACCTCATGTGCCAGGTCTTTGCGCTCGAGCAGACGGAGCAGATCTCGTTCCTCCAAGTGGGGATTGCGCGCCAGCCGGACCAGCACCTCTTTCGCGGTTTCTTTGAAGAAACTCTCAATTTCCGCACGCGAAGAAACCGCGACCGCCAGTTCGGCCCGTTGCCGTAAGCGCTCATGAGGTGGCAAGCCATCCATCGTAGGACGATTTTAGACGGGACAGGCTCCGGCTCGCAAGAGAGACTAGGGTTCCGCGGGGGACCCCGCCGGGGGCGCGCGACGCGACTTTAGCATCAAAGTTTAGGGAGAGAGTAAACTCGGTCGGACCCTCAAGTGAGATTTTACTTGAAAAGTCCATCAAGAATTGGTATTTGGATAGGGTCATCCGAAGGATTGCAGGTTGTTCAACGAGCAGTTCTAGCCCGTGCGACCCCTTGGGTCTCTGGCAATTATGATAACGGGTGCGCCCAGGTCACCTACGATTCACCATTCCAACATCGAGGTAGTTTTGCAATGAAGAAAACCACTGCGCTCTGGACCCTCATTTTGCTGGTCAGCCTTTCGTGCGGCGCCACTGCGGGCGAGCACGCCTACCGCTCCGGCCTCTCTGCCGACCTGACCCTCGTGGCCCGCATGGAAGCGCCACCTCAGGCGGCAAAGGCGCCGAATTGGAAGAGTCGGGAAGAGTACGACGCTTACAATGCGATGGCGACGGAGAAAGACCCCAACAAGAAGATTTCCCTTGCGGAGGCGTTCCTCCAAAAATTCGCGACATCCGATTTCAAGTCGGGCGCTTACTTAACTGAAATGCAGGCCTATTTCCAACTCGGCAAGAGCGATCAGGCTGTCGACGCGGCGAAGAAGGTGCTGGATTCTGACCCCGACAATCTGGATGCGCTGGCCTTTGTCAGTTACGTGTTCCCATTCACGTTCGACGTGAAGGACCCGGAAGCGACATCGAAGCTGTCTCGTGCTGACAGTGATGCGCATCACGGATTGGACGTCCTTCAGAAGTTTCAAAAGCCCGCCAACGTCACTGACGAGCAGTTCCAGCAATACGTCAAGCCCAAGCGCGCGCTCTTCAACAGCGCCGTTGGGTTTGTGGCGCTTCAGCGCAAGGATTATCCCAACGCCATCACCGCGTTCAAATCGGCCGCCGCCGACAATCCCAGCGATGTTTACACGTTTTATCGGCTGGGGTTAGCTTACATCTATTCCAACCCGCCGGATTACGACCACGCGCTCTGGTACATCGCACGCGCCGTGGCCCTAGCGCAAGCGTCCAAGAATCCCGCCGGCGATGATATCAACACGTTTCTGAAGCGGGCCTACATTAACTACCACGGGACTGATACGGGGCTCACAGACATCGAGACCCAAGCAGCGGCTTCCCCCGATCCGCCCGACGGCTTTAAGGTGGCGCATGCCGAGGCTCCGAAGGCAACAGGGAATAGTACAGTCGACGCATTTAACACCCTGACCTACCCGCTTAAACTCGGCGGTGAGACCGCCCAGAAGCAATGGGACGGTGTGAAGGGTCAACCCATCTCAGGACTTGGCGGCACCGTGCAGAACGTGCAAAAGAGTACCGATTCGAACGCGTATCTGGTGCATATTGCCGTGCTTGACAGCACGAAATCGGCAGACGGATACGACATCGAACTGAAGGACTCGAGCCAACCCAACGTCAAGAATCTGCAAAAGGGTGACTTGCTGACCTTCAAAGGAACGTTGGATTCTTATGTTGCTACCCCTAATTTGATTTTGACCTTGGTGGGTGAGGTTACATCGGACCTCCCGGATAAACCACCCACTAAAGCACCGGTTCACCATGCGGTCCATAAACCGAGCAATTGAATCTCGTGAGGCAGGGCGTCGGCGCTCGCCGATAGCCCTGCCTCAACTTACCTACTGGCTTCCCATCTAAGATTCTTGTCTTTCCCCGTCAATTCGGAAATGCGGAACATGGCCTTTGCGGCCGTAGCGAGCGGCGTTGTTTACCTACGCTCACCTTCTTTTCACGAGCCAGCTGGCTGGCTCGGAATTGCGGTCGTGGCACGGGCGTCCCGCCCGTATCTGTGCACCCCCCGCGAGCGAGCTCGCGGGAAGGAAAGCGGCAGCAAGCTGCACGCACTCCAAAGCTTCGCTCCGCGGGGGAATGATGGGGCCTCGTCAGGGAGCGGAACGAGAAGAGGCTAGCAGCCGCGATTATGGGGGGGGCTGAAGCCTCGCCCTTCCGGCGGCGTCGAAACGTGATGAGAAGTTCAGATTAGGATTTCCCGGCAGGATGCCGCTTTTGGTCAGTGGGCGGCGCGCGCGCGCCGCTTCGGCCGATGGTCGAGGCCCAAGTCATCTACCTTCCGGCTAAGGGTATTGCGATGAATGCCGAGAGCCACAGCGGCTTTGGAGTGATTGCCGTTGTTCTTTTCCAGCATCCGTTTGATGAATCGCTTTTCAAATTCTGAAACCGCATCGGTAAAAAGAATACCGCGCTCAATCATCTGATTTACGAGAGATTCGAGTTGGTCTTTCACAGGATTACTCCGTTCAATAGGAATTCGCGGGACACATGGCTCAGGGCTTGGCTGATCCCTTGTCATTTTGAATCAGCGCTTCCCGGAATTTTTCGAAGCCGAGATGGAATTGGTCGCGCAGGCTTCCCGGCATGACGAGTGCAATGACGCGTGTCCCGGTGGTCACATAGGGCGCCAGAGCCGATTTCTGCACGACGTCCGGCTTGATCGCGAAGGCCAACAGGACCATCAGCATGATGGCGTCGATCAAAACTCCGCGCACCAAACCGAAGATCCCGCCCAAAAACCGGTTGAACCACTCAATTCCCGTGCTTTTAATAAGCTTCCGCGCCAACAATCCCACCAGCGCGCCCGCCAGCAGCGTGCCCAGGAACAGGACCAGGAATCCCAAGCCGAGGGCGACTTCATGCGACTTGGTCAAATCGTCGAACCACAGCGCGGCGCGTTGGTAGCCGATGGCCGCAACCACTAGGCCGATCAGCACCGACGCCAAGGAGATCAGTTCCTGGACGAACCCTTTCATCATGGCTCTTACAACGGAAGCCACAACAATCGCGGCAAGAATATAATCCAGCCAATTCCATGTGCCCATGGCGCGGTCAAGAACTGCTGAGGACTCACCTTATCTGAGGGAATCTCCGGTCAGCAGACGATAAGCTTCGCGGTATTTCTCACTCGTTTTCTTCACCACCTCGGCCGGAAGGGGAGGCGGCGGAGGTTGTTTATTCCAATTGAGCGACTCCAGGTAGTCGCGGACGAACTGCTTGTCAAACGAAGGTTGGGGTTTTCCGGGCGCGTAATCGTGGAGCGGCCAAAATCTTGACGAGTCGGGTGTTAGCACCTCGTCGATCAAAATAATTTGACCATCCTTGAGTCCCCACTCAAACTTGGTGTCGGCAATAATGATGCCACGGCCCTCGGCGAACTCACGGCCTTTGCGGTAGAGTCCCAAGCTTAACTCGCGCAACTTTCCGGCAGCCTCTTCTCCCACCAGTGCGACCGTTTGCTCCCACGTGATGTTTTCATCGTGGCCGGTTTGTGCCTTGGTGGCAGGCGTAAAGATAGGATCCTCGAGGCGCGAAGCCTCCCGCAGTCCCGCCGGAAGCTTGATGCCGCACACGCTTCCCATGGCGCGATATTCTTTCCAGCCTGACCCCGCCAGGTAACCGCGCACGACGCACTCGATGGGGAAAGTTTGCGCCTTCTCAACGAGCATCGAGCGCCCTTCCAGTTGGTCTGCGAAGGGGTGAAGCGCCCGGGGATAGTCGGTCACTTTGGCTGTAATGAAATGATGCCGGATCTCCTTCTGAATGAGATTGAACCAGAAGCAGGAAAGCTGCGTCAGCACCCGGCCCTTGTCCGGTATGCCTTCTCGCATCACGACATCAAAGGCGGAAAGCCGGTCGGTGGCGACGACCAGCAGTTTGTCGCCGAGCTCATATACGTCCCGCACTTTTCCTCGCGAAAAGAGCTTGACACCCGGCAGATTCGTTTCGAGCAATACACTTTGGTTTATGGATGGCATTGTGTTGGTTTAGGGCACAGACATTCTAAAGCAACTCGAAATGTTGTCAATGGAAAAAGCGCCCGGGAAATTCTTTGCCAGGACCACTAACTGCGGGGTAAGAGTCACCTAGCCACACAACATCTGGAGTCGCTCGGAGCCGCATGAAATGCGGCTCCGAGGAGTTTCTACATTTCTGACGAGAGGACTTTCATTTTGAGCGAACACACTTTCCTCTCATCCTGAGCCCGTACTGGGGGCGAAGGGTCGGCACGTGCTGGGCTAAAGCTCCGCGCCACAGCACCCGGCGGATCTCTCAGGCCGGTATCGCGACAGAATTGCGGGCGAAAGCATCAAAACGAACGGACACGAGCCTGGAGACGCCCGGCTCTTCCATGGTGACGCCGTACATGACTTGCGCGATCTCCATGGTGCGCTTGCTGTGCGTGATCAGGATGAACTGCGTGTGGCGGCTCATCTGTTCGATCATGCGAGTGAAGCGCTCGACGTTCGATTCGTCCAGCGGTGCGTCTACCTCGTCGAGAACGCAGAAGGGGCTGGGAGTGTAGCGAAAGATGGCGATGAGCAACGCGAGAGCGACCATGGCCTTCTCGCCGCCGGAAAGCAGCAGCACATTTTGCAGGCGCTTTCCGGGGGGTTGCGCCACGACGTCGATTCCACTATCAGCGTCGTTTTCATCGGCCAGCCGCATTTCCCCGATGCCGCCTCCAAAGAGGACCCGGAACGATTCCGCAAAGTAGGCGTTGATGCCGTGGAACGCCTCCAGAAACTGCTGGCGGGAGACCTGATCGATTTCACGGATAGCCTGCGTAATGTCTTCAATGGAAGAGAGCAGGTCTTGGCGCTGCGCGTCGAGGAAAGTCAAGCGTTCTTCCGCTTCCTGTAGCTCTTCCAGGGCCATCATGTTAACCGGCCCCAGATTCTCAATGCGCGTCTTCAGTTGGCGCAATTCTTCTTCCGCAGCCTGCAAGGCCTCGCCCGCCAAAATCGATTCGGCCGCCAGCTCCGCCAGGAGGGCGGCGGGGTCCGTGTTCAATTCATCCCGGCATTGCTGGGTATGATGTGCGTAGTCGGATTCCGCGCGTGCCAGCGCCACCTCAGCCTCGGAGCGCTTTTGGCGCCGGGCCTCGAGTTCCGCCCGCGCCCGGTCCACGCGTGGGCCCAAAGTATCGCGCTCGGCCCGGACGGTGCGGGATTCCTCCTCCAGGTCCTGCACCTCAATTCGTGCCGCTTCCAGTTCATATTGGAGTTGTTGTAGGCGAAGCTGGTGGGCTTCGCTCTCTTGTGTCAGGCGCTCGCGCTCTTGCTGCCAAGTTTCCTGTTGCTGGGCCAGCCGGGCAATGCGATTGTGAAAATCCTGCGCCGCCGCCAGGAGCCGCGCTGCTTCTGTCTCCGCCGCATGGGTTCTTTCCACCAGGGCGCGGGCAGCGGATTGGGCGTCGGCGATTTCCTGCACAAGCCGGTCTAATTCCGCGCGGAGTTCGCGCGCCCGCTGGGTGGCCAGGGTGATTGCCGCTTCGCGCTGCGTCTTGGCGATGCCGGCGGTTTCCAGATCGGCGCGCAGGTTAGACTGGCGTTCCTCCACGCTGGCGCGCTCGCGCTGAAGCATCGCCGCCTCCGCGAGCAGCGCCTCGAGCTGCTGGCGCGTGCGATCGCAACTCTCGCGTGTCTGGCGAAGTTTCTCGTCGGCGACCACGGCTTTCTTCTCTGCTTCCATCTTGCTGCCGATCAGACTCTTCAGCTCCGCGTCCAGGCGTTTCGCTTGCGCCTCAGCTTCCGCCAGGCCAGCCTCGCCTGCCCTGATCTGAGTTTCCAAATCCACCGTTCGCCGCTCCAGCTCGCGAAAGTCACGCCGCAAAGCTAGCGGCCCCGCACTCGATCCTTTGCCGCCTGAAACCATACGATGGTGGTAGTGCGCACCCTTCGAGGTCAGGAAGTGGCAGTCCGGGTAGGCACCCGCCAAGCGTTCGGCAGCGGCATCATCCTCAACCAGGTAGGCGTTCGCGAGGGACGGCAGAACCGTATCGCCATTTAAACCCAACTTGGATTCGAAGCGCACCAACTCCCGAACCGGTGCCACAACGCCCGGCTCAGCGCCGACGGGGGGGTGGCCGTTGCTGTGCGAGTGCCCGCTGGAATGCAAATGGGTAACGAAGAAGGTAGATCGACCCGTACCTTCGCTCTGCAACAAGGCAATCCCGGACCGCGCCTGCGCATGTTGCTCTACAACTACGCACTCCAGTTCCTGCTTCAGGAATTCTTCTACCACTTCTTCGTAACCCGGCGAGACTTCCACGAAATCGGCCAGCAGCCCCATGGGCTGGAACGAATGTCCATTCATGGGGATCTCGCCGGATAGCAGGCGCCTCACACTCTCTGTACTGTAAGCATGGCGTGCCAAGGATTGCTCCAGCGCTTCCTTGCGGGCCAAGCTGCCGGAATACTCACGGCGCAGGGTTTCGACCTGCGAGCGCAGCGAGATCTCCTCGCTTCGAGCCTGTTCCAACCCGCGGGTGGTTTGGGAAACGGATTCCGCCAACTCTGCGAGCGTGCTGGCATCGCGCTGATGGTCCGTGATGTACGCCTCAAGCTCCGCGGCCAGCCGAAAATGCTCAGCCTCGATACGGGATTTCTCCGCATCGGTGCGAGCGGCTTGGCGCTCGACCGCCAGGCCTGCCTCCTCTGCTTGCACGAGCTGATTGCGCAGCTCGCTGCCTGGCTGACGATCGCCATGAGGGATTGGCGGCAAGTTTCCACATCCAGTTCAGCAGCGCCGAGTTGGAGGTTCAGGTCCTCCTGGCGCATGACAACTTGGGCCAGCGTGTCCTTGGCCGCGGCAAATTCCTGCTGCAATTTCTCCACCTGCTGGTCGCGCTCGGCCGTCTGTTGCTCGAGAGTGGCAAGCTGCGTCTGGAGTTCGGAGCTTTCGACCGCGGCTTCCTCAGCAATACGTAACTGAACGAGGTGCGGCAGGAACATGTAGAAG
>CAWGTQ010000054.1:0-19533 GCA_963825395.1 uncultured Acidobacteriota bacterium | reverse complement strand
AGGCATTCTTTTCAATTACTTCAGAGCGCCTCTTTGACGGGCAGTTTCGTTCAGGTTTACCCACTACTTGCGGCTGGCTTGTGTCCCTCGGTTCTGGTCGGCGCATGCTGGTAACACCGACAGAAGATTCACGAGTCAGATTTGCTTGTTGATCAGCATTCGGGCCATGTTCTGAGCTCAAACGGCAAACGCAGGTTTAACGGCAAGTCCAGAACAGGAGACCAGAGATGAAAAGTTTCGTGGCGGGTGTAATCGCAGCCCTTGTTTGTATCATCGGGGGAGCGTACGCCTACTTCGCAGGAGGCTTCGCGCCAGTGGCGACTGCCTCGCTTCCAATGCCGTTCGAGAAGAAACTGACGAAAATGGCACTGCATGCAAAATTGCAAGAGGAAATGCCGAAGACGGTCCCAGTTGAGGCCAATGAAGCCAATTACCTTGCTGGCGCGCATGAGTATCTAATAAATTGCGCGGTATGCCATGGGGTTCCAGGGAAGGAGAAAACGGCGATTGCCCGCGGGGAGTTTCCCATGCCGCCGGTGCTATTGGAGGGGACAGGCGTTACCGACGATCCGCCCGCCGAAACATTCTGGAAGGTGGCGAATGGAATTCGGCTGACAGGAATGCCAAGCTTCAATCAAAGTCTCTCCGAGACCCAAATGTGGCAGATCTCGTTGCTGTTGGCGAATGCGAACAAGCTTCCCACTTCGGTCACCGCGGTGTTAGTGGGACAAACCGAAGCGCCCAAGCCTACACCAGCGGACGCGGCCGACCACCCAACTGCAACGAAGTAGTTTCCAGGCAAGGGAAGGGCGGGGCGGAAAAGTGGACAGTCAGGAGATCTTGTCAGTCCGCGCCAGCCTGTGGTCGTGCAGCCGCTTCAGGCTCCGGGTTTTGTCGTAGGGCGAGAGCAGGCCGCGCCCGTCACTGAGGGGGGACGCCCGCATCACCTCCGTTTTTACACTTTTATGTCGTGCAATCCTCGACAGTCCTTGAGGTAGTGGGTCAGTTTGAAAATGTAGTGGCGAGGTTACTTCGCCAAGGGGCAGCGTAAAGCCGCCTCTACGTCAAAGTGAGCCGGTACCGTCCTCGACGGTAACTTGACACCCTAGAGGTGGCGGAGTAGCATTCCGGCGCTTTGTTCTTGAATAGCTGTGAGAAAGGAAAGACTGAATGCCGGGGCTAAGAACCTTGCGTTTCCCCTCAACTTTCCTGCCTTCTCCCGATCATCGTTCTTCCTATCCATGCGTGGGGTCAGCGCGCAACGGAGCGGATAGCGACTGGTGACATTCCGGTTCGGAGGAATATAAGAAATGAAGCTGAGTTGCATTCCGGTTTCATATTTCGGCGCCATCTCGCAGGGGCAGATGACGCTGGCCGAGTGGCTCGACTTTGCCGTCGAGTTGGGGCTGGACGGTGTGGAATGTGGTCCCCTCCTGGTCCAGCCGTTGGGGCCCGCCACACCTCTTGAGTTTCGCCGATTGACTGAAGCACGCGGTTTGGCCGTCAGCAATTATACAGGTTATTCGGACTTTGCCCACCCTGATGCGGAAGTGCGTAAACGCGAGCTCACTGCCTTGCTCAAGAGTCTCGAGATAGCCCGGGCAATTGGTGCCCCGTCGGTGCGAGCACTCACGGGTCAGCAGTGGCCCGGTGTTGATCAAGAGGACGGCATCCATTGGGTCATTGAGGGGATCCGGCGGGCGGCTGAGGAGGCGGATCGCGTGGGGCTGCGGCTGAATGTGGAGAATCATACCAAAGCAGCCACTTGGACGCACTTTGACTTCGCTATTCGGGGCGAGGTTTTCCTCCGCATCATGGAAGGTCTACGGGACGTCGCAGTGGGCGTACAATTCGATATCGCCAACCCACTGGTGGCGGGCGAAGACACCCTCGCCCTCTTTGAAAAAGTGTGCTCCCGGATCGGGTACGTCCACATCAATGATGTGGGACGCGTGGGAGCCTTCGAGTTCGTTCCGGTCGGAACAGGACTCGCCCCCATCCGCGAAGTGCTCCGGCGGCTGCACGAACAAGGTTATACCGGCTGGGCCGGCATCGAAGAGGCCAGCCGCACGGGCCGGCAGGGCTTCCAACAGGCGGTCCAATACTCCCGTCAAGCTCTGCAGGAATTCTGACTATCAGACGGAGGAATCGTTCAAGCCCGCGGTGCACGGTCTTTCATCACCACAATGCCGGCCATTGGTTCGACAAATCGCACAATCGCAGAACGATGCAGATGCCCTTGCCCCTGTTCATGAGCGCCATGAGCGGGCTGGGGCACCGCAGTTTGGGTGATAACTCACCGGTAGGTTTCCATCAATCTCCACCCTGCCTCTACAAACTGGCTAAGGGTCCGCTGGGTGGGGCCGAAGGTTATGAAATCGCTCGGCGTCATGCCCTCTGGTTCGTAGGCGCGTACGAACTCCGGCATTTGGCGCAACCGCTCGAGCACGTCCGGGGGGACCGGTATCTCGATGTGTTTTTCCTGCGGGAAATCCTTGGTAACGAAGCTCTCCTGGTAAGCGGGAGCTATAGACATCAGGAGGTCCGCACCGGCCAACTCTGTCAGATGGCAATCTCCGCGCAGAGCAGCCACCAGGAGCACGGCTTCGTAACCGCGCTCCTTGAAGAGCGCGTAAGCGCGCTTCGTGACGGCCAAGCCGGCTTGGCGGATATCGGATTCGCTTACGGCCACTTGGTTGTCGTGGGCGACTTCGCGAAGATAGTCATCCAATCGTCCGATCATGATTACGGCAAAGCACTTTCCTGGTTCGATGCCCATCTTGCCCGCTCGCCGGATTCCGGCGCGCTGCCGTTCCGCGATCGCCACGACTTGCGGGACCGTAAAGCTGACCGTCGCCGTAACCGTGATTCCCTCCGCCACACAGTCTTCCAGCACATCCAGGCCGGCACTCGTCGCCGGGAGTTTGACGGCGATATTCGGCGCCCAGGCGTGGAAGCGTCTCGCCATTGCTACCATCGAGTCGCGGTCTCCCGCGCGCGAAGGATTGACCTGGGCGCAGACGAATCCCGCCCGGCCCCGGCTCGATTCATACTGCGGCAGAAGTTTCTCGGCCGTGCGGGTCACGGCGATCCGCATGAGTGCCTCGGCTTTCAACTCGGCGGGCAGGTCCCGGGCAAGCACTTCCTCGATCGCCGTGGACCAGAGAGCCCGGTCTCGCACTAAAGCGAGATTGGCCAAGAAGGGATTCGTGGTCACCCCCACCGCGCCGCGCTCCAAACCCGTTTGCAACTCCGCCACTTCAGCGGAGTCGTGCCACCACTTCGTGCTGGTATGTCCAATCACCCAATCGAGATAGGTACTGTGTGCTACGCTTTTCATTCCCACCCTCCCCGGTCCGGAGAGCCGGATTGACTGCGGCAGAGGCTCACACCGGAGGGATTACTTCCGTGCGACGCCGTCAGTCCAACTCTCTTTGTCTCCTGCCGCGGTATAGTACCATACGAATTTTTCGTTTAGGCCGCCTTGCCGTTCCCGATATGAACGCCCTCACTCCCCGATCAGCAAAGTGCGAATAGTGCGCCGGAGGCCATGAAATCAAAAACGCCGCAGGCCTTCCCGCGCGAGCACCCGAACGACATATGTGCCCATTAGCCTTCGTGAACAAAGTGGCATTTTGTCCTCACGCGATGCCAGTCAATGGCTGCTCGTGCCTTGAAGCCACACCAACCGCGACACACCCATCGCCCGGAAGTGCCGCGGTGAATCCTCTGGGCCGCCCACTTGATGTATCTGGAGTCTACTTTCCCGGCTGGAAACCGGGCGTGTCGAATTGCCAGAGCAGGAAGCTCCACTCGTCGGCGAGTTCCAGTTGGTGTTGAGTCTTGGTGGACCCGAAACCGTGTCCCGCCTCGTAATCGACGCGCAGGAGAATGGGCTTACCGCTCGAGGTGGCCGCTTGCAAGCGCGCCGCCATCTTGCCCGGCTGCCAGGAGATCACCCGCGGATCGTTGAAGCCCGTCGTAATCAGGACGGCAGGATAGCGTGTGCCATCGACGACATGGTGGTAGGCGCTCATGGCGTAAAGCCCTTTGAAGCCGTCTTCCGTCTTCACCGTGCCAAATTCCGGAATGTTAGGTGGCCCGTTGGGTGTGAACTCGGCGCGCACCACATCCGACATGGGTACTGCGTCGATAAGCGCCGCGAACAAGTCCGGACGCTCCGTAAGGGAGCGGCCAATAGTTATGCCGCCCGCGCTTCCGCCCAGGCCCCCGAGGTGGGCCGAATCGGTGTAGCGATGGGTGATTAAGTATTCTCCGCAGGCGATAAAATCCTTCCAGGTATTCTGCTTAGTCAGTCCTTTACCGGCCAAATGCCAGTCCTCGCCATATTCTCCTCCGCCGCGGACGTGGGCAACCGCGAAAACGCCGCCTTGATCGAACCAAGCCAGCCGCTTGGGATCGAATCCGGGATCTTGGGTGATTCCATACGCGCCGTAGCCCACTAGCAGCGTGGGATGCGAGCCATCCAACTTCAGGCCCTTCTTGCAAACGATGGAGAGGGGCACGAGGGTGCCGTCGTAGCTCTGCGCTTTGACTTCGACGGAGTCGAGATCTTTGGGGTCGTCGTAAGGGCCGATAGGCTGAAGCATGGTGTCGGTAACTTGTTGTGACTGCGGATCGTAGGCGTAAATCTTGTTGGCTTTTGTCCATGACGTCATTTCGAGCAGCGTGCCGGGAACTCGTTGATCAGTCGCGGCCAGGCTGACGCTGCCATCAAAGGGCAAAGCCACGGGCCCAGGCTTGGCGCCATAGGGGACACGCAACAAGCGCCCAATGCCGCCGTCCAACTCTTGGACGTACAGGGCGTCTTGCGCAGCGGAGATGCTTCGGATCACAGCCTGGCTGGCTGGCACAATCACCTCGGCCGTCGCCACCTGCGGATCCGGGAGTTTGGTGTGGAGCACCTTGAAACGCGGCGCGTCCTTGTGCGACTGGAGATACATGTCATCGCCGTGAACGTCAATTCCGGTTACATCGTCATCTACATCGCACACCTTCTTCCAGGGAATGTCCGGCTTGGCCAGAGAATCCAGCGGCGCGGCGTATAAGGTGATCTCGTTTTGTACGCCATGGGCTACGAACCCGAGTGCATAGGATGAATCCGGGATCGTGCCTGCAAAAGGTATGTCCGCTGGTTTCACGGAAACCGACGGCGAAACTTCAATTCCGAAGATGACAGGGTCCTTGTCCGGCTCCCTGCCCAGCACGTGCAGGAAAGCGCGGCTCTTGAGATAGCGGTCGGTGGGCGCTGCGTCCGGTCCGAGCTTTTGCAGCCGATTATAAAGGAACGTATGGTTATCCGGAAGCCACGCCGGGTTGCCAAATTGTGCCCGATCGATCACGTCGCCCGTTTCTTGCCCGGTCTCAGCGTCGATAACGCGCAGGACAGCATCTTCCGAGCCGGCGGGCGAAACGCCAAAACCCACGTAGTGGCCATCGAATGAGGGAGCGTAGTAATCGATGGCGAAATGGGGGCCGCCAGGTTGGACGAACCTGCCAGGGTCAACAAGCAGTTTCTCCTCGCCGGTTAACCCGTCGCGCATGTAAATTTTGGCCACGTCCTCGGAAGCCCAGCGCTTTTGATAAAAATAGCGTCCGGTGGGGAGGCGCCGCACGTCAAAGACTCGCGCGGAGGCGGACTCATCGAGCTTCTTGATTTTGGCCAAGAGCTCCGCGCGCCCGGGAATGCTAGCCAAGATGGCACGCGTGTAATCGTTCTGCCCCTTGAACCATGACTCGACGTCAGGATCCTTAAGGTTTTCCATGTAGCGGTAGGGATCAGCTACCTTGACGCCGAAGTATTCATCCGCGACCGGCCGGACGGCCGCCACCGGAGGCGCGGTAAGCACGACGCCATCTGAATCTCGACCCTCGATCGCACGGATGGGATAAAAACGCCAACCCAACGACAGGAGCACAAGCGCCAACCACAGCCCACGCCATAGAGAATTTGCACGGCCTTTCCGCATAATTCCTCCTCACCCAAAAAAATCGAGCCCGCAAGCCGCCTGTAACCTGTCCAGACCCGCCCATCAGGAAAATTCTGTGAATATAAGAAGAATTGTGACCAAGGGATGATGCCAAGTCAAGTCGCAGAGCTCTTGTTACGCGGCACAGCGGAGTAAAGCCCGGTCGATGGCGTTCTTGAGAACACGTGGCGACGGGTGAGGGTCAGTGACTCGCGTCCTGAGCCAGAAGTTCGCTGATGAAATCAGCCCGCTAAGCGGGCGACATAATGTAGCCCACGGCGCAAGCCGTGGGCGCTACACCGTTTTCTTGACCGACTTCTGACTCAGGACGCTGGCTTTCGCGCTTACGCGTTCGCGGAGGTAGCCCGCCGTCCTCCCTCGTGGTGCTTCGCCCACGCCACCAGAGCCACCAAGAGATTCTGGATATGCGATTTCGTTTCCTCATCTTTCAGGTTGCCCTTTTCGTCAAATCGTTGGCTGGCGTTGGAGATCATAACCTCTGGCCGGTTGAGCGGGTACATATTCAGGAAAACAAACGCTTGCCGCAGATGGTATTGCGCGCGCGATGTCCCCATTGCTCCGACGGAAGCGCCCATGAGGGCCACTGGTTTGCCTTCCCACGCGTTATCGCCGTAAGGCCGGGACGCCCAATCAATGGCGTTCTTGAGAACGCCCGGAATCGAGTAGTTATATTCGGGGGTAACGATCAGGATGGCATCCGCGGCGCGAATGCGCTGCTTAAATAAGGCAACCCGCTCCGGGGGGTGGGCTTCGTCATCCTGATTAAAGGGTGGAATCCCGTCAAGATCAAAAATTTCAAGGCTGACGCCGTCCGGGACCAGCTGTTGAGCCGCCCTCAACGCGGCACGATTGAATGAGGCCTTGCGAAGACTGCCGGCGATTCCCAGAATGGTGATTGGCGTGTTCATTCTCCCTCCTTGAGGGGGGGCTGAGCGCCGATCATTAGGGTTGCCGATCGCGCAACTCGCGTGAGGTGTTCCCCACCTCCCCTTCGCACCCTCAGTTCTTTGGTGTTTGGAGCGCCCCCGGGCAATTCCGTGGTGGAACCCTCCATTTTCCCATGGAAATCCGGGCAAAGCGGGAAAATATCCGTCTGGCGTCAAGGTCTCCGAAAATCTTTAGCGACCAAGGCAGGCGGAGATCTTACTCGAATGGGGCATGGATACCCTTACCCAACAGTTCCAAACGTGCCCGACTTGTTTTGTTTGGCTACGAATGAGGTTTGGCCCCGCTCAACACTGATTCGGCGATCTGAAGCCACTCTTGGTCAAGCGGAATTTGGGACCGGGGCTTGGCAGCCCGGCGATACCAGTAAGCCGAATTAGAAGAATCTCCCTGCTTGCGGTGTAAGTAGGCGTGCACCCAGGACCCCACGGGTCCCTCATCCTGCTGTGCCGATTCATGTGCCTGCTTCCAATTGTTCTTGGCGTCCCACCACAGGCCAGCGAGGGCAAAGCCCAAACCGGCAGGCGGCTTTTCGCGCTGCAGCGATTGGCGGAATTCTTCGAGTGTCATACGTTTACCGGACCTTCCCCCGCGCGGCAATTTTCCAGCAACCCACCCCCACGCCCTGGCGCAGCGTCACGATCTCGTCATGCATATTCACAGTAGTGCAAACATGATTGGGGATTACCGTCACAACTTCGCCGACGTAGAAATTGTGCCGCGACCGCGTGATATCCAGAAAGCCATGTTCTTCGTTGAGTTTGATGAGGGGCGCGTCGGGCGCTTCCACCACGTATCCGTGACCGGACTTGGGCCCGGAGCCCAGCAGGTCGGAAGAAAACGTCTTGGAGCCCGCATCGATGATGGCGCGGCCGGGCACGGCGGTTGACACCACGGTCGTCACTACGCGCACCGCGCAATCCTCCAGACTGCACGCGCCTTGATAATAGGTATTAAGATCGTTGTAAACATAGGTGCCGGGCCGAATCTCCGTAAGCCCGGGAATCAGGTGTGCATACTCCGCGGAGGGGGTGGAGCCACCGGAAACGATCTCCACCGGCATACGCTCCGCGCGAAAGCCCTCGAGGGCTCGGCCCACGCTCTCAGCCACGTGTTCGGCTTCCGCCCGGCGTTGCTCCGGGGTCCCCCAGACGCTGCCGAAATAGCTCATTAGCCCGCGAAACTTCAGCCCCGGCAGAGTCTTGATGGCTTTCGCCAACGACACCACCGCCGGTCCGGGATCAAGCCCACATCGGTGGGAACCGGCGTCAAATTCCACCAGCACACCGATGCTCGCATTCTGCGCGGCAGCGGCCCGGGAAAGCTCCTGCGCTGCAGCTACCGAATCGAGCGAGACCAGCAAACGGTGGGCGCGGGCAAGGCGGGCCAACCGCCGGAGTTTTTCCTCCCCCATGATGGGAAACGCCACCAGGATGTCGTCGAGCCCGGCGCCCGCCATCACCTCCGCTTCACCCACTTTGGCAACGGTCAGGCCTACCGCCCCGTGCGCCACCTGGAGGCGCGAAACTTCCGCCGTTTTATGCGTTTTCGTGTGCGGGCGCAAACCCACCCCTTGCCGGCGGCACAATTCCGCCACACGGTCGAGGTTCTTTTCGAGGACGTCGAGATCCACCGTTAGTGCCGGAGTGGAAAGTTCTTGAGCAAGCATGGACACCTCACTTTGAGCCATCGCGGACCTGTTCTATAGATCTACAGTTCCTCCCCTTTGGGCAAGGAACCGCCGCGGACCTAAAGAACAGGTCCGCCTTACCCTTCTTCCGGGCCCGCTGGTAACAAATCCGGGATAAGCCCCACTCATTTCCTTGGCCGGTTGCTGACGCGCGCGATGCAGTCGATTTCAATTTTGATCTTGGGTAACTGGGCACCTATAGTGGTGCGGGCAGGCTGGTCCTCAGTAAAGAACTGTTTATAAATTTCGTTCATCGCCGCGAAATCGTTCATGTCGGCTAGGAATACGCCCACGCGCACCACGTCCTTCAGCGAACTTCCCGCCGCCTCCAGGATGGCGCGGATATTCTGGAGCGTCCGCTGGGTCTCCGATTGGATGTCGCCGAATTCGAATTCGTTGGTTTTGGGGTTAACGCATGCCTGACCGGCAACAAAGACAAAGCCGTCAGCAACGATGGCCTGGGAATAGACGCCTTTGGGTAGGGGAGCGTCCGGGGTACGCACCACTTTGCGCATGTTATCTCCTCCGTCAGAAAGTTACAAATCGGGCTGCAAACCTTGCCGCGCCGTCAGGCGAGCTGCCCGCTATCAACAAAAAGTACGACACCATTTACATCGTTAGCATCGCTCGAGGCCAGAAACGTCGCGAGCCAGGCGCATGGCAATCGCCTTCCCGACGCCTTGCGCGCCGCCCACCACTAGAGCCACCTGGCCTTCAAATCGTCTGGCAATACATCCCGTCATGGTTCGCCCTAACTTTTCGCGAGCGGCTGGCCCGAAAAGGTGTTTGGTTTTTTCGAAAGCCCCTCAGTATAATGACCCGCCTTGATTTCGTAAAGGCCGCTCCGAGCGGCGCAAGAAAGCGAGAAACCCGCTTGCCAAAGTCGCAGCAATGACCACACCTCCAAGACCGTCAGTGCCAGGCTCTTTAGTTCCGGGTGCAGAGGCTCATGCGCCCACCGACCTTCCGCGCGCCATCGGGACGCTGGGCGCAATTGCCATAGTGGTAGGCACGATTATCGGATCGGGGATTTTCCTCGTTCCCCACAATGTGGCGCTTCAGGTCGGGTCTGTCTCCACCGTCATCCTGGTTTGGATGGTAGGAGGTGCCTTGGCACTGGCCGGTTCACTTTCTCTAGCCGAACTCGGAGCGGCGACTCCGGAGGCAGGCGGTGTCTACATCTATCTGCGCGATGCCTACGGCAAGCTGGCCGCTTTTCTGTACGGCTGGGCAGCGCTGTTGGTGATTGAATCGGGTGGCATCGCAACCCTCGCGGTGGCGTTCGGCATCTATAGTTCCACCTTTTTCCCTCTGACGCCCCACGAACGAAAGCTGGTGGCAAGCGCGGTGATTGCGGTGCTGACGCTTGTGAATATTGCCGGTGTCAAGCGCGCATCGGGAGTACAGACCTTCTTTACGCTGGCCAAATTGACGGGCGTGGCTATCATCGTGGGCTTTGCCCTGTTCGCCCGCCACTTGACACCGATTGCGTCCCCGCCGGGTTACACACCCCCGCACACCACCCTGAGCTCTTTTGGAGTGGCGCTGATTGGAGTGTTGTGGGCTTATCACGGATGGCACCACTTGTCGCACGTGGCGGGCGAAGTTAAAAATCCATCAAAAGCACTCCCGCGCAGTTTTCTTGTCGGCGCACTCGTCGTTATTTTCGTTTACCTCAGCGCCAACCTCGCCTACTTGCAGGTTCTGTCACTGCCCGTTATGGCGCAGGGTGCCTACCAGCGGGTGGCGGCAAAAACCATGGAAATCCTTTGGGGCCCACGGGGTGCCGCTTTCGTTTCCGGGTTGATCCTTTGCTCGATCTTTGGGGCGGCCAACGGCAACATCCTCGGTGGCGCGCGCGCCTACTTCGCCATGGCGCGAGACCGCGTCATGTTCTCGGCGGTGGGACGAATTCACCCGCGCTTTGAAACACCGCACATTGCCCTGCTGATCCAGGGTTTTTGGTCGATCGTGCTGGCGGCTACCGGCACTTTTGAGCAACTCTATACCTACGTCATTTTCACTGGCTGGATATTCTATGCAGCGGCGGCGCTGGCGGTGGTCATTCTGCGCCGGAAGCGCCCACAGTTGACACGGCCTTACCGGGTTTATGCCGTATTGCCGCTGGCCTTTGCTGCCGCTGCATTGATCATCATTATTAATGCGCTGGCCCGCAGCCCGCGTGAATCCGGCATCGGCTTGGGACTCGTGCTTTTGGGAATTCCCGTCTACCTCGTCTGGACGCGCTTCACCCGAATGCGGCAAAGCGCATAAAAACGGCGGGGTACTTCCTGGCTTCTTGGTAAAAGGATTTACTTCAGGTTTTCCGTGATGAGGAATTCGACCACAACCACGTCGTGCCAGCGGCCATCCAGGAGCGTGTGTTTTTGGTGCACGCCCACTTCTCTCCAGCCGGTCATGCGGCAAAGCGTGCGGCCCGCGTCATTGTGAGCCACAAATCTCCCGATCAATTTAAAGTGCTCTTCCTTACGCGCCGCAGATTGAATGGCGCGCATTAATTCCCTGCCCACGCCATGCCGCCGGTAATCGCGGTCGATGTAGATGAGCAGTTCGGCGATGCCATCGATGCGCGGCCGCACTTGATAGGGGCTAAGCGACGTCCATCCCAAAACTCGCCCGTTCAATTCCGCCACCAGCAGCGGGTATTTCCCGGAATGTTCCTTCACCCAGCGCGTGCGCTCCTCGGGAGTCCCCAGAAAGTTTTCGAACGTCGCCAAGTGATCTTGGATTGCCTGAAGGTATATTCGTGCGATGTCACGCGCATCGCGCTCTTCGGCCGCCCGGACTTGCAACTGCGGGCGTAGCTTTCCCTGCACGACCGGGGTGAGAGGCGATGACATATTCTTGGCCTGGACGCATGATAACAAGACCCAGGGGGATTCACCAAGCCTGGATTCGGGATCAAGGAAATCCTCTGATATGTTTGATGAAAATCGATGCACTTACGAGTTTTTGGGTTGACTTTCTGTCCTAACGACCTTATTCTAGGTAGTTCAGGAATGGTACGAAACCCCAAACTCGACGCGGCGAAGTGCTGTTGTACGGCGCCAGTGCCGGCGTGTGGGGGAGTTGTTTAATAGTCAGTTAATCAAAACGACTTGATTCCAACCCACCGCCGGACGCAAATCTGGCAGTGGGTTTTTTGTTTTTGGAGTGCACTCAGAATGAAAGCCTCGAACTCACTTTGGAAGGAAAGCCTTTCCGGCAAGCTGCCGGAGGACCTCGCCCACGAGATTAATATATACGAAACGGATTTGGGCCTGAAGAAGCAGGGGAAGCTCGACGAGCGTCTGGTCGCGGAAACCCGGTTGCGCCGGGGCGTCTATGGCCAGCGTTACGACAATGGCCAACGGCACAACGGCAAGAGGGTGCAAGAGTTCGCCTATCCCTCCGGGCGTTTGACCAAGGGGCCGAATACCCTCTGGGACGCTCCGGGCATGCAGCGCATCAAGATACCCGCCGGCGGCCTGAACGCCGCGCAGCTCGAGACCCTGGCGGAACTTGCGGAGGAGTACTCCGACGGGATCGCTCACATCACAACTCGTCAGGACGTGCAGCTTCATTACGTGCACATTGACGATACGCCTACGATCATGCGCCGCCTGGCCGCCGCAAGAATCACCACCCGCGAAGCCTGCGGAAACACAGTCAGAAATGTTACCGCCTGCCCCTTCGCCGGCATTTGTCAGGATGAAGCTTTCGATGTCACCCCTTACGCCAGGGCGCTTTCACGATTTTTGCTCGGCCACCCGGACTGCCAGAGCTTTGGCCGGAAATTCAAACCCTCGTTCAGCGGCTGCGTGCAGCATGCCTGCGGACTCGCGAATATGCACGACCTAGGCTTGGTCGGGGCGACGCGCACCGAAAACGGGAAGGAAGTGCGCGTGTTTGCCATGTATGTAGGCGGAGGGCTGGGCACTGTTCCGTACCAGGCGAAATTGTTCCACCCATTCCTGCCTCCCGAAGAACTGCTGCCCATCGCCCAAGCAATCGCCAGGGTTTTCGCACGATTGGGAGAAAAGAAAAATCGCAATCGGGCTCGCATTAAATTTTTGATTCACGATCTGGGAATTGAAAAGTTCAAGGAATTGGTTTGGGCGGAGCGCAAGATTCTACCTCATGACCCAAGATGGACGGCGTATTTGGAGACCGCAAAGGAATTGACAGAGGAGCCGCTGCACCCGCCGGGTGACACGCCGTCGTCGACTTCCGAAGCTTTCGAGAGATGGTACAAAACCAACGTGCGACCCCAACGGCAAGAGGGTTATTCCACGGTCACGGCCACGCTTCCGTTGGGTGACATCACCGCGAGCCAACTCCGCTCCCTCGCCGACATCATTCGCCGTTTCACGCGCGAGACGATCCGCACGACGGTCGAACAGAACTTCGTTATTCGTTGGGTCAGCAATCGTGACCTGGTGGACATCTATGAAGCTTTGAGCGCAGTGGATTTGGGAGAACCGGGGGCTGGAACCATCGTGGATATCGTCACGTGCCCGGGGACCGACACGTGCAAACTGGGCATCTCCTCGTCGCGAGGCCTGGCAGCGGAACTTCGCAACCGGCTCGCCGAGAAGAGTTTTGAAATGGACCGGGCGGTGCAGAATTTGCACATCAAGATTAGCGGCTGCTTCAACAGTTGCGGGCAGCATCACGTGGCCGATCTCGGCTTCTACGGCGTCAGCCGCAAGTTGGCCGGCTACGCCGTTCCTCACTTCCAGGTAGTTCTGGGCGGAGAGTGGGAGAGCAACGCCGGCTCGTATGGCCTGCCCGTTGTGGCGGTCCCGTCTAAGAATATTCCGCACGTCGTGACCCGCTTGACAGACTGTTATGTGGCCGACCGCAAGAGAGGAGAAAGCTTTAAGGAGTTCGTCAAGCGCATCGGGAAGGTGGAAATCAAAAGCCTGTTGGAAGATCTCACCCGGCTGCCCGCCGATGATGCCGGCCCGTCATTTTTCAGCGACTGGGGTGATCCCCGCGAATACAGTTTGGGTGACATGGGCGTAGGCGAATGCGCCGGAGAAGTCATTTCGGCGGTCGAATTTGATCTCGCTGCCGCCGAGCGCGAGGTCTTCGAGGCACAGGTGGATCTGGAGAAAGGCAAGTTTCAGCAGGCGGCCAGGACCGCCTATCTGGCGATGATCCATGCCGCCAAGGCGCTGGTGAAGTTGGAATTCCAGGACGTCCCTGACGATCCTGACCGGATCGTCCGGGAATTCACCACTCGGTTTTATGACACACAAAAGTTCTTTGATTCGTTCGCGGGGGGAAAATTCGCTCAGTACTTATTCGCTGCACACGCGTCGTCGAGCCAGCCGGCCAATTCGGACTCGGCTCGCTTTCTGATTGATGAAGCACAGCTATTTGTTGACGCTTCCCACGCCTGTGTCAACCGCTTGGGAGCGGTCAGCGTCGCCTAGGAAACAGAGTAGCGCCGACCTTGAGGTCGGCACATGCTGACCTAAAGGTCAGCGCTACATCACACTATCAATCTGCTAGAGGGGAGATATCAAGCCGCATGGAACTTCAGCACGTCAACGTAAAGCTTTTCGTGAAGAATGCGGAAGAAGTTGACCTCGAGGCTTTGATTCCGGTCTTTCATAGCTGGATCCAAGACCAGGCCCATGGTGACCTCCTGCTGGACGTCGCGGATTATCGTCACGTGCGCTCGGGGCCGGGAGTAGTTCTAATCGGCCACCAGGGCAACTACAGCCTCGACAATACCGGCGGCCGGTTGGGTGTCCGGTACAATCGCAAAGCAGGGTTGGAAGGAACCAACCAGGATCGCCTGGTTCAGGCAACACATGCGGCTCTGGCTGCTTGCCGGCGGCTGGAGACCGAGCCACGCCTGGATGGCAGGATTCAGTTCAATGGCTACGAGATTGAAGTGTTCATAAACGATCGCCTTCTGGCCCCCAATCGGCCGGGGACCCGCAACGCAGCGGATTCGGAGTTCCAGACCTTATTTTCGACACTGTTTGGGGATATCGAATACTCTATGTCGTATCCGCAGGATCCCCGCAGCTTGTTTTCTGTTTACGTGAGAACATCGCAGGCGTTTGACACGACGGCATTGCTTAGCAGTTTGGATTCAATGGCGCCGGCATCCCGCTAAAGTTGATGAGAATCACCCGATGCGGTTCTGGCCCACATTTCTCACCACCCATTCTGATGGGCAGGGCTAAACCCCGCCCTTCTCTCGAGTTCGTACATTTTCGAACCCCCAAACTACCCCGCGCGGTGAGGACCTCGTCCCCAGCGGGCGGAAAGGGCGGCCCCTAGGCCATCCCTTCCGAGCCGTTCCAACCTGGTCCGGAGACGGCAATCGCCGCCTGTCGCCTTTCGGTGGGTAGGCGATGTCAAAGTGAGCACTCGGATTGTTTCCGCGTGGCTACTCGGAAACAATCCACCGGGCTGGTCAACGCCCTTGCCACGGTTGTGTCCGGCGTCCCTGGCGATCCTGACGTTTTGTCGCCGCTGTCGGCGTGCTTCGCAGACCCATTTCCTACCGGCAGGAAATTTGCGGCGAGAATTGTAAAATCTTTTCCTACCGGCAGGAAATTCCGCAAGAATTCGGTTGACAACGTACCTTGCCGTTGCGCTAGCCTTAGAGTTGGAAAGGGCGTTGACCCTAGAGCCGCCCTTGAGGGCGGCACCTGCCGGGCTCAACCCGGCCCTACGGAAAAAAGGGACTAAGTTAGCTGAAGGAAGGGACACTGCGGATGACCGGTATGGAAGATTCTCGACTGCGCCCGTGGTGGCGGCGGATGGACACCCCTCAGGAACAAGAAGTCACAAACCCAGTGAAGTTCTGGAAAGAGATGTTAATTTTTTGGCGAATGAAGGCGCTATGTGTATGAAAAAAAACAAAAACAAGCCATTTTGTCCGGCACAGAAGGCGACATTTCTGCACAAATGACAGCCATGAGGATGACATTTTATGCAGAATGACACGGAATTTGCGGGAAAAGGAACGAATAGCCAAAATATAGAAACTCAAGGGAAAGGCAGGGCTAAACCCCGCCCTTCTGGCAGCCGCCCAAGAACGTCTAGCGTGGTGAGAAACGCGCGCTGGCCCTCCGCGCGTCTGGTCCCGGTTTTGTTTCCTGGGCCGCGACAATCCGACTTGCTTACCTTGCCCGCACACCAAGGATGTTATAATTCATTAGTTTGCCGCTAGTGTTTGGGAGCCTTTATGCACGATGCCTGCCTGTGGATGGCGCTCGCATTTTACGCTCTGG
Source organism: uncultured Acidobacteriota bacterium (assembly GCA_963825395.1). Taxonomy (GTDB): domain Bacteria; phylum Acidobacteriota; class Terriglobia; order UBA7540; family UBA7540; genus Bog-366. Next base: position 3,625 of record CAWGTQ010000054.1, on the reverse strand, counting down.
GAATCTTACTCATCGTCCCTTCAGTGGTACGGCGGCGTCCGTCGCTTTCGCCTGCTTCCCTGGGGGCGCTGGGGATCGGCCTGGCAGCGCATGCTGGGGCGTTGGCGATTGAAGCCGCGCGCCTTCATCGCTTGCCGGTTACGGACGTCCGGAGTGCTCTGTCGTTTTATGCTTTCCTGGTGACCCTCACCTTTTTCTTCGTGTACCTACGCTACCGCATTGTTTCCCTAGGTCTCTTCATGTTGCCGCTCGTTTTCCTGCTCACCCTGATCTCGGCGCTTCGTCCGGCGGGTTCCTTTGATTCATCGGCCTTCCGGGGCGGCTGGTTACTGGTTCATATCAGTTCGATTTTCCTTGGTTACACGGCCCTGTTCCTTACCTTCGTCGCCGCTGTCATGTATTTGATTCAGGAGCGTGAGCTGAAGTCAAAGCAACCGCGGGGCTTTTACTACCGGTTGCCCTCGCTGAAGGTCTGCGAGGAACTCTATTACCGCTCACTGGTATTGGGACTTCCCTTCTTGAGCCTCGGCATATTAACGGGGTTCGTATGGGCAAGCCGCACGTGGAAGGGCCCTTGGGAGCTCGACCCGAAAATCCTGGCTTCTATGGTGACATGGTTGATCTACCTGGTGCTTTTCTCCACGCGCGTAAGTGGTGGTTGGCGGGGGCGGCGCGCCGCCTATATCGCGATCTTTGGATTTGCCGCGATTCTCGTAACGTTCGTGGGCATCAGCCTGCTCAGTGGAGAGCACGGGTACATCCCGAAATTACGGGGTTAGGGATTCGGGGCGTGGGACTTGGGGACAAATCGCGCCCCCAAATCCCGATTCCCTAACCCCGAGTCAGAATCCTGGCTTTTAAAATGAATCTCACCCTTTTGGGCATCAATCATCGCACGGCGCCGGTGGAGGTCCGGGAGAAGATGAACATCCCGGAAGCGCGTCTGGCCGAAGCCGTCTCCGATCTGATGCATCGCGCGGGTATCCGCGAGGGAATGATTCTTTCCACCTGCAACCGTGTTGAAGTGACTACCTCTGCTGAGGAGGAAGTTGACGCGGAATCCATCATTCGCCGTTTTCTGGCGGACCATCACCATTGTGACTTAGGGCAATTCGCGCATTTCTTCTACCGTCTTCGGCAACAAGACGTGGTGAAGCATCTATTCCGCGTGGCATCAAGCCTTGATTCCATGATTCTCGGTGAGCCCCAGATTTTGGGACAAATGAAACAGGCGTATGCCGCGGCTCGCACCGTGGGCGCAATGAATGGCACCCTGAACGAGGTGGTGAACCAGGCACTGGCGGTGGCGAGGCGCGTTCGGCGCGAAACAGCACTAGGGTCGGCGGCGGTGTCCGTTTCTTACGCGGCCGTGGAACTGGCAAAGAAAATCTTCGGCGGCCTGCAAGGGAAAACCATTTTCGTTGTGGGCGCCGGCAAGATGAGCGAACTGGCGGCCAAACACTTGTTGAGCAGCGGCGCCAGCAACATCCTGGTAAGCAATCGCACTTACGACCGGGCGGTGGAACTGGCGGCGGCGTTCCACGGTGTGCCGGTTCCCTTTGAGCATCTCTACGAGCACCTGGGCCAGGCGGACATCGTGATCAGCTCCACCGGGTCGCCCCACACCATTATCAATAAGAACCAAGTCGAAAAACTTCTGAGCGCTCGCAAGAACCGGCCCATTTTCTTCGTGGATATCGCCGTGCCGCGCGACGTGGACCCGTCTGTCAATGAATTGGATAATGTCTTTGTGTATGATATCGACGACCTAGGGCACGTCGTCGAGGCCAACAAGAAGCAACGTGAACGCGAAGCCGTTTGGGCCGAGGAAATCATCCAGATGGAAGTCCAGAAGACGCTGAAGCGGCTGGCGTCACGTGACGTTGTGCCGACCATCGTAGCGCTGGAGGACCGCCTGAACCGTATTCGCGCGACGGAAATGGAACGTTACCAGGGCCGGCTGGGAAGCCTGACCCCCGAGCAACGTCAGGCTGTAGATGCCCTCACGCGCGGCATCATGAACAAAATCCTACACGGACCGATCACGGAACTTAAGAGTGGAGCAGGCGAGCCCGAAAATGTGGCGTTAGTACGGCTGATCCATAGGATATTTGGCCTGGGGGAGTAGGAATTGAGGGAAGTGACGAGCCGAAAAAAGGGAGCCGAAATTCGAAAATCGCGCCGCGTTTCGATTTTCGAGTTTCGTTCTTTACTCGCTCGTCACTTGTCACTCATATCGAGCCAATAATTTCTTATGAAACTAACCGTCGGCTCTCGCGGTTCCAAGCTCGCTTTGTGGCAGGCCCACTGGGTTCGTGACCAGTTCTGCGCTGCGGGCTATGAAATCGAAGTTCGTATCATCAAGACCACGGGCGACAAGCTACAGGCCGTCGTGCCCGGCGCACCACTGCCTGCCTCCATGGCGCAGATCGTGGCGGAAGCCGGGAGCAAGGGCCTTTTCATCAAAGAAATTGAAGAAGCGCTGCTAGGGTGCGAAATCGATGTGGCAGTGCACAGCTTGAAGGACCTGCCCACCGAACTACCCGCCGGGCTAGCCCTCGGCGCGGTGCCGCAGCGAGAGGACGCACGCGACGTTTTCATCGCCCGGAACGGCCAACCCCTGGTGAACCTGCAGCGTGGTGCCCGTGTCGCGACGAGCAGTTTGCGGCGGCAGACGCAATTGCGCGCCTTGCGGCCCGATCTTGTTTACGTCGCAATGCGAGGGAATCTGGACACACGGCTGCGCAAGCTCGAACGGGGCGATTGCGAGGCGCTGGTGCTGGCCGCAGCCGGCGTGAATCGCTTGGGCCTCACCGAACGGATAACCGGTTATTTTAGTCTCGACCAGATGTGCCCGGCGGTCGGCCAGGGGGCATTGGGCATCGAAATCCGCGCTGGCGATCCGCTTGCGCGCGAGGCTGTGGTGCCCCTCGATCACTTGGCGACACATCAGGCTGTCCGCGCCGAGCGCGCGGTCTTGCGCCGCCTAGGGGGCGGTTGTCAGGTGCCGATCGCCGCGCACGCCGTGGTGGAAGGTGACCATTTGAAGTTACGAGGTCTGGTCGCAGACCTCGAGGGGACCCAAGTAATTCGGGCCCAGGCTACGGGTCCTGTATCCGATCCGGAAGTGCTGGGCGCCGCGATTGCTGAAGACCTATTGCGCCAAGGCGCGCGGGAGATACTCGACGCGATCGGAAGATTCTAGGTGCTTTCGCTGGCTGCCCGTCGTCCGTTGTCCGTGGCCCGTTGCACCCAAGAATCGAGAATCGCGGTGAATTTGGACCTTCGATCTTTGCCGTGCGCTGGTTACTAATACAGAGATCACCTGCAACTGACCACGGACGACGGGCACCGGCGCCTGACAACGAACTACGGATTACGAACGATGACACCCGGCAAAGTTTATCTCGTTGGTGCGGGGCCCGGCGACCCGGGGCTGCTGACGCTCAAAGGAAAACAGATTCTCGAGCGCGCCGACTGCGTCGTCCACGACTTCCTGGTAAATAAAGACTTATTGCGTATGGCACGGGCAGAGGCTGAGAAGATTTGCGTCGGCCGCCGGGGCGAAGCCGATCGCATGCGGCAAAGTGAAATCAACCAGCTTCTGGCGGCGCGCGCCTGCGAG
>CAWGTQ010000053.1:0-153899 GCA_963825395.1 uncultured Acidobacteriota bacterium | reverse complement strand
CTTGTAAAATGACTTACTATGCCCCGCAAGCTGATGAAGGGTCTTGGCTGGCTCTTTGGCCCGGAGGACATGGGGCGTCCGGGCCATCTTTGGCCCCGCTGGTTATGGTTGCGCGCGCTCGGATTGATTTTTTTCTCCGCTTTCTATTCCTGGTTCTTTCAAATTCGCGGCCTGATCGGGCCGGACGGTCTCCTTCCGGCCGGTCTTTCTTTGCAAGCTGCCGCCGAGCAGCTTGGGGCCAAGCGCTTTATGCTGGTCCCAAGTCTCCTGTGGTTTGGCTCCGGCGACCGCGCCCTGCTGGTGTTCTGCGGGCTTGGGCTTGTGGCCTCCGCTGCTCCTGGTGCTGAACGTGTGGCCGCGCGGCATGATCGCAATTTGTCTGATGGTTTTCCTTTCCTTCGTCAGCGCGGCGCAGGACTTTTCCTCCTACCAATCCGACGGCATGTTGGTGGCCGCGGGTTTTCTGAGTCTTTTTTTTGCGCCCGCGGGAGTGCGACCGGGCCTTCGCCGGAAAGCGCCACCTTCGCGGGCCAGCCTGTTTCTGCTTCAATGGCTCTGGTTCCAGATCTACTTTGAGTCCGGCGTGGTGAAGTGGGCCAGCCAAGACCCGCAGTGGCGCCACCTGACCGCCCTCGATCATTACTATGAAAACGGTCCACTGCCCGACTGGATCGGCTGGTACGCTCAACAACTCCCCCATGCTTTCCAGGCAGCCGTCACGCTCGCCACCTTGATCATCGAGATTGGGAATTGTCTGGATGCTCTTTCTTCCGCGGCGATTTCGCCGCATCTGTTTTCTCATCGTTACGCCCTTTCAAATTGGCATCATCCTGACGGCCAACCTGGCTTTTCTAAATTACTTCGTGCTGGCATTGGGTGTTTTGCTTCTTGACGACGAATTCCTTGCGCCATCGCTGCGTTGGATACGAAGGCGCGCAAAAGTTGTTGCAGGCTGGCGTTTTCCACTGTTGAGACTGCAAGATTGAATGATGAGACCCCCTCACCTCCGGCCCCACTCCCTCAGGGGGGCGAGGGGAGAGGTGATCCAGATTTTTCCGCTTCCCGCCAAGGGAAAGCGGCGCGAGACAAATCGAATTCCAGCCCTTGCCCCCTTGGGGAAGAGGGTGGCGCGCAGCGCCGGGTGAGGGGGTTTATAAGCTCGTTCACTCAGCCCCTATCTCTCGCCGTGCACGGAGTCTTCCTAAGTTGGATTTTCTACAACACCGCCGCGCAGATTCTGTTCATGTTTTTTCCCGGATTGCCGCTTCCCATCGCGCCCATCGAAGCGCTTGAGCCCTTTCGCATTTCGGAACGCTACGGCTTGTTCGCGGTCATGACCACGGCGCGGTATGAAATCGAATTCCAAGGCTCGCGCGACGGCGTGAACTGGATCGCTTACCCTTTCCGCTACAAGCCCCAAGACCCGCGCGAGCCGCCCAAGTTGTATGCCCCGTACCAGCCGCGCTTTGATTGGAATCTTTGGTTTGCTTCCCTGGGAGGGTGGCGCGACTACCCGTTTGTGGTAAGCACGGAGGCCCGCCTGCTGCAAAACAGTCCTGACGTTCTCGCGCTATTCGCGGGAAACCCTTTCGGCAAGAACCCGCCGCGCCAGGTTCGCGCCGTGGAGTGGCAATATTGGTTTACTGATCTGGCAACGAAACGGAAAGAAGGTATTTGGTGGCGGCGCAAGATTTCTGGGGCTTTATGCTCCTGCACTCGAGCGTGAGCCGGATGGCAAAGATCGTGGTGATTGAATCCCCGGACAGCACGAGCCGCTGAGCTCAGATTATTCTGAATTTCCTGCAATAATGCCGCAACTAAGAAAGCTTCACACAGGGCTCACGGAGTTTAAGATCAGAGAACACGGAGGCACTTCCGCAAACCGCAAATCTGTGCAACTCCGAGATTCTGAATCAACCGAATTAACTGTAAAAGACTCGTGAACGCCATGCGAAACGCTTGCCATTGCACTTCGCGTTGTCATTTCATGAATAAACCGATAACCCGATCTGCCCTGCTGTCCCTGCATCTACCCTTGCAATTTCCCCGACCGCCGACTAGAATCGAGAACGAGGTGAAAAAATGGAAAACGACGTCCTGCGGATTGCAGGAAAGGAATTTCACTCGCGCCTGATTGTGGGCACGGGAAAGTATCGCAGCTTTCAGGAGATGGCGCGGGCTCACGAGGCTTCCGGCGCGGAGATTGTAACCGTCGCGGTGCGCCGCGTGAACCTGACCGACCGCAGCAAAGAGTCCATGCTGGATTACATCGACCGCAACAAACTCTTCATCCTTCCCAACACCGCGGGCTGCTACTCCGCCGACGACGCCATCCGCACCGCGCGCCTGGCGCGGGAAGTGGGGCTTTCCAACTGGATCAAGCTGGAAGTGATCGGCGATGAGAAGACGCTCTTCCCGGACAACTTCGAGCTGGTCAAAGCCACCGAGGTGCTTGCCAAAGAAGGCTTTGTGGTGATGCCCTACACCAATGATGATCTGATTTCCGCGCGGCGCTTGATTGACGCGGGCGCGGCGGTGGTGATGCCGCTGGGCGCGCCCATCGGTTCCGGCCTGGGCATTCAGAATCCCACCAACATCCGCATCCTGCGCGAAATGATTACGCAGGTTCCCTTGATTATCGATGCGGGCGTGGGCACCGCCTCCGACGCCGCCTTCGCCATGGAACTGGGAGCGGATGCCGTGCTGATGAACACCGGCATCGCCGGCGCGCAGGACTCCGTGCTGATGGCCCAAGCGATGAAGAACGCGGTGCTGGCCGGCCGCCAGGCCTTCCTCGCCGGCCGCATGCCCAAGAAGCTTTACGCCACGGCTTCCAGCCCGCTGCAAGGCGTAGTGGGGTGAGAAGACGGAAATTGCTTTTCTTGCCACCGCACGACGGACCGGCGTGCTAGTTCCGTTCCAATTCGCTGAGCGCCGCCAGTACCTCATCGCTGTGCTCGGACGGTTTAACGCCGGTCCAGACCTTAACGATTTTGCCCTCCGGATCAATGAGGAAGGTGTTGCGCGAGGCATATCCCTTGTCGCTCAGCGAGCCGTATTCGGCCACCACTTTCTTCTCGGTATCCGCCAGAAGCTTGAATGTCAGGCTCTGTTTCGTACAAAAATCCTGATGGCTTTCGCTGGAGTCCACGCTCACCCCAAGAATCACCGCGTTCTTTTCTTGGTATTTCGAAAGGTCCCGCTGAAAGTTGTGTGCCTCAATCGTGCAGCCCGGCGTGTTGTCCTTGGGATAAAAGTAGAGCACTACCCACTTGCCGCGAAAATCCTTCAAGCTCACTTTGCTCCCGTCCTGCGAAGGCAGAGTTACAGCGGGCGCCTTCTGGCCAACCTGGGGAAGATCGTCGGCCTTGGCCAGCGAAAATGCCAACCCGGCGCACGATACGGATAGAGCGATAACACGCGCAGCGACATACAGGTTCATGGTTTGTGACCTCCTCAGCCCTTTCAACCAACATACACGTTTTCGGGCGGCCTCGCAACCATGGATGATTGAACATCGGGGGGAAGGAGCAGGGTTTACACAACCTGCTAAGGGTGGGGAGAAGCTTCCTTGCCGGCGGGAGGAGGTGGATTGACGGGGGCTTGTCTGCGAATACTTGTATATCTTCTCGCCGGGTTTGGCCAAGCGCATTGCTCGCGGGCCCGGCTTTCGATGGCGGCAGGGTCTGACTTCAATGCCCGGTTCTCTTTATCCAACTGTTCATTTTCCTGTTTGAGTTGCAGGATCTGTTGCTGAATCATCTGGAGCTCTTTTTGCTGCCGGCGCAATGCCAAATATCCGTTCTGGCCGAAAATGTTGTGGACGATAAGTGCAATCGACACCAGCAACAGCACCAGGATGCCGTTGCGATAAAGCGTGGTGGTACCGAAGTTCGAATCGTTCATGGCTCGCAGACAACAGCTCGGAAATCCAACGGCCCGCACTTCCCCCGTGAAGGGGATTGCTTCTCATGCTGCCCTCATTGTATCTTCTGTTGCAAGTTTTGTGCAACCCAGCGGTCGTTCGGCCAAGATTTGGCCGCGAGGAGGACCCGTGACCGACAAGGTCGTCATCCTGGTAACTGCAGCGAATAAAAAGGAGTGCCGCAAGATCGCCAAGCACCTAGTGGAGAGCAAACTCGCTGCCTGTGTCAACATCACTCAGCACATTGAGTCCATCTATCGCTGGGAAGGGAAGATTTCCCACGATCGGGAGTACCAGCTTCTCATCAAGAGCACGCGCGAGTTGTTTCCGGAAATCAAGGCGGCCATTTCCAAGCTGCATAGTTATCATATCCCGGAAATCATCTGCCTGCCGATCATCGACGGCTCGCGAAATTATCTCCAGTGGGTGGGTGATTCAGTGAAACCGGCAAGTTCCCCGGAAAAAGACGTTGCCGGACCAGGAACCGCAATATAGCATCCTGCGCGGGGAACTCGCAGTTTTAAGGAGCGGCAAAAGTTGCACCCCACTCGATGTATCGCCGGTACCTAGCCCGGGGGTTGAGCCATGAGGCGAGTGGGGCGGACGGAATGACAGAACCCTCGAAGTGCTTCGATTTTGTCGGATTGAGTTATCATAGAGGACTAAAGTACTCTGATCAGAAGGAAGTTCCGGCTGCACCGTCAAAACGATCCATCGTGCGCACGAAGCGAGGATCGTTCAGGGGCGGCACAGTTTCAGCCGTTCAGTGGACGTCTAACAAGAAGGAGGTTCCATCCCGTGTTTTCTTCCCAGCACACCAAACTCTTCGTGGCGGCGTGGATTGCCACAAGCCTTCTACTCTTCGCCAGCCTCAGTGGTTCCGCCCATGCCCAGAGTGCGAATCCGAGCAGCGAGACCACCAATATGATCGTGCTGGTAACAGAAGCTGATACCGGGCAACCCATCAGCCAAGCGCACATAACCCTGCAATTTTCGAGCCACGGCCAGAGTTCGGGAAAACGAAGAAAATTACTTACAATGCCAAGACCGATACCCAGGGCCGCTGCAAATTTGTCGGGCATCAATAAGGGAACAATAGTTTTAACGGTCACCGCCGATGGTCACCAGAGCTATGGCAAAGAACTGCAACTGGAAAAAGATAACCAAGTCTTCGAAGTCAAACTCAAAAAACCCCAGCCGCTGATTTAGATTGAACAGAGGCGCCGGTGAAATTGTCTTGTTGGCAGGCGGCTTAAGGACGTGCAGTGGTCCTTCTGGTACTCTCAAAAAAATCAGCAAGGGAAAATCGCTGCGAGCATTTCTATCGCCAAGGGAGAAGAATTCCGCGTGAGGACGCGAATTTTTTGTGTCACAACGATTGCTTCAGGTTGGTGCAAAGTGTTAAAACCCGTTCATGGTTTTAACCTTACCGTAATCTTGAGGTGGGCTTTTCCACAAACTTTTCAACAGACCTGTTGAAAACCTGATGAAGTGCTCGGTCAAGATGGACAAACAGAGAGCGAGCATGATCTACGAAGTCTCTTCGCTCCGCGTTATTGATTCTCAGTCCTTGACCGTATATGTAACTGCGCACTCGAACCTTCAATTGTTATAAGTGACTTTCCCCGTTCTGGGTCGTGCCGGGGCTCAAGGCTTCGGTGGTATCTTGACGACGGGTGCGCCCAGGGTGGGCCCTTCTTGAAGCTTGGGTGGGGCCGGCGAAGTACTGCTCGTCCATCCACACGGTGGTACTCTTCTTGACCTCTGCCAGCGCGGCGTCAATCTTTTGCTGCCGCAGGTTTTTTTCGATTTCCGGCGTAACATCCTTTAAATCCACATGGCTATGCCCGGTCACCTGAAAAAAGACCAACGCCTGGGGGATGTCGACAGGTTCAGAGACCTCGCCATCTTTTAAAGCAAATGCCACCTTTTCCATTTCCGGGCGCATGCCTCCCCGGCGAACCTTGCGGGGCTCAGCTTCAATGATCACATCTCCAGGCGCTTTGAACTCATCCATGACCTTCTTGATGTCGGTGCCCGCGGCCAATTCCTTGCGGATGGTTTCGGCGCGGGCTTTCGCATCCTCCGGGGCAAGTCCCGGGCCCGTTGGAGCAGGCGAGTGCCCCGGACCGGCTTGAGGATCGGCAGCCTTCTTGCGGATCACGAATTGCCGCACCGTGATCTCGTCGTAGTCGGCGGCATGCGCGGTGTAATACTGCTGCGACTTCTTCCGGGGATACCTTAGCTTGCTGATTGATCTCGTCATATGCAGTTTGCGCCTCCAACTGCTGTTTTTGGATGGTCAACTTGTGAACAAATTCGGGAGTCTGGTCCAAATGGTGGAGCTGCGCCTGCTGGGAAAGCATCACGACGAGCGCATACTGATCCCCGAGCGGTTTTCTTCCCCTGGGTGGCTAGAGAGCGTTGTGCTTGCGGGGGTAAATTCTCAATCAGAAAGTCGATGTCTGCTTTGGTGAATTGTTGATCGCCGACCTTGAGCACCACCTTATCAGCCGGCTCCGGAGTCTCAACCGCGGGGCCTGCGGGCTTGCTTGTCGGCGGGAGTTGGGCTTGCCGCCAGGAGGTTGGGGCGCTTGGGCCTGAGCCACGCCCGTTACCAATCCTGATAGTAAAAGTGCGACAAGCAATCTCGATGTATGCCGCGAGCAGATCTGATCCATGGAATCCTAATCCTTTACACACAGGAGTTTCACGTCCAAAAGACCCGTTTATCGTAACACAGTTCGCTTAAAGGGCGGGGTAAGAAGGGTGGCCGTCGCGGGGCCTGAGCGAAAACTTCGATGAGTAGCGGCGATCGGGGCACTACGGTATGTTAGGGCGTGCAATTCAAAGCTCCGCATCCATGCCCGATCGGAATGCAACGCGTCCCCAACGTCAGGCGATGGGGCGTCCCGAGTTATAATGGTCTTTTCGCTTTCAGCCGCCAGAGTGAGTGTGGGTGATGGACTTTAAACTTGTTTCTGCTTATGAGCCGCGGGGTGACCAAGTCGCGGCCATTCGCGACCTGATCCGCGGAGCCGAAGACGGAAAGCAGCACCAGGTGCTGCTGGGGGTTACGGGTTCGGGCAAGACCTTTACCGTGGCCAAGGTGATGGAGGCCCTCAATCGTCCCGTCCTGGTGCTGGCTCACAACAAAACCCTGGCCGCGCAGCTTTACCACGAGTTTCGCCACTTCTTTCCCCAGAACGCCGTGGAATACTTCGTCAGCTACTACGACTATTACCAGCCGGAAGCCTACATTCCCGCCGCCGACGTTTACATCGAGAAGGAAGCGACGATCAACGACGAGCTGGACAAGCTGCGCATGTCGGCCACGCGCTCACTTTTCGAGCGGCGCGACTGCTTGATTGTCGCCAGCGTCTCCTGCATTTACGGCATTGGCTCCCCGGAAGCCTATTACGGCATGCTGGTCATGCTGGAAAAGGGCCAGAAGATTTCGCGGCAGGATATCCTGCGGCGGCTGGTGGAGATCCAGTACGAGCGCAACGATGTGGATTTCCGGCGCGGGACTTTCCGCGTGCGCGGCGATGTGATCGAGGTTTATCCCACCTATGAAGACAACGCCTATCGGATCGAGATGTGGGGCGAGCAGGTGGAATCCCTGGCGCAAATCGACCCCCTCTTCGGTCAAGTCAAACAATCGCTCGATCGCCTTCCGATTTATCCGCGCACCCATTATGTTTTGCCGGCCGACCGCAAAGACGACGCCATCGAGCGCATCAAGAGTGAACTCGAGTGGTGGCGGGGCGAATTGGAGAAGCAGGGCAAACTGGTGGAAGCCCAGCGCGTCCACCAGCGCACCATGTTCGACCTGGAAATGATGAAAGAAATGGGTTACTGCCACGGGATCGAGAATTATTCGCGGCACCTCTCCGGCCGGCTGCCGGGAGAGCCTCCGCCGACGCTCCTCGATTATCTCCCCCAAGACGCGGTGATGTTCATCGATGAGAGCCACCAGACGGTTCCGCAGCTTCGCGGCATGTACCACGGCGACCGCTCGCGCAAGCAGACGCTGGTGGAGTACGGTTTCCGCTTGCCCTCGGCGCTCGACAATCGCCCGCTTTCCTTCGAGGAATTTGAGCACCGCGTCGGCCAGTTGATTTACGTCTCGGCGACACCGGGGCCCTATGAGTTGACCAAGACGGGCGGGGAAGTGGTGGAGCAGATCATCCGCCCCACCGGATTGATTGACCCGGAAGTGGAAGTCCGGCCCACGCGCAACCAGATTGACGATTTGCTGGGTGAAATCCGCGAGCGCGCCGCGGCGAACGAGCGCGTCCTGGTGACCACGCTCACCAAGCGCATGGCCGAGGACCTGGCGGAGTACTACGCGGAAGTGGGCGTGCGCTGCCGCTACCTCCATTCCGAGATTGAGACTCTGGAACGCGTCAAAATCCTGCGCGATTTGCGGCGCGGCGAGTTTGACGTGCTGATTGGCATCAACCTGCTTCGCGAAGGGTTGGACCTGCCGGAAGTTTCGCTGGTGGCCATTCTGGACGCCGACAAGGAAGGCTATTTGCGTTCTGCCGGGGCGCTGATTCAAACCATGGGCCGCGCGGCGCGCCACTTGCGCGGCAAAGCGATTCTTTACGCTGACCGGCACACGGACTCCATGCAACAGGCCATGGCTGAGACCAATCGCCGCCGCGCCAAGCAAGTTCAGTACAACCAGGAAAATGGCATCACCCCGGAGAGCATCATCAAGCCCGTGGATATGGCCCTGGCGTCCATTGTCGAAGCCGATTACGTGACCGTGCCGATCGAAAGCGAGGACGATAATGCCGCGACCGGCGATCAGCTTGAGGAATTGATTCGCACCCTTGAAACCCGCATGCGCGAGGCGGCAAAACAATTCGAGTTTGAAAAGGCCGCCCAGTTGCGGGACCGGATCAAAGGGCTTCGGGAGAAGGGGGTAACGCAGAGCTAGGCGTAGTTTGCCTGACTCTGCGGTAAAGTCGATTTAAGTGCTAAAGCTACCTAAACGCCAGCCACTTCGTAGGGTCGCCATCATCGGTCCGGGCCGCATTGGGCAGGCGATGGGCCGCCTCCTGGCGCAATCGCGGGTACCCATTGCCCTCATCGCTGGGCGCAACCCTGCGGCAGCGCGCCGGGCCGTGCGGTTTATTGGCAAGGGAAAAGCCACCGGGCTGGCTGATCCCAAGTTGCAGGGCGCATCGGTTCTACTGATCACCACATCTGACTCAGCCGTAGCCGAGGTGGCGCGCAAACTCGCCAAACAGGGGAAGGGAAGAGATGCCTGGCGGGGAAAGGTGGTGCTCCACACCTGCGGCTCGCTGCCCAGCGCCGCATTACGTCCCCTCAAGTTGCGTGGCGCAGCCATCGGTTCGCTCCATCCCTATCAGACGGTTCCCAGTCCACAAGCCGGCGTTCGAAACCTGCGCGGCTGCTTTTGGGCCTTCGAGGGCGACCGCGGGGCAATACGCGTGGCGCGCCGTTGGGTAAAGCTGTTGGGAGGATTCCCATTTTCGATTCGGCCGGAGGAAAAAACCCTGTACCACCTGACCGCGTTTATCGTGTGTCCGACCGTGGTCACGCTCATGGCGAAGGCGATGGATTTGCTCAAACTAGCGGGAGTACCTTCGAGAATCTCTCGTCCCATGCTCCGGCAGTTTGTATCTGAGACCGCCAAAAACTTTGCGGAATTGGGGGCGCGCCGGGCGCTGACAGGCCCCGCCGTCCGGGGTGACTGGACGACCATCCGTCGGCACCTGACGGCACTGAGGCGCGCCGCGCCCGACTTTGTGCCCGTCTATCAAACGTTGCTTACGGCGATGCTTACGCTGGCGGGGGCAGGGAACACCGCGCTAGGGAGCAGCAAGAGCAAGTCAAAAGGCAAAGTACAAAAGTCAAAAGGCCAGTATGCGATTAAGGTAGGGAGTGGACCACTTCTTCGATGGCGAATCCTCGCACGTTAATGCGGCTGGTCGCGTCCGCGCCCGATGGGACTGCAATGCGTTCCCCGCGTCAAGGGACGCATTCGCACTGACTCTAAAGGTCCCGCACAAGTGTCCGGAAGGTTGGCGATGAATAGGATTCTCGGAACCCTGTTCTGGTTGGCGATGGCCAGTGTACCGCTTGTCCTGGCTGCTTGCGCCGCATCGCCGCAGAAAGCAGCCTCGCCCACGGCGCCGGCCGTCATTGATATCAATCGCGCTTCCGTGAGCGATTTTGCCCGGCTGCCGGGCGTAGGACCCAAGCTGGCCCAGCAAATAGTAGCTTACCGCATCAAACAAGGTCCGTTCCGTCGCGTAGAAGACCTCATGATTATCAAGGGGATTGGCAGCAAGAAATGGAATGCCCTTCGACCCTATGTGTGTGTCAGGTGCGGGACGGACAGGAAATAATTGACCTCAGCAGTTGCATTACGGCGCGGGTGACAAATTCAAAATTACCCTACATGTTGGACCCCGGACTCCGAACTTCGGACTTGCCCTCAGGCCGCGGGAAAGAACCGGTGAATCAGCAGGAAGCACAGGTAGGAAACGGCGCCGGAGATGGGGATGGTCAAAACCCAGGCCCACATGATGCTGCGCGCCACTCCCCAATGGACGGCACTGAAGCGCTGCACGCTGCCCACGCCCATGATGCCGCCGGCGATGGTGTGGGTGGTGGAGACGGGGATGCCGGCCATGGCGGTGCCCAGCAGGCTGATGGCTGCCGCCGTTTCCGCGCAGAAGCCGCCCACCGGTTTCAGCCGCGTGATCCTCATGCCCATGGTTTTCACGATGCGCCAGCCACCCGCCATGGTTCCCAGAGCAATGGCTGCGTGGGCCATCAGCACGACCCAGAAGGGAATGTAAAACCTCTTGAGGATCCCGGCGGAGAAGAGAGTTCCGGCGATGATGCCCATGGTCTTCTGCGCGTCGTTGGTTCCGTGGCCAAAGCTGTAAGCGGCGGCCGAGAGGAGTTGCAGCTTGCGGAAGTACTTGTCCACGCGCTGGGGGGACCAGGATTGAAAGATCCAATACACCGCGAGCATCAGCGAGCCGCCGAGAATGAATCCGATTGCCGGGGAGAGGATGATGAAGGCGAGCATCTTGCTCCATCCGCTCAAAAGGATGACGCCCCACCCCGCTTTGGCGATTGCCGCTCCGGCATATCCCCCGATCAGGGCGTGAGAGGAACTGACGGGCAACCCGTAGTACCAAGTCAGGATATCCCAGAAGATCGCCCCGAACAGGCCGGCCAGGATCACGTAGAGGTTGACGGCCTCCAGCCGGATCATTCCACTGCCCATGGTCCTGGCTACGGCGGTTCCGAAGGTGAAGGCGGCAACAAAATTGAAAAAAGCCGCCCAGAGGACGGCAACCCGCGGCGATAGCACGCGTGTGGAAACCACCGTGGCGATGGAATTCGCCGCATCGTGGAAGCCGTTGAGGAAATCGAAGCTGAGAGCAACGAGCTACGATGATGATTGCAAATGTAACGGTTGGGGTCATTTGAGCTGGTGACGAGTGACGAGCGACGGCTTGACGGGCAGCTGCTTGTCACTTGTCACTCAGGAGTGGCGTCAGGCCGCCTTCAATACCACGGATTCGAGAACGTCCGCGACGTCTTCCTCCTTATCCGTGGAGGCTTCCAGGACCTCGTAGATTTCTTTCCACTTGATCACTTCGATGGGATCCGTGGAGTCCTCAAACAGGCGGGCAATGCATTCGCCTTTGATGCGGTCAGCTTCCTCTTCCAACAGGGTGAGCTGCTCGCAGTATTCGAGCATGTTTTGGGGATGGTTTAGTTGCGCCACAGCGTTCACGATGATCTCGGTTCCATGCAAGATCACCTTCGCGAGTTGCTGCGCCCCGGGCGTTACCTTCTTGATTTTGTAAGTGATGAATCGACTGGCGGCTGCGTCCACGAGGTCGAGAACGTCATCCAACGCCGAGCCCAGCGCATGGATATCTTCCCGGTCAAACGGCGTAATGAACGTGCGGTTCAGCTTCTTCATCAGGGCGTGCGTAATCTGATCGCCCTTGTGCTCCAGGAATTTGATTTCCGAAACCTGTTTTTCGACCTCCTGGTAGTTCTCAAACAGGGCGACAAGCATCTTGGCAGCTTTGTGAATGTTTTCAGCTTGTTCGTTAAAGAGGCCGTAAAACTTCTCATCGCGCGGTATCAGTTGCACTGTGCATCCTCAGAGCAATCTTTAGAGCAGGGTATTGTTAACGAAATGTTACGGAAACGCAAGCCGGTTGGAGGTGCTTTTAATCAACTGTCTTATAATCAGATAGTTGCGGGAACCGCTTCCCATTCGAAAGGATCGAGGCCAGAGGGGTTTCCTGCTCAAAAATAGAATTTGACCGCGACTTGAAGGAGGCGGGGATCCGCGGCGCTCACGACCCTCCCGAAAGAAGGGCTGCTGATATTCCCGCCGACGGCTGCGGCCCCATAAAATTGTGCATGGTTGATGACATTAAAGGCCTCCACCCGGAATTGCAGCGATTTCGACTCAGTGAGGTGGAGGCTTTTCAAGAGGGCAAGGTCGGAATTAGCGATGCCGGGCCCGTAGAATAGGCGCCGTGCCGCCGCCCCCATCTGGCCGAGGGCGGGAAGGCTGAACAGCGACGTATTAAAAGCGGGCCTGCCGTTGCGAGGGTCGGTGTTGATTTCCATGTTGCCGGGGACGACATTGGGTGTGTCCATGCCATTGTTGTTGATGCCGTTGGGTATCGTCCCCAGCAGTGAAGTGTCATTGTTATTGTAAAGAGTCACGGGGAAGCCGGTGCTGAATCGCGTGATACCCGTGAGGCTCCAACTTTCCGTCAACCGGTTCCGGCGCTTCAGGAGATGGTCAATCGGCATTTCGTATTTGTAACTTGCCACAAAATTGTGGCGCATATCGAATGCCGAAACGGCCTTGCTGAGGTTGGGATCGACGGGGTTCACCGGCTCTGCCAGGCTGGATGACAAGTCGAGAGATTTGCCGTACGTGTACCCCACAAGTAATTCCAACGGCCCACGGTTGTGACGCAGATTGATCTCGAGTGCGTTGTAATTGGAGTTCCCGAGAGTCTTCTGATAGGTGACGGCGTCAAACAGTGAACTAAAGGGGCCTCGCGTTCCCTGTATCACCTGGCCAGACGACGTGAAGTATGTACCTCCTTCACCAAACGGTCCGCAGGTGGCGGTGCCCGGCATAACCTGGTTGGTCTGGCTCACGCTTAGACATTGGGCAGGGTCACCCGGGTTGGCGGAAATGAGCACCAAGAGATGATGCGCCTGCGAGCCGGCATAGGTCAGGCTGAGCAGCGTGTTGGGTCCGATCTGCCGTTCCAACGACAGGGTGTAGCTTGCGCTGTAGGGAGGCACATTCTGGTGGAAAAACGAGGGAACGCCGGTGATCGGCAAATACTGCGACCAGTCCACGCTGGAATTGGGATTCGCTGCTGAGGCCCCAAACGCCGGAATGGGCTCAGGAAAGCGTTGCCCTATATTTTGTCCACTCGCCGCCGTGACGAAGGGATTAGAAAACAGAGGGGGCGCCAGACTGGTATAGTCGTAGCCATACGGGGGATTGGCACTCATGATGCCGGCGGACAACCCCTCGAAAGCGGTGTAGTACAGACCATATCCGGCGCGCACGCTCGTCGTGCCGGGGCTGCCAATCATCCTACCCAACCAACCCCTCTGGTAATCCGGGGAGTACGCCAGGCCGATGCGAGGAGCAAATTTCGTGTATTTCGTCGGGGCCAGGGTCGCGGGAATCCCGGGGTCACCAGGAAACACCAGTCCATTGGGCGCTCCCGGATAAACCCGAGACTGCTCACCCAACACCAGGGTCTGGAGTTGGTTGTATTTCTCCTGCCAAGGCGGCAGCACGTCCCAACGCAAGCCATAGTTGAGCGTCAGATGTGGCTTAACCTGCCAACTGTCCTGCGCATAGATCCCCACGTATTTGTCGCGAAGATAGAATGCCAGGGAGTCCCCTTGCGCATAGCTGCTGGGGATGCCGAGAAGAAAGTCCGCGAAGTCCGATCCCGTTTCTGCTCCCGTGAATGAGAACGCGCCGTTGAAGGTGGCGTCGGGGTTGATGTTGACCTGGTCGATGTGGAATCCCGCCCCAACCTTGAGCACGTGCGTTCCCATCACTCTGGAGAAGTTCTCCGAAACCTGAAACGTATTGTTGGCCTCTTTGAGCCCGGTGGTATCCACGCCGAAGGTAAAGTCATTGAACGAGACGTTTTCGATGCCTTCGATTTGTGGAGCCAGCGCATATATAGATGGATTGCCTGAGCTGTTAACGAAACCTTGTGACGCGAGGCTGGGGCCAACACCTCCCTGCGGCTGGCCCACATTGTTGGCGTCCCGGAGATAGCTCACGTGAAACTCGTTGACCATGGTTGGGCCGAGGACCTTGGTCAGGCCGAGGCTCACCAATTGTGCTCGGCCGAGGGTGATGGCATTGAAGCCCGGAACACTGGCGCCGCCTTGCGCCGTCGGGTAGGGATTGTCGAGGCCGTAGTCATCAAAGAAGTAGTAGGCGGCAAGGCCTCCCAGACGGATATTACTGTCGATTCGCGCCGCTCCCTTGTCATCACGAAGGGTTTCATTGTAGGCGGAAGTCGAAAAAGTGTTTGCCCCCTGATTGGGCAGGGGAATAGAGCTCAGCAAGGTCTTGGCCGGGGTTGACCAGGCACTGACCGGAATCTGCGCGTTGGGCAAGACGCATTTCGCGGAACTCGCGCACCCGGGAGAGTAATACGCCTCTCCGGGAAACACCGGGTAGCCGAGGTGCTGCGAAAGCGAATCGGCCCATGACTGGCCGTTCACGGCGCCGGTGAGGGAACTGGCGATACCCGACAGATCGCCCGTCCGCTCCGCGATCGCGGGCACAGAAATCAGGCCGGTCTCCACCCCCTCGGTCATCCGCGTCCCTTGATAATCGAGGAAGAAGAATGACTTCTCTTTCTTGATCGGGCCGCCGAAGGTAGCCCCAAACTGGCTTTGGTTGTACCGGGCGCGATCCGAGGAGAAATAGCTTCGCGCGTCCAAGTTCGTATTTCGCAGGAAATCAAAGACGCTGCCGTGAAACTCATTCGTTCCCGCTTTGGTCGTGACCACGATCTGCCCACCGCTGTAATTGCCGTACTCGGCATCAAAGTTATTCGTCAACAAGCGGAATTCTCGAATGGAATCAAGATTGGGGATGAGTGCTGTGCCCATGCTGAAGTCTTCTTCAACGCTACTGCCATTAACGATGAATCCGTTGTTTGTTTCCCGCTGTCCGCTGACTGATAGGTTGCCGGCATTGAGGTCCCCGGAAGGAGCAGTCTTCGTGCATCCGGACATGACTACGGCATTGGGTTGCTGCGAGCTGGCCGGAACGACGCCCGGCTGGAGAGCTAATAAATCCGTATAGCTGCGGCCATTCAAGGGAACGGATGCAATCTTCGTCCGCGTGATGGTTTCGCCCATCGTGGTGCCGGCCGTATCCACGTTGAGCCCTGATTCCGTGACCGTCACCGCTGTGCTTTGTTCGCCCAGTTCCAGCTTCAGGTCAATTTCCAATGCTTTGCCGGTCTCGAGGATAATCCCGGACCGAAGAACCGGACGAAATCCGGGTTGATGAACCTCGATCTGATACTGGCCGGGAGGTAGCGCCGGCAAAGAATAGAACCCGGCGGAATTGGTGGTCGTCATTTGCCGCAGTCCCGTTTCCACGTTGTAGATGACAACGGAAACTCCCGGGATTACTGCCTCACTTGGATCCACAACCTTTCCTGAGATGCTTCCCTCGGGACTGGCCCAACCGGAAATGCACGCCAGTAGTACAACCAGGACCAACAGGCCCGCAGCACTGGCAAAGCGGAGTTTCCATGGCCCCAATCGGCTGATTATTTGCTCCATCCTGCCTGGGTGTATTGGCACTGCACTCATAGATTAACCTCGAAAGACAATTGCAATTTATTTGCAACTAATGGCCCGAGCTAAAAACTCGATTGTATCTGCCTGTAGCGATTCAATTTCGCGTTTGAGAATCCCGCCGTAGATACGCAACCCAAGCGAACTAATTGGGTTAAATACCAAGTCCGATGGGGGAAAAGGCGCAATACGAGCTTTGCGCACCCAAGCCCTCGCTTCCCGGCGAGGGTACTTTACCGGGTCGTTGTAGAAAGATGTCAGTTGCAACTATATTGCAACTAATGCGGCATTATTGTCCCTCTTTTGCCGACGGTCAACGATTTGTATGCCATTGGTGCCGGTGAGCGACTGAACGGCGCATATGTTTGCCTGACTGGCTCGACGACGCGGTGATGGGAAGAGATCGGGAGAAACCTCCGCAATCGTGGCAGCCTTGCGGAAGCAGCGATCGCCCTATTTATCACCCAGTTCAGCCAGGATGAATAGTGGCCGGGAGCGTCGGCTCCGGTCCATGTTCGGGCCACCACCTTCATCACCGACGGTCTACAGAGTTACCTTTGGGGAGTAGAAAAGGCGTTCGGTGTGGACTGCGACTATGGAATGCTGATTAAGAATTGCGCGGAGCGTGAGGGGGACCTGGAGCTTGTGAACGCGCTACCACGTCCGATCTCTGGGGGTTGGCGCAGAGCGCACCTCTGGGACTCATCCGTGCCGCTCACAATATCGCGGAGGTTCACTCTACGTCAGCCAGCCAACTCGTCATGCTTAGCTGTGGTGCCCACGGTTCCGGAGGTCTAACTTACCGGGTCCTTTACTGCTTCACCCACTTCATGATGGTGGTGTCAAGAAAAACGGTGACGTTATTATTTTCGATATCTGTACAGGAGCCCCAGTGATGGTGGTAGTCAAGGTCGTTTTTGTTATTTTCGGATTCTGATTCGACTGTCAACGACCAGTCAAGCCATCGATCGGGCGTGAATTTCCCCTGGAACTCCTCCGCCAAGGCCCCAGGGCGAAAGAGGCTCATGCTGAATCGGTACTCTTCGTCCGATACCTTCGTGACTTGCATTTCGCCGTTCTGTTCATAAGTCTTGAGGCCCATCTGCAGCGACTCCAGTTTGTAAGTCCCAACCGGAATAGCACGTCTCTCGCGAATTGGCGGAGGCTTGGGGGCCAGACTCGCAGGGTCTGCAAGAGACCCTCCGAGGCGCCGGCACCCTTTAGTTCTTTTTCCACGTCCTGCGTCATTTCGAACGCGATGCCATAGTGTTTGGCTTTCAATTTTATTGCGAGCTCTTTCACAAGAGACGGTTCGCTACTGTTCAGCATCCTGATAACTTCCGATTTGGATAAAGGCTCCCCCGCGCTCGATTTCACGGGCACGAGAAGCAAACCGACAGCTAGGGTCAGAACGATGGAGCCGGGTCTGCGCAAAAGCTGCCGGAGGAGGCCGCTGGAGTTCGCGCTTAATTCTGCTGTCATCGGAGCACTGCCTTCCGGTTATTAGAAACCAAGTACTTTCTATCGGCGCCGTCTCATAAGTTGCCAAAGCATGAAAGCACCCCCTATGGCTCCGCTGACGCTTACCGCGTCATGGAAGCGGGTAGCTACAATCCAACCGACGCTCCAAGCGAGGGCAAGCATGAGTGACTGACCAGACCGAAGGGGGCGGAGCAGGCGCCACAATGCCCAGCCGGTGGTCAACCCGGCAAGTCCACCCCCTACTGGCCGACCCCAGCGCGCATCAAACAAGAGGGCCGCAAATCCGATTGCAACCTCAGTTGCCCAAGCAAGAGCTGCGATCGAAGCGGCAAGCACGATAACCTTCGTGGAGGTGAGCGCCGGGCCCACGGAGGTTCTCGTTGTCTCGGGTTCCCGAGGCTGTTCGCTTTTCTTATTCTTTTGACGCCCCTCTTGGCCCGCCATTTCTACATCAAAGATGCGCCCATCGGGTGAGCGCATGTATAAAACGGGCGTGCCCCACTCTAACCCATTGCCCTGGGCGAATATCCCCCGGCGAGCCTCTGCCAGAGCGCCATCCACGGGACGGCCATCCGCCAGTGCGGCATAAAACTCCTGCGAAAATGTAATCGCCGCCTCGTCGGTGATCTCGAACTGCATCGCGACAACCGCCGGGATCCCTTGCTGGATGAGGCTCTGGGCGACACCGGCGAAAGGGTCTTCGCGTGAGGAGCGTGCCCCCTCGCAGGCGTTTAGGACGGCCAAGCGCATCGAACGGTGGCCATGGAGCAAAACACCAAGGTCCTGTCCGGTGAGAGCGCGGCCCCGCTCCTTATCACCTTCGAACACCAGGAATCCGTCCTCGGCGCGTTGGTCAAAACCGCCGTGGCCGATGAAGTGGAGGACATGATACTGTCCCGTTTGCAACCGTCGCAAAAGGGCTGGAGCTGTGGCGTCCGCAAGACGTTCCAATACCACTTGTCCGCGCTGCTCCAACGCAGCCAGGGCATCACTGAGCTTGGTGCTCTCCCGCTCGACGTCGAGAGAAGGATAATCGGTTGGGCTTGAAATCATTACGAGAACCCTGAGGGGTAAGGTGATCAGCAGGGGCCGAACGGGCTCCGGCAAATCTAAATACCGCACGATAGGAGTTTCCGGAGAGAGCGCCATAAAGCGGTTCAGGGCTTGATTGTACAGGTACTCCCACGGCAGGTCGGCTAGCTCGGGAACGTCCGTCAGGCGCAGGCGGACCCTCAAACCGGCGCCTTGCTGGCGCGCCTGATCGAGGCTACTGCGAAGACACGCGCTCACATCGCCCCCAAACGCCGCAGTGAAGAGGCGGTCACCCAGCGTCTTGGCAGCCTTGCTTTCAGGCGAGTCGACGCGCCGCGTATCTCGACTCCGGGGACGCCCCAGGCGCAAGAGGAAATTGTCGAGCTCCAGGTCGGAAAAAATGGTTCCGAAGGCATGGGATGCCTGGCCCGCAGGCGAACTCAATACTTGCGCGCGGTAGCCGTCCGCCATGCGGTGGATCTGGAGGTCAAAGTCCTGATAGGCATCGCCGTTCACAGCTTACTACCCCTTTCCCTCCTTGCGCTTCCAGGTCAAACTGACTTTGAAGTTGGCCTCGGTAGCGGCGGAGGCGATAACCGCTCCGGCCGTTGCGCTCAGCTTGATGCCGAATTCAACCCCCACGGTATCGGGAGAATCGGTAAGTCCTCGAAGCCTGGTGATGATCGTTTCGGCGGCGGGCTTGATTTTGTTCAGGGCCACTTCGAAGGTGTCGCGGGCCTTCTCGAACACTTCCTCGGGTGCACCTCTCCGTACAGTTCGGCCAGCCCCTTCTGGCTCGTCCACCTCAACCAGAATCAGCGTGCCGTCTTCCATTGAAAACTCCGCAAGGCGCTTCATGCGAGGACCTCGGTTTCAAAAATACGCCCCCTGAACAATAAGAGCGGGTCGCCGCGGTCAGCGATTTTTCTGACCGCGGGCTTATCTCATTGTGCGGCATAGCAAAAGCCCACGGTCACAACACCAGTGACTGTGGCTGCTCCCTCTTCTTCTTCAACGGATCACGAAGGCAGATTTTCTATTCTGGGGTCCCCGAGCGCCTACGAATATACACCTTATCCCGTTCGCTCGTGCAGTTTTTTCACCTTTTTCGCCGCAGTAACTCCGCTTCCAGCAAGCAAGGTCAACTCATGGTCGGGTAGTGGATCAGCTTGGATGACGGTTGGTAGCGGTGAGGATCAAGAACGGTTCTGCGGGCCGCGCATCGATGGCGTTCCGCTTCCCTTCGATGTGCATACGCGCATTTAGATCCGAAAAGCCGCGGACCTTGAACCGCACTACTTGCTTCACCTTATGGGTAGGGGATTTACCATCAGCCCCGAGGCCGGGATGATTTTGTTGTCCCCATGGATTATTGTGATATGTAGCCCGAATGAAGTTTTTGACGAGGCTGTGAAGGGGGTAAGTTTCATGGACGGACGGAACCGAAGTGACGTGGCGCGTGGAGCAGACGTTTCAGTTGTCCTCAAAGAGGACCAGCCTACAGGAAAGCAGACCCGAGGCATCGTCCAGGACCTTCTCACGAAGTCCCCGTTTCACCCGCACGGGATCAAGGTAAGGCTGCAGGGCGGTAAAGTGGGCAGGGTTCAAGTCATCCATAGCACCGGGAATACTAGTCGTGCTTAGTCGCTGGGTAGCGCATGCATTTATTTTTATGTGTGCGGCACATCCGGTAAACCGCGCCGATACCACGCCTGAGGCATTTCTACGGACAGGATCACTACCACTACATCCACAACACTCCCGTGGCGCCCGGCTTGGTGGCCCACCCCGGCGACGGGCCGTGGTCAAGCTGGAGATTTTACTACCGTGAGGATCATCCCCGATGAGCGATGGACCGTTTGCGCTGAACCCCCGCCGCTCGGGATCGCAAAGCGGCGCCTCGGGTCGCATACATACACTCTAATGTATGTGCCACCCGCGAGCAAGCTCGCGGCAAGGAGTTCCCGCAAGCAAGCTTGCGGGTAGTGTCGCAGTTTGACGTAGCGGCGGCTTCACGCCGCCACTTGGCGAGGTAAACTCGGTGCTACAACGTCAAGCTGCACCACTACCAAATTCAGGCGTCCGCGCGTCAAGCCATTTAAGAATGTAACTTTCGGCGTCCGTTGACGAGCGGGTGGAACTCGTGTAGAGTGCCGCTGAGCCGCATGGCAGGCTCGTAGGGGCGGGTGCGCAGTATATCAGGCCCGCGGAATTCAGCGATGGCAAGACGGCGTGCGCTCGAACACAAGAGTCGGGCCCGCCAATCCCAGGGAGGCTTCTTATGGCAGAATACAGGTTTTTTACTTCTAATAATCCCTATTGGTCAAGACAGAAACAAGGCGGGGGTACCGCGCGGAGAAAACGGTACGGATGGTGTGCCGCCGCCAGCGCGATCTGGTGCGCCAACATTCTGATCAAGAACAAGAAGCCGGGAGACTCCGATCCCGACAAAGCGTTGGCCGGAATTCTTCAAGTCAAATATCGCTGGGACCCCGCCGCGAGCGGGCAGGACACGATCAATCTGCTGGCAGGTGTAGACCTACACGGAGAACTCCACAAGGACATATATTTGAATGGTGTCTTGGAGTACATGGCGGCACATACCGGCGTATACCATTTCTCTAATGCGGGGCATGCGATGGCCGCCGACACCCGGTCGGGAAACCTTTACTGGTACGACATCGAGAACGGCCTCTACGCCTATGCCAACCTGGATGAGTGGAAGCAAGGCATCCGGACCCGATATGAGGCGGATGGTGACTCGAGGGGAAGGGTATGGACGGTAGTTTTGTGCAGCAATTGAAGACCTTCGGTACCCGTTGAACGATCCGCAACGCAAGAATATGACACGGCCTCAACAAAGGGTAGGGGGTCATTTTGAATTCTTTGGGGTAGGGTCCCGTGCTCAACCGACTTCTGCCCAGGCAAGTGGACAACACTTATCGCGGTTACAAGCTCGCTCTCTGGCTGTTCGCCTTAGTCGTGCTGGTGAAAGTTGCCATGAGCGTCAATTCCATCTTCAACGGTCACACGGTGGCGAGTTCGGCAGATGGGATTCCACTCGACACATTTACGCCAGCCGGCGCTCAGGCAGTCGTCTCACTTTTTGCCGCCTGGGGACTGGGCCAGCTCATCCTCTGCTTGCTGTGTATCGTGGTCTTGGTTCGATATCGCGCCTTGGTTCCCTTCCTGTTTGCCGTCCTTCTGCTGGAACACCTGAGCCGAAGACTGATTTTTCTTGCGATGCCCATGGTCAGGACGGGAACACCCCCGGGCGTCTTTGTGAACCTCGCACTCGTCGCTCTTATGGTCGTTGGCCTGGCACTTTCGTTGTGGAGCCACGACAGTTCGCCAGCCGCGTGAGGCAGAGCCGAACGGTTTAAGCGCAGATCGGAAGCCGAAATTCTCAAGAAAACGAAAGTGACACCGTTCCTGTCGCTTAAAAGAAAAGGGCACCTGCACGGTTCCCACCGTTCCGAATGATTCTGTCACACCAAAAGGCAGACTCTTTACTTCGCGTTCATGCGAGCTCGAATGCGTGCGCTCAAGTCGTTCATACGCTCTTGATTCAGGAAAGGGCCGCCGCCGAGGCGATAGCAGTTAGGCTGATAGCCCGCGGCCATCTGACTTATCTCCGAGAGAGTGTTTAAGTCGCCAATCTCGGCGAGACTGTTGAGTGCCGCCTCGGGAGAGGCGTTGTGCTGGCAGTCCAGCCCCTTGATCAGGCCGGGGAGAGCAGCCTTCATGTCGCGTCGGTTCAAGGCATCCGGCCCAAGCCATCCGATGACGACGGCGGCGTAGGTGGAACACTCTTCGTGGTCTTCGTTGATGACGCTGATCAGGATATTCAAAGGGTGGTCGCGTGGAGCGAGATCCAACATGACCAGGCCCATGGCGGCGCGCAGGGAGAGGCCGTAGGTGCATTCGCTTTTCATGCTGGGAGCCTCCGGGAGGGAGACGAACTCTTTGCCGGCGATCCTAGTGATTTTGAGCAGCATCGTCTGCACATCGGGGACACGGATGTTCTGAAGGATCTCGGCCCTGGCGGCGGCGCTGTGATCTGCCTCGAGCCAGGCCACCGCGATCTGGGACTGGTCAGAAGTACCAACGGAGGCAAGGTAGGCGTGCAGCGCCTCATGGGCGGGCTCGCCGCCGCGAAGCAGCAGGGAGAGGTCGATCTGCGTGATCCAGTTTCTGGGGGTGTGGAGCGAGGCGGCGAGGTGCGCGATCAGGCGGGTGATGGTGTCCGGCGGGAAGGGTGCTTTCTTCAGCAGAGCGGCGCCCGTTTCGGAGTCGTAGGTGGTGGCTTCGGTGATCCACGCCTCAGTCAACCGGGGATCATCGATGCCCAGCTTGCCGAGGACGTTCATGGCGGTGAGGTTGATGCTGGGCGGCCCTCCCATGGCGCGAAAGAGGGCTTCAACGGCCTCTTTTTTCTGGGGGTACTGGCCGAGTGCGGTGATGGCATCGTCATTCCCTTTGACGGCCTGATCAATGAGCGCGGCCATCAGGCGGGGGTCGTCGATGCCCATGCCCTCGAGGGCGTTCATCGCGCCGATGTTGATTTTTGGAGGCGTTCCGAGGGCGGCGAAGAGGGCGTCGACGGCGCTCTTGTTCTGATGAAGCTGGCCGAGCGCTACCGCTGCGTTCTTGTCGTTCTTTGTCGTGGCTTCGTAGATGAGGGCAGCCAGGAGCCGGGGGTCGTCGATGCCCTCGTTGTGGAGGGTCATGGTGGCCCAGGCGTTGATGTTGGGCGGTGTGCCCATGATATGGATGAGGGCGTCGACGGCGTCTTTATTATGGCGAAACCTGCCGAGTGCGCGGATGGCCTCGATACGAACGTCGGGCTCAGGATCGCTGGCGGCGATGCGTAGAGCGGTGATGACTTCGGGGGTAGGTTTTCCGATCTGGCCCAGATCATAAGCTGCCATTTGCCGAATGTCATAGTCTCCATCGTTGATTGCAGCCGCGACGGCGGCCAGGGCTGCGGGGTCCGTGGCGGCGCTTTTGACAATGACCTTGAGAGCATTGAGGCGGACGACAGGGTTGTTCTGAGTGGTCATCTCCTGGATGTAGCGAGCTGTTACGGGGTCGCTCGACACAAGGGGTTTGCGAGGCGGCGCGGGGCCAGCGGCGGGTGTGGAGCGTCGCAGGTCGATGATGATGGGGATCTCCTCTGAGGTGACGATCTGGAGGTCGTAGACTATGTAGCCCGGTTTGACGACGCGGAGACGGACGAGATCTCCAGGGACGACGCCTTCGATGACGAGGCGAAAGAATCCGTTGTCGTCGGTGACTTCACTTTTTTGCGCAGTATCACCTGAAGCGCTGACGGTGGCTCCGCCGATGGGCCTTCTTGTGTTTGCGTCCTCAACCGTGCCCCTGATTCGGGTGGTCTTGCTCTGCGCTAAGAGGCTGGTGCCGAGAAGTAAGAGAAGGCAAGGTACGGCTTCGGATGTCTTCATGATGTCACCTCGGCCGCATTTGTAGGATCAGGTCGTGCGTGGGAGGGACGACTGACTGATCGGTTTCGAAGTAGCCGCTGCGGGTGATCGAGAGGCGGACCCGGTCGTGGACCGTAGCCGGCAGGACGATGCGGAAGTTGCCTGAGTCCTCGGACGTTGATGTTTGCCCATCGACCGTAATGGTGGCCTGACCGATACCGAGATTGGTGACTTGGTCGACGATGGTTCCGGCGACGACCGGCGGCTCAGCGGGCGAGGCGGTGGTGATTGTGGACGCGGGCTGGTTGCGGTGGAGAATCGCCGTG
Organism: uncultured Acidobacteriota bacterium; assembly: GCA_963825395.1. Classification (GTDB taxonomy): domain Bacteria; phylum Acidobacteriota; class Terriglobia; order UBA7540; family UBA7540; genus Bog-366. Next base: position 129,789 of record CAWGTQ010000053.1, on the reverse strand, counting down.
GACCACACCCAGCATAGGATGCCGAACATCGCAATGCTCCACGAGAGGACGGCGATGGTTCGCAGGAGCCGATAGGCGTCTGTTCGGGTCAGGGTGGGAAAGACATTTTTTCGGACGATCTCTCGATATAGAAGCAGGATCATTCCGATGGCCAGACCGGCCAAGCCTGCGGTACCGCCAAGTATCCGCAAAATCTGCGCGTCCATCGAATCCGCCGCACCTAATCCGAGTGTGGATATTCTAGCAGTTTACGCTCGACTAGACGATAGTTTGATTTCTCAGGTCCGCGCGCCAGCAGGCGTTCGGCGATCGCACTCTACACCGCCGTACAGTGTGTTGGGGCATCTATGCCCCCAGCAGTCGGAGAGGAACGGTCAGGTACCCTTTTCGGGGCGCCAGGGGTTGCGGAGGGTATTTTCCAACCCAAACCGCGCCACCGCCTTCGACACCCATGGCCCCGAACCATGCGGCCTGCTTCGCTTAATGGCATACCGGATGTTTTCAATTTCCTCTTTCGGCTGTGGGTGATTCAGCCACGGCACGTAATCCTTCGGCTCGGCGACCGGCCACGGCTGAGAAGAAATGGGCACCTGACACCGTTCCCCCCTCTGCCACCGTTCCCTGACTGACACCGTTCCCTCGCGGAAAGCTAAGACGGAAATTCCGGATGACAAAGTGTCTGTTGTTCGTGTAGACTCCCAATAATCAGGGCTTGAAATCGACTATTTGATGGGTGCATTAAGTGGCGGCAAAGCCATCGCGGCGCGAAGCGCGGGGTGAGCCGTCCTTTCCGTCCCGAGTGCAGGCTCAGCCCAAGTTCGTCACTGGAATCATCAGGGGATGTTTTCAAATCCACTACGCAGAAGAAAGGTGTAAAGCGATGGTTACTAATCTCACAGTCGGTGAATTCAAATCGAAGTTACGGGGACAGCTTCTCAGTCCGGGCGATGAAGGTTACGAGATCGCCCGCAAGGTATACAACGGAATGATCGACCGGCGGCCGCGCTGGATTGTACGGTGTTTCAACGTTGCGGACGTGATCTCTTCTGTCCACTTCGCCCGCGACAACGACATCCTGGTGGCCATCCGCGGGGGCGGACACAACGCCGGCGGGCTCGGGATCTGTGAGGGAGGCCTGGTCATTGACCTTTCGTCGATGCGGAGCGTGCGAGTCGATCCGGCAACGCGAACGGCGCGGGCCGAGGGCGGCTGCACGGGGGCCGATCTCGATCACGCCACGCACGCTTTTGGATTGGCCACGCCCACCGGCACCGTTTCCTCAACCGGCATCGCGGGCCTGACCCTGGGCGGCGGAATCGGCCACTTGAGCCGGCCCTACGGGCTCACCGTCGACAACCTTCTGGCCGTGGACGTGGTGCTCGCCGATGGCAGCTTCGTTACCGCGAGCGCGGAGGAGAATCAGGACCTCTACTGGGCCGTACGCGGCGGTGGCGGTAACTTCGGCGTGGTCACGTCATTCCTTTATCGACTGCATCCGGTGAAAATGGTGAGTGCGGGACCCACCTTCTGGCTGCTCGACCAGGCCCCCCAGGTGATGAAAGCTTACCGTGAATTCATCACTCAGGCGCCGGAGGATATAAGCGGCTTCTTCGCCTTCCTCACCATTCCACCCGTGCCGCTTTTCCCCCCCAATCTGCATGGCAAGAAGATGTGCACAATCATCTGGTGCTCGACAGCAGCGCCGGAGAAGGCAGACAAGGAAACCAAGCCCATGCGCACAATCGGCAAGCCGGCGCTCGATCACGTGGGTCCGATGCCTTTCCCGGCGCTCCAGAGCCTTTTCGACCCTCTCCTCCCGCCCGGATTGCAGTGGTACTGGCGGGCGGATTTCTTCAAGGACATCAGCGACGCATCCATTGCCGTGCACCTCGAGTACGCCCAGAAGCTTCCCCCCGGCCTTTCCCAGATGCACATGTATCCCATCAACGGCGCGGTTCACCGTGTGGCCAACACCGACACCGCCTTCAGCTATCGCGACTGTTTGCTGGCGGGTGTCATCGTGGGAATCGACCCTGACCCAAAGAACAAAGAACAAATCACCCAGTGGACAAAGGATTACTTCGACGCCTTGCACCCGTATTCAGCAGGGGGGGCCTACGTTAATTTTATGATGGAGGAGGGCCAGGAACGCGTGAAGGCTTCCTTCCGCGAGAACTATGACCGCCTGGCGGCCATCAAGAAGAAGTACGACCCCACCAACTTCTTCCGGGTGAATCAGAACATTCGGCCCGCCTGATCGCGCTTCCTTCGTTGGCTGGTCGGAACCATCGGGCGATCAACCTTATCTTGACCAAAGTTGGTTCGTCCAATTACAGCGCGTCGGTCGCCGGCACCGCCGACCCGGCTCTGCGCGCCCGCGGCTCCCGAGGCGGAATCGCCGAGCAAGAAGAGTCGACAGCGGCCATTCACCGCACAGGGGAGGAAGTCATGGATACAGAGCGGCTCAAGGCACTTCAAGCCCCTTTGAAGCAAAAGTACAGAGAACAGCCCGAATCAGCGCTGATAACGCTGAAGGCACAAGCGCGGATCGGCGAGGGAATAACCTGCAAGGTCGAAACGGGCAAGGCGCTGGTTGAAGCCGGTCTTCATCCCGCCAGCGGCGGCGACGGCCTCTCCGTTTGTTCCGGAGACATGTTGCTCGAAGCCCTGATTGCCTGTGCGGGTGTCACCTTACGAGCTGTTTCCACCGCCATCGGCATCGAGCTTCGTGGTGCAACCATCAGTGCCGAAGGCGACCTGGATTTTAGAGGCACCCTTGCGGTCGCGAAAGATGCGCCCGTGGGCTTTAAGCATATTCGCCTGAGGTTCGATTTGGAAAGCGATGCCACCGAGCAACAGCTTGTGTCATTAATACAACTGACAGAACGCTATTGCGTCGTATATCAGACACTGGTTAAAGCGCCGGAAATTGCCGTCTCCCATCGATTGACCTGATTCGGAAAGCCCCCACCCGGATCGCGGCCCTCCGCAGGTCTGCGGACCTTGTCTTGGCGATTCGGGGCGTTGATTGCTCAGCTTGGGCCTGAGACTCGAGTCTCCCTGGGAAGAAGTTCTCCACGTTCGCCCCCTCCCGTGCCTGGCCAATAGCTAAAAGTCCTGGAGCCGAATTTGGACCTCTGCGCCCTTCCAGGCAGTCGCGAACTCATGGTCGACCCATTCTGCGTTCGCCGTCTTGTTTTGGGCCGTCAGGGCTTCACGTAATCCAAAAAGAGACCGCCCATTGCGCGGGTTTCTGTCAAGATCGTCGCGAAGGATCTTCTCGGCCCCTGCGTACTGCCCGTCCAAGAACAGGGCTGCGCCTAAGGATTCGCGGACCGGATAGTATCAAGGCGGAGGTTCGTCATAAGCCAGCGCGTGCTCTGCCTGGACAGCTTCTCGCCATCGTGCTATGGCCTCCTTTCTGTGGCCCGAAGCTGCTGCAAGGCGACGCCTCGGGTCGCATACATTGACTTTTATGTATGTCCCTTAGGGCCGTTGGCCCCCGAAAGCCCATGAAAGTCGGTCGACTTTCGACCCTGTTGCCTAGCCGGTTCCCGCGCACTACCGGGGGTCCTTCGCTGCGCTCTGCTGAAACTCGACGCATAGGACATTTAGATTCACCATCGCTCGCGCCGTCATTCTGAGCCCGCTTTTGGGGCGAAGAACCCCTGTAGTTCACTCCCTTCACCGGCTCCCGCGCACTTCCGAGGTCCTTCGCCCAAAATGCGGCTCAGGATGACAGGGTTGGGCAGGGGTTGCTGCCTATCAGGTTTCTGCTCATTATGGGCGACCGCCAGGCTATCAAGGTCAGGACGAAGTGTGTTCGCTCAAAATGAAAGTCCTCGTCGGGTGGCGCATACATTGATTCTTATGTATGTCCTTTAGGGCCGTTGGCCCGCGAAAGCCTATGAAAGTCGGTCGACTTTCGACCCTGCGGCATTTCCGGTAAACTGCGCCGATGCCACGCCTGAGGCATTTCTACGGACAGAATCACTACCACTACATCCACAACAATCCCGTGGCGCGCGTTTTGGTGGCCCACCCCGGCGACGGCCCGTGGTCAAGCTGGAGATTTGACTACCGTGAGGATCGTTCCCGATGAGCGATGGACCGCTTGCGCTGAACACCCGCCGCTCCGGGTCGCAAGTCGACGCCGCGGGTCGCATACATACACGACAATGTATGCGCTACCCGCGAGGCAAACTCGCCGCTACAACGTCAAACTGCACCACAACCTCGCGCGAGGGCTCACTTGGGTTTGTGCTGGGCAAACTGCTACAATAGTTGCTTCACTCATCAGGGTACTTTCCAATTCACAAACTTAGGAGGCGCGATGAAAATCGAACCGCTGGAAAAGGAGCATGCGGCGGAAACTGTACGTCCCATTTACGAAGGCATGGAAAAGAAGTCCGGGCGAGTTCTCAACATGTTCAAGGTTATGGCGCACAAGCCCAACGTTTTGGGTCCCTTTCTGGAATTCTACAAGCAGGTTTGGGCTCCGGGGGCGCTGGATCCGAAAATCAAGGAGCTTGCTTACTTGCGCACATCGCTGATGAACGGGTGCACCTATTGCAGCCGCGCTCATACCGCTTCGGCGAAGCGGCGCGGCGTCACCGATGAACAGGTGCAAGCCTTGAAAGAACCCGGCGGGTCCAGCCGCGATATCTTCACCGAGGAAGAGCGCGCGGCGATCCAATTCGCCGAGCAGCTTACGGCATGGCCCGCAGCGATTCAGCCCGCGGACCTGGAAACCCTCGGCAAATTCTTCAACATCGAACAAATCGAGGAGTTGGTGCTCGCCATCGCCACCGCCAACCTCACCAATCGCTTCAACGAAGGCATGAAAACGCCGGTGGATGTGTAGCGGGGCGGTCTTCCGTCGTCAGTGTTCAGTTGCCAGTGAGCTCTGTTCCCAATTGGGTTTGAAGCTTCGTGGGTGAGGGGGGGAAATCAAGCTCCCTCCTCATCCCGTCTACCACCTGCTCCGTACCATCCCTGCTCTTCAGCACTGCTTTGCCTGACTCCGGCGGGTAAACACGCGATTCGAGAGGTTGTCCTTCAGCAGCGTCCAGAAGGAAGCGTCGAGGTAGGAGCGAATAGAAACGTAGCACCCGCCGCAGTCGTTCTGGGGCACCCATTCCTTGAGGATTTCTTCGTGCGAGGCATAGGTCTTCTCGAACATCGAGCACGCGCGCAGGCCGCCGGTGGGCGTTACCACCATGAAGCGCCGGCCCGCCGTGCAGCCGGGGATGGTTCCGTGCAGGAAGAAATCGTAGATGCCTGAAAGCGTCCATGAAGAATTGGCGATGCGGCCGTTCTTAGCCTTGAGGGCGAGTAGGTCATCCAGGGTTTGGTGGAGAAGCGCCAAGTCGTCCCCCGAGCGGATGTAGTGGTCCATGCTATGGGTGCGCAGCGGCGTGTAGGCGCTGTAGGAGATGCTGACCCCCCACTGCTTGGCGCGCTCATAGATGGCACACAGCGACGGCAAATTCTCGCGCGTGATGGCCGTGTTGAGGGCCACGTCGTCGAATCCGTGCGCGGCGAGCGTGGGCACTAGTTTCTCGAGGTGCTGGTAGAGCCCGGGCAATTGGCGGAAGCCGTCGTGGCGCTCGTCGGGGAAATCCAGCGAAATCGAGAACTGGTTCACGCCCAGCGCCCGCAAGGCGAGATACTTCTCCTCCGTGAACAACCGCCCATTCGTCACCAGAATGGTGTAGGGCAGGCCGCTGGGTTCCTTCACGGCGCGCACGATGTCTTCCAGGTCCTTGCGCAGCAGCGGCTCCCCACCGGACAATTGCACCGCCATGGGCTTCAACTCCGCGCGCAATCGCCTGTAGTCGGGCGCGTGCAGCAAGCCTGCGGGCTCCGGTTTGATGCCGCCTTTGTCGCAGTGCAAACAATCGGCTACACAGGAATGCGTGACCTCAAAGGAAACCACCAGGGGGCGGTCAGTTAGGAAACTCCACGTCCCCCGGGAGATCATGCGGGCGGCGCGCTTAAAAGGAATGGCTTTCACAGTTAACTCTCCGAAGTCAGTTCTTGGACTTGGTGGTCTTGGACGATGCAAAGCTCGACGGGACGTTTAACCCACCCCGGCATGGCCAGGGCGGTGCGAAGTTCCTAGGACGAATAGAATACTCTCCCTGAGCGCCGGAGGCAAGGGTAACCTGCTTGGATGAGACGCTTTGTCCGACATTTCGATTCCTATTCATTTTGATTTGCCTCCGCCCGCACCCCGCGACTAGGACACCTCAGACCCCAACCGATCGCGCCATGAGAATCTCTCAGCCTAATGAGTTAGCTCAGCCAAATTGCCCCTCCGCACTGAACACCCAAAATATACAGTTCGACTTTGATTTTCAGCAATTCGAGCTATGCTTGTTGTTTGTTTTCCCGCCATACCTTACCTTTAACCCTCCTGGTTCCCTCGGCTTAGGCCGGCAGAACTCGAGGATTTAGTCGATTACAACCGGCGTTCGTGGGCAATACCGGTTTATCCAGAATGCAAGCTTGACCTGTCCTTCAAACCCACTCGGGATGAAACGATGAACCTCGCCCTGCGGCGGAAATTTCGGTTTGTAAACACGCGCCTGCGTGAGTGGCGCATGATTGCCAAAGGGCTTGCCTCGAAGCGCCACCCGGTCCTGGCGCACCTCATTCCCATCCGCCGGTGCAATCTTTCCTGCACCTACTGCAACGAGTTTGACACTTTCTCCAAGCCCGTCGCGCTGGAAGAGATGCTTCGCCGGGTCGATCTGCTGGCGGCGCTCGGCACGACGATCATTACCATCAGTGGGGGCGAGCCGCTGCTGCACCCGCACTTGGAGGAAATTGTCCGGCGTGTTCGCCGGCACGGCATTCTGGCGGGCATGATAACGAATGGCTACCTGCTGACGCCGCAACGCATCGAGCACCTGAACCGCGCGGGTCTGGACCACTTGCAGATTTCCATCGACAACGTCCAGCCCGACGAGGTTTCCAAAAAAAGCCTGAAGGTGCTTGATCGCAAGCTCCAGATGCTCGCCCACTTTGCAATTTTCCAGGTGAACATCAACTCGGTGCTGGGCAGCCCGGTGCGGCATCCGGATGATGCGCTCGCGGTGGCGCGCCGCGCCCTGCAACTGGGCTTCACCAGCACGGTCGGCATCCTGCACGATCACGACGGCCAACTTCAGCCCCTGGGCGAGCATCAGCAGGACCTCTTCGCGCAGATCATGCAGATGGGCAAGCGCTCCTACGCGCGCTTCAATCAGTTTCAGAAAAATATTTCGCATGGCGTCGCCAATGACTGGCGATGCCGCGCCGGCAGCCGTTACCTCTACATTTGCGAAGACGGCCTGGTGCATTACTGCTCGCAACAGCGCGGCTTTCCCGCCATCCCTCTGGAGAAATACACGCCCGAGCACCTTGCCCACGAGTACCATACCCAAAAATCCTGCGCGCCGCATTGCACCGTTTCCTGCGTGCAGCAAATCGCCATGCTCGACAACTGGCGCTCGCCCCAAACCCGCCCCGCCTTCGTCCCCGTCGAAAACCTGCTCCCGTTCCCGAACTCGCTCAGCGAGGATCGAGGAGCAAGGATTTAGGATTCGCTAGTGTGCCGTCCCACTTAGCATTTTCCAATTAACGGGGGGTAGCGCATACATCGAAGTCAATGTATGCGCCACCCTGACAACGTACGCTGCCATAAAGAATTAGGCGGGACAGCACACTAGATTCATATTCTGACCTGACACCGCCGATAGCCGATGTGGGGTAGTGTGTCACGCGGGGAGTTGGTCGTCGGCCCCTCCCGCCCCTTCACCTTCGAGCTTGGCACTTTCTCACCACTCATCACTCCCAACTCTCCCTCTGACCCCGGACGTCGGACTGCGGACCCCGGCCTCTGCTTTTAGCAACCCCCTTTTTTTTCATCAACATCATGGAGACACTGGTTTAACTCGTGTGTTTTCATCAACATCATGGAGAGGCGAAAAGCGGGCATTTTTTCTATATGTGTTTTCAACAACTTAGTGAAGATTTGCCTCATTTTTTTCCGCTTTTTTTTCATGACCGTCGCCACCACGGAATCAGCTAAATATCTTAATTTCAATGACATAGATTTTCGCAAGTTTTTCGCTATTCTTTGCTAACCTCTTATGTTTCTAGTACATCATGGAGAGCGGCGCGCCTCTTTTTCTCCCCGTCTCCTGTTTTTCAAGCTAACTATCTTTATTTGAATGAGATAAAGCTTTCAGACATTTTTACTATAAACGACTAACCCCTTTTGTTTCTGACACATCTTGGAGAGCCGCGATGATCGGGCTATCGGACGAGCAGATCATCAGACCACCTATGCAGGGGAATGACTTACTTCATTCACCCATGTGTCGAACCCGACAGGCACCCTCGCGCCGGGCGCGCCTTGGACTGCGGTAGCAGCAGCTACCGCCTTTCTTACTTCGGCCTTGCCCATTGGCCGTATGAACCAAAGGCGGAAGGCGGTAGCTGCTGCTACCGCAGTCCAAGATGTCTTCGGCATAGGTACTCTTACGACTGCCTTCCCGGCGAACTGTCATCCTGCGTGCCACCGCACCCCTGCCCCCAATCGTTTTTATTCTCGGCAACACTATTGGGTGACCCAAGTAAGTCATTCCCCAAATTAGGACACTACCCTCCTCCGATGGATCGCTGGGCCGATGGCCGATGAGACTATTTTGTGTGCAACTTCGCCCTGATTTACCGCGTCATCCGCGCTTCCTCGGTCAACAATTCCGACCTCTTGTTGTCGATTAACGTAAAATGGGTGTATTTTCGTGTAAAAACGTGCTTTTTAGCTCGCCATTTTGTCATCGTCTCCTGTGTTTTCATGCACATAGCCGGATCGATCTTTATTTTTAACATCTCTTTGGGTCTTCCTGATCTTGGTGAGCACATTCTTGAGCCGCGACGACTGGCGAAGGCTGGAATCTTCCATTCATGGGTAGCGAGCCATTCTTCCAATTTCCGTGCTCTTTGGCTTACTTTCTTCACCCCCATCTAACGTCTGGCGACTGGCGCAGAGCCAAGGGAGCACGGACCTTATTGGTTCGGTCCGCGGCCAGAAGGTACTGGCCAGTTAGTGTAGTCTACACTAACTCGTCATCCATGTCAAGACCAAAATGGCCTACACTCTAGGCCCTCAAATCAAGACAAAACGTCACAAGCTTTTTCTGCCAGGAGGTAAGGCGCGCGGATCGTGATGTGAACACAATGTGAGAATTCTTACAGAAACCGATGGATTTCTGGTTAAGGCGGAGTTTAGCGGAGAGAATGCGCGGGACCTTAACCGCTTGCTGCTTTCGGAACTGCGCAGAGTGGAAAAGAAGACCAGGCTTCGTGCGGAATGGACTTCCGGCAGAGTGACGGAGAGATTTTTTGACTATGTGGCAAAAAGTAAAACCACCACGAAATGAGTTGGCGGCGCGCTGACCCTCCTATTTTGCCGAAAGCGCGGGCACTTCATCCGGCCAGGGCGCCCTCCAAGTCCGCGATCAGGTCGCTCACGTCCTCCAGACCGACGGAAACACGAATCAGATCCGGCGTGATACCCATCTTCAACTGAACATCGCGAGGCACGGAGGCATGGGTCATGGTGGTGGGGTGTTCAATCAGTGATTCCACTCCGCCCAGCGACTCCGCCAGAGTGAAGATCCGGCAATTTGCCAAAAGGCGGTTCACCGCCGCTTCTCCTCCGCGCAGGCGGAAGGAAAATGTTCCGCCCGATCCCCGCGTCTGGCGCAATGCCAATTCGTGCTGAGGATGGCTTTCGAGCCCGGGATGAAGCACGGCCGAAACCTTGGGATGTCTTTCCAACCAGCGCGCGATGACGAGCGCGTTGCGGTTGTGCTCCTCCATGCGGATGGCCAACGTTTTAGCGCCGCGGAGAACCAGGAAGCAGTCCTGAGGACCCGCGCAGGTACCCATGGCATTCTGGAGAAAGCCGATCTTCTCAGCCAGGCCAGGGTCTTTGACCACGAGCGCCCCTCCCACCACGTCGGAATGGCCGTTGATGTATTTGGTTGTCGAATGCGTAACAATATCGGCGCCCAACTCGAGAGGCCGCTGGAAATAAGGCGTAAGGAAAGTATTGTCGCAGATGACCCGTGCCCCATATTCGTGCGCAAGGTCCGATACCGCGCGGATATCCACCAAATTCATAAGTGGGTTCGTAGGCGACTCAACCCAGACCGCCTTGGGCCCGGCTGCCAGCGCGGAACGGAGCGTGGAGGTGTCACGCAGATCGACGTATTGGGCGCGAATCTGCTTCGTGGCAAAAACCGACTCGAACAGGCGATAGGTTCCGCCATAAAGATCGTCGTGGACCACGACGGTATCACCCGAAGAAAACATCATGAGCAAGGTCGTTTCCGCGGCCATGCCCGTAGCAAAAGCGAATCCTGCCGTCCCGCCCTCCAACTGGGCCAGACAGGATTCCAGCGCCTTGCGCGTAGGATTGCCGCTTCGCGAGTAGTCAAACGGTCCTGGCTGACCCACTCCGCGGAATGCAAAAGTGGAGGTCTGGTAAATGGGGGTCATCACCGCGCCGAGATGTTCCCTGGGGTCGTGGCCAGCATGGATGGCAAGTGTTTTGAAATTCATGAATCCTCGGAAGAAGCGAAACTACCCTCGCCCAGGTTGGACGCTGCGCCGCGCCATGCCCAGACGCTTCGAAGGGCTTTATGAGGTTGACTAATTCTGAACCGAAAAGACGCCCCTTGTTCAGCATAAGTACGCGTCACAAAGCTGTCAATTGCAAATCCACGGACAAATTTACGCGCGTTGATAGAAGGACCACTGGAATTTGAAATGAACTGCGGCTGGTGCAATACTTCTTAACCTGCGCTGCCCGGAAAAAACGGGCCGACACAAAAAGGAGAATAAACGATGAAATTTCCAATGTTAGTCTTGGCGTCATTGACCGCGGCTGGTTTGTTGACGGGGGGTGAGGGGGAGCCTCCTGTCACCTACATCGGCCACGATAAGGTGGCCGCCGCATTGGCCAATGGCGGCTCCTTGGTTAAAGCGTCTGATCTTCTCGTCATGGGCGCTCACCGCTCGGGGCCCGGGCACGTCGAACTCCATGAAAAGGAAACAGACGTCTTTTATGTGGTCGACGGCGAAGCGACATTCGTCACCGGAGGCGAGATCGTGGGAAGCAAAGTGACTTCTCCCGGCCAAAGGACGGGATCAGGCATTCAGGGGGGGGAAATTCACAATTTGACGAAGGGCGATGTGATTGTGATTCCAGCGGGCATTCCCCATTGGTTCAAGGAGGTTCCGCATTCGGTCAGTTACTTTGTGGTGAAGGTTCTGAAGCCTTAGGCGGGATTTCTCGCCACGCTAAAACCCTCTCACCCTGCCCCTGTTCCCGAAGGGGTGGGGGGAGCGTTCATATAAATTTACACCCTCGCCCTCTTGGGGGAGAGAGTGGCGCGAGAGCACCGGGTGAGGGGGTCACCGTGGGACGAATGAGAAGCAACTCCCTAAGGTCCCATCGGTGAACAACCTTGTGCTTAATGCTTCCGCCTAAATCTTGAATCCTTAATCAAAAATCCTGCTAGAATGGCGCGCGCACGGGTTGAAGCAAGCGACAAGGAGATCCGCGTTGGGATCACGCGGGAGGAGCGAGACATTATGCAACGACGAGCATTCTTTGCCACGGCTGCGGCAGCAGGGGCGGGCTTGGCGGTGAATTCCCTGGGAGCCCCGAAGGATTGGAGTCTTCCCAAGATCGTCAAATATCCGGACCCAGCGGTTGAAGTCCTGCATCCGAGTTTTGCCAAATACAAGCAGGGCAATGCCGCCGTCGAGCGGCTCTTCACCGGCGCCCGGTGGGCGGAAGGCCCGGTGTGGTTTGGCGACGGGCGCTATCTGCTGTTCAGCGACATCCCCAACAACCGTATGCTGCGCTGGTTGGAGGATACCGGCGAAGTGAGCGTTTTTCGTTCGCCCTCCAACTACGCGAACGGTAACACGCGCGACAAGCAAGGCCGGTTGATCACCTGCGAACACAACTCGCGGCGCGTTACCCGCACCGAGCTTGATGGCACGGTGACGGTGCTGATGGATCACTACCAGGGCAAGCTGCTCAATGCACCTAATGATGTGGTGGTGCACTCGAACGGCAGCATCTGGTTCAGTGACCCCGGCTACGGCATCCTGAGCAATTACGAGGGTCACAAGGACAAGTTCGAGCTTCCCTGCAACGTCTATCGGATCGATCCCAAAACCGGCGCGGCCACCGTCGTGGTGGGTGACATGCGCCGGCCCAACGGTATGTGTTTCTCTCCCGACGAGAAATTGCTCTACATCTGTGACACCAGTGGGACCGAGAGCCCCGAGTATTCGCATGACATCCGGGTTTACGATGTGGTGGACGGCGAGCGCCTGGCCAATGGCCGGGTTTTTGTGAATATGGGGGCAGGCGTTGCCGACGGTATTCGCTGTGACGTGGATGGCAATATCTGGGCGGGGTCGGGTTGGGCGGACGAGGACTACAACGGTGTCCACATCATTTCACCCGCCGGCCAACTGATCGGCAAAATTCATTTGCCGGAAATCTGCGCCAACATCTGTTTTGGCGGCGCCAAGCGTGACCGGCTGTTTATGGCCGCAGCTACGTCGCTCTATTCACTTTATGTCGCCACACAAGGCGTGTTGAGACCATAACAGGTCGGCATTGCCATACCGCAAATTAGTGTTTTTTGGGCACTCGAACGTTGTGGGGCCGAACGGCGTTCGGCCCAGGGCAGCACCGCTGTTTGGTTGCGGCGCCGCCGCGCTTTTTTACACCTGTCACCCTGAGCGGATACGAACAGGTGTATAATCTAGGGCGTAATACTAAAAAAGCGAATTCCCGTTAGTCGCCAGTGCAGGTGGGCCTTCGGCTCTCCAGCGAGCATTGCAGCGACTCACCATGAGCCCCAACAGCGTGCTCGGCTTGTCCGAGGGTAAAGCATACCTGGAGGTGGTTCGAATCGCAGTTAATTATCCTGGAGCAAGTACACCGAGGGAGGTCCATCGATGAGAAGAGTTCGACTGGCAATGGTATTGATAGTGGTTTTGGCGCCGGCGGTTTTCGCAGACCAAATTACATTGAAGAACGGTGATCGGATCAGCGGCACCATCATCAGCGCGGACGTGAAGGCGCTGGTCATAAAGACGGATTATGCTGACGCCGTGACCATCAAGTGGGACTTCGTGCAACAAATTGAGTCAAGCCAGCCTCTCTACGTGGGAACGAAAAGTGGGCAAGTTATCGTCGGACCCGTCACAACCAGCGACAGTAAGTTGGCAGTGGCCACCAAGGACTCCGGCAACGTGAGTGTGGCCAAGGCTGATGTGACTTCTCTTCGCGACGCGGACGAGCAAAAGAAGGCGGAGGCGGCGCTGGACCGGCTGCAACACCCGCACCTGGGGGATTTATGGGGCGGCACCTTTGACACAGGGGTTGGCCTGGTGCGCGGGAATTCCGACAGCACCAATTTTACGTTCGGACTGAATGCAGTGCGCGCGGGCACGCGGGATAAGATCCTCCTTTACACCAACTCGGCGTTCTCCCGCAGCGCCGTAAACGGGGTGACCTCCACCACCGCCCAGTCCATTGCCGGGGGAGTCCGCTACGACCTGAATATCAGCGACAAGGCGTTCGGATTCGGCACCGTGGACCTGTTCAACGACCGCTTCCAAGACCTCGATTTGCGGACGGTGATCGGCGCGGGCGGCGGCTACCACGCTATCAAGAACAATCGCACGACGTTTGACCTGCTTCTCGGCGGCACCTTCGACCGGGAGTTCTTCACCACGTTCAATCGATCTTCTGCTGAAATCCTGCTGGGCGAAACCCTCACCCAGAAGTTCCTGGCGTCCTCCGCCTTCAACGAATCAGTGTTTTTCTATCCGAACATGTCGCAGACGGGAAATTATCGCAGTACGATCAGCCTGGGCTTGGTTACCAAGCTCACGAGGCTCTTGAGCTGGCAGACATCTTTCAACGATTATTACCTCAGCGACCCGCCGGCAGGAAAGAAATCGAATGACTTGTTGTTCTCCACCGGCCTTCGGTTAACTTTCGGCAACGTCGCGAAGTAAGCCCGAGGGAACACCCGCTGGGGTGATTGTACAAAACTGATCCATGACCACAAGGGGGATAACATGCTGAAGGAATTCAAAGAATTCGCGATGCGCGGCAACGTGCTCGATATGGCCGTCGGCATCATCATCGGCGCAGCTTTCGGGAGGATCGTCAGCTCCGTGGTGAACGACATCATCATGCCGCCGATCGGGCTGGTCCTGGGACACGTTGATTTCTCGAGCCTATTCATTAACCTGTCGGGAACGCACTACGACTCGCTGGCGGATGCCAAGAAGGCGGGAGCGGCCGTCATCAGTTACGGCACATTCCTCAACACGGTCATCGATTTCCTTATCGTGGCCTTCGTGGTCTTCCTGCTGGTAAAGCAGGTGAACCGGATGATGAAGCCGGAGCCTGCTCCCGCGGCGCCGCCCACCAAGGAATGCCCTTACTGCATTTCCGGCGGCCTCGCGCTTAAAGCCACCCGCTGTCCCCACTGCGCGGCGGAGCTCCAGGCAGCGTAAGGTGGGAGCAAACCCACTCACTGCTTCGAGTGGCATCCGTTCACGGGTGACAAAGTTGCTTTGCAAGGGCTTTCCCGGATCCGCAAAATGGTTGCAGGAAGGGGCCCTTTGGTCGCAGAGGAAACAACGGCAAGACTCCGACGTCAGGGTGGGGACTCGGGCGCCCGTTACGCGGGTGCGAACTTTACCGCGAAGCGGAGCTTTGCAAAGCGGCGGTGCGGGTCTACTCCAAGCCGCTGTTCCAGTTAGCCTTTCGCGGTTCGGCCCTTCAAGTAGGCTTTCCAGGGCTTCCAATAGTATAGGGGCCACCCTTTGGTGACGCCTTTGTGGTCATGTTGCGGAACCCCCGCGTGCACCACGTCGATTCTGCCGCCGCCCGGCGCCTTGGAAAAGTTCAAAATCAGAACTGAGTCGAGGTCGGAGTCCTTCCAGTGGGAGGCGCGCCAGGCTTGCACGATCAGACGGCCGGGAATGACGAGGAGGTTTTTCCCTAAAATCATTCCATCGAAGGCAGTCCACTTGGCCCCCTCCTTGGCGCTAACCGATGCCTTAGCGCCTGTGGCGGCGGAATGTTTTTTCGAGTCGGTAAAGATTGCAAAGAGTTCTCCCGGGGAAGCCTTAAACGTCACCGCTTGCACGATGGGTTTGGTCATACTGTTCCTCCTATGGTTAGATGTGCCCCGATGCTGCGATTCTAGCAGGTCAAACCATCGTGTGCCCAGCTTTCACTCAGGTGTGTCTCGCCCAGCTATTAAATACTGCCTCTTCAGGGGATAGAGCCCGATCGCCCGCACTTCCCAGCGTCATCATGACTAATAAAGGGCATAGTGAGTCACCGTGATATGGGGTACCATAAAGTTCGCGCTTGGGCTTGGCGCTACGGGCACAACGGGCTGGAAAAAACCGGCCCGGGAAGATTGCAAAACCTATGCGGGCGGATCGTTTCTACCAAGTTCTGAACCTTAACCGGCTGGTGCGCAGCCATCGCGTCAAGTTCCTTGGGCTGTTGGGCCTGTATTGGCTTCGGCAACGGCACCTGTGGCTGCGCTTCGATCCTGTGATGTCGTGCAATCTGCGCTGCCAGATGTGCTACTTCAGCGACCCGAGTTTTACCAAGGAAAATACCGGCCGTTTCAAACCTGGCGAGATCGAGCGCATTGCCGAAGTCTTTTTCCCCTGGGCGGTGCAATTATACGTTGGCTGTGGGACGGAGCCTACCGCGTACAAAGGATTTGTTGATATCATCGCGCTGGGCAAGAAGTACAAGGTGCCGATGGTCGGCATGGTCACGAACGGCCAGTTGCTGGAGCCGGAGCATCTCGAAAAACTGGTGGACCTGGGGCTTGACGAGCTCACGCTTTCTACGCACGGCGTCGAGCGCCAGACCTACGAGCGCCTGATGCGCAGAGCCTCGTTCGATAAATTCCTGGAGGTCCTCGGCCAACTGGAAGGCATCAAGAAGCGCCGTGGCTCCACGCGCCCGCAATTGCGCCTGAACTACACCGTTAACGCGGAAAATCTGGAAGAACTGGCCGGTTTTTTTGATGTCTACGGAAAATACACGCTGCGCACTTTACAGGTTCGCCCCATCGTCGATCTGGGAAATACCGAATGCACGGAAAAGGATATGTCTCCGCACGTGGCGAGGTACAACCAGATTCTTGGGTCCATTGAGCGGACATGCCGGGAGAAGGGAATTCGCCTGCTCGCCAATTATGAGGACGTAACCTACGAAAAGAAGACTACGCGCGCGGCCCTCGCTCCCGAAATTGTGGTTTATCTCAGCCCTCAGGACCTCTCCAAGGCAGGATTCGATTGGCGGCACGAATCCTACCTCGACTACTGCCGCCGCACCCAGTGGTCCCGAATCCTACTCAAAAAGGCCTTCACCAGCGCCGCACAGCTTGAAGCTCCCTCACCCTACCTTTCCTATAAGGTCATCGATCAGTGAGCTTGCTCGTTAGGGGTTGGGGTGATGTTAGGAGGGATTTCTCACCACGCGTGAACGCTCTTAGCCACGCATTTCTCCCCACGCCGATGCGAGCCGAACTTTTGGAGTGCGGCGACTCGTCACCGCTTTCTGTCGCCACGACTCGTCGCGGCGAATGACCAACCGCCGACAAGTCAATGGTAGAAAGAGCGGGAGCGAGCTCCCGCACTCCGAAACTTGGCTGCCGGCGCCTGCACAAGAGATGTAGCGCCACGACCGTGTCGCCCGCGGCCTTTACAAAGCCAGTGACAAACTGTCATTTGACCTTAACACTCGGTTGCTACCGTATCTGGCGTTTTGGTCGCACGGTCGACCGTGCGGCTCAACTTCCCCGTGAGAGGAGATTCCTGAATGGTGGAAAAAGTTTCTCGACGGCACGATCACCGGCGGACGATGGCCCGAGGCATTGGCGCTGATTGCATTGGGCATTCTCGTCGGCAACGTGCGAGCAACTGCCCAAGATTTCGATTGGGGCAAGGACCGAGTTTTCTGGCCCGGCAATCTGGTGGTCAGCCGCAGTGTGTATGACAACAACGCGAGCAACCTGACGGTGGGCGAACCACTGCCACCCAATTGTGTGGCCGCGTC
This sequence comes from uncultured Acidobacteriota bacterium, assembly GCA_963825395.1. GTDB lineage: Bacteria > Acidobacteriota > Terriglobia > UBA7540 > UBA7540 > Bog-366. The sequence continues at coordinate 112,592 of CAWGTQ010000053.1, read as the reverse complement.
CGGTGGGTGTGGAGGTATGGCCGGATATAACGGGCTGTTTCCGTACGTATTTAACAACGACAACGACGATAGCAGTTTCGGCATCACGGCAAAAATTTACCTCGACCAGATCACTCCCTTCGGCTGGTTGATCAATTCGCTCGAGGTGCCCAACAGTTCCCAGCGCGGAGTGACCCCTGAGAGCGATCAATTGGTCACCAGCTTCAGCTCCAAATCCGAGTTGTCACTGCATCTCTCCACCGACGGCCGATACGTCACGTTTATGGGCTATGTCGCGCCCATCAATGCAATCGATGTGTCCGCCTCTAACACTCCGGGCGTGGTCGATCCGACGAACCCGGTGGGGCTGTATGTTTACCGGGCGGTGGCGCAAGTGGACAAGAATGGAAAATTCCACTTCACGGAAACCAACGCCTACAGTGGAGACAATGGCCGCGGCGCAGTCCTGAATACCATTAACGGCGCTGACTATTACTACACCACGGGCAATGCCGGAAATGGCGGAAACCCTGAGCCAACCGGGATCGTCCTCGGTGCGGGCGCTCAAATCATGGATCCCTCCGATGAGCCGGAAAGGGTGCAAGCTCCCGGAACTCCCACACCGGTCGGCACGTTTAACGTTACGGACTTGGGCGACAAAGCGGATAAATACGGCAAGGATGACAACTTTTGCGGCATGACCATCTTCAACAACGTTCTCTACTACGCCAAAGGCAGCGGGAGCAACGGGGTTGACACGGTCTATTTTGTTGACACCACGGGCACGGCGTGTCCCAAAGGCGTAGGCCTTCCCTCACCTTCGACGGTCCTGCCCTCGACTCCCGATACGGCTTACAACCCGGCGACGGGCACTCCCACCAATATGTGCATTCTAAAAGGCTTTCCCACCGTATTGGCCAAGAGCACCAGCTCCGTTAATTATCCGTTCGGCATATGGTTCGCGAACGCCACCACGCTCTATGTTGCCGATGAAGGTGACGGCTACACGGGAGGCACAGACCTTTACACCCATGCCGCCGCTCAGCCCTTGGCGGGACTCGAGAAGTGGGTGTTCGACTCCACCACCCAGCAGTGGAATCTGGCTTATACCCTGCAAACGGGATTAGAACTCGGCGTGCCCTACACCGTACCCGGTTTCCCCACGGGAACCAACGCCGCCACGGGTTTGCCGTGGTCGCCCGCTACCGACGGCCTCCGCAACCTTACCGGCCGTGTGGATGATTGGGGGAACGCCACCATTTGGGCCCTCACTTCAACAGTCAGCGGAGATGGCGATACAGGCGCAGACCCTGGCCGCCTCGTCGTCATCGAGGATTCGCTCAGCAATACCGATCTGACCGTTGCCGCCAAAGAAGAATTCCATACGCTCCGCACAGCGGGCTTCGGGGAGGTTTTGCGTGGGATTTCCTTCACGCCCGGAACCGATGAAACCCGGAGCATTTGGTAAATAGACGTGGCACGGGCGTCCCGCCCCTGTCAGGCCATGGCCAAGACGGCCATGCCACGAGGGACTGCGGACCCTCATTTCTGAGAGTCCGTGGTCCCATACTGAGCCAAGGTTGTGAAACTGAATCGATTTTAGGAATGTGAAGCTGGGTTCACGGCTCGAACGTGCGAACCGTTGCGGACGTACTTCCAGCGCTCGGTGCGGACGCGCAAGTATTCAACCGCCTCACCGTATAGGCGCTTGCGCTCGTGGGAATCCCATAGGGCCTTCTTTACGATGCGCCATACCACGCGCGGACGCAGATAGTACGAATCATAGAAGGTGTTCATCCCCGCCATCATATCTTCCAGACTCAAGCCCGGATAGACGATGTGCGGCAACTGGTGCCCGCCGCCATCGGAGCGCTGCTCCGTGGCCAGAAAGCCGTTTTTCGCGGCATACTCATACAATTCGGTTCCCGGGTAGGCGTGGGCGACGGAGACTTGCACGGTGTCGGCGTCAAGCTCCTTGGCGTAATCGATGGTGCGCGCAATCGTCTCCTTGGTCTCGCCGGGGAGGCCAATGATAAAGTCCGCGTGCACCGTCAGGCCCACCTTCTTGCAATTTTTCATAAAGGTGAGGCCTGTTTCCGGGGTCACCCCCTTCTTGATGTTTTTGAGGATCTGGGCGTCACCCGATTCGAATCCGACGATCAGCAGCCGCCCGCCCGCATCCGCCATGGCCTTCAGGGTGTCATAATCGCAATGAGTACGAGCGTTGGCCGACCAGGTGAAACCCAAAGGCTTGAGCCTCGCGCAGACATCCAGCACGCGATCCTTGCGGATATTGAACGTATCGTCGTCGAAGAAAAACTCCTTTGCCTGGGGAAAAAGCTTCATCGCTTGCTGGAATTCTGCCACCACGTTGTCTGTGGAGCGTACCCGCCAGGCATGGCCGGAAAGAGTTTGCGGCCAATGGCAGAACGTGCACAGTGCCGGGCAACCTCGGCTGGTATAGAACGACACATAGGGATGGAGCAGGAAAGGAATGTTGTAGTTCTCAATGGTCAGGTCGCGCTTATAGACCTCGGTGGCAAAAGGTAGCTTGTCCAGGTCCGCGGTTTCGAGCAGCGGGCGCGCCGGGTTGTGAACGATCTCGCCATCCTTGCGGTAGCTCACCCCGCTGATTTCGGCGAGTGGTTTGCCTTGGGCGAACTCTACCACCGGATGATCAAACTCACCGCGCACCACAAAGTCAATATCCTCACTGGCGCGAAGGCACTCAGCAGGGCGGGTCTGGACATCGGGGCCCACGAAGGCTACCTTCAGGTCAGGCTTGGCCTCTTTCATCCGGCGCACAATGCTGACGTCACTGTTAAATCCCACGTTGGAAGTGAACAGGACCACGAAATCATAGTCGGTTGCGATGCGGATGGTTTCCGCCTGAGAGATTTTGGCGGGCGGGGCATCGAGCAACCGGCTGCCTTCCAGCATGCCTGCCGGGTAGGAGAGCCACACCGGATACCAGAAGGAGGCAATCTCCCGCGTCGCCGGCCACCGCGCACCCGCTCCGCCATCAAAGCCTTCAAAACTGGGCGGGTTCAAGAAAAGCGTCTTCATAACCGACGACATAACTACCCTCCGGTGGACTACGAACGTGATTGCCCTACGACCTGCAGGGGGCCGAACCTGACTATTTTACCCGAGATGCTTGAATCCTGACAGTGCTCAATAAAGATTGATTGAAAGGAAAAGGGTAAATACCTTTTTCGAAGGCCTGTGGTTACCCTTTAAACTTTACATATTACCCTTTAGCCATGTATCTTTTACCCTTTGCACGTTTGGGCCGATCATCGCCCCAGCGCAAAAACCTGATTTCACAGGTCATGCCCATGAATTCGAAACAGCGTGTGCACGCAGCCCTGCGGCGAGAGCCCATCGACCGCCTGCCCGTCTTCATGTGGTTCCACCCCCAGACCGCCCAGCGGCTTGCCCGGCTGCTGGATATTCCCACATCCCGCGTGGCCGAGGCCATGGGGGATGACGTTCGGCAAACCTGGGTGAACAACAATTACGCGATGGAAGGAATCGTTCACGCGAACGAGGGCGAATCGCACGTGGACCTTTGGGGGGTGCAGTGGACCCGGCAGTACGGGTTCAATCAAATTACCGGATTCCCCCTCGCCCAGGCGAGTCGAGACGAGGTTCTCCGCTATCAATTCCCCATCAACCACTTGGAGGAATTAATGCGGCTGATGTTGCCGGTCATCGCCCATCAGCGGGACTATTTTATCGGGTGCGACGTTTCGCCGTGCGTTTACGAAATGTATTGGCGGCTGCGGGGGATCGAAATGGCAATGCTGGATATGGTGGAAGATCCGGGCTTTGCCAACGAAATGCTCAAGCGCTGCGCTGACTTCTCGCTGGAACTCGCGCGGGCCGCCCTGGAGCGGTTTGAATTGGACTGGCTGTGGACGGGCGACGACGTCAGCTCACAGAATTCGATGCTGATGAGCCCCGCAACTTGGCGCACACTGATTAAACCGCACTTGGCGCGCGTTACCGCAGTGGGGAAGGCGAAAGGGTTGTGGGTGGCCTACCATTGTTGTGGCGCCTTGCGGCCCATCATTCCGGACCTCATCGAAATTGGCGTCGATGTGCTCAATCCCGTGCAGTGCAACTGTCCGGGGATGGACCCCCTGGAATTGAAGGCGGAATTTGGAAAGCAGATAGCCTTTATGGGAGGTGTGGACACCCAAGGCCTTCTTCCCACCGGAACGGTTGATGACGTGCGGCGGGCCTCAGCCCGATTGATTGAGGGCATGACGCGTGACGGCGGCGGTTACATTCTGGCGGCTTCGCACACCGTCCCGCCGGAGACCCCCGATGAAAATATTTTCGCGATGTACCAGGAGGCGGGCATCAGCAGGGAAGAGATCTTCGATCGCGCCGCGCAAATCCGATTGGCGCCCGGCGCCTGCCCCGCCGTTCCAATGTCTTCCTAATTATTACCGTGTCCTGGGCCCCACTCTTTTGGCACTCCCCTGGGAGCGCCCAAGCGTGGGGAGAAATTCCGGCTGGCCTGCCTACTTGCTACCCTCGAGAATCGCCATGGCCTGGGCGACGGTGGCCCCTTCGTGAACCACGGCTTGACAGGCGCGGACCATCCGCGCCGGATGCGGGTGCTGGTAGATATTCCGTCCGTAGACGATGCCCGAAGCACCTTGTTGAATCAGGGTATAGGTTCGACTCAGGATTTCTTGGTCGGTAACTCTGGCTCCCCCTCGGGGCAAGAGGGGCCTGGGCATGGCCGCCTCCACAACCAGGTGGTATTCGTCGATATGCTCAGCGATGTCCGCTTTAACGATGTCGGCACCTAATTCCACCGCTTGCCGCGCCAGCGCCACGGTTTTGTGGATGTCAGGATTGATTTTGTAACCACCTTTGCCATCCGGGATTACCCCCATCGGTTCCACCATCAGCGGCATGCCGTAACGCTCGCAACGCGGTTTGAGGCGAACGACGTTCTCCGTGCACTGCCGGTGCAGGTCGGGTTGATCGGGTGCCCATAGGAGGTTCACGACGATGGTGGCCGCGTCCAGAGCTACGGCTTGTTCCACCGCTTCGTCGATCAATTTACAGAAGACATGCTTCGGTGTCGGAAGGTTGTAAAAATTCGTGACATCCGCCCTCGCAGCCAATGCCGGCTTGGGCTTTTGCGGCAGATCTTGAAGCCAGTGGGCTTGCCCCGTGGTCAAAAGGATAGCGTCAGGATTGGCCGCGGCGACGACGCCGACCACCTGCCTCATATTCTCTATGCCGGGAAGGACGCTGGCATCATTCGCCAATCCATGGTCCAGGGCCACCTGCAAGCACTTCCCGTTCTGATTAAACAACCGGTTCAACCTGGGACTTACAGACATTCGGTTAACTCCTTGAAGATCAAGCCATCGATTTCTGGATGAAATTGAGAACCACCGCCTTACGTCATCCACGCCTGAAACGGGGCGTCCCGATGGACCGGGACAGGACTGCGCCGCGTCGCGGACGCTGGTGGGTAGTGTGCTGTCCCGCTTAGGGTCTTCCAAGTGACAGGGGGTGGCGTATATACATAGAGGCCAATGTGTGCGCCACCCTTGGCATTGTGTGCCGCCGTAAGAGGTTCGCCAGGACAGCACACCCGCAGCCTGTCTACCCCCGGGTTTTCAGTCGTAGTACTCCAAACCCAAGTGCGTGATCAGTTCTTCTCCGCGCAAGTGCCGCAGGGTGTTCTTGAGCTTCATGAGTTGGATGAACACGTCATGTTCCGGGTACAAGCTCGCCGCACACATCGGACTCTTGAAGTAAAAGGACAGCCATTCCTGGATTCCCATTTTTGCCAGGGTGGGGCAACGTTGGGCGAGGTCCATGAAAAGCACCAGGTCCAGCGCCATGGGAGCGGCCAGAATGGAATCGCGGAACAGGCAATTCACCTTGATCTGCATCGGGTAGCCGAGCCAGCCGAAGATATCGATGTTGTCCCAACTCTCTTTGTTATCACCACGCGGTGGGTAATAGTTAATCCTTACCTTGTGATAGTAACCTTTATATAACTCAGGATAAAGCTCCGGCTGGATGATGTGCTCCAGTACGGAAGCCTTGGTTACTTCCTTGCTCTTGAAGTTATCGGGATCGTCCAAAACCTCACCATCACGGTTACCCAGAATGTTAGTGGAAAACCAGCCTGTCAGTCCTAGCATCTTGGCCTTAATGCCGGGGGCCAACAAAGTCTTCATGAACGTCTGACCGGATTTGAAGTCCTTCCCGCAGATTGGTATTTTCTTCTTGAGCGCCAAATTGGTAAGCGCGGGAATATCCACGGTAACGTGCGGCGCGCCGTTGGCAAAGGGCACCCCGAGCTTCAAGGCGGCGTACGCATAAATCATGCTCGGAGATATATCCGGACTGTTATTCTTCAGGCCTTGCTCGAAGGTCTGGAGGGTGTCGTGAACCGGCTGGGGCTCCGTGTAAACCTCCGTCGACGCGGCCCAAATCATCACGAGGCGATCGGCGCGAGACTTCTTCTTGAACCGCTCGATGTCTTCCATGACCTGTTCGGCCAGATCCATCTTGGACTGGCTCGATTTGATATTGTTGGGATGAAGGTTTTTGACCCACTTCTGCTCAAATGCCGCCGGCATCGGCTCCACGCTCTTAAGAAACCCCTTCAACTTCTCAACGTGTTCCTTTCCAAGAACTCCGGCTTTCTTGGCCGCCACATAAGCGTTGTCCTTGAAAAGATCCCATCCGCCAAAGACCACATCATCGAGATCCGCCAAGGGGACAAAGTCTTTAATCTTGGGGATGCGTTTCTCGGTTCGCTTGCCGAGACGAATGGTCCCCATTTGCGTAAGAGAACCCACGGGGAGCGCGATCTTATTCCGCACCGCTTCCACCCCCGCAATCATCGTGGTCGCGACCGCCCCCATTCCTACGGTGAGAACCCCCAGCTTCCCTTTTGCTTCTGCAACTGGTATCACCTTTTTTGCCACTTTCTTATCCTCCCTTTACATTATAGAAAATCATTGCTTCCAGCCAAATCGGCTATATTTTGCTAACCCCGGGAAAATTGCAATAGATATTGTTCCTAAGTGTGTTTCCCTTCATCAGGCTGCGGAAAAACTCGCTTGAGCTGTCATCCGGAGTCTTCACAGCCTTGCGGCTGCCCGTGATGAGCAGACACGACGGATCGCACTCTGCTGGCTCAGGGTGATCTCCGCGAAGAATCTTGCTCTGCAGATTTTGATTGCGAGGCGAGGCTTTTCGTCGGGCGCGCTTCCTCCCCCCAGCGGCTTTCTTGCCTGACGCCTAACCAGCGCTACGCATCACACTTTCCGGCCCGGCTGAAATGCTCAAACCGCGCTTTTGAGTCGGAGATGGTGGGCTTGCCATTCAGGTCCACAAACCCCGGTTCGCCTTGCGCGACGAGCCGCTGGTGCCCGAGCAGCACCGCGGTGCTCTGGCGGAACCAGGGTTCGAACTCCGGATCGAGAGCGAAAGGGTCCAGCAGGGGCCGAGTCTCAGGCGTGTTATGCTCCGTTCCGTTGAAGACTGGCCACCAACGCCGCTGCGCGGCAAAGACAATCTCCCGCAGGCGTTCGCGCGTATTGCGGTGGGGAATGACCTCCACGGCGTAAAACCCCAGGCCTTCCAGCCTGTCCAGGAGAGCCTCGATATTCTGCTCGCCAGACAGAACCGGATTGCCCAGAACGGGGTAGGTTGGAATCGACCCGAAGGCCAGAAAGATCCTGCGTAGTTCCGCCACGGGAACAAAGGCATCCGCCTCTTCGGGCACGTAACAAGGAGCGCCTGCTTTGAGGAGTTTTGCGCGGAGGAAAATTTGGAGCGTGGCATTGTCGCCCCCTGCCGGGGGAGCCGTGCCACAGCAAGTGGCCATGATTTCGGATGGAGGTTTTCCCTGGTTCGCCGCCAGTTCTCGCAATCGCAGGAGCACAGCGTAGGCCACGTGCCGCTCCGTGGCATTCCCGCGCGGCGTCAGCGCCAGGACATTCTCCCAGGTGGGTCCGTCAGCGCCCAGGCGGTCCCGGAAAAGCTTCCCGACCTTCCCGGTTATTTCCCGATTGCGGCGTTCCAGAGCTGCGCGCATGCCGGCGAGGCTCCGCATTTCGGGTGAAGATTCCGCGGGCATCCGCGTCACGCCTTTGCCGCACAGATAGACGCGGCCAGGGTTGTCGGGGTCGTTCAGCTTAATGCCGGCATCCGCGGAAGCACGATCCATGGCCACGGCCTCAAGTGAGAATGTGGCGGCAAGGCCCGCAACCTTACAGGCACGGCGAAACTCCTCGTGTCCGGCAACCGTATAGTGATCGTTGATTCCCAGAACCGCGATCCCTTCCCGCGCGGCCTGCCACACCGCTTCCGTCGGCGAGCGAAAGACGCTGAACGATTCACTGGTATGGATGTGGCCGTTGGTTCCGCGGCGCGGCCGGGGGCCGAGTTGCGCGCACAGTTGCGCGAGTGCGGCGATATGCCGCTCGGGTGGACCCTGGTAAAGCTCCGCCTCGAGTTCCTTCGTTCGTTCTTCTGATAGATTATTCATCGTACCCTACGCAGAGGATCGTTTTGCTGTAGCGGCGCTCTATGAGCGTCGGCCGGCGGTCATGGAGTGCCGCTACAAGAAACCAAACCGGCCTGCTATCGAACCATGACCTGTCCGCCGTCCACGACCAGTGTCTGGCCGGTGATGCAGCGGGCCGCGTCGGAGCAGAGAAAAACCGCAGCCGCGGCAACGTCGGAGCGCTTGATGTCGCGTTTGAGGGCAGTCAAGGAAACATAGTAAGGGATCACTTCCTCGGGCTTGATCCCCTTTTTGCGAGCGGCGGTCTTGATGTACTCCGGGTTCCAGATTTTCGAGCCTTCGAAGACATTGCCTGGGGCAAGGGCGTTGACGCGGATGCCGTCGCCTCCCAGTTCCAGCGCCCAGCCTCGCATCAGGTGTAACTCTCCGGCCTTGGTAGCGTTGTAGGCCGAGTTGGCCCGGGAGGCGTCAAGGCCGCTCTTGGACGAGAGCATGATCATCGCACCGCCGTCTCCCTGGGCGCGCATGATCCGGGCCGCCTCCCGCGCCACCAGGAAATAGCCCGTGAGGTTAATCTCCAGCGCCAACCGCCACAGCTTAACGGGCATATCGACCAATTCGTAGGCCGGCGCAATTCCCGCCGCGCACACAGCGATGTCCACGCCTCCCCAATGGCGCAGCACCTGGTCAAATGCCGTGGCGACAGCGCCTTCGTCGGTAACGTCCATGTGCACGGGGAACGCGCGTGCTGGAGCGGCCGACGCGGCAGCCGTTGCTTTTGCGCCTGCATCATCAACGTCGCAGAAGGCCACCGCGGCTCCGGCCTCTACCAAACCCTGAGCGATGCCACATCCTAGACCCGACGCCGCCCCCGTCACCACCGCCACCTTGCCCGCCAGGCTTTCGGTGGCCCTGCCCAAGAGCGCGGAACGATAGTGTTCGGCCTCCCAGTTGATGATGAAGGCGGCGGAAGCAGGGGAGAGGTTGTGCGCGCCGCCGCGTCCGGATGCCAGATGGGTGATCCCCGCGGCAGCCACGGCCAGGGTCTCCGCCGCATCGAGCTTCTTCGCATCGTCTGCCAATAGAAACGTTCCCACGTCCCGAACCACCGCGACGCGCGGCGGAGCCTTTTCAACCAGTGCCGCCTTCAGTTTCGCCGGCAACTCCTCCAGGGATTCGGCCAGAATCGCCCGGGAGCCCGTGTATACGATGTGGTCTGGGCTCAGTGATCCAGCGGCCAAAATTTCCGCTCTTTCATCACACGCCACACTGGCCAGTTCGGCATTGTCCGTCAGCCGGGCGATGGGAGCGCTCCCCTTCACTTCCCGCCAGCCTTGGCGCAGGGAGACCATGGCCCTGCGCAAAGCGGTGCATTCCAATTCCGGGGGATTACGAAGCGGCTTGACTCCCGGCTGGAAATACCGCTCGCACCGGCTCACCCATTCCGCATGAAGCGCCACGCAGGCCTCAGCCTCGGGAGCGGAAACCAGTAGTCCATGATTTTCCATGAAAAGAACCGTGGGCAGGCTGCCATGGACGCTTTGATAAATCTCGGCAGCCGACTTGACGGTATGAGCCAGCCGCCACCCGGGATCAGTATAGGGCACCCAGAGGGCCGGGAGTTCACCCGCGGGGGTGATCTCCTCCAAGGCCTTCAGCCCAGGACCACAATTAACGGCGTTGGCAGCCACCGGATGGGTGTGGATGACGAACCTGCCGAGCATGGCGTGGAGCGCGGTCTCGACCGATGGCCGTCCCGTGCCGCCCACAACGGCAGAAGAAAAATGCTGCAGCACACGCGCTTCCCGCGCATCAGTTTCCAGCGTGGCCAGTTCTTTCTGGTCAAAAATGCTCAGAACCGCCGCGACGTTCACTTCGACCCAGCCTGCCGACTCGCTCATCGAAGTCAAGGCCGTACCACTGGCCTTTATGGCCATCGTTCGTCCGCCGGGTGATTTCACCGAGGTGTTTCCACCGCCGACTTGTACGTAATCCGTTCTCGTGCCGACGGCGCGGGAAATTTCAATGAGCTGCACCAGGGATTGTTTGTCCATTATGGGTGTCGCTATTCGCAATCGATGACGGTCTTGATTCCTTGTCCCGCCTCGATCACGGAATAGGCCTTTACCATATCCTGCAACTTAAACCGATGAGTGAGGAAGCGTTCCCAAGGCAAGTCATCGCGAGAGACCATCGCCAGGGCTTGGTGGTAATGCTGAAGGTTGGAAGCAAAACATCCAAAGACAGAAATCTCGTTGTAATGGATCAGGTTGCTGTCAATTGGCAGTATGGGGTCGTCTTTGGGGACACCCGCAAAAAATGAAACACGAGCTTTCTTCCGGACCAGCTTCAGGGCATCAGCCTGAGCCGCCTTCACCGAACAGGCGGTAATCGCGATATCGAATTTCTCCCCGCCCCCCGCCGCCAGAATCTTATTGACCGCGTCCCCCCCTGTGGAGTTTACAGTTATTCCGAGCCCAAACTCCGTCACATAATCCAGGCGTTCCTGCGAGACATCGGTGACGATGACCGGGGTGCAGCCCCGCGCCTTCAGGATGCTCGCGTGCATAAGGCCGATGGGCCCCACTCCGAAAACCACGGCCCGATCACCGGGTTGAGGAGATAAATACTCCTGGCCGTTCAAACAACAGGAAAGAGGCTCAATCAGCGCAGCGCGCTCCACGGACATGGAGTTGGGAATGGGGATGACGTTTCCTTGGCCGACCGCGGCCGCCGGAATCTTGACGTATTCGGCAAAGCCGCCGGCATAGTCGTAGCCCACCGCCGTAAATGAATCGCAAAGGTTATATTGTTTGCGCTGGCAGTAGATACACTTCCCGCAGCCCACGACCGTCGCCACGACAGCCCTTTGACCGGTGCGGAGTCCACTGTCCACGCCCGCGCCAATCTCGCATACGGTTCCAACAATTTCGTGGCCCGTAATGGCAGGCGGCACCACGTTCTTCTGCCCGTGGGTAAAGATGCGCTTGTCTGTCCCGCAAACGGAACAGCGCTGAACCCGCAGGACAACTTCCCCAGGCCCGGCCGTGGGCTTGGGGACGTCCTCGATTCTCACGTCTCGTACCCCATGGAACACTGCGGCTTTCATCAGATTACTCATGTACCTCGAGCCTCCTCCGGCTGGCATCCGGATTCCCAATCTGCTTACCGGACCCCGGAAATGTTTTATGCCCCATACCCCGCATGGATGTCAGGTGAGATAGGTAGAGAGAGATCGGGTTGGACCTCCAACTTCTCGTGTCCACTAACACTATGAATAAGCGCTACGCACAAAACGGAAAGTATACATGCAATGTCATTCCAATTCAACTTGCATGCGCACGGGGGGGGTAAAAGAGACTTGTGGGATTTGACCAATCAGCTTGTAAAACAACGCCCTGCCGGAGACTATACCGGCGACAGTGCCGTGTGGGGAGGAAAGCCTCTTCGGGAGATCGCAGGCGGTAAAAACCAACCGTCTGCGCCAGCCCACCACTTGAGAAGTAATTTCCTGAGACCCCTTAATTGAACGGCATTGCGCCTAGGCAACGCTCTTTCTATAGGGGAATTTCTCTTCCATGCAAAGTATTTCCTGCCACGACTTGATTCCGCCGGTGGTGGTCAGGTCGCTCAGGTTCATCCCGCCGGCGCAGGTGGCGAAGCGAAGGGTCTTTTCATGATTCCACCCTTGATATAACCCGTAGAGAATGCCCGCGCAAAAGGAATCACCGGCGCCGCTGCTGCCCACGATGTAGGCATCGGAAAGATCCAGAGAAGGTTGCAGAATCTCCACCCCATCCTTTGAAAGGAGATAACTGCCTTCGGGGAAATGGATGACCACAAGATCTTTGACTCCGAAACCGAGAATAGTTGCTCCAATCTTGCCCAAGTTTTGGGGAAGCAACTTGCCTCTCACCCGGAGGGGGATCCCCGCCAGCTTCTCAGCTTCCCAATCGTTGATGATGCAGTAATCGGTATACTTCAGCGAGGGCGGCACAATCCGGGGAAAGCGGTCACTGTCTTCCGAAACCAGATCGATCGAGGTCCGGATGTTCCGGCTTTGCAGTTGAGCCAGGAAACGCGCCGCCACGGTTCCAAATTCCGCGTCGGGTTGATCCATGGCTTCCATCAAGAGCAAGTAGCCCAAATGGAACATCCTGACGGGCAGGCTATCAAGATCGACGTGCGCAGGTTGGAACATACGGTTGCTTCCCGGGTAGTGAAAGTAGGTCCGGCGTTCGCTGGCCTTAACGCTGAAAACGTCGGTGTACGCCGTGGCATCCAGGTTGGTGCGGCGCAGTTGATCGACGTTCACATTGGGAAAGCGGTGGCATTCCTTCACCAGAAAGTCTCCGTAAGCGTCGTCGCCGATAACGCCGAGGGCGTACAGCGGCAGCATCGCGTCAAACTTCGCCAGGCTGATGATTACATTGTGAGCCAACCCCCCGCCGCCTTGGGATACTTCGGAAATATATGCGATTGTGTTTTCCTGCGGGTAGAGGTCAATGACTTTGACCAAATCAACCACCCATATACCGCCGCAGGCAATTCCTTGGCGATCATCCACTGTCATAAAAGGCTCCTGGGATTAAGAAAGGCGATGAGTGAGGAGTGAGAAGTGACGAGCCAAGAAAGGCGGAACCCCGAAAATCGAAGCGAGTTTCGAGGTTCGTCCTTCGCTTGCTCGTCATTTGTCGCTTTTATTTGCATTGCCAATACTGGGGGTAGTCAGAGACCAACAGATGGAGGGGTTGCTCATCTTCTTCAACCACCGGGAAGCGGCCAACGGTTTTGTGGAAGCGGTTATCGTTACGATCGTCATTCACCAAGGACACCTCTCCCACGAGGACTCGCCCCTCCGCTCCCCAGAACTCGTGATAGAGATGCGACGGAAGCGTGATGCTTTCCCCGGGGGACAGCCGCACCACGTCCCCCGCCTTCACTTGGCGCTTGACGCCATCAAGGCGGGCGACGACGGCGGTGTCCGCCAATCCCTCATCCTCTGTGGAGTTGTACAATCGGATGTCTAATTTTCCCCCGCCGCGATTGATGATGTCCTCAATCTTGTTCCAATGGAAATGCAGGGGGGTCACTTGGCCTACTCCCACGATCAAGAGCTTCTCGCAGTAAAGCCTGCCCCGCCTGGCCCTCATTTCATCCTGACTGCCGTTGCGGATGGTGAACATGAATAATCCCACCGTATCGAACCGGCCGCTTCCGAAATCGGTAATGTCCCAGCCCAGTTGATTTTCGACGATCTCGCGGACTTCTTCGCCTTTACTTCCCCAATCCGCCGGAGTCCAATAGGCAAAGGGTGGTAAATAGAAGCCGCGTTGCTGGGTGAATTCCTCGGCCTCGTGCATGATGGTGTTTATTTCCGAGCGCTTCATGGTTTTCCTCCAACTTTAGATCATGGAATGATTCTGGTAGCTGGTTTATCGAGTGCCACCCTGGCACGCGCAAACCGCCGACATATTACCAATAGAGAATGCCGCAGGTCTACAAACATTCCACATCGAGCAGGGTTCCGGCAAAGTCGCGGTTGACGTATGCCCCCAAGGCGGTGTGTGCATCACCCGCGAAGAGATCCCTCGCCAGTCCCGATATGTCGAAACACCCGCAACCCAAGGAGAGGGAGAGAAATCAAAATCACACCCCTATCCCGGCAAAGAGGGTGCCCGATGGAGGAGGGCAGGTGAGAGGTCCTTTTTCAACCCCCATTGAACCTTACCGGGGACCTGGATATTTGGGCGGCGATCCCCTACTGGATCCGTTCGCAAAAACCGAACTTTCGGAGCTAAAAAATTCTGCTTGACAGGAAAATCGTCCGGGCTCATTATGTAACCGCTAGGTTACATATTATGCTTCCACAGGGAACGCACTTCGCAGCGCACAACACGCCGGTCTTCGCGGCTATCGCTGACCCCACTCGGCGCGCCATCTTGCAACGGTTGGCCGCAGGCGACGTGGTGGCCGGCCACATTGCCGCAGCTTTCCCTATCAGCCGTCCCGCCGTTTCCAAGCACCTGCGGATTCTTCGCGAGGCCGCTCTGGTGCAGGAGGAGCGCCGTGGCCGCCAGCGCGTCTACCGGCTGAATGCCCAGCCTCTCCGCGAAGTGGACGATTGGCTGGAACACTACCGTGTTTTCTGGCTAAAGAATCTCGCCAGCCTGAAGCGCCATGTGGAAGCGCACTCTAAGGAGGAGATTGATGAGTCCAACCGCCAGAATCGTTGATGAGAACATTGTGGGCGAGGTCGAAGTTGCCGCTCCGCCCGAGCGCGTATATGCCGCCCTCACCAACCCTGCGGAACTCGCCGCTTGGTGGGGTTCCGATGAAGGTTACCGGACCTTCGACTGGGAGAGTGACCTTCGCGTGGGCGGCAAGCGAAATTGCAAGGCGCAGAATAAAATGACCGGAGAGAGGACCACGATCAAAGGGGAATATCTCGAAATCGACCCGCCGCGGGTGCTGGCGTTCACCTGGGAACCCAGCTGGGAAAAAGTTCACCCCACGGTGGTCCGCATTGAATTGACGGCGATTGCCTCCGGAACGCGTGTGCTGCTTACCCACAGCGGCTGGGGTAAGGCTACGGAGGCGCGCAGCAGTCACGAAAAGGGCTGGCCGCGAGTGCTCGGCTTCCTGGAGGTTTACTTCCAGAGGTGAATTCGGTGGCTTTCGTCAGCAAAGGCTGCGAAAATTCATGAAAAGGAGAATCCCATGCGGAACATTCGACAAATCGTGATTTTGATTATGGCGTTGATCTCAGTCGCTGCCGCGGGCTTGGCGGCCAGCAAATCTCAACCGGAATTTGACCAGATCAAGTCGCTCGCGGGCCTCTGGGAGGGGAAAGCGGCGGACGGCAGGCCGGTTCACATCAGCTACAAGTTGGTCTCAGGGGGGACAGCCGTCATGGAGTCGATCGACGAGAGCGCCGAAACTGAGATGGTCACCCTTTATTACTTGGACGGCGACCAGTTGATGATGACCCATTACTGCATGGCGAATAATCAGCCTCGAATGAGGGCGGATGCCTCCACCAGCAGTACCGGAGCCATTAAGTTTACGTTTGTCGATGCGACCAACCTTTCCGGCCCTGACGCCGGACACATGCACGCCCACTCGATCGTCTGGAAGGATGCCGGCCACGTCACTCAGCAATGGACTTGGCGGGAGAAGGGTCAGGAGAGGGTGGAGACTTTCGAACTTCAGCGGCAGAAATAGCCCGCCGGGGGCGGGGTAGTCCTAACCGTTTGCTGGGATGATCGCCCCTGAGGGGGGAGCGGCGAATTCGCGTCGCCTCGGCCTGAAGGGTGGCCGGGTTGTCCACCCTCCCGGTCGCCACGGCTTCGTCGCGGTTCGCTCCCTCACTCTAAATTGGTCACAAAGCTTACCGCGTGCCCTTTCCACGTATGACCCGGATCGGGTGGACTCTGCCAGGATTCACCCATTCCGGGGTCGGAATTTTCTCTCAGTATCGTCCTCCGCAAGTTTTCGCCTCCTGCTTCACACGTCATTTCGTCGCACGGGACTCGACTAGGTCGAGTGGTCGATGTGGTTAGGTCGACCCTCGGGGAGTTGCCCCACGCGACGATATCGAAATCCTTTCCGCGGCCCCGGCAAGAGGGCAGGGAATGGCTCGCTTCCAGGTGCCGGGGCCCCGGGGGATTTGGTGATCCTCGCCACGGCGAATTTTGCCTTCACACCTTCGGAAAGCGGCAAGTCGACGCGTCGACATTCATGATGGCGGAGGAATTCTAAAGGCCAAGATGGCAACCGAGGAAGAGCGAGTTTTGCACAGGTACGTCTGATAATGTTTTACAGCGTGGGGTTGTGGTTAACATAATCTGTTATCCACTAAAGCTTCAAAAATTTCCACAAAACATAATGTTACACTTTCAAATTATTTTGTAATCGACTGTACATACATATTTTAATTTATACAATTGTGGCTATACATAGGGGAGGATTTGCAGGGGCCTGGCCAATTCTTGATCCTCGCCGGAGAACTGAGCGGCAGGCGGGCATGACCCCAGAAGTAGGTAGTAATGCGGCATCTGGAGGAAACCATTCAGGGTCGCGTTCGGCTAACATCATAGGTGTTGGCACCATGGGGTTTTGCCGAAAGGAACTCGAGGCACTCCGTGTCGTTCGCGCAAGAAAAACATGAGGTCTAAAGATTCAAAATTGACTATGGTTTTAGTGCGACATATCTATAAAATTTAAAGTATAGCATTAAGTTAAATGCGGCGTTCGGCTAATGCTATCGACTGCCCTTGCGGGTCACGAAGAATGTGGCCCATTATGACAGCCGCGAAACGGTGCAACCGGTAGGTGAAAATCTTGGAAATGGAGGCCACGAGATTGTTGATGCCCTGAAGGGGACCAACGCTTTCTTGGGTTAACCCGCCAGGATTGGGCGAGCGCAGCTCGGCCCACCACAATCCGCAAGTTCGCGCATGCAGTTCCTCTCGGTCGGTGCGTGCCAGGGTGTGGCGTGGTCTCATGCTTCATGCTCTTCAGTGCTTACCTCCGGCATCACCGACTATTGGCTATCCCGCCACGCAGGGATTTGAGGCGCTATGTCCCGAGGCCGGAGGACCTTTTTTCTCTTCCCGCCTGCGGGCCCGTGTGCTAACCTTGTTTCCTTTGTCGGCGCGTCGACATTGGCCATCGAATGCCTCTGCGCGAAACGGAAGCCATCGTCCTCCGAACCTACCGCCTGGGTGAAGCTGACAAGATTGTTTCGCTTTTTACGCGGCAATTGGGCCGCCTGAGGGCCGTGGCCCAAGGCGCGCTCCGCCCGAAAAGCCGTTACGGCGGCACGCTCGAACCCCTGAGCTATGTGCGGCTCTGGATCTTCGAGCGTGAAAACCGCGACCTGCTGCGCCTGAATTCCGTCGAGATAATCGAGTCGTTCTTCGACATGCAGAAGGACTACCGTGTGCAGCTTGCGGCGCAATATGTTTCCGAGGTCGGGGAGCGGCTGCTTCCGGAGCGCGAGGTGAACGAACGCATCTTCCGCCTGCTGCTGGCCGTATTACGGGCGCTCAAGCACTCGGGGGAAGTCAACCGCCCGCTCCTTTATTTCGACTATTGGATGGTGCGGCTGGGTGGTTTCTTGCCGAGTTTTGAATCCTGCTCGGCCTGCGGTCGCGCCCTGGCGGAAGAGGGAGGCTATTACAGCCGCGGTTCAGAATCGCTGCTGTGCAACCAATGCAAGCCGCCGGGCAGCCTGCGGGTCTCCGCCGCCAGCCTGGCAATGGTTAAGGCCTCCTGCCAGATGCCCCTTGACAAGTGGTTGGCGCAGGAAAAAGCTCCCCCCGGCTGCCGCGAAGCCCGGCACTTTTTCGAGGAGATTATCGAGAGCCACACGGAAAAGAGGTTGGTAACGCGGCAGATGATGGAAGAGGAAGTCTGAAGCGATCAGCTTTCAGCAATCAGCGGTCAGCGGAAGAGGGGCCGCAGGCCCGCTGCCTTAGCTGAAAGCTGATAGCCGAAACCCGAACGCTTAAAACGAGAAAAACACAATGCCGAATGTTCACAAATCTATGAAAACAAAACCCCTCTCCTTCCAAGCCATGCTTTTTTGCCTGAGCGAATTCTGGGCGGAGCAGGGGTGTGTGATCGCCTTGCCCTATGATGTGGAAGTGGGGGCGGGCACCATGTGCCCGGAGACCTTCCTGCGTGTCCTGGGGCGGGAACCCTGGCGCGTGGCTTACCCGCAGCCCTCCCGCCGCCCGGCCGACGGCCGTTACGGCGAGAATCCCAACCGGCTGCTCAAGCACACGCAGATGCAGGTAATCCTGAAGCCGCCACCGGAAAATATCCAGGACGTGTACCTGGAAAGCCTGGGGGCCATCGGCATCGACATCCGCCATCACGACATCCGCTTTGAGGAAGACAACTGGGAAGCCCCCACGTTGGGAGCTTGGGGGATTGGCTGGCAGGTCATGCTGGACGGACTCGAGATCACCCAGTTCACCTACTTCCAGCAGTCGGGAGGGGTAGACTTGGAACCCATCAGCGTCGAGCTGACCTACGGGCTCGAGCGCATCGCCGCCTTTCTCCAGAACGTTGAGGACGTCTACCAAGTGCGCTGGAACGAAAGCGTGACCTACGGTGACATGCGCCGCGCGGAAGAATTGGAGTTCTCTGTGTACGATTTCGAGGCCGCGGACGCCGATATTTGCCGCAAAATCCTTGACCTTTACGAAAGCGAGGCGGCGCGGCTGCTGGGAGAATATCCGCGAATTATTATGTCAGTTGAAGACATTCAAAAAGATGAATATAGATCACAACTTGAAAGTTTTACTTTAAGTCGAAATCGCTTCCCCTTGCGCAAGGTTTATGACCTCACCCTGAAGTGCTCGCACTTATTCAACATCCTGGACGCGCGCGGTGCCATCAGCGTGACGGAGCGCGTGGCGCTGATCGCCCGGGTGCGCAAACTGGCCTGCGAAGTCGCTGCCATTTACCTTGACCGGCAACCATCCGCGGAGGTGCCAGCGTGACGGACGATACTGGGAACCCGAAACTCGATATTCGAAACTCGAAAATCGAAACCGGCAGCGCCGTGGTTGTCGAGGAGCAACCGACAATCGGCCATCGACCATCGTCAATGCCGTTGTTGCTGGAAGTCGGCTGCGAGGAGATTCCCGCGCGTTTCCTGCGCGATGCCGAACGCGGATTGGGTGAACGCGTGCACGCGGTCCTCCGCCAAGCCAGGCTGATTGAATCACCGGATGCCGGGACGGCTCGCGACCCGGACCTGCCAGGCCCGGAAGTTGCCACATATTCCACCCCGCGCCGGCTGGTGGTCCACGTTCCCACGGTGCTGGCTCATCAGCCCGACAAGGTCGAGGAGATTCTTGGGCCTCCCGTCAAGGTGTCGGTCGACAGGGAAGGAAATTACACCCGGGCAGCGGAAAGCTTCGCGCAAAGGAATGCTGCCGGCGTGGAAGAATTGACCCGCACCACGACGCCTAAGGGGGAATATCTGTCCCTGCGGAAAACCACCCAGGGACGCCCCGCCCAGGAGATTCTGCCGGAAATTCTGCCGGGCGCCATTCTCGGTTTGACATTCCCCAAGAGCATGTACTGGACGGAGAAGCTCGCGCCGCGCTTTGTAAGGCCCATCCGATGGATTGTGGCCGTTCTGGGAGAAGGGAAGCAGGCGATCACGGTTGACTTCAAAATCCTGGGCGTAAATGCCGGAAATTTCACCTTCGGGCATCGGGCGAAATCTCGCCAGCCGCTCCCTGTGAGCAGCTTCAAGGATTACACGAAAAAACTAGTACAAAATCATGTTGAATTTGACTATAACATGCGGTTGGCTCGCGTGGCCGAGGAGGCACGGAGGGTGGGCGAGGCCCTGGGCAGAATCGTCCAGGACGAATGGCTGATGGACTGGATCGCCAATTCCACAGAGTGGCCGCGCCCCATGCTCGGGAACTTTGACGAGCGTTTCCTCCACTTGCCGCGCGAAATCCTGATCACGGTGATGCGCGACCACCAAAGATACTTTGCCGTCGAGGACGAGCAGGGAAATCTGCGCCCACATTTCGTGGCCGTCCTCAACATGGACTCGGACGAGAAGGGGTTGATTTGCCAGGGGCACCAGCGTGTGCTCACCGCTCGCTTCCGAGACGCTGAGTTCTTCTGGGCGGCGGATCAGCGCAACCCTCTGCGCGATCGGCGTCCGCTGCTCGACAAGGTCACCTACCAGGAAAAGCTGGGAAGCTATGGCGATAAGATTCGTCGCATGAAGTCAATAGCCGATAGTATTTGCGTGTTACTTGAAGAAAAGGGATGGATGAACGCCAGCCAATCCCAGCAGGTGATGCGGGCGGTGGATCTTTGCAAGTGCGACCTGACAACCCAGATGGTGCAGGAATTCACGGAGCTGCAAGGCGTCGTAGGGGGGCTATACGCAAAAGCTCAAGGGGAAACTGAAGAAATTGCCGAAGCGGTTTATGACCATTACCTCCCGCTTGGCGCAGAGGGGGCGTCGCCACGCTCGCTCGTCGGGGCGTTGGTTTCGCTTGCCGACAAAGTCGATAGCGTCGTGGCGGGATTCGCCGTGGGGAATGAGCCGACCGGATCGAGTGACCCCTTTGCTCTGCGCCGGCAGGCCAATGGAGTAATTAAAGTTATACTTGAGTTTTCGATTCCATCTAGCTTAAAGGAAGCAGTAAACATTGCGCTTGAAGCGCTTGAAGTCCAGGGGAGAAAGTCCCAAGAGGACAGTGGCGTCGGCCCGAATCCCGTGCCTCGTGTCCCGAGTCCCGGCTTTCGGTGGCGCAAGCCGCGCGAAGAGGTGCGGGCCCGAGTGCTGGACTTCTTTGCCGAACGGCTCCGCTATTACTTCGAATCGGTGCGCGGTTTCCGCTACGACACCGTGCGGGCCGTGGTGGCTCCGGGCGCTGAATACCCTGCCGACGCCCAAGCGCGGGCCGAGGCGATGGAAGCGTTGCGAGGAGGCGAGGATTTCGAAGCGCTGTCGGCAGCCGCCAAACGGATTCGCAACATCCTGGCGAAGTCGGCCACGGCCGCTGACTGGGAGGCGGGTGAAGTGGTACCGGAGCTTCTGACCGAGATCCAGGAAAAGGATCTGTACGAAGCGTACGGACGGGTTGCCGGGGAAGTCGAGCTTAGGCGTACGGGGCGCGAGTACCAGCGTGCCTTGGAGGAGATTTCCACTCTGCGCCCGGTGGTGGATCGGTTTTTTGATAAGGTCCTGGTGATGGCCGAGGATCGAGCCGTACGGCAGAACCGGCTGCGATTGCTGAAGAAGCTGGATGAGCTGTTTTCCGGCATCGCGGATTTTGCCGAAATCGAAGGGCAGTGACGGGTGAAGAGCGAACAAAAAACGAAAATCGAAGCTCGAAATTCGAAACTCGCGGCCATTTTCGAGTTTCGATCTTCGAATTTCGGCGTTGGTTGGCTCGTCACTTGTCACTCTTCACTCCCCACTGCCCTTCAATGTCGACGCGTCGACATGGGGAGGATAATGCGTTATGGACTCGTCGAACATGCGGGACGTTTGTAGCGCGGGCGTCCCGCCCGCTGTCGCGGGAGCGTCCCGCTCCCGGGGACTGCGCGGGCAGGATGCCCACGCCCCAGCGGGCGAGACGCCCACGCTACGGCCTCAGGTGGGCGAGACGCCTATGCTGCTTCCGGTGCCCACGCTACATCCCCGGCGGTTTCAGCCCCGATGGGGAGAGGTTACGATCCGTGACCGCGGCCGTTTACCCCACTGGGAAGCTGAGGGTGCCACGTATTTTGTGACTTTTCGCTTAGGCGATTCTCTTCCGCAGCCGGTTCTCGAGTCGTTTCGGTTCGAACGCAAGGACTTCTTGTTAACAGCTCAGCGCCAAGGCCGCGAAATCAGTCCCACGGAACGGAAACGCCTGGATGAGCTCTTTTCCGAGCGCATTGAAGATTACTTGGATGCGGGGTCTGGGGCTTGCATTCTGAGCAAACCCGAGGTTGCGGACATGGTGGCGGACGCGTTGCAATTCTTCGAGAGCCAGCGTTACCGCCAATTTGCTTGGTGCGTGATGCCGAACCACGTTCATACCGTCTTCCGGCCTCTGCCCGGCTGGCCGCTCGAAAAGATTATGCACTCGTGGAAGTCTTTCACCTCAAAGGAAGCCAATAAGCTCTTGAGCCGGGAGGGAGAATTGTGGGAACCGGAATACTTCGATCACCTGATCCGGAGCGAAGAGGAATTTCATCACGATATCGAATATGTCGAATCAAACCCGAAGAGAGCTGGGTTGAAGGATTGGAAGTGGGTGTGGGTATCGAAAGTCAAGGTCTGATGTAGCGCGTCCCGCCCGCTGTCCCGGGAGCGTCCCGCTCCGGGGAACTGCGCGGGCAGGATGCCCACGCCCCAGCGGGCGGGACGCCCACGCGACGGCCCGGGTCCTGTGCCGTCCGCCAGGACCGGCAAGGGGGGGACAGGTTGAAATGCCGGCACTGCGGCCGTGACGCACCTTGGGGCACCCTGTTCTGCCCCCATTGTGGGGCGTACCTGCACACGTGGTTCGTGGGCTGGACCCTATACCTGACCCTTATGGGCGTAATTTGCACCGTGGTGATAATCTGGCTCGCCGAATTTCTCTCCGCGCAATACCGCAAGCCCAACCGCGATGAATGGCCTTATTTACCTCAGCCGATGCACGCCGTCACGGCCTTCCTTGCGGAAAGATTGCCCAAGGCTGCGGAATTACGCCTGGAGCCCCGAGGGAATTTCAACCTGCAAATCTACCTTCCTGCGCACAGCTTCGAATCGGTCCCGGAGCATGATCGCGGCGAGTTGCTGGAAGGGGTTATGCAGGCCTGGTGTGAAAACATTCCCAAGGCGGCGTTCGTCCCCTTCGTGCAAATCCGCGACATCCAAACCGGGGAGGAGCTGGCAACCGAAAGATGTCTCCTCGTGCGGTAGCAGCGGGAGAATCCCGTAGCGCGCGCTACGGCCCTTCAGACCAGTTCCCCATCCTTCGTAGCGCCGACCTTGAGGTCGGCATGTGCTGAGCTAAAGCTCAGCGCTACAACAACCGCTACAACAACTGCTACAACAACCGCTGCAACAGCCGCCACCGCGCACGCGTAGAATAGGACGCTCCCATGCCTTTTGACCCTTGCAAAACCTGCGGAAATAGGGCAGAATCGTGGGTTCTTTGCAACGGATTAGGACGGACAGACGACTTTGAACTTTTCACGCTTAATTTTGAACCCTCAACTTCTGAACCCGAACTCTCCACTTTTAACTTTGAACCCAAAACTGACAACTGAGACTTAACAATTCGAAAGGAGCAATCATGGAGAAGTATGTTTATTTTTTTGGAGGCGGTAAAGCAGATGGCAATGGGACGATGAAAGATGTCCTGGGAGGCAAAGGCTCGGGCTTGGCGGAAATGACCAACGCCGGCCTGCCGGTCCCTCCCGGCTTTACCATCGTGACTTCCGCCTGTCGGCTTTATTTCCAGAACGACAACCAAACGCCTGCTGAGATCCTCAGCCAAAAGGACGAGGCGCTGGTTAAACTCGAAGCCTTGCTGAACCAAAAACTCGGCGACGCGAAGAATCCGCTGCTGGTATCGGTACGTTCCGGCGCCAAGTTTTCCATGCCGGGAATGATGGACACCATCCTGAACCTGGGCATGAACGACACCGTAGTTGAAGTCATTGCCGAAAAAGCCGGAAATCCGCGCTTTGCCTACGACAGCTATCGGCGCTTTATCCAGATGTTCGGCAACGTGGTGATGGAAATCCCCAAGGAAAAATTCGAGCACGTTTTCGATGGGCAGAAAAAGAAGAAGCGCGTCAAGCTTGACACCGACTTGACGGCCGAGGACCTGAAGACCGTTATCGCCGATTACAAAAAGGTGGTGCGCAAGGAAGCCGGCAAGGACTTCCCCCAGGACCCCCAGGTACAGTTGAATATGGCGATTGAGGCCGTGTTCCGCTCCTGGTACAACCCCCGCGCCGCAACTTATCGCCGCATGAACAAGATTTCTGATGATCTGGGGACGGCCGTAAACGTCCAGACCATGGTTTTCGGCAATATGGGCGATACCTCCGGCACCGGCGTAGGCTTTACGCGCAACCCCGCCACCGGCGAGAAGATTTTTTATGGCGAGTACCTGATGAACGCCCAGGGCGAGGACGTGGTCTCGGGCGTGCGCACTCCCATCCCGATCAATGAACTGGAAAAGATGATGCCCGAGGTTTACCACCAACTTCACGATATCACCACGCGCCTGGAGAAGCATTACAAGGACGTGCAGGATTTCGAGTTCACAATTCAGGATGGCAAGCTTTACATGCTCCAGACCCGCAACGGCAAGCGCACCGGGCCGGCGGCCGTGCGGATTGCCGTGGAAATGGTGAAAGAAGGCATTCTGAGCGAGAAGGATGCGCTGATGCGCGTCGAACCCGACCAGTTGAACCAGTTGCTCCATCCGGTTCTGGATGAGAAGAAGGCGCTGAAAGTCATTGCCAAGGGCCTGCCGGCATCGCCCGGCGCCGCCGTCGGGCGCGTGGTTTTTACCGCCAACGAAGCCGTTATTAAGGGGAAGTCCTCACCCGTGGTTCTGGTGCGTGGTGAAACCGTGCCTGACGACATTCACGGCATGGAAGTGGCCGTGGGCATTCTCACCTCGCGCGGTGGCATGACTTCGCACGCCGCCGTGGTAACGCGCGGAATGGGTAAACCCTGCGTCGCCGGATGCGCTGAGGTGGAAGTGGACGAAAAGTCCAAGACCATCAAGGTGGGTTCACTCCTCATCAAGGAAGGCGACTGGATATCGCTCGATGGTTCCACGGGCCGCGTCATCCTGGGCAAAGCGGATCTGGTGGAGCCTGATCCCCATAGCGGCATCTTTGCGGAATTCATGAAGTGGGCCGATGAAGCGAGGGAACTGGGCGTGCGCGCGAACGCTGACATTCCGCGTGACGCTCTGAAGGCGGTGGAATTTGGCGCCGAGGGCATTGGCCTCTGCCGCACCGAGCATATGTTCTTCGCCAAGGAACGGCTGCCGCACATGCAGCAAATGATCATGGCATGCAAAGAAACCCCGGATCCGAAGGAGGCTGCCAAGTACCAAAAGGAACGGCGCGCCGCCCTCTCCAAGCTCCTGCCCATGCAGCGCAAGGATTTTTACGGGCTGTTCAAAGCCATGAACGGACTACCGGTGACCATTCGCACCCTCGACCCGCCGCTGCACGAGTTCCTGCCCAAACGGGAAGAGCTGATGGTGGAGATCGCGGTCTTGGAGGCGACCAACAAGAAGAGTCCTAAGCTTCCTAAACTCAGAAAGATATTGGAGGTAGTTGAAGGATTACATGAATTCAATCCGATGCTGGCGTTGCGCGGCTGCCGCTTGGGTATTATGTATCCTGAGATCACCGAGATGCAGGCGAGGGCGATTTTTGAGGCTGCCTGCGATTGCAAGAAGAAGAATATTGAAGCAAAGCCTGAAGTAATGATTCCTCTCGTTGGAGAAGTAAAAGAGTTAATCGCGCAGAAAGAAATCGTCAACCGGGTCGCCGCGGAAGTGTTCGCGAAGAAGGGCGTCAAGGTCGAGTACTTGGTGGGCACGATGATCGAACTGCCGGCGGCAGCCCTGTCAGCCGGTGAGATCGCGCAGGAGGCTGAGTTCTTCAGCTTCGGCACCAATGACTTGACTCAGACCACCTTCGGGATTTCCCGTGACGATTGCGCCAAGATCATCAACGCCTATGTGAAGTTGAAGATCTGGCCGGCGGACCCGTTTGCCCAACTCGACCCGAAGCGAGTGGGACGTCTGGTGAAGTTGGCTACCAAGGAAGGCCGTGAGACCCGCGAGAAGTTGAAGGTGGGAATCTGCGGCGAGCATGGTGGCGATCCCTCCTCGATCGAGATTTGCGCCGAGGCGGGATTGAACTACGTAAGCTGCTCACCCTACCGCGTGCCCATCGCGCGGCTGGCGGCGGCGCAAGCGGCGGTAAAGAAGCAGATGGAAAAGGCCTACAGCACGGCCTAAAACCCGGTGTCACGTGATCGGGAAGTATGGGTCCCTCTGGCGCCGAGTTGCCATGGCGTGCTTAACTTAAAGTATTACTTTAAGATTAGTCAATGGGCCACTCCTCTTTCATGATGAGTGGCCTTTTTTTTCGGGTGATAGGTAAGACTCGAGCCGACGAAGGTCGTGCCGCCTTGCCGTGGGCATGGGGAGATCAGGTGGCGGCGCTGGTCGACGTCGACGCGTCGACATGGCATTTTCATTCCAGCCCGCGTAGCGGGCGTCATCTTTTGGCCCACGGCGAAACAAGATGTGAAAGAATCGTGTCGTAGGGGCGGCCCTCGTGGCCGCCCTCGGGCAACCACAAGAGTTGCCCTACGGCGCGACGGCACGATCTGATTTTTTCACACCTTCAAAGCCGTGGGATAGCGATGGCATGCAAGCTTCGTCAGCCCCGGTAGGGGCCGCATCGGGATGTCTGTCCATCGCGGACGATGCGCAACCAAGGAGGGATGGCATGAAAGCAGCAGTGGTCACGGCGGCGGGCAAGACACCCGTCTATGGCGATTTCGATACGCCCAGGGCAAAGACGGGGGAAGAACTCATTGCGGTTCGAGCGTCCGCGCTGAGTCAGCTCGCAAGATCGCGGGCTTCGGGATCGCATTACAGTTCCAGCGGCGAATTTCCCGCAGTCGCCGGGGTGGATGGTGTGGGTGTCACGCCGGATGGAAGGCGAGTCTATTTTGCCATGCCTGAGGCGCCCTATGGAGCTCTCGCGGAGTTCTGTCCCGTGAAATCCAAGCGGTGCATCGAAATTCCCGACTCTCTCGATGACATCACGGCCGCCGCCATCGCAAACCCTGGCATGTCGGTCTTGGCCGCGCTCGTGGAGCGCGCTCACCTTGTCGCGGGTGAAACGGTTCTGGTCAACGGTGCGACCGGGACGGCGGGCAGACTTGCTGTTCAACTGGCGAAGCACCTGGGAGCGGGGAAGGTCATCGCTACAGGTCGCAACGCGGAAGAACTGGAAGAAGTGAAGCAACTGGGAGCAGATATCGTCATTCCGTTCACTCTGGGCATGCTGCACCCAGCGGGAGCAAAGGAGTACGAGAGTGCTCTCAAGCAGGTCTTCGCCTCGGGTATTGATGTCGTCGTCGATTATCTGTGGGGTGAGAGCGCGAAAACGGTGATTGTGGCAATCGCAAAAACTGCAGACGAAGCAAAACCCGTCCGTTTCGTTCATGTTGGCGAAGCCAGCCGGGAAGGGAACATCGAACTGCCAGGGGCGGCACTTCGCGCATCGGCAATCATCCTCATGGGTAGCGGAATAGGAAGTGTACGTGCGTCCGTTCTACTGCAAGCGGTCAAAAGCCTCTTCGAAGCGGTTCAGCCGGCAGGCTTAAAGATAGCGACCAAGGTCGTGCCGTTCTCCGGGGTAGAAGGAGTTTGGGACAAAGCCGCCGGCAAACCGCGCGTGGTCTTTTCCATCGGGTAATCCCTCCATTGACAATGCACCGCACACGTCCTGAGACAGAGCGTTGGTTGGATCGAGCGCTCTGTCTTCCCTGCAACGGAAAAGTGCTCCGACCGAGTGTTGCTGTAGAACTGGCGTTTCGCGACGAGCCTCGCAACAGCCTCGGAACGTCTGCTGCTTCGACATCCAGCGCGTCCTTGGGCAAACTGCAAACATGAACTGTGCGCAACCGCCCCGCTTTGGGTTATGGTAGAGGGCATCGACCATGTGCGGGAAGGATGCTGCACCGCAACCCGAATGGCAACGGCGCTTGGCTGCCGACCCTCGTTGGGCGAGCACCCTGCTGCCCGCTGCGATCCTCATCGCGACCTTCCTCGCTTACGTGGGCACACTCGCTTTAGGGTTTGTCTTTGACGACCACGTCTTGATCGTTACCAACGACTCCATTCGCTCCTGGCGCTTTCTCCCCGGTTATTTTACCTCGCACATTTGGAGCTTCCGCTACCCACACCTTTTGGCCAATTACTACCGGCCGTTTTTTCTAGTTTGGCTACGCCTGAATGATGCGATTTTTGGCCTCCGTCCCTGGGGCTGGCACCTGACTTCGGTGTTGGCGCATGTGGCGGTGACCTACCTGGTTTACCGTCTTTGCCTCAGGCTTACAGCAGACGGATGGGTCGCGGGCGCCGCCGGGCTGATCTTTGGGCTCCATCCTGTTCACGCCGAGGCGGTCGCGGATATCACCTCGATTCAAGAGCCGCTCTCGACGTTCTTCATACTGGCGGCCCTGCTCGCCTATTGCCGCAGCCGCGAACCGGGTACAAGCCTTGACGGGCCTGCTGCGGCGTGGCACGGGTATCCTGCCCGTGTGAAGTCATGGCTGGGATGGCCATGCCACAAGGGCTGGCTTGCCGCGTCATTGGCCCTAACGGCCGCGGCGCTGCTATCCAAAGAAAGCGGCATGGTGCTGCCGATTCTCATCGCCGGGTTCGCCGGGATTTATGGAGGGGTTTGGGGCGGGGAAGTTGTTACGGTGGAAGGCCGAACCCGTCTATTCGAACGCCTGCTGTCCGCGCTGGGCACGTCGATTCCCTTCTGGGCGGTGATCCTGCTCTACGCGCCGCTGCGCATCCATGCGCTCAAGGGATTTGCCCACGTGGTGACGCCCCTCTCATTCTCCACCGAAGTCCTCACCATTCCCAGCGTCCTGGTTTTCTACCTGCGCCTGCTGGTTTGGCCGTTCCGATTGAGCTGCTATTACGACACACCCTATGTTTCCACCCCGGGTTGGCATGACTTCACGTTGCCTGCCTCGCTGCTGGTGGGTGTCACGGCTGCCTTGGCGTTTTGGTATTGGCGCGCGCGCCGGTCGGTACCGGAGGATGCCAAGGCTATAGCTTTTGTGTGCTTGTGGATCGTCCTGACGCTCCTTCCCGTGCTCAATTTCCGTTTCCTCCCGGAGAGCGAAATCGCCCATGACCGTTACGTCTATCTTCCGTCCGTGGGGTTTGCCATCCTCCTGGCATTGGCACTGCGCAAGGCGGCGGGTGGCGTGGCAAGTTCCTTTGGCCGTCCCGCTTGGGCCCTGCTGGGGGCATCGGTGCTTTCCGTTGCCATGGGATACGCAACCGCGCGCCAAAGCCTTTTTTGGTCAGACGATCTCACCCTGAACTATCGCGCGCACGAAATTGCTCCACATAATGTTTCCGCTACCACCAGTCTGGCGGCAGCCGTGGCGCAGCAGGGAATGGATGGCGCGGCCATGACGCTCTACCAGCAGGCGCTAGCCATCCAGCCGGAATTTTGGCGGGCGAATGTCAACCTGGCGTACCTCTATTATGCGCAGGGAAATTATCCGGAGGCTGCCCGCTTCTTTGCGCGAGCCTGCGCCGCCGATCCCACGGACGGTGATCAATTCCTGTATTGGGGGATGGCGCTACTTCGAATGGGTCGGCAAGCCGAGGCGGAGAAGGCTCTCCGCACCGCATTGCTTGTGCGTCCGCAGGGGAAAAACTATCACCTGGGATTGGGGATGGTCCTGAACCAAGAGGGGAGACTTCCCGAGGCAAGGCAGGAAATCGAAGCCGAGCTTTCCGAAGATGGACAGAATGCCCAAGCCCGAGCCCTGTTGCGTGAGGTCGCTAAGGAGATGGAGGCGCTGGCAGGAAAAGCATCTCCAGCAGAGGCGCCAAGAGGTCCCTTGCTTGATATAAAGTAGAGCTTTATAAATAACATGTAATCGTAATAAAATAAGAATAATATATAAAATTTATGCTGTGAATTAGCATGACTCGACTCGGTCAAGGGGTGAGGCGATACCTTTCCCTGGATTCATCCCCACATCGACTTCATTTGGAGGGTCCTGTTCCACCCATTTGGGTTTATTCGTGGTTTATCCAGAATGCCAGCCGGGGTTCGACCGGAACCGTCTATCAGTTACCGGTCGCATGCCACTCGTAACTCATGACTGCTTTTTAGGTCTTGATGCGAAGCAGCAGGTACGATCCTGCCAAGCTGAAGAGGATATCAGGTGACCAAGCGGCCATGGCGGGGGGAAGTTGGTTGAGGTTGCCCATCGCCTCAAAGAGGCTGGAGGTTGACCAGTAAACGATGGCGATGCCAATGCTCAAGGCGATTCCGGTCAGAGCGCCCTTGCCGCCCATCGTAAAGGAGAAGGGAATTCCGATGAGGGTGACCACGAAGGCGATAAGGGGGTAAGAGAACTTGCGATAAAACTGTACGGAAAGCCGGACGACGTCGAAGCCGCTCTGGCTGAGGTCGGCGATGTAGCGGCGCAATTCGAGCGCGCTCATTTGTTCCGAAGGTCTGACTTCCTTCTTAAAGTAGCTGGGTTCTTCCGTCAACTCCTTGAAGGTCGCCACGGAGAACTGCTTATAATTGGTAACCCGGTCGCCATTCAGGTCCCGCGACCACCCATTTTCCAGAATCCAGTCGTGAATCGATGGTTCCCAAACAGCGCGCGCCGCGTGCAAACGGCGGGTCATGCGGAAAGTGGCGGGATCGAATTCGAACACCGAGAGGTTGGCGAAGACATTCTGGTCAGGGTCAAAAAAAGTGTAGTTGTAGATACGGCTGGAACTCCCGAAAATCCACTGGTGATCGGGTCGGAAGAAGGTCTGGGCGGGTTTGCCTTTGATTTGATTGCGCAACCCGTTCTGGCGCTGGTTCGTTTCCGGCAGCACCCGGTCGGCAAACAAAAACATGCCCAAGCTGAGCAGTGCGGTCACCGCCAGCACGGGAACCGACAGCCGGTAGAGGCTGACGCCTGCGGACTTAATCGCAGTGACCTGGTTGGTTTTGGTCAGGAGCCCGAAGTTCACCAAGGTCGCCACCAGAATGCTGAGCGGCAACATCAGGTAAAGAACCTGGGGAAGGAGAAAGCGGTAATAATCCACTACCACGCGGGCGGAAATCTGGTTGCGAACGATGTCACCCAAAACCTGGAAGAAATCGAAGATAATGTACACGCCCGTAAAAGCAACGAGCAGGATGCCAAAATAGAAGATCCAGCCGCGGATGACGTAGATATCCAGGATTTGCAGGAATCGGCCACCGAGTTGGCGCGGCGCGCGATGGGCGCCTGGTGGTTGCGAGTGGCTCCGGCGAGCGCGCCAATGCTGCCAGCGTTTCACGATGTCATCGAACGCGTCCTGAAGGAACATCATGCGAGTCCGTACGCGGCTCAGATTCGAGAGCATGAAGATGCCGGCAAGGGCAAATAGGAGGTTGGCCAACCAGAGCCCGATGATTGGCGAGACCCGCCCCTGTTTGGCAAAGCTAAGACCAAAGGCCATCAGGATGTAGTACACGAACACCAGCAGGATGCTGAGCATCAAGCCCACGGACTTGCCGCCCTTGCGCGTCGAAATTCCCAGCGGGATGCCCACCAGCGCCAGGACGATGGCCGCCACCGGCAACGCAAAGCGGTAATGCAACTCCACCAGGGCGGGCTGGCGATCACGGGGCTGGTGAATACGCTGCCAAAGCTGGGTGACGTTAAGGTAGGGTGGTGAGTTGCGCTCCGCCGCCCCCGTGCCCCCCTGATCGATGCTGATGGGAATCTCCGTGTCGGTGAAGGAAGCAATGGAGTATTCTTCCGGGTGCTGCGGATCGTATTCGTGCGTCGTCCCCTGCTCAAGGTGCAGCACAAAGCGGTTGCGGGCGGCTTCGTTGACAAGCACTCCGCTTTCCGCTAACGTAACCTTGACGGTATTGTGTTGTGTCACGTCGGCGATGAAAACGCCGCGCCAGCTTGCCCGAGACCCGGTCACGTCCTCCAGGTAAAGCAGCAGATTCGGGAATTGTTCGATGAACACGCGCGGCTGAATTTCGTAGGGTACCTGGCTGGCTTTCAGCCCGGTTTCCATGCGGTTCATTTTGCGCGCGGCTTCGGGGGCGAGGAGCAAGCCCATCCAAAGGGTCACTGCCCAGCCGGTAACTGCCAGGAGCATGACGGGCCGCACAAAGCACGAAAGTCCCATCCCTGAAGCGCGTGCCGCGATGACCTCGCCGTCCGCGGCCATGCGGCTCAGCCCAATGAGCGTTCCCAGCAGCACGGCCATAGGGATGGTCAGCATCAGAATGCTGGGTACCGGCAGCAGAAACAGCGTCGCCATGTCGCGCAGGGGGACGTTGTGGCGCACCACTAATTCCAGAAGATTGCCTAACTGGCGGATGAAGATAACAAAGGTGAAGACCAGCAGCCCCAGCAGGGAGTAGGAGAAAATCTCTTTCAGAATGTAGCGGGTTAAAATCCGCATAAGTTTAAACAAGGACGCGGCCTGCCGAACTCTTCGACCGGTTACCCAAAAAGCCGCCTTGTTTTATGCTAACACACCGATTTCAACTGCGTAAAGGAATTGGCCTCTAGCCTCATGTCTCCAACCTACCTCATGCTCCTTTGGCACATGCACCAGCCCTTTTATAAGGACCTAGCAGAGGGCGTTTATACCATGCCTTGGGTGCGTTTGCATTCCTTGAAGGATTACTACGGCATGGTCCGGATTATGCGTGAATTTCCCTCCGTCCACGCCACATTCAACCTTGTACCCTCCCTCGTCTTGCAGATTGAAGATTATGCCCGCGACGCGGCGCGGGAGCCCGCTTACGATTTAGCTTTCAAGCCTGTCAGCGAATTGACCGAGGCAGAACGCGAGGCCATGCTCGCCTCCGCCTTTCAAATCAATTACGACAATCTGCTCAGCCGTTACCCGCGATTTCGCGAGCTGTGGGAGAAGTCCAAGAAAACGGGTCTGGCTACGGCGGCAAAAGTTTTTGCACCGCAAGATCTTGTTGATCTTCAGGTGCTTTCGCAGGTGGCATGGTTCGACGAGATTTTCTTGGCTGACGACCCTGAAGTGGTCCGCCTGGTGAAGAAGGAAAGGGGCTATAGCGAAAACGACAAGGCTATTGTTCGCAGTAAAGAATTAGAATTATTTAATGTAACGCTGGAAGAATACCGGAAGGCTGCCGAGCGGGGCCAAATCGAGATTTCTACTTCGCCCTTTTACCATCCCATCCTGCCTCTTCTCTGTGACACGGCCATCGCGCAGGAGTCGCATCCGGGGATGAAGCTGCCGAACCACCGCTTCCGGCATCCCGAGGATGCGCGTGATCAGTTGCGGGGAGCGGTGGCGCTCCACGAGCGGGTCTTTGGCCGCCGGCCTCAGGGACTGTGGCCGAGCGAAGGAAGTGTTTCTGACGAGGTCTTGCGCTTAGCCGCGGAGGAAGGGTTTATCTGGGCCGCGACGGACGAAGGAGTCCTGGCGCGGACCAAGCAAATGGGTTTTCACCGCCGTGGCGATGGCACCCTGCATGGCGGAGAGGAACTCTATCGGCCGCAAGCCCTCTCGACCGGCGGGAAGCCTATCTCACTATTTTTCCGTGACCACCAGCTTTCCGATTTGATTGGCTTTGTCTATTCCCGTATGGAGCCTCACGCAGCCGCGGCAGACCTGCACCAGCGTATTAAAGCGGCAGGGCGCAGTACCGGCCAGCGGCCAGCGGTGGTATCCGTAATTCTGGACGGCGAAAATGCCTGGGAGTATTACCCTGGCAATGGGCGGGAATTCCTGAAAGCCTTCTACGGGCGCATCGCGGCTGACCCGGAACTGCGCGCGGTGACGGCGAGCGAGGGGTTGAAGGTCACCGAACAGGGCGCCCTTTCGCATATCGTGCCCGGCTCGTGGATCAATGCCAACTATGACGTCTGGATTGGCGCGGATGAGGACAACCGCGCCTGGGATCTGCTCAGCGAGGCGCGCGATTTCTTTGCGCAGCACGCAGATAGTCCCAAGGTGACTCCCAAAAACCGTCGCATGGCGCAGCAGGAACTTTGGGTGGCGGAGGGAAGCGACTGGTGTTGGTGGTATGGTCCGGAGCATTCGACCGCCAACGACGATGAGTTCGACCTGCTCTACCGCAAGCACCTGAGCAACATCTACCGGCTGCTGGGGGGGTCGCCTACGGATGATCTGGCGGTCCCCATCAAGCGTCCCCGCGTACACGCCCTGACGGTAGCGCCCTCGGCGCAGATTCACCCCAAAATTGATGGCCGTGTCACAACCTATTTCGAATGGATGGGCGCAGGACTATGCCAGCCGGACTACCGCTCCGGCTCGATGCACGGCGTGGCCCAGATTGTGGAAGCGCTGTATTACGGCTACTCCGATAAGGCGGTCTATTTACGGATAGACCTGGGCGAAACCTTCATGCACGATCATCCTGACTTCGAAATCCGCGTCAATGTTGATGGCAAGCTTCGTGTCCGACTGCACGCGGCGATCAGCGGGGGGGGCGTGAAGGCCGTGGAGTTTTGGAAGGGCGAGGAATCCCTGCCGGTACCCCTGGGGACCGGTGACCAACTGCAAGTGGCTTTTCTGCGAATTTTCGAATGCCGCCTCAATTACAGCATTCTGGGCGTTGCGCCGCACGAACGGATCAGCGTTCAGGGCTCCATCTGGTTGGATGGACTGCCCCTTCAGGTCCTCCCACAGGAGGGATGGCTGGCCCTTGAGTTGACCGAGGATTTGACGAGCTGGTAAGCAACGGTACATTACTTGGATGACGGGTTCCACGGTACAGGTCGCGGCAAGCTCGGCGGAACTTATCGCTGACTCCGTGACCTTCCGTTTTGCCCAATTTTTGCTCGCGCCGGTCAGCCTCCAGGCGCGCGCCGGTGAACTGACGGCCATTATCGGGCCTAATGGATCAGGGAAGTCCACGCTGCTCGAGATTCTGAGCGGACACTTAAAGCCCAAGGCCGGGGGAGTGTTGCTTGACGGTCAAAACCTGCACGGCCTTTCTCCCCGGGAACGCGCCAGGAGAGTGGGCTTGGCGCGTCAGGACACGATTCTACTTTTTTCCTTTGAGGTGCAGGAATTCGTTCGTCAGGGGCGGCATCCGCACTTGGGCCACAGCCTGTTTGAGAGCCCGGAAGACGAAAGATGGGTACAGTGGGCCCTGGAGAAAACCTGCCTGCAGGATTTTGCTCACCGCCGCGTGATGGAAATGAGCAGCGGGGAATTCCAGCGTGCCGTTTTGGCCCGGACGCTGGCGCAACGGCCGCGCCTGGTCCTGCTCGATGAGCCGACCGCGAACCTGGATATCGGCTACCAGGTGGAAATGTTCCGCCTGCTCCGCCAACTGGCGAAATCAGAAAACTTCATCGGCGTCGTAGTAACCCACGAACTCAATTTGGCGGCGGAAATGGCCGATTATGTAGTGCTGCTCCAGGGCGGAAAATGTCTCCGGCAGGGAAGGGCGGAAGACGTTTTTCAGGCGGATTTATTGAGCCGCGCCTTCCGCACGCCCGTCCTCGTTGACAAGAATCCCTCCAGCGGCCGCCCGCGTGTAACCTGGGTCGCGCCTTAGACTTCCTTGCCGGCCCATCTCATGAGCTTGGAATGCCAGCTTCATCGGTGGTTGATAGCGGTCAATTTGATATAGAGGCGGCCTTACGCCGCCATTTGGCGAGGTAAACTCGCCGCTACAACGTCAACTTGACCCACTGCCAGCGGTTCCCGCGGCTTGCTTCTCTCGATGGGGTGTGGTACACAGGGAATCAGTAACTCAGGTGGAAACCAACTTGTTCCTTCCCTTTAAGCCCATGACGTTGCGCACGAAGACCCTCATCATTATTGGCGTGACACTGGCCGGGTTCCTGGTTGCTCTCTACAGCGTTTCGCGCATCGTCTTACTCGGAAGTTTTGCCAAGTTGGAGGAGCAGGACGCCCGGCGCAATGTTGACCGCGTTCGAAGCGCCCTGGCTGACGAACTCGCTACCCTGGACCACATCTGTAGAGATTCTGCGACCTGGGACAAAACCTACGCCTTCATCCAGAATGGTGACCCCGAGTTCATCAAATCGGACGTCGGCTACGGGCGCTTCAGCACTCTCGCGCAGCGTCGCCAAAATCTTCTGCTCTATATTGGAGCCTCCGGCCAGATTGTATTCGGCGAGGGCTTCGACCTGACGGCTCAGAAAGAAACGCCTATCCCAGAGGGATTACGCGAATACCTCCTTCCTGGTGGAACCCTGCTTCGGCACACGAGTCCGGAAAGTGGTGTGGCAGGGATCGTTCTGCTTCCTGCAGGGCCGATGCTGGTGTCTTCCCGGCCCATCTTGACTACGCAAGGGCAAGGTCCTATCCGCGGCTCGTTGGTCATGGGCCGTTACCTGGACTCGGCGGAAGTTGCGAGTCTCAGCCAGACTACACATCTGGCGCTCACCGTGCTTCCGTTCCATGATCCTCAGGTGCGCCGCCTGTTCCCCATAATGCTGCCTCCTCTGCCCAATGATGGTCCAGTAGTCGTGCAGCCGGTGAATAGAGACTCCATTGCGGGATACGCCCTGCTGCGAGACATCGACGCCAAACCCGCTCTGGTGCTGAGAATTACCATGCCCCGGGAAGTTTACAACCGGGGTCGAGCCACCGTCATCGACTTTGTTACTGTCCTCCTGGCAGGTGCCTTGGTCGCCGCCATCGTGATTTTGCTCATGCTAGAGGTGGCGGTATTGTCTCGGGTGGCCAGTTTGAGCTCGAGCGTTCTTGCCGTGGGAGAGAGCAGGAACCTCTCGGCCCGCGTCCACCTGACCGGGACGGATGAACTGAGCGACTTGGCGGGAGCGGTGAACAGGATGTTGGAGGCGCTCGAAGGCTCGCGGCGCTTGGAGCGGGAGAGCGAGGAGCGTTACCGCCTGCTCTTCGAGCGCAACCAAGCGGGAGTGTTTCGCTGCACCACCACCGGGAAAATTCTCGATGGTAATGACGCCTTGGCTCGGATCTTGGGTCATGCCTCGCGTCAGGAAATGCTGGTCCACGGCGCGACGGAAGCGCAGTGGGGTGGCGCGGATGCCGCCCCCTTTCTCACCCGTCTGAAAGAACATAAAGTTATCAGCAATTGGGAAGGACGCCTGCAGCGCAGGGACGGAAGTCCGGTCTGGGTGCTGGCGAGTGGGACTCTACTTGAAGGTGGCATTATCGAAGGAACGGTGATCGACATTACGGAGCGCAAGCAGGCGGAGGCTGAGAATATCCGCCTCGTAACCGCGATTGAGCAGTCCGCAGAAGCCGTAGTGATCACCAATACCAACGGTGACATTGAGTATGTCAACCCGGCCTTCACTCGCATCACCGGGTACAATCGCCAGGAGGTTCTGGGAAAGAACCCCAGGATCCTAAAATCGGGCAAGCAAGACCCGGCGCTTTACCAGCAGCTTTGGGAGACCATCCTTGAGGGGCAGGCTTGGCGTGGCGAGCTCATCAACCAGCGAAAGGACGGAAGCCTTTACACCGAACATATGAACATCGCCCCGGTGCGCAATCCGCGCGGCGAGGTCACCCACTTCATTGCCACGATGCAGGATGTTACGGAGCGCAAGTCCCTGGAAGCCCAGCTTCAGCAAGCGGCGAAGATCGAGGCGGTCGGTAGGTTGGCAGGTGGAGTCGCCCACGATTTCAACAACCTCCTCACCGTCATTAATGGGTATACAGAACTCCTCCTGGACCAGTTTGCATCTGATACCAGGGTGAGCGCCACCCTGAATGTGGTCAAGGAGGCCGGGGAACGCGCCGCCTCCCTCACGCGCCAACTATTGGCCTTTAGCCGCCGGCAAGTGCTGGCTCCTCAGGTGATTGACCTGAACTCGGTGGTTTCCAATCTGGAAAAAATGCTAAAGAGGCTGATCGGGGAAGACATTACGCTACGCACGCTTCTTGACCCATCGTTGGGGAAGGTGAAGGCGGACCCGGGGCAAATCGAACAAGTCATCATGAACTTGGCGGTGAATGCCCGCGACGCTATGCCCTCCGGGGGAAGTCTCACGATTGAAACCAGCAACGTGGAACTGGATGAGGTTTACGCTCGCAGCCACGCCACGGTGAAGCCGGGTCCCCACGTTGTGCTGGTAGTCGCTGATACGGGCTTGGGTATGACTCGGGAGACCAAAGCGCGGATTTTCGAACCCTTCTTCACCACCAAGGAAAAGGGCAAGGGGACGGGCCTGGGGCTGGCGACCGTGTACGGGATTGTCAAACAATCGGGCGGCAGTATCTGGGTGTACAGCGAGCTTGGTCAGGGCGCCATCTTCAAGGTATACCTTCCCAGCGTCAGCGAGGACTCAGCGGCGAAGGGGGATGCGAGGACGGCAACGGGTTCAATATCAGGTTCGGAAACAGCAACCGATTCAGCCG
This sequence comes from uncultured Acidobacteriota bacterium, assembly GCA_963825395.1. Classification (GTDB taxonomy): domain Bacteria; phylum Acidobacteriota; class Terriglobia; order UBA7540; family UBA7540; genus Bog-366. The sequence continues at coordinate 74,387 of CAWGTQ010000053.1, read as the reverse complement.
CGGGACCGAAAACGGTCCTGGTGGTCGAAGACGAGGAAGGAGTACGCTCTCTGATTCGTCTCGCGCTGGAATCGGCCGGATACAAAGTCTTGGCAACGGAGGATGCTGAGAGCGCCCTGGCAACGTGCGAAAACCATGACGGACCCATTCAACTGCTGTTGACAGACGTGGTGATGCCGAAAATGTCCGGTCCTTTGGTAGCAAAAAAGGTTACTTCCTTGCGTCCTGAAATCAAGGTGCTCTACATTTCTGGATATACCGGCGATGCGGTTGCCCACCATGGCGTGCTTGGGGAGGATATGCCCTTCCTCCAGAAACCATTTTCGCCCGAGGCATTACGCAAGAAGATTCGGGAAGTTCTGGGTGGAAAGTAAGAATGAAATATTGGACAGGAAAGGCCTTGAATTAACCTCGTCGGGCCTTCGCGGGCTGGCGCAGGCGGTCGCATCTGATGAGGCTTACTTAAGATAAGCGCGCACCAGTTCAATCAGATCTTCCGTCAATTCCTCCGTGGATTCTGTTCGGCGTTCCGGATGCGTCAGGTGCAGCCGGATGTGGTCTTCCATGATCTCCGCCATGAGGCTGTTGACGCCGCCCCGAATCGCCGCCAGGAGCATTAAGATGTCGGCGCACTCGTCACCCTCGCCCACCGCACGTTCGATCGCATTAATTTGCCCGCCGAGACGTTTGACGCGTGAAAGCAGCTTTTGTTTTTCCTTTGATATTTTCGGGAGTTCGTCTTTCATAAGATGTTTTTACATTTCTCCTGCACTTTTCTCTTGACATGTACCCTAGGGGGGTATCGTATAATACTTCGAGCGGGAAAGCCACTCCTCCTGCTAAGTCTAAGGAAAGGACGTATGAAAATCCGAAGTGAGTACAGGCCTCCGCGAACCGCCGGCGGCTTTCCGGTGTAGAAGAAACTTTCTGGTGTCCCGATAAGCTTCTGTGTCCTGCCTATCGCCTCACCTCTGCTTCTTCTAGCCGGCAACTGAAGAGCCTGAGGGATCGAGGCGGGTGCTGTCAAGCCCACTTCTTCCTTCCCCAAAATCGAAACGAACGAACGGTGGCACGGTTTACTCGCCCCCAATAGGGCAGGGTTATCCCGCGCCCAGGGGGGTTACTGTCCGCTACCCGTTCCCGGGAAAAGTCTGGGAACCGGGCGAGGTAATCCCCACCCTGAACGGAGGTAACGACTATGCTGACTATGAAATGGATCATTGATATCGACGGCCGCCTCAGAGCGGTCTGGAACGAGAACTTGCAGGGTCGATGGGCCGTGGACTCCCTTCCCAGTACACTCCCGACACAACCTCTTCGCGCCGGAGGACCACCCGGCAACGTGCGGAGGTCCTTTGCAGTATGGCTAAAGGATCTTTGCCGAACCCAATCGCCGCTTCACGTTGGTGTTCAATCGCGCCCTGAGGACCGCGGCGTCAACGCGCTCGCCTCAGGGTGCGTGTCCCCGCGATTGGTTTCGGCAGTGATCCTTACCTGCCTGCCATTGCATCGCCAAGAGGAATCCTTGCTTCGCCGCCTGGTATGCGCGGCTCTGTTGGCGTTGGCCCTCGGCGCCGTGCCTCTGCGCGGGCAGGACAACAGCCAGAGCGCTCCTGATCAGGGTAAGTCGTGGGATTTTCACGTTCAGGCGACGGCGATACCTCAGGGCTATGGGGAATTCCATGCGCCCTATTCCGGCCAGAATAGCCTTCCTCCCGATGGAGATTTGGAAACCTCATTTACTTCGACATTCTTTATCGGGCGCAAGCTATGGGATGGCGCCGAGATTTACGTGAATCCGGAGATTTTGGCCGGTAAAGGAATAGGTTCCACTCTGGGAATTGCAGGTTTCCCCAACGGTGAGATCTATCGTGTGGATAATCCCAGCCCCAAAATCACCCTGGCGCGGCTCTTTATCCGCCAGACGTGGAACCTGGGAGGTCCGCAGCAATATCTAGAAGACGATCAGAACCAGCTCCCTGGCAGGCGGAGATCGACCCGCATCACGGTTACCCTGGGGAAGTTCTCGGTTGTCGACCTCTTCGACGGTAACACTTACAGCCATGACGCCCGCACGCAGTATCTGAACTGGTCGCTGATGGATAACGGCGCCTGGGACTTTGCCGCGGACACGCGCGGCTACACCTACGGGCTTGCAATGGAAGCGGTGAAAGGCCGCTGGACAGTGCGTTATGCCAACGTGATGATGCCCAAGACCGCCAATGGCATGGCCATGGACACGAATATTGCCAGGGCCCACGCCGACAACCTGGAATTGGAACGCCGGCACACCGTGAACGGTCATGCCGGCGCGTTGCGAGTGATGTCGTACATCAATCATGCTCATATGGGAAATTACCGGACGACACTCGACACGCCTGCCGACGGCATGGATATTACCAAATCGCGGACCTACACTCGCAAGTACGGTTTTGGCATCAATGGCGAGCAGGAAATCGCCAAGGGCGTCGGGGCTTTCCTCCGCGCCGGCTGGAACGACGGCCACACGGAAACGTTTGCCTTCACCGAGATTGATCGCACCGCAAGCGGCGGCATCAGCATCAAAGGTCTCCACTGGAAGCGCAAGGCCGACACGCTGGGAATCGCCCTCGTCGCAAACGGCATCTCCAGGGACCACCGCGTATACCTCGCCGCAGGTGGGTACGGTTTCATTATCGGCGACGGAAAACTGAATTACGGAAAGGAAGTAATCCTGGAGTCTTACTACTCCGTGGCCCTCCGGTGGGGCGTATCGATCTCGCCGAACTTCCAGTACGTAACGGACCCTGCGTACAACCGGGACCGTGGCCCCGTGCCCATCTACGCGGTGAGATTTCACTGGGAAAGGTAGCGGCTTCCGGGAATTGGGAATGGCTAACCGATCGGGAATAGAAAAGGGCCACTAGGCAACCCGATTTCCCAGGATTACCCGTCCCACCTTGCTAAGATTAGCGATAGACTTAAAGGCGAAATGTGAGATCCCGGTGAGTGCCCAGTTCGGACAAGCATGATGGCTGCGAAGGACATCGCGAACCCCCAAGAATCACGCCCACTCCAGCTTGCCATGCAGATTTCCCTGGCAGTCGGCTTCTTCATGCTCGGGACAAAAGTGCTTGCCTACTGGATGACCGGATCCGCCGCCATCCTCGCCGACGCTGCCGAATCGGTCGTGCACGTGGTGGCCGTCTCCTTTGCCGCTTACAGCCTCTGGTTGAGCCGCAAGCCTCCTGACCCCAGCCATCTATACGGTCATGACAAGATCGCCTTTTTTTCGGCGGGGTTCGAGGGGGCCATGATTGTGCTGGCGGCGTTTTACATCGTCTTTGAGTCCATTCACAGATGGATCGCAGGGCCCAAACTGGAGAACCTGGGGGCGGGGGCTTTGCTCGTTCTGGCCGCGGGTTCAGTCAACGGAGCTCTGGGCGGCTATCTCGTGTGGGTTGGAAAAAAACATGGGTCTTTGATCGTAATGGCCGATGGCCGGCACGTCCTCACCGACTGCTTCACCAGTCTCGGTGTTGTCGTAGGGCTTGCTTTGGCCCTGTTCACAGGCTGGCTGCGTTTTGATCCGATGGTGGCGATTCTTGTCGCCCTGGACATCCTTTGGATGGGGAGCAAGTTGCTTCGCCAATCCATCGGTGGGTTGATGGATGAAGTCGATCCGATGACCCAGGCTCAAATCCGGCGGCTCCTCATCGAGATGACTTCCCATGCCGGGGTTGGGTTTCACGGTTTGCGGCTTCGCAATGCCGGCAATACAACTTGGGTGGAATTCCATCTGCTCTTTCCCAAAGACGCATCCTTGGAATCGGCTCATGCGCTGGCCACCCAAATTGAAGAGAGGATTCAGCAAGACTTGCCGATGAGAACCGAAGTGATCAGCCATCTGGAAACACGGGAGGACCACCAGGAGGTCCACCATCGTGGTCACTTTGAAAAGCTTGACGAATAAGGTCCGCCGGAATCCCGACTTCCACTGCGCCCGGCACAATTTGTGCGTGGGGTTGCGGAGCTTTGGTGTGCAGCAGCTTGCTGCCGCTTTCCTCCCCGCGAGCGGGCTCGCGGGAATTTCCAAGGGAGAATCCCATGACTAACTCGCGATTCGTTTGTGTGACCTACATTCGTACGACGCCGGAGAAATTGTGGCGGGCGCTGTTGGAGCCCGAATTCACCCGCCAATTCTGGTGCGAAACCTGGCAGGAATCCGAGTGGAAGCCTGGCGCGTCCTGGCGGGCGATGACTCCCGACGGGCGCGTCGCCGACGCCGGTGAGATCCTCGAAATCGAGCCGCAACGGCGGCTTGTCCTGACGTGGCGCCATGAGTTGAAGCCTGACATACGCGAGGAGGGCTATTCGCGCCTGACTTACGAATTGGAACCGCAGGGCACGTCGGTCAAGCTCACCGTCATTCATGAGATTGAAAGGGCCGACTCGAAGCTCATCCAAGCGGTGTCGGGCGGATGGCCGCTGATCATTTCTAGCCTCAAGAGCCTCCTCGAAACTGGCGAACCGCTGGAAGAATCACGTCACTGGCCGAAGGGGATGTGACCGGGAGCAGCTCAGTGTTTGGCGACCATCGCCTGCACGTCTTTGCGCAAGGCAGCTTGGCTGGCCGGACGGCTATAGAACATGTGGCCGCCTGGATACTCATGCACGGCGACACGCGTCGCGTCGCCCATCACCGGCATCTGGTCCACCGTCAGCACCGAGCCCATGAAAGGGCACGAGAGGTCGTCCCAGCCGTGCGCGATGATGACGCGCAACTTCGGGTCAGCCGCCACCGCCTGCCTTAGATCGGGCACCGCCCCGGTGCGCAGCGACCGGCTGTCGAAATCCCACAGGGGCTCCAATTCGTAGTTATGCGCGTGGTAGCGCGCATCGGTCTTCCAGCCGACGACGCGCGTCACAAAATCCACCATCGCCGTCGTGGTGGGCGCGATGATGCTTTCGAGCAGCGGATCGTTGGCGCGCTGCTGCGGAGCGAAGGGGAAGGGGTCATACCCGGTCACATTCGGGTCGTACACACTGCCGATCTTGCCGTGCTCGCGGAAGACTTCGCGCAGATAGGCGGCGGTCTCCAGCCGGCCGCCGGACCGCCGCACAAACTCCTCTTCCAGGCCGGTCATCTGAGTCACGCGTTTCACGATTCGCGGCGTCGCCTCCGGGTCGGAGCGGCCTTTCAGCAGGTCGGCGGCATACTCGCCGCGGGTGTACGCAATCACCGGCGCCATCGCTTCCGGCGTCAGTTTATGCTCGCGCTCAAGATGCGCCGCCGTAATTGATGGCAACGTCAGCATCCACGGAACGGGAGAGACATCGCCGTTGTCATCCAGCGTTGGATTCAAGTATGGCGAAACCAGGACTACCCCGTTCATCGCCACGCCGAGCTGTGATTGAAGGTAATGGGTGATCCGCGGGCCGCGATAGCCGCCGTAGCTTTCTCCCACCAGATATTTTCGCGAGCTCAGGCGCCCGTTCGCCACCAGCCAGTCGTAAATGATGCGCGAGAGGTAATGAATGTCGGCATCGGTACTGTAAAACTGCTTCTTGCTCTCGTCCGCCGGAACCAGCGAGCGGCTGTAACCGGTGCCGATGGGGTCGATGAACACCAGGTCGGTGAAATCGAGCCAAGTACCCGGATTGTCGGTTAACTTCGCCGGATCGGATGGGCTGTCTCCCTCCACGCCGAACTCGATGCGCTTCGGGCCGATGGCGCCGAAATTCAGATAGACGGAAGCCGCCCCCGGACCGCCATTCAGCGCGAAGGTGACCGGCCGGTCCTGGCCATCGACGGTGTATGCGGTAAAGACCACCTCCCCAATCTTCTTGGCGTTGTCGTTGACCGGCAGCGTGCCCACGGTGACGGTGTAGCGGAGGGGTTTGCCATCGAGTTGAATGCTCTGCGCCACATGCGCGTCCGCGGGCAGGGGAGCCTCCTTCTCGGCGGCTTTTTCCTTATCCTTGGCCTCGGCTGAAGCCGGCGGAGGCGTCGGCTTGGCTTCCTGGGGCCAAGCACGGGAAGAGCCAAAAACCAGCATCAGCACGGCGACGGAGCCCGCAACGGCACGGACTGAGTGGAGTGAAATAGATCGCATGTGGCTACAATAGCATAAACAGGCTGTTTTGTGACTGGACCGCCAATTGCCCGGGGCTGGCGCCCCCACGAGTCGGGGCGATACCGCGAAGGGACTCTCAACCGCTTTGATGAAACGCGAAAATCCAAATTCGAAACTCGCCGCGATCTTCGAGTTTCGATTTTCGAATTTCGGCCTTTACACTGGAACATTCAATCGAGGCATTCGAAATCCTCGAACGACGGCTTGACGCGAACAAGAGCTCGCAGACTGATTCAGAAAACTAGTGCCCAGCGGCCATGCGGTTTGCGCATGCCCCCATGGAGAACCGCGAAGAGTCGCTGGCGAACTTTTGAACTGCCTCTTGGGTGAACGATGTTATTTCAAGTAGCGTCAGCGCACTATCGATTAAGTCGGTGGCCTGCTTGGTAAGTGACCCATCCCGTGACTGAACGGCGATAAACCGGCGAGTCCCGTCGAAAAGCCAGGGGTTTTGGAATCCCTGTAATTCCGGCCTACGAACATAATCCACAAAACCAGAAAGATAGGCTTGGAATTTCTCGCAATCGCCTAACAAAAGGTATTCTAGCCAGGAGTAAAAAGCTACATTCACCCGGTAACGCGGGGGCAACTCGATCTTTAACAGCTCATTCGCCACTCTCGCAGCCTCTTCGAAGTGGCCGTCGAGCATGGCCTGCTCAACGAGGTTCGTCCAACCGGGCAACCATTCAGCGTAGGGTATTCCTTGGACGGCCCGCTCGTCGATGAGATACAGTTCATGCATCTCTTGCGGACTGGTTCCGACGTACACTATTTGTATCTGGCTGAGCGTGGCCACAGCAGTGAGCGCGGAGGGCTTCTGATTCCAGAACTGCTTGAGCCAACTTACCGCCTCACCCGCATCGACTCTTGCCTGATGGGGGTCCAACTTTGCTCGATCCTCAATCTCATCAACGATGACACTGTAGCCGCCCGAATATCCCGAGTCGAGTTCAATCGCTTGTTGGCCCAGCTTCTGAGCCTCCTCGTATCTTTTTTGCTCCAACCGGAGTATGCCTAGCTCCGTTGCCGCGTAGGCGGTGGGATTTATGTCGATGGCCTTTTTCAAGTACTTCTCGCCACGGGCTTGATCTTTATCTTTCATTTGTAGATAGGCAATTCCTGCGAGTCGGTTGCCCCATTCCGATTGTGGTTCTTCTTTCAACGCGGCGAGCGCCAGCGGAAGGGCTTGCTCGGGCTTGCCGTTATTGATCAGAGCGGCAGCTCCGCGCCGACGGACCTCGTTGGTCAGGGTCGACAGTTTCTTGTCGCCAATCGTCCGTCTTCCAGTGTCCAGGGTTGTTGCGGCACCGTCATAGTCCCCGAGATCTTCGAATAGAGTCGCTGCCCGTTCATAATACTGGGGATCTTTAGGCGCCAGCTTCAGCCCGGCTTTCAGTTCGGCCACCGTACGTTCATTTTCTTTTAGTTTCCAATAGGCAAGCGCTAGAAGCAAGTGGTCACGCGAGTCCTTGGGATTGTTAAGAACATCGACAACCTCCTTTGGCCTATCCAGGTTGAGCAGGTTGTTTGCGAGGCTCTGCCGCGCGGTCGTATTCGAGGCATCAAGAGCCAGCGCTTTGCGATAAAGAGCAACGGCCAATTCGGGGTCGACCCCTTGATACCGGTTGCCACTCTCAATGTACTCGCTGGCTGACGCTGAGACCGAAGGGACTTCTCCGGGCAATGCCGAGCCATTCTCAATCCGCAGGGCATCAATGAGATTCTGGGTAGATCGTGCCTGGGTGTCCAGTATCCGCTCCTTGGGACCTTCTTCTGGCGGAACATCAACAACTTTTCCATCTGGCCTTACCAGGTTGGCGCGCACGTCGCATCGATCGCCACGAACGTGCGCGGATTCGGTCAGCTTGTAAGCGCCTGATTGGGCGGTATCGGTCAATTGGACAAGACCACTTTGCAGAAGCGAGCTTCGAAGAAGGCCAAGCAAGTTCGCCTCATAAAATCGCCGCGTTTGGTCGGGAAATCCGTCCACTTGAACCGGCGCCAACGACAGCGTCAACTTCTGAGTTGGGACGAGAATGTCGACAACAGCCTGCGCCACCAGGTTTAGGTTGTCCAGTAGCTCGCTGGTTGTTGTCGCCAGGCTGCCTGGCGCTCCCTTTTGCTTGGGGTCATCATGCGGATTTGCTTGTTCCCAAATCTGATACTGTAGAATGAACAAGCGGTGTCCGGCCAGTTGGGAGCCTTGCTCGCTATCCGAGCGCACTCCAACCGGCGTTATCTTTCCCGCTAACATGTACAAACTCTCAGGAGACTGCTGGTTGCCGGGCAAGACAGAGGATTCCGGCGACACATCAGCTTTGGAGCGAAAAACTGTAGGGTCGCGACTCACTTGTAGCCGGGGATTACTTAGGAAGTACAGGTATAGTGCGTCTGGAATCGCCTTCTGAAGAGCGGAGTAATACGTACTTTGTTCCACTGTCTCGGCAAGTGAAAAGTCATGGATGGTCAATTGAACCAAGGTTCGAGCGCTACCCGAGGCCTTGTTGCTTGCCGGTGGTGGCGTCTCTTGCCCCCAGGAGAATTGAACAGAGGAAAGGCAGACAATCGCCGCGAGCAGAAGAAATGATCGCCGGCAGCTACGGAGCACGGAGTTGTTTCTCGGCGGTTCGCTCACACAACTCTTGCAGTCTCTTACTCGCGACATAACGATATCTCTCCACGACCTGAACGAGATCACCGGAACTGCTTCGCTCGACCGGAATGGAAACCCCGTCAGTGGTAACCGTCCCGTTAACGGGCCTCACCTCGAAGTGGATTTGATAACTGTGGCCGTCGCCACCCTCTCGCATCAGCTGGCAGTGCACCAGAAAGTGAATTGTTTGTGGCTCGGAGGGCAAGGTTTTTCTCTCGGAGGCGGATTTCCCAACTTCGGATTCAACGTACTCGAACGAGCGCGGAACAGCGTCGACCGTGAGGTAGGAAACCTGCCGCAAGTTATCTACCGCCTTTTCCGTTAGCTCCAGTTCGGAAAGATAGGCATCAAGACATTTTTCCGAGAGGCCGGTATTTGGCCCTTGAAGAATTCCCATCGCGTCGTCGAGCGTGAGTTTCTTCTCTGTATTAATCCTTTTTAAAAAAGAGCTAGGTGGGTTGCCACAAAAGTTATCCTCTTCGATGTAGTTAAAACGAGCCACATGGAAAACAATCGTCTTCGCATCGTTGGATTGGGCTCGGCTCAATGGGCAGAATACCGCCGCCAGTAAAATCAGCACGCAGAACTTTGAGGTATTTTCCCAGTTCATCAGGCTCATGGTTCCTTACGCTGCATTTCTATCCCCAAGTTCGTGGAGGGACATTTTACTTCCACGGCTGAGGAGCCTATATCTGTCTTCGTTTCGACGCGAACATAATCGTAGTGCCCTTCCATCAAAAAGATCTTGCCGTCGCCGGGCAAGCTACCATAGATTTCTTCCCGGTCCCACGGGTAGCGCCGGTAAAATACGGTTGCCGCATCGGGTAAGAGGGGAAGCTCGACGGTGCAAGGCAGTTTCACTTCAATCGGGCGAGTCAGGAACGTGCCTTTTATAATGCTGAGCGCCGGCAGAAAGTTTTCCTCCCGCGACCCTGCCACCTTGTAATCATAGTTGCGGAGCAACAATCCATCCAGTTGTGCGATCCGCTCTCCCTGCCGTGTTTGTTTGGCGATATACATCAACTGACGCGACCTGCCGCCAATCTCAATGGCCGGCGGCGAGGTCTGTGGAGGGTTAAACACGAATTGGTAAGACCAAACCGGCAAGACCGCTGACCACAAGATAAGGGTAATGAAGAGCAATATGGCCCGGAACGAACTCGAGCCGATGAGCTCGGCGGCATTGGCGGAGCGCTTCTCCAACCAATGGTTCAGGCCAAGATAAGCGAGGACGCTTGTCACGAGCGAGCCGATACCACGTAAGCGCCCATCCGCGAGCTCCCATGAGTTATTCGGAAGAAGAAGCAGGTAAATCAACAGGACAACCGCATCCGCTGCAAGCAGAAATACAAACACGCCGTGCCACTTGTCGCGGGCGGCTTTCGCCTTCGGGAGCGACTTGCTCGGGCTCGCGGTGACATGCATACTACGCCCCTCATGGGGGCGAGGGAGCCATACGCCCCAGCTGTCATCCATATACTCGTTATATGCTGACATTGCAAGTGTTTTTTGAGGAATCATTCCCCTTGGGAAGACTGAATTCCGTGAATAGAAACGCCAGATGGGAGCCGAAGGGAGTGCGAGGAGTCGATTCGCCGGGCTCAGGGCAAGCTCTGAAGGTGGGCGCCACATTTACTTTCTGGCAAGCTGTCCATCACTTTTTTCGGACCTCGTAACCCCATCCCTAAATAAACTTCTTGACACTTGTAGGCCACGAAGCGTATTTTGTGATCGAGGCTATGTACGTTGTGCAGAAGAGCAAGGCACGAGGCTATGCCTTGACGCTCTTTCGGGAAGTCCGGCGGGACACCAACCTGCTGCCGAAGATTATACGCCACCCGCGCCAGAGGGACGCAGTCCCTCGCGATGTTGATGATAATTCAGGGGTTAAATGAGGCTACAGGTGAAAGAGACCCGCCTAAAGGCAGCCTCTGCATGGGCTCGCCGGGCTGTCACGCAGACTCCTATGGGTAAGGAAATGCCACGGCCCTGCAAGACAGGTCGCACTACACATGCCGTAGCGGCGAGATTATCTCGCCAAATGTTGGCACAAAGCCGCCTCTACATCAAAAATGGCCCGCTCGACAATCGCCGGCGGGTTGGGGCTTTCCGGAACCGTGTATAATGGACGGCTGGTTGGGTCAATTTGCAACAAGGGAATCCGGTCATGACTGTTTCCACCGTGGCGAGCACCAAATATGAGGCCGTAATCGGCCTTGAGGTGCATTTACAACTTCTGACGAAATCGAAAATCTTCTGTTCCTGCTCGACGCATTTTGGTGACCCGCCGAATTCCAACGTCTGCCCGGTGTGCCTGGGTCTGCCGGGGGCGCTCCCGGTCCTCAACCAGGAGGCCGTGGCGATGGCGATGAAAACGGCGCTGGCGCTGAACTGTGCCATCAATCCCCGCTCGCGTTTTGCGCGGAAAAACTACTTCTATCCCGACCTTCCCAAAGGTTACCAGATTTCCCAGTACGACGAACCGCTCGCCGAGAATGGATGGGTTGAAATCGAGGTGGACAAAACCCGGAAGCGCATCGGCGTTACGCGCGTCCACCTGGAAGAGGATGCGGGCAAATCACTCCACGAGGGGTTCCCGGATTCCGATCGCAAGTCTTATATCGATTTGAACCGCTCGGGAGTGCCGTTGATCGAAATCGTGAGCGAGCCGGACCTGCGGACTCCCGACGAGGCGTTCGAGTATGTGACGCGCCTGAAGACCCTGTTGCTCTATCTGGATGTTTCCAACTGCAACATGGAGGAGGGAAGTCTGCGCTGCGACGCCAACGTGAGCGTGCGCGTGGCCGGCGCCACAGAATTCGGGGTCAAGACCGAAGTCAAGAACCTGAACTCCTTCCGCTTTCTGCAAAAGGCCTTGACGTACGAGATTGACCGCCAGATCGAAATCCTCGAGGGGGGCGGGACCATCCACCAGGAAACGCGCCTTTGGGACAGCCGCGAGCAACGCACCTACGGAATGCGCTCGAAGGAATTTGCGCATGACTATCGCTACTTCCCGGAGCCGGATCTGCTGCCCGTGGTGATCACGGATGAGTGGAAAGCGCAAGTGCGGCAGTCCTTGCCGGAATTGCCGCAGAGCCGCGAAGAACGATTCATGAAGAATTTCAGCCTGCCCGAACAAGACGCTGTCTTGCTCACGGCTTCCAGGACCATGGCGGAGTTCTTTGAAGAGGTTGTGAACGCTGGTGGTGAGCCCAAACTCGCGGCGAATTGGTTGCTGAATGAGTATCCTTTTCTTCTGCAAGAAGCCAAGGTTGGGTTTGTGGACTATCCGGTTGCAGCGGCGGATTTCGCCAAACTTCTCACTTTGGTAGAGAAAGAAACCATCTCTGGGACCATGGCCAAGGATGTTCTGGGCGAAATGATCATAACCCGCAAAGGGCCGGACCAGATCGTTGCGGAAAAGGGGCTTCAGCAGATCAGCGACGTGGACAAGCTCGCTGCCGTAGCGCGCGATATCATCGCGGCCAATCCCAAGCAGGTGGAGCAATTCCGCAAAGGCAAGACGGCCACGCTGGGGTGGTTCGTTGGGCAGGTGATGAAGGCGACGCGCGGCCAGGCCAACCCACAAATGGTGCAAGAGGTGTTGAAGAAAGAATTGGGCTAAACCGTAGTCCGTGGTCCGTGGTTAACAGGACCGCGCTCCAAAATCGAAACTCGCTAGCTGCGCATCGAATTTCGAGTTTCGAATTTCGAGTTCCAACTCGGGCAACGGACGACGGACAACTGACAGCTTCAGAGGAGTGAACCATGCTCAAAATCGGCGATAACGCACCGGCCTTTTCATTACCGGCCGACTCGGGGGACAAGACTTCGCTGGATGCTTTCCAGAGCAAGACTCTCGTCCTTTTCTTTTTCCCCAAAGCCGACACGCCCGGTTGAACGAGCGAGGCGAACCAGTTCCGTGACGCCAAAAAAGAACTGGACAAGCTCGGGGCAAGGGTTCTGGGTGTAAGCGGCGATACGGTGGAACAATTGCAGAAGTTTCGTGACAAGTACAAGCTGAACTTTCCCTTGGCGGGTGATACTTCCCACACCATGCTGGAAGCATACGGAGTGTGGCAGGAGAAGAACCTTTACGGCCAGAAGTCGATGGGAATCGTACGCACCACTTACCTTGTTGATCCGAAGGGGAAGATCCGGAATGTTTTCCCCAAGGTGAAGGTGGAGGGCCACGCCCAGGAAATTCTGGCGGCGCTGAAGTCCTGAAGGGTCCGGAGGCCCCCCTTATGGGCAAGGCGGTGGAAGTGCCCGTGCGATGGATGGGCTATGTCTATAGCCCATCGTGGGGTGGTAGCTGTAGATCAGACGCAGGGTTCCGGTCTTGAGGAGGGGGAAAGGAACGTCCTCCTGCGCCCATCCTTCCCGCTTGAGGATCTCCTCAAAGGGTTTGATCTCATCCCCGTGGCGATCCAGAACGCCTCTCTGGAACTGGAGGTAGGCGTCCTCACCTAAGATCACCACTGTTTGCAGGTTAGGGAATTGTTTCAGTTCCTCGCGCAAATGCCGCGCGCAATAAGTGAGGGCCTTTTCCGGGACATGTTCGGATTGGACGTGGCAGCGCAAAGCATCGGTCAGCACGCATGCCTTCTCGAAGTCCTGGAAACTTTCCATCCCCAATAAGGCATAAAGCGCTGTGGCGAAGCGGGTGGGTTGCTCGGGACGTTTGTAGAGATAATGGTCGGGATCCATGGGTGCGTCGCGGCCAATCACCATCACCCGCACGCGGTTCAAGTCGGGGTAGTCGCGCTTCAGGTATTTGGCCAGGAATTCCCGGGGAGGGATCATCACGCAGGAAATCGCGGCGCAATCGCGGCAGGTTTCAATCCGCCGGCAGAGGGCTTCCGTTTCCATGCCGGGAATGCGCGCGCCGGTGTCGATAACCGGACGCGCGGAGAAGGCCAGTTGCAGGAGAAGTTCCGGGCTCGCTCCGGGCGGGCCAAAAATCAGATTGTCAATCAGCCGCACAGAGCCCACACGGGCCGCAAGGAGGGCCACCGTGCCTGTCGATACGCGCTCCACAGGCTCCAGGCCGAAAGGATTTACCAGCGCCAGGTAATCCAGCGACACCAGGGGTTCTTCCTTCAACACCGCATGCATGGCTTGCAGCAAATTCTCGGCATGGACTTCCCCTGCCTGAACCAGCGTCTCGCCGTGACGGAGGCAACGCTGCAGGATTGGGGCGGCTTGGCGCGCTTCGCGGGTGAGGAGGACGTTGCGCGAGCTCAGTGCCAGGCCGTCGGCCTCGCGCACGGTGGGGCAGATCACCAGGCGCACATTGACGTTGAGGTCTTCCACCAGCCGGCGGATGACTTGGACCTGCTGAAAATCCTTCTGCCCAAAGTAGGCGACGTCGGGCTGCGCCAGGTTGAACAACTTCAGGACAATGGTGGCGACGCCGCGGAAATGGCCGGGCCGGGAGGCGCCTTCGAGTGGCGCGGCGAACTTGCCGAACTCTACAAAGGTATCGAATCCCGCCGGGTACATATCCTCATGATGAGGAGCAAAAATCCCGTCGACTTTGAGAGCGCGGAGGGCCTCGGCGTCTTTCTGGAGGTCGCGGGGGTAACTGGCAAAATCCTCGCCCGAGCCGAACTGGATGGGATTGACAAAGATGGAAACGATCACGGCGTCACATTGCTGCTTGGCCCGGCGAATGAGACTCTGGTGGCCTTCGTGCAATGCTCCCATCGTGGGCACCAGCGCCAGGGATCTGCCGTGCGCGCGCAGTTCACGGATATAGCTTTGCAGCTCGGGAACCGAGGTGATCAGCCGCGTGTTCATTCTCTTCGCGATCAGCCGAGAGTCCGCCAGCGAGTGCCATCCGGAGTGGCCGAAAGAGGGCTTGTCGGGCGGCATGCCGGCGCGCGCGACAAGCGGAGTGGTTCAGGCCGGGCGGGTTGTTTCCCTTTCAAACTGCTGCCGCACCGCAGCAGGCCAATGGTACGACTCGTGGTCACCGGGGTAGCGGCCTTCCGCGACGTCGGCACGAAAATGGGTCAAAACCTGGTGAAGCATTTCGCGCAGGTTGGCGTAACTGCGCACGAACTTGGCGGGCGGCGCATAGCTGAGTCCTACCATATCGTGAAACACCAGCACTTGGCCATCGCAGTCGGGGCCCGCGCCGATTCCGATGGTGGGAATACGCAAACGGTGCGTGATAATGGCGGCGAGTTCGCGGGGGATTCCTTCCAGGACGACGGCGAAAGCTCCCGCTTCCTCCAGTGCCTCGGCGTCCGCCAGAAGTTCGTTGGCGGCATCCAGGGTTCTGCCTTGCACTCGGTAGCCGCCTAAGGAGTGAACGGATTGCGGTGTCAAGCCGATATGGCCCATCACGGGGATTTGCGCGTCCACGAGTTTTCGGACCAACCCGGCGCGCTTCCTTCCGCCCTCAAGTTTTACTGCCTCCGCGCCTCCTTCCTTGAGGAAGCGAATCGCGGTGGCCAACGCTTGTTCGTCGCTGACATGATAGGAGCCGTAAGGTAAATCGACAATCAGCAATGCCCAGTGAACGCCCCGGCGCACGGCTCTTAAATGATGAAGCATTTCATCCGCCGTGACCGGCACGGTTGAATCATACCCTAAAACGGCTTGGGCAAGGGAGTCGCCTACGAGAATTATTTCGATTCCCGCCTCGTCCACCAGACGGGCAGCCGAGTAGTCGTAAGCCGTCACGCAGGTGACCTTCTCTCCTCGCAACTTCCGTTCGAGGATGACGGGAACGGTTACCTTGCTCACGGCCGGAGAAATCTGGTCCATGGCTTTACCTCCAAGTATTGGGTGATCGAGCGATCGGGTCATCGGGCCATGGAGAATCAGGAGCAATGGTCGAGTGCCCATGGTTGGCAAATAGGTGCTCATCGAACGCCGCGGTTCTTTCAATGGCTCGATGGCCCAATAATAAAAGACCCTCCCTGTCGCAGGAAGTTATTCCGGCGCTAAGCCTGTAGCGCCCGGGGGCCCGGGAGGGCCTCCACCTGCCTGGACAGAGAGGGTCTCTAAGCCTAGGAGCTTGCTCGCAGGCTCAGGCTTTGCAGCCCCGTGCCTTGGCGCGAGCCACGCGTTGCACCCGTCTCAGTCCGTAGCTGCGGATCCAAGCGGCAAGAAATACTGTGTGCCGGTGACGGGCTGGGTTAAGCGGTGCAGCAGCTCTTGCAAATCCTCGTTCCGGTCGACGAAATCGATCTCGGACGTTTCGATCACCAGCAAGTCACTGGACTTGTAATGGAAGAAAAAGTGCTCATAGGCATTCACCACCGCTTCCAGATAATCGTCGGAAATGCGGGGTTCAAATGGCACATTCTTCTTCTCGATCCGTTTCCTCAAGGCCTCCGGCTTCGCCTGTAAGTATATCACTAAATCCGGGATGGGGACTTGCTCGGCGAACATTTCGTAATACTGATCGTAGACCTTGAGTTCGGCATCGTTCAGATTTAAATAGGCAAAGATTTTGTCTTTCTCAAAAATGTAGTCGCTGATGATGACACGATCGGTTTGTGCTGCCATGTCCAAGGCATGCCACTGCTTGAAGCGTTGGATGAGAAAGTGGAATTGCGCCTGAAAAGCCGCACCCGGCTTGTCGCGATAGAAGGCATCCAGGAAAGGGTTGGCTTCGTCGTCGCGAATGCGGGAGGCATGAAGGCGGTCTGCAAGGAGGTCGGCGAGAGTGGTTTTGCCCACCCGAATCGGGCCTTCAATGGCGATGAAGCGCAAGGGCTCATGAGTTCGGGGTTTAGGCATGTTTGATGTCACCGAATCGGGACACGGGTTTCGCCTGAATCCTGTGTCCTCAGCCTCTAGTCCCGGGTCCCGGGTTTATATCGAACCACCTGGCTCAAATCAGGCGAGGCCTGGAGCATCTCTGCGACGGTGCTTCTGCTGACCGGGTGACGGACAGCCGGCGCCAACTCCCGCAGCGGGACCAGTACAAATCGCCTTTCGTTCATCCGCTCGTGGGGAATCGTCAAGGACGCCGTCCGAACCGCTACATTTTCGTAAAGGAGGATATCAATGTCAATCGCCCGCGGGCCCTTGCTGACTCCCGGTCGCCGCCCCATAGCCCGCTCCACGGATTTCACGGCCTTGAGAAGCTGCATCGGCATAAGCTCGGTTGACGCTTCGACGGCGCAATTCAGGAACCACGCCTGCGGTCCGAAATCAACAGGCTCGGTCTTGTAAAATGACGAGGCCCTTTGGACTTTGACTCCGACTTTGTCCAGTTCCGCCATGGCCCGCCGAAGGTTTGCGACCCGGTCTCCCCGATTCGAACCGAGCGAGAGGTAGACCTGCTTGGCTGGCCGTGAGCCGGGGCCAGTGGGCGGCAGGGCAGGTTTCGTTTCAGGCAACATGGATAACGCGCTCAGTCGCATGCGAAGCTTAATCAAACAGGGATCGTGGGCCCATGCTGGGTAAGGGCACATTCAAAAGCCGATAAGCGGGCTCGTTGGCTTTCCGCCCCGATTTGGTGCGGCTGACGAAGCCCTGTTGCAGTAAGTAAGGCTCAACCACATCCACGAGTGTATCCACTTCTTCATTCAGCGTCGCGGCGATGGCTTCCACCCCGACGGGCCCTCCGTTGTAAATGCGAATAATCGTGGACAGGAAATTACGGTCGAGATCGTCCAGGCCCTGGTCGTCTACACCTTCGAGCTTCAAGGCATCGCTCGCGACGTTGGAATTGATAGCCCCGCTGGCTTTGACGTCGGCGTAGTCGCGAACTCTCCTTAGCAGACGATTGGCAATCCTCGGCGTGCCGCGCGCACGGCGAGCGATTTCCATTGCGCCGGCCGAATCAAGCTGAGTTTGCAGAATGCTCGCGGAGCGGCGAATGATCTTTCGGAGGTCGTCGACCGTGTAAAACTCGAGGTGATAGAAGAGGCCGAAGCGGTTGCGCAGCGGCGCGGAAAGGCTTCCGGCACGCGTCGTAGCGCCCACTAGCGTAAATCTTTTGAGGGGGACGTTGATAGTTTTCGCGAACATCCCTTTGTCGACCACAAAATCCACCTTGTAGTCTTCCATTGCCGGGTAGAGGAATTCCTCAATGTTCGCGGGCAAGCGGTGGATTTCGTCGATGAAGAGGATGTCGCCCTCGCCGAGATTGGTGAGGATGCCCATCAGGTCGCCGGTTCGCTCCAGGGCAGGGCCTGACGTGGTGGTGATCTTCGACCCCATCGCGTTGGCAATGATGTAGGCGAGCGTTGTTTTGCCCAACCCGGGCGGACCGAAAAACAACACATGCTCAAGCGATTCGCTACGCTGCTTGGCTGCCTGCAAGGCGATGGAGAGCTTTTCGACAACCTTCTTCTGCCCCACGTACTCGTCAATGTTGGACGGGCGAAGGGTACGATTGAAGCTCTCTTCTTCTTTCGAAATCAGTTCCGGCGATACCAATCGTTCTCTGGGCATAGGAAAGTAAATTATAGGTCACAGGTTATAGGTTACAGGTTACAGGGAACAGGTGATAGGAAACTGTCCCCTGTAACCTAGTTCTTCGGGTGCAGTTGCTCAAAAACTTTGCGAAGAAAATCCTCGGTCGTTTTCAGGTTCTTGTTCTTGGCGAAGATCTCCTCGACCATTCGCACCGCTTCGCCGCGCGAATACTCCAACTGTTCGAGTACCTGGAGGGCTTCTTGTTTCAACCCCGCAGCGGATTCTTGTTCGACGGAAAGAGGTTCTTCCGTGCGCGCCAAAGCAAACTTGGCCATTTTACCGCGTAGTTCGGTGATGATCCTTTCTGATGTCTTGGCGCCGATGAACGGAAGTTCTTTCAGGAAAGCGGCGTCGCCGCCTTCGATGGCCATGGCGATCTCGTTTAGGGGCCGGATCAGGCATTTCAGCGCTCGCATAAATCCGACGCCCGGCACGGTGGTGAAGGTTTCGAAGAACTCTCGGTCGAGCGGATCGAGGAACCCTACCAGCTTGGGAGTCAAGTGCCCGCCTCCCAAGCCGCCGTCGATGTAATAGATCGTGTAAAAGGTCAGGGGATTGCGGCGCTCGCCTTCCGGTGCGGTGCGCAGGCGCGACGCGATCCCCGAGGGCACGAAGATTTCGTAGCACATCGCCTGCACTCGAACCAGGAGCGAGTGGCGTTGAATGCGGTCGTAGAGAACCTCACCAGTTATTTCGGAGATCAGGGGTTGATTCCTCCATCAGGTTTTAGGTGTAAGGTGTCAGGTCTTAGTAAAACCCTAGCTCCCAATCCCTGGCGCCTGGCACCTATCTCTTGCCATTCCCGCTATATCGTTGCGCGTTGACGTAGCACAGCGCGACGGCCAGCGCATCGGCCACATCGGGAGGGTGCGGCGTGCGGGCGAGCGAAAAAAAATGCTGGACGGCGCGCTGCACTTGGAGCTTCGAGGCATTGCCATTGCCGGTGACCGACTGCTTCACGCGCTTGGCGGAGAAGCTCAGCACGGGAATTCCTTCCAGCTTTGCCGCCAGGCAGATGACGCCACGCGCGTGTCCCATCAGGATCGCCGTGCGCGGATAATCCGCGTGGCTATAAACTTCCTCAAGGCACATGGCCCGCGGGTTGAACTCCCTCATCACCTGCTGAAGCTCGTGGAAGAGCGATTCCAGCCGGTCGGGAAGATTCTGCCCATGGCTGGGCGGCAATCGGATCACGCCCGCTTCCACCAGCTTGACTTCGCTCCCGTGGCTGGTGACCACGCCATAGCCGGTGATGTTCAGGCCCGGGTCGATGCCAATTACGCGTGTTGGCTCCTGGGAGGTGCTGGCCATTCGAAAGGATTGTAACATTCAGTGGGCAGTTGGAAGTAGTCAGTTGTCGGCATTGGTGGGCATTTGCCACTTATCCACAATGGTGCCTGACACTCGAAGCTCGAAAATCAAAATTTGAAATTTACCGCGATTTTCGAAATTCGGCCTATTCCGGCCACTGAGCAGTGCCTTATCGTGGTGTCGAATCGGGCAGGCCGCCGTCCACGGGAATCGTCGCACCGGTGGTGGGTGTTTGCCGCGTGGCGAAAAACAGCACCGCTCGCGAAACGTGCTGGGCGGTCACCGCAGCCTTCAAAAGATTGCGCGACTGGTAGTATTCTTCCAGCCCTTTTTCATCCAAGCCGCGCGCGCGCATGCGGTCAGGGCCGACTTCCGCCCACAGGCCGGACCGGCGGCTTCCATGCGAAAAGACGGCATCCGGGGCGACCATGTTGACGCGCACGCCCAACTCGGCCATTTCCTGGCTGGCGATGCGGCCTAATTGATGCGACGCGGCTTTGGTGGCGCTGTAGGCGCCGAATTTCGCGCCCGGCATGAAGACGTTTTTGGTGGAAACCAGAATGATGTCGCCGCCCGTCCCCTGCACGCGGAAGTGGCGCGCCGCTTCCCGCAGCAGCAGGAGTGTTCCCTCCGTATTAACGCGCTCGACGCGCTGGAACGCCGCAAAGTCCATCTGCTCCAGTGACGAAACCATAGCCACGCCGGCATTGACGATCACCAGGTCGACGCCGCCCCAGGTTTTGATGACGGCGTCAAATCCTTGCGCTACGGAGGCGGGATCAGTAACATCGAGGGGGGCGGTGATCACGCGCTCGCCGTATTTCTTCTTCAATTCCACACCGAGGTTATCCAAAGCCGCGCCGGACAAGTCGGTGAGTGCGACGTGGCATCCCTGCTCCAATAGGCCCTCGGCGATCGCCGAGCCAATCGCTCCGGCAGCTCCAGTGACCAGGGCGACCTCGCGTCCGAGCGGTGGTTCATCGGTTCGCAGCTTGGCGTGCTGCAGTGTGAAGTATTCCACTTCGAAAAGATGGTCCTCTGCGAGGCCGCGGTAGGTACCCATAGCCGCAATCCGCGCCTTGGCGGCGAGCGTTTGTGCAGTGATGTCGTGCGCAATACGCGCCGTGCGCGCGTCCTCGCCCGCGCACAGAGCGCCGATCCCCGGCAGCAAAACCACTCGCGGCAGGGAATCAAATGGTTTCATTCCGGGAGGCATCAAGGCGGCATTGCGGGCCAGGTAACCCTGGTAGTCCGCCGCGTAAACCTCTAATCCCTTCAAAAGCTGCTCCCGCAATTTTGCCGGGTCGCCGCAGTCAGGATCATCAACCCATAGTGGCAGAGCCTTGGTGCGGACCAAGTGGTCGGCGGTCAGAGTGGGAGTCAGGGCCAATTCCTTGCCGCGATCTGAACCGAGGAAATCCAGGATTTCCTGATTGACCAGCGGCTGGAGGACCATGCGGCGGTAGGGACGGTCAGGGTCTCCGCTAGGTTGCGCCAGCAGTCCACGCACCACTGGCGCGACCGTCGCCAGCCGCTTTTGTGCGTCGGCCAGTGGCACGGGCTCGACTACCACGAGTGGTTTGGAAGCACCCCGCGCAGCGAACTCCTCCGCGCGCGTGACCAGGTCGATCATGGCGGAATAGGCTTCGCGTGCCGTCTCTCCCCAAGTCATGATGCCATGATGCATCCAGACCAGGGCATGGCAACCGGGGTGCCCATCGTAGGCACTGATCACCGCCTTGGCCAGATTGAATCCCGGCTTGACGTAATTGACCAGCGCCACGCCCTCTCCTAGCGCTTCGCGAATCAGCCTTTCGCCATCCGGCTGGTTGGTCAGCACCAAGATAGCGTCAGCGTGAGTATGATCGATGTACTTGGCGGGGAGGTAGGCGTGCGAAAGCGTTTCGATGGATGGCGCAGCGGCGTTGGGTACGAGACGATGCAGTTGGAACTCACCCGCCATGGCGTCATCGGAAAGCACCGGGAGGGCACACAATCTTCTGAGATACTCCAGGTCGAGGGGCGTGTGGCCTTCCGGCTCGATCGTCCCCAGGTTGAACCCTGAGGCCTTAATGAAGAGGGCGGGAGTTTCCTGGCCAAAAACATTGCGATAAGTACCCTTGAGGGAAGTGTTGCCGCCACCGTGTAGCACCAACGCTTCTTCATTACCCAGCAGGCGCGTCGAGTAGGTTCGCAGAGCCAAGTCGGCTCCCCACTGCGCAGCGTATTGAGCCACGAAATGATCGGCATCCCGGTCAGACCAATGGTTTTTCATGGGTGTCCCTGAGTCGTCATGGATTGAGAGTCAATGGATCAGTGCGAAGATGTCGTACGGTTCGGATTTTTCACAACGCATGGAAGTTGTAAGGGTCGTCTGGAAGGGCGAGGTTAAAACAAGTTGTGGAAAAACTCGTACGCGCTGTCATTCTGAGCACGTACGTTGGGCGAAGAACCCCCGTAGCATATTCCGTTCACCGACTCCCACAAAATGCCGGAGTCCTTCGCTTCGCTCAGTATGACAGCATTGTACCATTTTTCCCCAATCTCTAAAGCCTCTTCCTCCCAAAGTCGTGGCGAAGATTGCCGATTAACACATCGCGGAACCGGTCCGCCCTACCGGCCGCTATGAACTCCCGCCACAGCCTCCAGCATAAATCGCGCGTTGGCTTCCGGCGCCTTGCCATCGAACACGGCGCTGCCGGTTACGATCAGGTCCACGCCTGTGGCAGAGACCTCCGCGATATTCTCTCTGGTGATGCCGCCGTCGGCGCCTAAAATAATGTTTCTGCCGGAGCCCGCAATCATGCGCCGGACGCGGGCAATACGTTCAGTCGTCGCGCGGATGTATTTCTGCCCGCCCCAGCCGGGGTTAACGGCAAGGAGCAGAATGTATTCCACCTCATCGAGAAGCGGTTCGAGCGCTTCCAGCGGTGTGCCCGGATTCAGCGCCACCCCGCGCACGACGCCTCGTTCTGCATCGTTCACATTGGTGAGGGTCGCGAGCCTCTGGAGCACCCTATGCACATGTGAGCAGTCCTCCACGTGAATCGTGACGATATCCGCGCCGGCAGCGACGTAGTCCCCTACCTTTTCCAGTGGTTCCTCAATCATCAAGTGCACGTCCTTGAGCAGGGAAGTCTTGATGGCCTTGATAAAGGGCGGCCCTACCGTCATCATGGGGCAAAAGCAGCCGTCCATTACGTCCACGTGAGCCAACTTCGCGCCCGTCCGCTCCAGGAGCGAGATTTCCGAGCCCAGCGAAAGTAAGTTGGCGGTGATTATACCGACACTGACCGTCGGCGCGGCAGCCCGCAACAGTTCGAAACCTTTGGGTTTTGCCATGCTTTCCCTCGTTAAGAGGGGTCAGAAGTCCCGGGATTGACGAAACTCGAAAATCGCAAGTTACACTCCGAATTTCAATTTTCGAATTTCGCGTCTCGATTCTGACACCTAACCCCCGACCCCTGCCATTTCGTGCCGAAGCGTCTGATAGAAGTCGTATGCCTGCTCCGGCTTCATCAACTCGTGGACCACTTTTCCGACGGCCTGAATCATGGCCGCGGGAGCGTCCGACTGGAAAATGTTCCGGCCCATATCAACCCCCGCGGCACCTTCGCTGACGGCGCGGTAAGCCATGGAAAGCGCGTCGAGTTCGGGAAGTTTCTTGCCACCCGCCATCACGACCGGGACGGGGCACGAGGCCGTGATGGTCTCAAACCCTTCCGGCACATAGTAGGTTTTCACCACCTGCGCACCCAACTCGGCGCACATTCGGCAAGCCAGGCGGAAGTATTTGGCATTGCGCACCATGTCCTTGCCGACCGCGGTCACACCCAACGTAGCCATTCCGTAACGCAAGCCTGCGTCCACCAGGCGCGTCATGTTGTGAATCGACTGCGTCTCATATTCGCCGCCTACGAAGACCTGCACGGCCATGGCGGAAACATTGAGCCGCACCGCGTCCTCAATGTCGACAGCGAGCTGCTCATTGGAGAGTTCCTTGAGAATGCTCGGCCCGCCGCTTGCCCGCAGCACCACGCCGTGCGTGAACGCAGCGGGGATAGTGGTCCGCAGGATGCCGCGGGTCAGCATCAGGGCGTTGGTGTAAGGGAGCAGCGGAACAATGTTCAAGTCGATGCGCTCAAGGCCGGTGGTTGGCCCCTGAAAATACCCGTGATCGATGGCTAGCATAACGGTGCGGCCGGAGGCAGGATTGAAAACCCGCGCCAGGCGGTTCTGCATGCCCCAGTCGAGAGCCCCTGCGCCCTTCACGAAGAAGGGTTCGTGCTTCACGGGTATGTCGGCGTAAAACTGTTTGGATTCTTTCTCAGCATCAAACTCTGGCATGGCGCATTAATCCTTTCTGAATTGTGATGGCAAAAGGCATTTTAGCTCTGTGATTGTCCTTGCTCTCGAACCCTTTGTCAATGCTCACGGTGTGGCGGAACTGTAGTGGGTAACGTCCTTCTTGGACGAGGGTTCCGGCATGTCGGGATGGGTAAGAGGTCTCTTTGCCGGCGTGCATTCATGGCCCTGGTGGTGTGCAACACCCGTGACTTTGACGGAACTCTGCATGAAGCTTGGCGCCGCTTTGCCCGCTGTGTTATATTTCCATAGGTCACTGGCCGTTTGGGCGCGTAGCTCAGTTGGGAGAGCGCGGCGTTCGCAACGCTGAGGTCGAGGGTTCGAATCCCTTCGCGTCCACCAAGAACTCCTTTTCTCTTTTCATTCTTGTATAATCGCTCGGCGCGGGTGCCGGAAGTGGTTTTCCCGCGCCGGTCGTGGCGGTTGTTCTTCCGGCTGATGGGGGTTTCCCATGCAATGCCCAAAATGCAAGACGGAGAATTCGGAAACGATTACCTTTTGCGTGCGGTGTCATACGCCGCTGAAGTACACTTGTCCTTCCTGCAAGCACGTACAATTACACGGCGGGACATGCGAAAAGTGTGGAGTGGACTTTGCCAAATACGCGGCGATGCTGGTCTTTCGAGCTAGGGATAGTGCCCAGTTGGACCGCGCAAAAGCCAAAGGGCGCGCCGCGATATGGAAGCAAATTCTCCTTTTCCCCATTACCGGAGGGCTCTCATTGATCAAGTATTTCGTTGGAAGGGCGCGGGAGGAGTAGCC
This sequence comes from uncultured Acidobacteriota bacterium, assembly GCA_963825395.1. Classification (GTDB taxonomy): domain Bacteria; phylum Acidobacteriota; class Terriglobia; order UBA7540; family UBA7540; genus Bog-366. The sequence continues at coordinate 49,730 of CAWGTQ010000053.1, read as the reverse complement.
GGGGGGGCCGTCTAAAGCCCGGGAAGGCATTCGTCCCGGTCGACGGGGGATTCCTACCGCTGCGTCTTACTGGCAACATACCGCTTGGCGTTGGCCATCAGTTCCTTGGCCCTCGGCATGCTATCCAGTGATTTCAACACCAGTGGATCGTTGGCGATACTGATCCTGTCGGCTTCATTTTCGCCAAAGATCGAGCCCACCAACTGAACGCGGATACGATTCTTGACGAAGTCAAGATTGGCCGTCAAGTTCTGGTCGGAAAAGGGGATCTTTTCTTTTGCCAGGAACTGTTTGAATTCATCCAGAACGGCATCTGTCACTTCGAAATCCTTGGGGATGGATTTGTGAACACCCAGGTAGTATTTGCTGAAGTTGAAGAAGGCGTTGTGCTGCACCAAGATGTCTTGCTCGGCAGTCATCTTAGGATCGGCAAACTCGATATCGGGAGTGATTCCTCCCCCACCATAAACTTCGCGCCCGCCGTCGGTCAGCCGGACCTCGGCATGATTCGGCTTGGTAAGCTCAGGGTGGTAGTAATAGTCATAAAGAGAAACGTTTTCGTATTGGCGTTGGATTAGGCGTCCACTGGGGGTGTAATAGTGTGCCGTGGTCAGGGCCAAGCCGGTGTGTTCGCTTAACTGATATACCGTTTGGACCAAGCCTTTGCCGAAGCTGGGCTCACCCATCACAAGCGCGCGGTCATGATCCTGGAGGGCTCCGGTGACAATCTCCGCGGCGCTCGCGGTCATGCGGTTAATGAGCACGACAATGGGGTATTCGTTCCCATCGTCACCGCGGGTAGCGTAATAGCGCTTTTCCTGGGAATGCCTTCCCGAGTGGTAAACAATAAGCTGGCTCTTTTCCAGGAAGTGATCGGAAACCTCCACGGCCTCCTGGAGTAGTCCGCCGGGGTTGCCACGGAGGTCAAGAACCAATCCTTGCAAGTTCTTTTCGTTGAGCTTTCGCAGCGCATCGCTGAGCTCATCGTTGGTATTCTCGTTGAATTTGCTGATGTGGATGTAGGCGATGTTCGGCCGAATCATGAAGGTGTCATCAACGCTGTTTTGGGAAATTTCATCGCGGATGATGTTGACTTCCAACGGTTCGTCGTAGCCTTCGCGAATGATGGTAACATGAACCTGCGTGCCCTTGGGGCCCTTGAGCATTTCGGCCACCTGGGAGGTATTCAATCCGTCAGTGGGTTTGCCATCGACTTTCGCCACAAGGTCGCCAGGGCGCAGGCCGGCGCGAAAGGCCGGCGACCCGGGAATCGGCGCGACCACTACGGTCACCAGCTTGCCCATCTTGCCGGGGCGTGATTGGATCGACATACCAACGCCGTAGTACTTACCCTCCTGGTCTTCACGCAGCAGGGCAAATGCGCGAGGGTCGAAAAAATTCGAATGCGGGTCCAGGGTTCGCAGCGCGCCAGGAATGGCGCCGGTGTTGCCATTGGGCGGACCATAAATGGTTGTGTCCGGATCGACGGAGTCGGCGTAGTTCGCCTCGACGATATCGTATATGCGGGTGAAGGCATTCAAGCTTGCCTTGACATCCGAGTCATCGCTGCCGGTGGTGGCCTCAACCTGGCGACCGTACACCCCTCCCAGAAGCGCACACAGGAGGACCGTGGACAAAATAAACCAAACCACCCGGCGTGCTTGTTTCATGAATTTGCAGCTCCTCACCCTGCTGATTGAGTATAGCACAGGGCCGGCAGGTCAAAAAGCGGCCTTCACCATCCCACGTCATTGGATGCATGTCGCAGGCGCAAGGTTCGATGCAGGCACGTGGACAGATGGGCAGTGCCAGCTCTCCAATTTGCCGGCCTTCCGACCTACCCACTGCGTCAAGGCTGCAGTTCGCCTTGACAACACCCAAGCGTTTGCCTATGATCCCAATGGAGGCGCACTTTGTTTGGCGGCGGGTTTCTTGAGATCGGGTTCTTTCTGTTCATTGCCTACCTCCTTTTCGGACCCAAGAAAGTACCTGAAATCGCTCGTGTTTTGGGCAAGGGTTTGGGAGAGTTGCGCCGCGCTTCAAATGAACTAAAGAATTCACTGGAAGAGGAAATCAAGAATTTGGACCGCTTACCCGAAAACGGTCCCGACACGACCTCCACTTATGGGCATCACGATCCCGAACCCACCCCCAAAGAAACCGAACCCCGACCCTGAGGAAGTGGAACTGAACGGTAAGCAGATGTCGTTCCTCGAGCATCTCGAGGAACTCAGGGTCAGGCTGCTGCACAGCATTTACTCCATCATTGTCACAACCGGTATTTGCTTTTGGAAACGCGATGCCATTTACGCCTACATGGCGAAGCCTCTAACCGATACGCTACGTGCACTGCACTTGCCCGCACAGCTTGTTTACACAAACCCCGTCGATCCCTTCAACCTTTACATCAAACTTTCCATTATGGGGGGGATTTTTCTGGCCTCGCCCTATGTCTTATTTCAGCTCTGGCTGTTTATTTCGCCCGGACTTTACCGCAACGAAAAGAAATACATTTGGCCATTTGTCCTGCTAACCAGCGGCCTGTTCATGTCCGGCGGTTTTTTCGCTTACAAACTGGCTTTGCCCAAGGCATTCCGTTTCCTGTTGGAGTTTGCCTCGCAATTTCAGCCCATGGTCACCATTAACGAATACTGGGACCTGGCGATTTCCATCGTGGTGGCGGTGGGCTTGGTCTTCGAACTGCCCGTGGTGATTTTGCTGCTGTCGATTTTTGGCATCGTTACCCCGAAGTTTCTTCTGAAGAACTTTCGCTATGCGGTCCTGTTGACGGCCGTGATCGCGGCCGCCGTGGTCCCCACCAATGATATGGCGACCATCTTCGTCGTTTGGATTCCATTGCTGGGCCTTTACGTCTTGAGCATCGGGCTTTCCTGGCTCGTTTACCTGAAGAAAAACCGGAAAAAGAAAAATGCCGAAGCCTAAGTGTCAAAGAAACTGGACCCGGCTTGGGGCATTCAACCTTCTGCTCTTTCTTGCGGTTCCGTCCGGGTTTAGCGCAGAGGCTCCGGCCGGATCCTTTAACGGCGGGCGAGCTTTTGCGGATTTGAAGCGCTTGGTGGAGTTCGGGCCTCGTCCCGCGGGTTCAGCGGCTCTGGCGGAGTCGCGGCGCTGGATCCTTGCCCAACTCAAAGATGCCGGTGCGCAAGTGGAAGAGGATAGCTTTACTGCCTCGACTCCGTTGGGCCCAATCCCCATGACGAACCTCATCGCCAAGTTCCCCGGCGAGCAGTCGAAGATCGTGATGGTGACGGGCCATTACGACACGAAGCTTTTTGAAAACTTCCGTTTCGTCGGCGCGAATGACGGGGCGTCAAGCGCCGCGCTACTCCTGGAGCTGGCGCGTGAATTACACGGGCGCAAGCACGCATTGACCTATTGGCTGGTTTTCTTTGACGGGGAAGAAGCCGTGCGCGAGTGGACCGATACCGACAGTTTGTACGGCAGCCGCCATTTGGTTCAAAAGCTATCTTCCGCGGGCGAACTGGGGCGCATCCAGGCGATGATCCTGGTGGATATGATCGGTGATTCCAACCTGGTTATCCACCGCGAGGATAACTCCACATCCTGGTTAACCGATACGGTGTTCGCCGCCGCCCACCGGCTCGGCTACGCGAAATATTTCTTGGACTCTCCGACGAGTGTCGCCGACGACCACATTCCCTTCGTGAACGCTGGCGTGGCCGCAGTGGACCTGATTGACTTTAACCCTGAAGATGGATACTGGCATACGGCAAGAGATACTATGGAACATTGCAGTCCAGCTGAGTTTAACGATTGTCGGTCGCGTCGTTCTTGCCACCCTCGCCGACCTTGAGAAATCACCGCACGCAAAATAGCATCTTTCCTGAACCCATCCCTGGCAACATGGCGAACCACGCATGAACAGCCTTTGGGTGTGGCATACCCGGTTAGAGGCCAACCGTGGGTAGGCACAGGCTTCCACCTGCGGACAGCAAAGCCCACCTGCCCCCTCCCAACCTGTCAGCCGACCGGTTGAACCACCTAAGGTTTGACATTTCCAGGGCCTGATTGATCTCTCGGTTTACGCTCCCGCAGGTTTCACCTATGCCGACTCGCGTTATCCCGCTTCGCGGGAATCACGACGGGGCGACTGAACGACATGAAGGGCTTTTCCGCTGCGGACCCTACTGCTTCAAGAGCTTCTCAACTGCCGCTACAACCTCGGGAGAGTCCGGTGTGACCGCAGGCTCAAACCGTGCCATGACGTGGCCCTTGCGGTTCACCAGGAACTTGGTGAAGTTCCACTTAATCTCGCCGCCCACTGACGGGTTGGCCTTCTGGGTGAGAAACTGATAGAGGGGTGTCATGTCATCACCCTTTACGGAAATCTTAGAAAACATGGGGAAGGTCACGTTGTATTTAGTGGAGCAGAAGGTTTTAATCTCCGCGTTCGTGCCGGGTTCTTGTGCGCCGAAGTTATTGGCCGGGAAACCCAATATCACCAAACCCTGATCCTTGTACTTCTCGTATAGAGATTCCAGAGCGGAATACTGAGGCGTGTAGCCACAGCGGCTGGCGACGTTAACGAGGAGTATAACTTTTCCCTTGTACGTCGAGAGTGAGATCGCGTTGCCATCGATCGAAGGAAGCGTGAAATCGTAGAGGGGAGAGTCGGCCAGCAATGGCGCTGCCCCCAACACTATCAGTCCCACCAGCAAAGTCAACTGACGGGCATGCGAAGAGCGCAGAAGCATGATGTTCCTCCTTCTGATTTGTATTCTCTCTTACCCTGAACCGGCTTAGGTGTGAAAATCCCTAAACTGCAGTTTAACTTACACGGCAAAGAATGGGAATTATTACTCAAAGAAGGGAGCAGAATTCCTGGAAAGGTATGAATGCCGGGGAGGTTTGGTTTCATTCTTCAGGGGAAAGTCTGATCGGTAGTGAGCGCCGCGGCTCTCCTCGCGCGCACAAGCGCAGCGCGCGATGAGGCGGGCAACAGTAAGGATATTCCAGGCTTCATGGGTTTGGCGCGAAGGTTGAAGGGGGGGCGGCAGGGAGAGTTCAGCCAGGCGTTTTACCGCCTCGGAAAGGTGCTTACCGTTGCGAATGATGGCGACCTTGTCCCACAGGATGGCGCGTGCTTCATCCACTGTTTTTTGAAAATCGGTTGGGGGCGGTGTTGACGGCAAGGGCGCCGCCAATTGGGAGCATTCCGCGCGCGGATTCGACGGGGAAGAAGGAAAGGGCGCCGGAGTGTGCTTGTTGAGAATGGCCACAGCGGATCGAGCGCCGAAGACTAACCCTTCCAGTAGAGAATTGCTGGCCAAGCGGTTGGCGCCATGGACGCCGGTGCAGGCGACTTCTCCGGCGGCGAAAAGCCCCGGCAGCGAAGTGGCGCCATGCAGGTCCGTCGCCACGCCTCCCATGGAGTAGTGGGCGGCGGGACGAATAGGAACCAGGTCGGCAGTGATATCGATGTTGTACTTCAGGCAAGTGGAGAAAATCCGCGGGAAGCGCTTCTTGACATGTTCGGGGTCAAGGCCCGTCAGGTCCAGGTAAACAAACTCTCCGCGCGTCTTCTGCATTTCCAGGATGATGGCGCGAGCCACCACGTCACGCGGCGCCAATTCGGCGGCCTCGTGGTAGCGCGGCATGAAGCGCTCCAGCAGCAGGTTGCGCAGGTATGCCCCCTCACCACGCAAAGCTTCCGAAAGCAAAAATCGGGGCGCCCCCTTCACGAACAACGCAGTGGGATGAAACTGCACGAACTCCATGTCACTCAGAAGCGCACCAGCCCGATATGCCATGGCCACGCCGTCGCCGCAGGCCACCGAAGGGTTGGTGGTTTCCTTGTAGACGTGACCCAACCCGCCGGTAGCCAGTAATACGGCGTTGGCCGGGATGCGCTGGGGCAGGGAGCTTTTGGCGTCGAGGTAAGTTACCCCGCACACCTTGCCGCCATCCAGCGCCAGTTCGGTGGCAAAAGCATGAGATTGCAATTGGATGGAACGGAGTGTCCGGGCCTTCGCCATCAGCGCGCGCAGGATCTCGCTGCCCGTGGAATCTCCATGGGCGTGTAGAATGCGCGAACGGCTGTGCGCGCCCTCGCGCGTGAACGCCAGCTTTGTGCCGTTGCGGTCGAAGCGCATACCCCAATCGATGAGCTGCTGGATTTGCTTTGGGCCTTCCTCAACCAGCACGCGCACGGCTTCTTCGCGGCAAAGTCCGTCGCCGGCAAGCAGCGTGTCGTGCAGGTGAAGTGTGACCTCGTCGTCTTCGCCCAACGCCGCGGCAATGCCTCCCTGGGCGTACTCGGTGCTGGATTCATACAGGTCATCCTTGGTGAGGACAAGAACACGTCCGCCCCGGGAAAGTTCAATAGCAGCCCGCATCCCGGCAATCCCACCGCCGAGAACCACAAAGTCCACACCGCTGTCCTTGACCACTACCATGGATATTACATCATAGCGATGGCCGGTCCGCTCCGCAACAAGTACCACCATGCTCACGCTGATTTCTCATCGCGGTGGTTGTCGCGCGGAGCTTTACAGACTGCGTCCTGCGTGAAATTCGGCTTACCCGCCTTACTTGAGATGCGCCGCAGGGGCCTTGATGGAGTGCTGTAGCTCCAGGTACCGCACTCCAGTGCGGCGCACGCTGGGTTTCATCAACGTAAAATCGCGGGCGAAGAAATACCATGCGTGGCTGTTTCAACAGTTGCCGGTCTCGGGGCTGCATGGTATTTGTAGGAATGGGTTTCTACCGGGGACAACCCTTGGGAGGCTTATGCGGCGGCTGGAAGTGAAATCGAGTGCAGGCGAATATGAGGTAATGGTTGGGCGTGGAGCGTGGCGCACGCTGCGCCGCTTGAAGGGGTACACCTCCGCCTTCGTGCTCACTGAACCCAGCCTGTGGGCAAGATGGGGCAAGAAGTTTGTGCGTGATGCAGGCTCGGCCGGCGCGCGTCCCATCCTGGTCCCTTCGGGCGAGAGTTCCAAGAGCCTTGCCATGGCGGGGCGCATTGCCTTCGAACTTCTGGAACATGGCGCCGACCGGCGATCACTCCTGGTGGCGTTGGGCGGCGGTGTTGTAGGAGACCTGGGCGGGTTTGTAGCTTCAACTTACATGCGCGGGATTGATTACGTGCAGGCGCCAACTACGGTTCTGGCACAGGTGGACAGTGCCTTGGGGGGAAAAACGGCCGTTAATGTCGGCGCCATGAAAAACCTAGTGGGCACATTCTACGCGCCCCGTGTGGTGGTCTCTGATCCCGCGGTGCTGGCCTCGCTTCCGCCACGGGCATTTCAATCGGGCGTCTATGAAGCGGTCAAACACGCGATTCTTTCGGGCCCTGCGTTGTTTGGTTGGCTGGAAGGAAAAGTGACGGGGCTGCGGATGGGGGACACACCGCTCCTTGAAGCACTCGTGGCGCGCGCCGCGAAAGTGAAAATTGACATAGTAAGCCGTGACGAGCGCGAAGCGGGTCTGCGGCGCGTCCTGAATTTAGGCCATACTTTCGGCCACGCGTTGGAAGAGGCCACCAGGTACCGACGCTTTCTGCACGGTGAGGCCGTGGCGTGGGGAATGTTAATGGCTACTCGCTTGGCGGAACTCCTCGGCGTCCTTGATCCTGCCGTCGGCAAACGGATCGCCCACTTAGTGCGCGCCGTGGGTCCCCTGCCACGGATTCGCGGCATCAGCCAAATAAGGGTTTTGGGACTCCTACCTCGTGATAAGAAAGCGGTGGGTGGGAAAATCCATTGGGTCTTGCCGGAAGGCATTGGCAAAGTGCGCGTTACGCCGGATGTCCCTGATAGGGTGGTGGTGACGGCTTACCGCGATGTTCAGGGCGGAGTGTGGAATGATTAGTGCCGCGCGCGCGCCCGGGCAGGGAAGCCCTCTGGGTTCGGGCCACGATGAAGCCTCCGCCAGCGCCGCGGTGCGCAGCATGTTTGCTGCGGTTGCGCATCGCTACGATTTTCTAAATCACTTCCTTTCTCTGAGCCGCGATATCGCGTGGCGCCGGGCCACGGCGGGCGCCCTCCAGGACATCCTGGCACGCCCCGGTTCACGCGTTGCCGATCTTTGCTGCGGAACGGGCGATTTGAGTTTTTGCCTGGGCCGCCATTCACAAGGGTTGGTGATGGGGGCGGACTTTTGCCATCCCATGCTGGCGATCGCGCGTGTCAAATCTGGTGCGCAAGCACGGCGGGTACACTTCCTGGAAGCTGACGCGCTGCGCCTGCCCTTCGGCGATGCCTCGCTGGACGCGGTCACGTCGGCTTTCGGATTTCGCAATTTGGCCAGTTACGGCCGGGGAATCGAAGAAATGCGGCGCGTCTTGAAGAGCGGTGGACGCCTTGCCATCCTGGAATTCTCGCAAGTTCGTTGGCCGATTTTCGGCCCGGTTTTTCGGTTCTATTTTAGACGCGTCCTCCCACGCATCGGTGCGTGGATCTCAGGAGTCGAAGGTCCTTACCGTTATCTGCCCGACTCGGTTGCACAGTTCCCGGAGCAAAAGGTTTTGGCGGAAATGCTGCGAGGAGCTGGTTTTCGCCAAGTGCGCTATGTGAATTTTACGGGAGGCGTTGCTGCCCTGCATTTGGGCGAGAAGATGTAACGTTACGGCTAATCGGTCTGGCTCCAATCATCTGGAGCTCCGCTATCCTTGAAGACCTTCTCCAGGTCATCAAGCGCCTTCTGCGCGGCTTCTGTCGTGGCCGTGTCTATATCAACCTCTGATTGCTTGGCCTGCACTTTGGCGGTGAGGTCCGCTTTGGCGCTAGGATCAATCTCCCGCACCTGCTGGATATCCAACAGATTCAATTCGTCTTCCGACAGTTCTTGCAACTCCTTTGCTTTTGCTACTTCCTGGCGGGCCGCTTTGAATTTCCCTTGCCAGTAATCCCGCGTTTTGGCTTTGTCGTCCGGAGACTCGGGCTGGTTGCTGCTGGTCGTCTCGGCGGACGGGGTACTATTGGGTTTGGAGCTGGTTTGCCCGGGAGTGGACAGATGCTCTTCGGGGGCAGGTTGAGCCGGTTGCAAGTTGACCGCCTCCCCCGGGATTGGCGCGGGGAGATTATCGTTGGTAAAGATCTTGATGGCCTTTTTGGCGTTCTTGTCTTTCTGATCTCGAAGCTGTCGCGCCAGATCCCCCAGCGAATCCTGCTGCTGAGGTTGGGCGAGGAGCGGCAAGGCCGCGCTGAGGAAAAGAACCGTGAATAGCAGAGTAATCCTGCCCATGCGCCCCTCCCTTAACGCAACCAACTGGGATCACCGCCCTCATGGCGGAGCTGGTCGTGCAAATCCCCGATGGCCTTTTCGTCATCAGCAACCTGCTGTTTCTTCGCATCGATTTCCGTTGTCAGTTTATTAATATCGTCGCGCGAGTACTGTTGCAGGAGGGACTTGTTAGGGTCAGGATAAAACTGCATCTGATTCTGCCCGAGCTTCTCTTGCAGCACGTTGAGTTCGCGCTTATGGGTATCGAGTTGGCCTTGCAGGCTGCTAAGGCGCGAGCGGTAATATGTCTCATCGTGAGCTTGCGCGGGGCCCCCCGATCCTTCCGAAGCGGCTTCGGCATAGCTCTTCCCCTGCCCGCCGGCGGCGGATCCGGTCCCGGCATCCTTGGGTCTAGAAATGTCATCGTTGGTAATGACCTTTGCCGGCTTGGGGTCTTTGGCTTTCTGTGCTTTGAGCTGGCGTGCGATGTCACCTAGTGAGTTATTGTTTGCATCTGGTTTCTGCTGGGCATTGCCACTCGCAGCGGCCAGAAAGACGAGCACCGATCCCATGACGAAAACTTTGAAACTCATTCCCATAACACCCTTCCTCGAGGGGCAGCGCGGTCGATCCCTAAAGAGAATCTACGCTCATTAACGTTCGAAATCAACTCTCCTTTAGTTAAAAGGTGCTCTTTGGACCCCCCGTCGAGGATCACGCGGGTGTAACGCGGGCATCATGGCCGTGCGCTCCTGTCATTTGACCCCGGTATCGTATCATGTCCCTCCAGGCTCCGGGTTTTGTCGTAGGGTGGGACAACCGCGGCACCTCTGCTTTTTGACTCCTCTATCGTGCATGCTTACTAGAGACGAAGGCTGCTCTTCCCAGCTATAATGGACCGCTGACTTGTGGCATTGAATTTCCCCTGTGAGTTTGCTCCTACCCCGGGGATTACAGACGGCGGCAATAGTCTGGCGCACCTTGAACTCGGTGAGCGCAAGACCAGTACCTTCACCCGAGATGAGCCCAGTCGAACCCGAATCCTATCGTTGAGGCGAAGATGGCGATCCATAGCATCTATACTCTCTCCCAAGATGACCCCGAAGCCCGTAACTGGCTGAGCTTTTTCCATCGGCGCGGATACACCGAATTGACGAACGTAATGATTGAACGGGTCGTATGGTTGGAAGGATCCTTTAACCTGGAGCATTTGATTCCTCTGCTCGTTAACCCCCTTTATCAGGTTCCGGCGGAAGCATCGCAGCTCGATCCCCAACAAGGGCCCATTGTGGAGATTGCCTATCGTCCCGCCGTCACCGATCCGGAGACGCCTTCGATTCTCGCCGGCGCGCACGCGCTGGGGGAAAACGGATTGCAATTTGCTCGCTTGAGCCGGCGGTATCAATTCTGCGGGCTCGATGATGCCGAGGCCAAAAGCCTCGCCGCGCGCTTCCTCTACAACAAAATAGTTGAGAGGATTCGCGAGCCTCACGAAGTCTTGAACACGCTTCAGCCGAGTGGAAAGCCTGACCCGGTCGACAGGGTTTCATTGCAGGGTCTCAGTGATGACGAACTTGTGGCGTTGTCGCGGAAACGGTCCTGGTACGCCCCGCTCTCGCAGATGAAAGTGATTCAGGCACACGAGCATGAGCGCGGCCGGTCTTACACAGATGCGGAGATTGAGATTGTGGTGCAGAGCTGGAGCGATCACTGCTACCACACCACGTGGAAGAGTCTGGGCCTATTAGAGAAGCTCATGGCCGCCACTCGTGAAATCAATCATCCTCTTGTAGTTTCTTCCTTCACCGATAACGCCGGGGGAATGGATTTTGTAGATGGATGGGTCGTGACCATTAAAGGTGAGACGCACAATTTCCCCAGCTCCAATCGCACCCTTTGGGGGAATCGCCACCAAACACGGGGGCGTGATTCGCGACACCCTGGGCTTTGGCAAAGGTGCGTATCCGATCGGGGGTACAACAGTTATGGGCACCATGGACCCGCGGACGCCCGAAAACGATGTGCCAGTGGGGGCGCTCCATCCGGAATTGATTGTAGCGGAGTCAATCCGGGCCACGGCTTACTACATGAACCCCATGGGCATTCCCATGATGCACCCCATCTATCGGTGTCATCCGGGCTACGCCAAGTGCTTTGCCCTGGGACATTCGTTGGGCCTCTTGCCGAAGAAATATGCGCGCAAAGACCAGCCCAAACCTGGCGACATTGCGGTGTTATTTGGCGGCGCCACAGGCCGCGATGGCGTCCACGGCGCCACCGCCAGCTCCGCCGCCATGACCGGCGAGACTTTGGAAAAGGAGTCGGCCGCCGTCCAAATCGGCCACCCCATCACCGAGCGGAAATTCACCACGGCGATCCCCATACTGCGCGACCGCGAATGTATCCGTTCGATTACGGACCTCGGTGCAGGCGGCATTTCTTGCGCCGTCGGCGAAATGGGATCTGACACGGGCGTCGAAATCAACTTGGATGCCGTGCCGCTGAAAGATGAGAGCTTGACCGCGTGGGAGATTCTCCTCTCCGAATCGCAGGAGCGGATGCTGATGGCCGTGCCGCCGGACAAGCTGGAAGAAGCGAAGGCGATTTTGCGCCGCTTCGAAGTGGCCACTTGCGTCCTCGGCAGCTTCACCAACACGGGCCGCTTGCAGGCGAGGTGGCAAGGCGAAATAGTGGTCGACCTGAACATGGTTTTTCTCTGGCGCGCATGCCCGATTGATCCAACACCCACGGCCCGGCCAATGCGACATCTTGTCCCCTTGAGGATTTCTGAGCCTCAAACTAGGGTGGACTGGGATAGTGCCGTCCGGCGCGTCTTGTCTCACTATCATTGCGCAGATCAAAGTCCCGCGGGCACGCGCTATGATTCCACCGTGCAGGGCCGAACAGCGGTGGGCTCTTATGCCGGCAAAAACCATCGCATGCCCACCAACATTTACGTCTCAGCGCCCCTGCGGGGGAAGCCGGACGGAATAATCACCACGCTGGCTTTCAATCCCTTCTACGGTGAGATCGATCCCGCCGCCATGGCACGCCTCATGATGCAGGAAGCCATTACCAAAGCGGTTGCGGCCGGCGCTGATTATCATCAAATGGTTCTTTGCGATAACTTCTATACGCCTCGCGTGCGTCCGGAAACCGCCTTCGACCTCGTGGAGATGGTAGAAGCCATCGCTCGTCTTTCGGTTCAACTCGGTGTGCCGTTTATCTCCGGTAAGGATTCGAGCTCGGGAACCTTTGAGACCGGGGGGAAGAGGATCGATGTGCCTCCCACCCTCGCCGTGGCCACTATGGGCCGCGTCGGTGATGTGAAAACGGTGGTCACGAAGGATTTCAAGCGCGCCGGGAATCGCCTGCTGCTGCTGGGCCGTTACGACGCGGATGCTCTAGGGGGCACGGTTTATGCTGACTGCTTTGGGCAGCGTGGGAATCGATTGTTTGACGCCTATGACCCCATTTCCATGAAGGTGCAGTGGGACTACCTCCTGGAACTCCATGCCCGGTGCCGCTATGTTTCCGCTTCCGCCATCGCTGAGGGTGGGATCCTGCTGCGCCTCTTTGAAGGTGCCTTCGGGTCTGGTCTCGGTGCGCGGGTGGATTTCGAAGACATCCAGGCCCTGCGGCGCGACGGATTCCTCTTTGGCGAATTCATCGGATCATGCTTGCTCGAGGTACCGCCGGACTTCGAAGTTCGCGCACACCTTGCCGGCATCCCCCATCAGTTTCTCGGCCACGTAACCGCGGAGCCCCGGTTGACATTTGTGGACCATGGCACCGTGATATGGGAAGAAGCTGTGTCGCAATTAGCTGCGAGTTGGAGTGAAACATTTCGCGAGGTGGTGAAATGAGTGAGGCGAGAACCGCCATTCTTTATGCTCCCGGAACGAATTGCCACGAAGAAACCGCCGCCGCGATTGAGCTGGCGGGTGGCAAAGCTGAACTGCTCCTTTTGAAGGATTTAATCGGAGGCGAGTGCCGGCTCGACGATTATCAAGCGGCTGTGGTTCCGGGCGGGTTTTCCTATGGCGACCATCTGGGCGCGGGAAGGATTTTCGCCACCATGCTCGTGGCCCGGCTGCGCGACCAACTGGTGCGCTTTCTGGACGCCCACAAGCCTTTGCTGGGAATCTGTAATGGTTACCAGGTCCTTACCGAAGCCGGAATTCTGCCAGGCCGGACCCCCGGGCAACGCACGATGGCGCTGATTGAAAATCAATCGGCGCGCTTTGAAGATCGCAAGATCCGGCTGATTGTTTCCACGCAAAGATGTGCGTGGACCGAGGGCTTGGCCGGGCAGGTGCTGGAGATGCCGTCCGCCCACGGAGAGGGACGCCCCTTGATCTGCGCCTCCGGTTCGCCATCCACGGCGCGCGCCGTTTTCCATTATGCTGATGAACATGGACAGCCGACAATGGACTACCCGAGCAACCCGAACGGCTCCCCCGACGCCGTCGCCGGCATTACTGATGAAACCGGCCTGGTGCTCGGTCTAATGCCTCATCCTGAACGCGCCTCGCTGCCCACCCAATATTCGCAGGATGGCTTGAGGATTTTCCAAAACCTGATTAAGTGGCTGAAGCAATAAAGCCGCACTAGGAACACTAACCCGTCGATTGCTCATGTTATTTGAAGAGATTGACTGCGAGGAGTGCATCGCGAGTGCCGCGAAGCGGGATAACGTGAGTCGCCATAGATGAAACCTGGCGAAAGGGAAACCGAAAGGGTAGGTCCGGTCCTGGAGGGGCCGAACATTCGTTTGATCAACCCCGTTGGGGTTGGAGGCCGGGTGGGTTTTGCTATCCACAAGTTAAAACCTGCGGCTACTCACGGTTGGCCCCTACCGGGGCCTGCGGCGCAGGTGGCCCAACTTCCCGCAATACGCAGGCAACAATATCAATAGCCCCGCTGCGGTCGCGAGTCGTTAGCACGGAAAGTTCAACCCAGCCCTTACATTCGTCATAGCCCCGGAATTCGATGGTCTTCTTTCGGGTTTCCGCCCCGGTTTCGAAGCTTTCGCCGATAAGTTTTGACAAGACGGGAATGTCGTGGAACGTCTCCCCATAGCGGCGGCGTGACCATGTATCCACGGCAAGGAGCTTGCGTGCCAGAGGATTGGAAAAAGCTATAAAACCTTCGGCATCAAAAATCATCAAGCCGAAGTCAACTTCGCGGGCAATGAGATCGAATTTGCGAGCATTCTCATCGGCGCGGCGCTCCGCCGCAACAAGTTTTCCCTGTGTTGCTTGCTGGTCGGTCTTCAACTGCGTGATGACGGCCTTCACGGTCGCGAGCGTGAAGGCGGCTTCGTCTTGCACGCGCACCTTGGCGCGGCTGGGTTCGTCGGGTTTCAAGGCGCGGTGAACAGATTTTTGCAGGAGATAAACTCCCAGGATCAGGACGCAGACCGCCAGCACGGCCCCGCCAAGGAGCAACATCATATGCTGAGAGTTGATAGGTGGATTCATTTTTAGCCCGAGATCCCCGACCAGCGCAGATACCAGTCGAGAAGCCATGCCCCGTTCAAGGTGGCGTAGATTGCGGCAATTCCCAAAAATGTGCCATACGGCCAGGCATAACCGCGGAAGCGAGAACTTATGGCCATCATGCCCAGGGCGATGACCGATCCCCCGAGCGAGCCCAACAGAATTGTCATCAGAGTCAAAGGCACACCAAGGAATGTCCCCACCATCAACATCAGCATGACGTCTCCGAACCCCAGATATTCCTTCTCCCTGCCGCCCAAGTAATAGAAAGCCTCGCCCACAGTGTAGAAGAGCCCACCCCCCACCAAAGCTCCCCCGACGGCGCCCGCGACCGACGCGGCGAAACCTGCAAGATTGATGTCCCAATGGCGGAAAATCCAGCCGAGTGGCCGATCATCGGCCGGAATGAAGAAGCTGAGCACGAGTCCCAAGCAGATCCCGAATATCGTTACGGCGTGGGGAATGCGCCGGTCGAGCAAATCCGTAAAAATGAGAACGATCAGCAACAGGGAGAACAGAGCGTACTTAATGAATTCCGCCCCCAATCCGTATTCGCGAAAAGTCAAAACCAAGACCAAGGCTGTTAAGGCTTCAACCGTGGGATAAACCGGTGAAATCGATGCATGGCAATCGCGGCAACGAGCGTGCAATACCAGAAAACTGATCAGCGGGATGTTGTCGTACCAACGAATAGCGTGGTTGCAGCGTGGGCAATGCGAGCGGGGAAAGACAATTGACTCCCCCCGTGGCAGACGGGAAATACAAACATTCAAAAAGCTTCCGAATACAAGACCAAAAAGCCCGGTAATAATGTACGCCGTGGCCACGCGATGCTGCTCCAAGTGTCAGATGCCAGGAGGGTCCGAAACTCAAAAATCGAAAATCGAAACTCGCGAGCTAAGCAAAGGGTTTCGAGTTTCGAATCTAGTACCTAGGGTAGTCCGCCGCAAACTAGGTGATGATAGAGAGTTTCCGTGCGGCTGACCATTATAGCAGCAGAAAACCCCTCGGCCCGTTTGCGGCCATTGCGCCCGAACTGGACTAGTTTTTCGCGATCCCGGGAGGCCAGCAAAATAGCATCAGCCAATGCCTGCGGTGAACCAGGCGGAATCAGCCAGCCAGTCTCATTCTCAACCACAATTTCCGGAAGGCCGCCCACACGCGTTGCAACCACTGGGAGGCCGTATGCCATCGCCCACAAGGCTGAGGAACCAAGGCCCTCAGCTTTCGAAGGCATAATGAAGAGGTCGAGGGCTGGGAAGAAACTGGTAAGATTCTCAATGGAGCCGAGGCGAATAATCCGAGCGCGGTCGGGGCTGGCACTGTGAATCAATTCGGCGTCGGGCATACCGGATTCACCGCCGGCGAAGACCATCAGCGTTAGGGGCAATTTATTGGCGAGGAGATCAAGGGCGGCAAGCGCCAAATCCTGTCCCTTTTCCGGAGTGGTTGCGCCCAACAGACCTACGACGAACTCCTCATCCTTGCATTGCCACAAATTTCGCAGGCGCAGCTTCTCTGCATGACTGGGTAACGCCGCGGGAATTTCAATTCCGTCCGGTATGACGGTGATCCGCTCGCGGGGCACGCCGGCCCGTACGGAAAGGTCCCGGATGTTCTCAGAGACGGCTACCACTGCGTGGCACGTGTGGCCGTACTTAAGGCGGTAGGTCCAGCGGTCAGAAGGAAGAAAAATCACGCGGCGGCTGGCAGCGCGCCAAACCGGCATTCCCAGGGAGGCCAGCCAGGCGAGGGTTTGCCCACGGCCGTCGTGCGCGTGCAGGATTTTCGGAGCCCAGGTTTTGAGCTGCTGGCGCCAAAGTAAAATCCCGAAAGCGTGCCCCGGGTCGTACGCAGGCAAGGAGAAAACGCCAAATCCATCCCGCTGCGCCCGGTCTTCCAGGCTACTCCCCTCCGGGCATACGATGACCTGCTCGTGCCCGCGCGCGCGCAAGCCCTGCGCCAGCATCAGCATTTGCCGCTGGCCGCCGCGCAGGCTCAGGCCTGTATCAATGTGGGCGATTCTGAGCAGTGGAGGCGAATTCATTGTTATGTACGCAGGCCCTTTCGCATTTCATCCAGCTTTGCGAACTTTCTTTGCACGTACCGCGCTGCCATCTTGGCAATTAGGTAACCCGGCCGGCCATCGATCATTCCCAATCGAAACAAGTACGAGCTCAAAAAAATCCAGGGAGGGCCTAGCATTCGCCGCAGAGGACTGACCCTTTCGCCTCGCTCAAACATTTCCTTCGCGGCTAAATCCGTGTAGAACTCAATCCGCTGGCGATGTTCCTCCAGAGAATTGCACGTGTAGTGAAGAATCTCTCCCGGCAGCGTGGCAACGGGACCGTCGACCACCACTGACTCATGCACGTAAGCGCCCTCCCAGTGGCCGCGGCGGCGGTCGAAAAGGCGAAGTTTGTAGTCAGGATACCACCCCGAGTGTAGAATCCATCGCCCGAGGTATTGGGCCCGCCGGGCGAACTGATACGCGGCGCCAGAGGGATCGGAGCTCTTCCATTCCAGAACTGCGGCCTGTGCCTTGGGGTCTAACTCTTCGTCGGCATCGAGACTGAGGATCCAATCATAATGAGCTTCTGCGCTGGAGATGTTTTTCTGGGCGGCGAAACCCGCCCATGCGTGGGTGATCACCCGGGCGCCCAACCCCGCCGCGATCTCACGCGTGCCATCGGTGGAGTCGGAGTCAATCACCACAATCTCGTCGGCACAGGAAAGCGAGCGGATGGCGCGCGCGATGTTGGCGCTTTCGTTGTGGGTGATGATAGTTGCGGAAATGGCAGGCATGGAACGTCAGTCTTGGCTATCCGGCGTAATGAGGCCGGAGAGCGCGCCCTCCGAAATCAGGCCGGCGAGGCGCGCAATGTCGGCGTACAGGGGCCGGTCTTTGGTGATATGCGGCGAGACCTTGCGAACCAGCTCCCGCGCTTGCTCCGCCAATTTCCCCGAACGGAGTGGCGCGAGTAGGTCCAGAGCTTGGCAAGCGCAAAGTAGTTCGATGGCTAGAATGTTCCTCACGTTGGCGATGACCGGCTGCAGCTTCAATGCGGCCGCCATGCCCATGCTTACGAAATCTTCTTTGTTCCCGGAAGTCGGGATGGAATCGGCCGACGCAGGATGCGCCAGCACTTTGTTCTCCGATGCCAACGCGGCAGCGGCTACCTGCGCCAGCATGAGTCCCGACTCCAGGCCGGGTGAGCGGGTAAGAAACGCTGGAAGCTCGGAGGTGAGCGGGTTTACCATGCGATCGACACGCCTTTCCGCGATTCCGCCGAGTTGGGTTAGGGCAATGGCCATCAGGTCAAGCGCCAAGGCCAGCGGTTGGCCATGAAAATTTCCGCCGGAAATGACGTCACCCTCGTTGGCAAAGACCAGGGGATTATCCGTGGCGCTGTTCATTTCGATCTCGAAAACCTGTCGTGCGTAGCTCAACGCGTCGCGCACCGCGCCGTGAACCTGCGGCATGCAGCGCAGACTGTACGCGTCCTGCACGCGCGAGCAGCCTTGATGGGATCTGTTGATGGTGCTTCCGCGATTGAGCCGGACCAAGTTGCGGGCGGATATGATCTGCCCCGGATGAGGCCGCGCTGCGTGCAATCGTTCGTCGAACGCGCGCGTGGAACCGCGCAGTGCATCCAGCGATAGACCGCCGGCGACGTCCGCTGTATTGGTAAGAATCTCCGCCTCGCGCAAGGCAAGCAGTCCGACGGAAAGCATGGCTTGTGTTCCGTTTACAAGCGAAAGTCCCTCTTTCGCCTCCAGGGTCAGGGGTTTTATTCCTAGCGATTTGAGCGCCGCCGCCGCGCGCTGCCGCCGGCCCCGAAATACGACCTCACCCTCGCCGACCAGCGCCAACGCCACATGGGCGAGCGGCGCCAGATCACCACTTGCGCCCACGGAACCACGCCGGGGGACAACTGGATGTACGCCATGGTTCAAAAATGCGCAGAGCATTTCGGCAATGAGGGGCCGCACGCCGGAAAGACCGCGCGCCAGCGTGTTAGCGCGCAACAGGAGCAAGCCCCGCGTCTCCGGCGCACCCAACGGTTCACCTACGCCGCAGGAGTGACTTCGGACCACGTTGAGTTGCAGTTCGCGAGCTGCCGCCGGGTCAATGTGTTCGGTGGAAAGGCTTCCCACACCCGTGGTCACGCCATAAACCACCTGCTTTTCCGCGATGATCTTTTCCACCCAGGCGCGCGATCTCTGCATTGCCACGCGCGCGCGCGGGGATAGTCCCACACGGTGATTTCCCAGAACCACACCGGAAAAATCGCGCCGCGTAAGTCGCTGACCATTGAGGAGTATCGTATCGGGCATAAGCTTCGTAGGTGCGAACAAAAATCTCGTCTTGGTGACACCCTCAGCGCGGACTGGGCTCCTTTGCCTTTACGGCTGACAAAAACAGTTCGCGGTACTTCTCGGGCAGGGAGCGCGGGCGCCCGTCACGGTCTGTGATCACGTGTACGGTCTCCCCCTCCGCCAAAAGTTCGTCTGTAAGTGGCCGGAGAACCTCGTACCTGAAAACCAGAACGCGTCGACGGAATTCCTTTAAGCAAGTGCGCACCATGATCTCATCATCGTAGCGGGCAGGCGCTTTATACCGGCAACGCACTTCCGCCACCATGATGTACAAGCCATCCTCGTCCTCCATTTCGCGGTAGACAAACCCGTGCTGACGGCAGAAGTCCGTTCGCCCGATTTCAAACCAAACCAGGAAGTTTGCGTGGTAGACCACTCCCATCTGATCCGTCTCGACGTAACGGACCCGCAGGTTAGTTTCTGTCCAGATGGTTGAAGGATCCATGTGTCCCCCGGGCCTTTTGCCGCAAATTCAAAGAAATACTTTCCAATGCAGTCTATAGGAAAATAGCAATTTCGCAAACCCTACCGGCAAATTCACAGCAGGCTCTCGCCCACATCATCGACAGGATTCGCCAGGACGTGGCGGAGGCAAGCAAAAAAGCCGCGCAAGAGCGTTTCGAAAAGGCGGCGATGTTCCTGCGCGGGAAGAATCTGAACCTCTATACTGGCATCACCCGAGCGGTCGACTTGTTGGAAAAACTCCTCGGCGGTGGCCCATGAAAGTGTCACGTCCGGATGCCTGGCCGGCCGCCGCTCCATTTCAAACCGCCCGCGGTGGAAACACACGGTCCACTCGAGCTCCCAATCTTCCACAATCCAAAGCGTCGTGAGTTGGGACTCGCGAATTTGGTGCCGCAAAATCTTATCCCGCCCCATCAGGACGAAAGCGCGTTGGATGATTCGGCGCGCAGCGCGTTTTGAGAGCGAGATTGCGGGATCTTGGAGGGGGAGCGTTTCTTCAGGTGGTTGCGTATTGGGCATACAATGTAGATTCAAACAGTACCACTTATCCAGATTTACGGCAGGGAAGCGCGGTCGAACGGTAATGTCAAAGACCTGCGATCCTCCGACCGGGGGATGCGGCGCAGTGCCTGCGCGCGTTGCGCAGCGGCGCTGAGCAGGTCGCGGGAAGAAACCAGTTCGTCGACCAGCCTCATGCTCAAAGCTTGTGTGGCCGGAATGCGGTCCGCGGTAAGAAGCATTTGCAGCGTGGTGGCCCTGCCGAGCAGACGAGCCAATCGCTGCGTTCCACCCCAGCCGGTCACTAATACAGTTAGGAGATCCCCCGGCTCTGCCGGGGTGGCAGTAGGAGTTTGACATTTTCAGCAGTCTGCTTCACCCAAGCCCTCTCACCTTTCGCCAATTAGTGCCGACGTGGCAAGGCGCGGGTTTTGATTTTGATCGGTTGCGATCAGGCCCCTTTGAGGGGCCAGCAACCGTAATGCCTCCGGCTTTGCCGGAGGATAATTACGTGTGCCGAGCATGTTCGACAGCTTGGAGGTGAAAGTCCTTTTCACAACCTGATGGAGGTGAAGTGATAGCGAAGCGCAACGGCGTCGTCGCGAGACGGGGTCGGAAAGAAGCGGGGAGCAAACGTACGAGCCGATGTACAAAAAGCGGATCAGAGGCATGCGGTGCCGGGCGAGCGGGCGTATGACCGCGAAGCCCATATCCATCAAAGGCACTGGTTGTAAATCCGACGGTTGCGTACGGAAGGCGGTCGAACTTACCTCGGGAGGTCTGCCGTTTGTCTCGGAATCGGGACTGAGGATCGAGCGATCGATCCTGACCGGGCGGCAGAAGTCAGCAGCGGGCAAAGTAGGCAGGCAACTGTCGAAGGCCCAAACGGTCCCCCGCGAGGGGGGTAAAGGGAGCGGCGAGTAGGCAGCGCGACTCATGGGCGACAGGCGGCAGAAAAACCAACTCGAGTTGGCCTGGGGGGAAGAGGTGAAGGGTGAAGCCCCGAAGCTCATCCCGGCAGGGACCGAATCGTCTACGGCGGAGTGCGAGACCGAAAACCCGGCCATTACCGAACCGTTGATGGAAGAAGTCTGCGAGCGGGAAAACTGCAAGCGGGCATTGAAACGAGTCAAGGCGAACAAGGGGAGTCCCGGCGTGGACGGCATGACGGTTCACGAACTACCGGGATTTCTGCAACAGCACTGGCCAACCATTCGGGAACAGTTGCTCAGCGGGACCTACCAGCCGCAACCGGTGAGGCGGAAAGAAATCGACAAGCCGGACGGAGGAGGAGTGCGCAAGTTGGGCATTCCCACCGTGCTGGATCGATGGATTCAGCAGGCGGTGCTGCAGGTTCTGCAAAAGCGCTGGGACCGGACATTTTCCGATCACAGCTACGGGTTTCGGCCCGGGCGCTCGGCGCATCAGGCGGTGGAGGCGGCGCAGAAATATATCGCCGCCGGCTATCGCTGGGTGGTGGATTTGGATCTCGAGAAATTTTTCGACCGAGTTTCCCACGACAAGCTGATGGCGAAAATCGCAGAACGGGTGAGCGACAAGCGTTTATTGAAGCTGATCCGGGCGTTTCTGCGAGCCGGGGTGATGGAAGGCGGGCTGGTGAGTCCGGTGGATGAGGGAACGCCGCAAGGCGGGCCTCTTTCACCCTTGCTCAGTAACCTCGTACTGGACGAGTTCGACCGGGAGTTGGAGCGACGTGGTCACCGCTTCGCGCGGTATGCGGACGACAGCAACATCTACGTGCGCAGCCGACGGGCGGGGGAACGGGTGATGAAGAGCGTGACGCGCTTCATCCACACGAAGCTCAAGCTGAAGGTGAACGAATCCAAGAGCGCGGTGGCGGAGCCGAGGGAACGGAAGTTTCTGGGCTTCAGCTTCACGAGCCATGAGTCGCCGAAACGGCGGATTGCGCCGAAGGCGGTGCAGCGGTTCAAGGAGCGGATACGGGAACTGACGAGCCGGACGCGAGGGATTAGCATCGAACGGATGGCCAAAGAACTGACTCTGTATCTACGGGGTTGGATCGGCTACTTCGGGAAGTGCGAAACCCCCTCGGTGTTGCAAAGCCTGGAGGAGTGGACCCGACGTCGGCTACGGTCGGCGATCTGGAAGCAGTGGAAGCGCGGGACGACGCGGTTTGTCGAGCTGCGGAAACGGGGCGTCAATCTTAAACTCGCCGCCACCACGGCGGGCAGCGCCCACGGTCCGTGGCACCTTGCCCTTAGCAAGGCCCTCGCGCTCGCACTGCCCAATGCTTACTTCGACTCGCTCGGGATTCCGAGATTAACGGTCCGATAGTCGCTCAACCCGCCGAACCGCCGTATACGGACCCGTACGTACGGTGGTGTGACAGGGACAGCGGGCGACCGCTTACCTATGTCTATTCCCAGCGCTGCGCCGGGGTGCCCGAATGACGAGTCGTAGGTGGCCACGCGTCCATGACAGGCCAGTGCCAGGTCTAACCCTCCGCCCAAACAAAAACCTCGGATGGCGGCGACCACGGGCAAGGAAAAGGCCGTGAGACGTTGACAAGTGCGTTGCCCCCGTTCGGCGAATTCCCGTGCGCGGATCCCCTCCAAAGTGGCAACCTCTTCAATGTCTGCGCCCGTGGCAAACGATTTTGCGCTGGCCGCAATCACTACCGCACTAAACAGGCCGGTGCCTTTGACCTCATGGAGAAGATCATCTATCTCCTTGAAAACCGCAGCCGTCAGACGCGGATATCCGCCGATTGGCGGAAACGCCAGCACGGCAACGGAATTATGGCTCGAAAGCTCCATTCACCCGGTGGGCACACCCTTCACGTTTTTGCGGATGAATTCGACGATGGTTTGCGTGGACGCACCGGGCTGAAAGACCTCGGCGACGCCGGCTTGCTTTAAGCCTGGGATATCCTCATCGGGGATGATGCCGCCCACCACCAATAGAACATCATCCATGCCCTCGGCGCGCAGCAACTCGCAGATGCGCGGAATTATGGTGTTGTGCGCGCCCGATAAAATCGAGATGCCAATGGCATCGACGTCCTCTTGCACAGCGGCGCTGGCAATCTGCTCGGCGGTCTGTCGCAAGCCGGCATAAATGACTTCCATCCCCGCATCGCGAAGGGCACGCGCCACAATCTTTGCCCCCCGATCGTGGCCATCCAGGCCCGGTTTGGCGACTAAAACGCGAATTCGAGAATCGCTCATGGTTATTGAATTCTGAATTATGAACTACCAAGACTGAAATGTTCCGCCATGCAACCTGCTCGCCAGCAGCCATCAACTACGGGTCTCAACTCATAATTTAGAATTCATAATTCAGCATTGCACTTCAACGAAACGCCGGCTCTTCGTACGTCCCAAAGACCTTGCGCAGGACGTCACACATTTCGCCCACGGTTGCATAAGCGCGCACACCCTCCAGGATGCAGGGCATCAAGTTTGCGTCCGTCGCTGCGGCGGTTCCCAGCGACTCGAGCGCCTGCTGGACACGGGTATTATCCCGCTTTTCGCGTACTTCCTCCAGCTTTTTGACCTGGTGGCGCGCCACGCTGTCGTCAATGACCAGAAGCTTGATGGGGCGGTCCTCCTCGGTCACATAATCGTTGACGCCCACAATTATCTTTTCCTTGCGCTCGACGGCTTGCTGGTAGGCGTAGGCGGCGTCATGAATTTCCTTTTGCGGGTAACCACGCTCGATGGCGGGCACCATGCCCCCCATGGAATCGATCTTCTGGAAGTAATCGTAACAAGCGCGCTCCGTTTCCAGGGTTAGCCTTTCGATGAAATAGGAACCGGCCAGGGGGTCGACGGTTTGGGTCACACCGCTTTCGTGGGCAATCACCTGCTGGGTGCGCAGGGCGATGGTGACGGCTTCTTCCGTCGGTAATGCCCATGCCTCATCGAGGGAGTTCGTGTGCAGCGATTGGGTTCCGCCCAGCACCGCAGCCAGCGCCTGGATGGTGGTGCGAACGACATTATTGTACGGCTGCTGCGCCGTAAGCGAGCAGCCCGCCGTCTGAGTGTGGAAACGGCAGAGCCAGGAGCGTGGGTTCGTGGCGCCAAATCGTTCGCGCATGACCTGCTCCCAGATTTTGCGCGCCGCCCGGTATTTCGCTACCTCCTCAAACAAATCGCTGTGGGCGTTGAAAAAGAAACTCAGGCGCGGGGCGAATTCATCCACCGGCATGCCGCTGCGCGTGACCCACTCCACGTACTCAATTCCGTCGCGCAAGGTGAAGGCCAGTTCCTGTACGGCCGTCGAACCGGCTTCGCGAATGTGATAGCCGCTGATGGAGATGGGATTCCAGCGCGGGACCTCGCGCGCTCCGAAGGTGATGGTATCAGCCACGAGGCGCATGGAAGGAGCAGGCGGGTAAATGTACTCCTTCTGCGCGATGTATTCCTTCAGGATGTCGTTCTGCGTGGTGCCGGAAATCTTTTTCCAATCCGCCCCGCTCTTCTCCGCGACCACCAGGTACATTGCCCAAATGATGGCGGCGGGCGAATTGATGGTCATGGACGTGGTCACTTGCTGGAGGGGCAAGCCCGCGAGCAGGGTTTCCATATCGGCGAGCGATGATACTGCGACGCCGCATCGGCCCACTTCACCCTTGGCCAGCGGATGGTCGCTGTCATATCCCATCAGCGTGGGCAGGTCAAAAGCGATGGAAAGGCCCGTCTGGCCTTGCTTCAGCAAATAATGCAGCCGCTGGTTGGTGTCCTCGGGGCTCCCAAATCCGGAGAACTGGCGCATCGTCCAAATCTTGCCGCGATACATGGTGGGATGAATCCCCCGCGTGAACGGGTACTCACCGGGGTCGCCTAGGTCTTGGGAGTAATCAAAATCGGAAAGATCGGCGGGCGTATAGAGGCGATTGATGGGCACCCCCGAGAGGGTTGTGAACACCTCCTGGCGCTCCGGGGATTTTCGCAGCGCGGGCTTGAGGATTTGTTCTTCCCATCGTTTTTCGCTGGAAGAGGGCTGGCGGGGAGAAAGCTCGTTTGCGATTTCGGCGCCCGCCTTCTTGTTTTTATTCACGTCGACGATCCGCCCCCAAGGCATGTTAGAGCAGGGCTTGTTCCGAAGTCAAACCGAGCGATTTGGTAATCGCGCGATCGGGTCATTTAAAGGCCTTTAAGCCAGTAGAGAGTTGCTCTTCGGCAGTTCCTTCTTCCCCAAGCTGCCGGGGAAGGTGGCCGTTGCGAAACGCTGCCCGCCCCGTTTTTCTATCTACTGCCTTTCGCCCACAGGTCTAACGCGGCTAGTTCAGTTTTACCGGTGCCGGGGTTTCGGCCGAGCCCGGAATATTAGGGACGCGCGTAACCTTTCCTTGCAGCGCGTCATTGAGCTCAACGTTGTAATCGGAAAGGATCGTTCCGGTTACTTGCCGGAACTGGGTCAGGGCTTTGGCATACGTGGAGCGGGCTTGGACCTCGTTGCCCTCTGCAGTAGATAAGTCTCGTTGCGCCTGTATGACCAGGAACACGGTAGATTCACCGAGTTTGAACTTCTTTTGTTCCGCATCAAGGGTTTGTTGATTCAGGATCACGGCTTTTCGCGCTGCTTCGATGCGGGCCTTGGCTTGAATCACAGCGATCTCAGCATTTCGGACGTCTTGCTCCACTTGATTTTTCGTCCGCTGGAGTTGCTCCACTAGCTGGCGTTGTTCGAGAAGGGCCCGGGCCGCATCCGCCTGCGCGCTGCGGTTGCGGATGGGGATTGCAAGCGACAGGCCCACGGAATAATTGGGATAATCGCCGCGGAAAATCTGGGAAAGGGATTGACCGGTGCCTCCATATTTGCTACCCGTGACGGGCAACGGGGTGGTAGAGGCGGTGGTGGTGTTGATGCATTCATTCGAGGCGGTGGCGTAGCCGGCGGGGCAAGCGCCATAAATCGGCTCGACGCCCGACAGTCCGCTGCCGGCATAGGTAGCGAAGAAATCCAGGGTAGGCAGCAGGGCATTGCGATTTGCCTTAATGACGATGGATTGGTATCGGAGGTTGAGATCGGCTTGCTCGATTTCCGGGCGGTTTTGGGCCGCAATCTCCAAGGCTTTAGCGAGAGGCGGAATATCATCCGGCCGGGGTTCCGGAAGCTTGTCGACAGTGTCCACCTGCGCGCTTACCAAGTCGCCGTCCACTTTCTTGGCCACTGCCGTTTTGATCAATTCCCCCTGTTGCTCTACGTTGGTCTGGGCTACGATCAGGTTTTGCTGGTCGGTAGCGACTTCCGATTCCGCGCGTACCACTTCAATCGGAGCAAGGGTGCCAATTTCCACCTGCCGCTTGTTATCGGCGAGAAGCTTTTGGGAATAGGTGAGCGTCTGTTGCGCTACAG
Source organism: uncultured Acidobacteriota bacterium (assembly GCA_963825395.1). Lineage (GTDB taxonomy): Bacteria > Acidobacteriota > Terriglobia > UBA7540 > UBA7540 > Bog-366. The sequence continues at coordinate 23,334 of CAWGTQ010000053.1, read as the reverse complement.
CCACTTGTTCATTGAAGGAAAGATAATCCCAGTAGAGGTTAAGGACCTGTGCCACCGTGGTCATCACCTGCTGGCGGAAAACGCTTTGGGCGATTTTCACATCATTCTGCGCGATGCGGATGAACTTGGCATTGGCCCGATAGCCGAACCCATTTAGCAAGTGCTGGTACATCCCCAAATAAAGCGTGGTGGGAACCACGGGATTAAACAGCAAGTTCGCGGAAGTGTTGTTTTGTGTGTAACCTGGCAAGGCAACAACATAGCTCGTGCCGGTAAGAAAGCCTTGGACGAAGTAGGGAGCGAAGCTGGTGGTCTGAGTCGTTACCACGGGGATTCCGCTCACCACGGTATAGTTCAGGGGAGACGTCGCGCGGTTCCAACCGATACTCACGCCGGCGGAAGGATCACAGCAGGAGACGGGCCCAAAGTTGATCGCTCCCCCACTGCCCGTAAGCCCTCCCCCACTGACCGAACTGGAAGAGGCCGATGTGCTGCTGAGGCCGCCTCCGATCGCCCCCGAAAATAAGGCCGACGAGGAGTATGCGCCTTGCACACCGCGGGGAGCGCCGCCGCTCTTGGCGCGCAGGAGATCCGTTTCGGCAAAGGCAGGCTGATAGCGAGCAACGGAGATGTCCAGGTTGTTTTCGAGGGCGAGAGCGATGGTGTCATCAACTGAAAGATGCAACTTGCCGTCGCTGAGCAAAGAGTGCAAACGCTCCGAATTGTTCATCTTTCTTTCGGGAACATAGGGCGTCTGATACGGGTCCCAAAAGGTCGGAAACCAGCGCGTGTTCCCGTAATTCATCACATTGAAGTTTTGGACGGGCGCGGCGTTGGGCTCGGGTGGGGCCTGTTGCGCATAAAGGCAAGGCCCGGTTACAAGGATACTGGCAACGAACATAAAGGCGACGAGGCGTTGACGGTAAGGCTTCATCGAGTGTCCTTCTCCCTTAAGACGGAATGTTTCTCTGGTCATCAGCACTACCGGGTATTACGCAATGATTGGACGTAAAGTTTCACGGATCGTGATCAGACGTCGACATTGATTCTGACTGAGAGCCCTCACCCCCCGAGGTGGTAGGGTTACGCCGGTCGGCGCCGGCGCAGGCTCATCGGAACAGGGAGCTCCGGGTGCTGTCATGCCCGCCGCATTCCCTGGCGCGCATGGCCGCTCCGGAGTCCGAAAGCTGGGAAAATCACAGGCCTAATGATCAGTCCGCTCACAAGCAAGACCAGCAAGTTTATCACCCACCTGCCGGAGAGACAACCTTGCGCCGGTTTAGGGGGTGGCACAGTTTGGATTTTTCTGTCGAATCATATTATTTGATTAAGGTCGCGAGCGAGGTTAGAATGCATCATTTCGTTGGCTGCCTATCGCGCTTCCTTTGGTCCGCTCTCATTCAAGTGTCACCAGCAGGCGTGAGGGTATGCTTGTGCGCGCGGTAAAGGCGAGGTGTTCGTTTGTCCATGGGTAAGTCGACGGAGGAAAGATGATCACGAGGCTTTAGATGAGTGGACCGGATCGACTGTTATTGAGCGGGGACGAGGCGGTAGCCCTGGCTGCCCGCGACGGTGATATCACTCTGGGCACTGGATATCCGGGAACGCCCTCCACGGAAATTCTGGAGAGTTTCTCCCGCCTGGGAGGCCGCGCCCAGTGGGCGCCCAATGAGAAGGTTGCCCTGGAGGTCGGGCTGGGGGTCGCTTTTACAAGTGCCCGAGCCCTGGTCACCATGAAGCACGTGGGCCTGAACGTGGCCGCCGATCCGCTTTTCACGGCTACCTACACTGGTGTTACCGGCGCTCTGGTCGTGGTCTCGGCTGACGATCCCGGCATGGCATCAAGCCAGAATGAACAGGACAATCGCCGTTACGCCGTGGCGGCGGGCGTGCCGATGCTGGAGCCCGCGGACTCCCAGGAAGCCTACGACTTCACCCTGCAGGCCCTTCAGGTCTCAGAACGCTGGGGCATTCCGGTGCTCCTTCGCCTTGCGACCCGCGTGTGTCATTCCAAGGCTGTCGTTCGCCCTGCGGGAGCCTTGGCGCCATCGAACGCCCCGGCAACGTTCGTCCGCGACATTAAAGGACGGGTGATGATCCCTGCTTATGCCCGGCCTGCCCACCGTCGGCTCCGAGAGAAGCTTGCGCGCATCCTGGAATGGAACGAGGATGACGGGCCGAACCGGCAAATCAACGGGGACCGGTCCCTGGGGATTATTACGGCAGGGATCTCGTTTATGCACGCCCGCGAGGCGGCGCCGGAAACTGCGGTGCTGAAGCTGGGGATGACTTACCCCATCCCTCTGGAGACCATCCGCCGCTTTGTCGGGAGCGTGTCCCGTTGCGTGGTGATTGAAGAGGGAGATCCCTGCCTGCTGGAAGCCATTCGCGCGGCTGGCATGGGCGTGGAAGGGAAGCCTGAGGTGTATCGCTTTGGCGAATTGAACGTGGATCGCGTCAAGCGCATCATTGCCGGCGACGCTTCGGCGGAGCCGGCTCCGCCGCCTGGAAAGCCGCCGCAATTGTGCCAGGGTTGCCCTCACCGTTCGGTGTTCAGCGCCCTGCGCAATCTGGATTGCATCGTTGCCAGTGACATCGGCTGCTACACGCTGGCGGTGCTGCCGCCGTTCGAGGCCGCGGATACGTGCGTTTGTATGGGAGCGAGTATCGGCGTGGGGCTGGGGCTAAGGCACGCCTTGCCGCCTGAGCAAGCCCGCCGTGTCGTCAGCACGATCGGCGACAGCACGTTCATCCATAGCGGGATCACGGGCCTGGTGGAGATGGTTTACAACCCCCCGAAAACCGGCCACTTGGTCATTATCCTCGACAACGGGACCACGGCCATGACCGGCATGCAGGAGCATCCGGGAACAGGCCGGACCCTTGAACACCAGCCAACGGGTAAAGTCGTCATCGAAGACTTGGTGCGCTCACTCGGCATCGCCAGCGTGCACGTGATTGACCCCACGGCCAATCCTGCCGCCTTCCAGGACGTTGGTTGCTGCGAGCCTCGCCAGGGGAGAGCTCACGGTGATTGTGGCCCGCCGGAACTGCCTCCTGGCGGCTGGCAAAATCAGGGAGTATGAGCGGTCCGCTGCCCGCGAGGAACCACCGGAGAACTGCGTTGAGCAAGAGGACTAGCGTGACCAATATCGTGATCGCGGGCCTGGGAGGACAGGGAGTACTCAAGGCGTCCGACCTCGTCGCCGAAGTGGCATTCCGTGCCGGCCTCGACGTGAAGAAGAGCGAAATCCACGGCATGAGCCAGCGCGGTGGGTCTGTCAACAGCGATATCCGCTTTGGCGAAAGAGTTTACAGCCCCATGGTGCCCTCGGGAGAGGCGGATTATCTGGTGGTGCTATCGCCCGATCAGGTGGAACCTAATCGCTGGCGATTGCGGGAGGGTGGTACGTTGATCACACCTGGCGCGATTCCGGAGAGCGCCTTGCGCGACAAGCGAAGCCTCAACGTGGCGCTGCTCGGCTGGTTAAGCGTGAGCCTCCCCTTTCCTGAATCTGCCTGGCTGGACGCTATCCGCCAGAACTTGGCGCCGAAGCTGCATGCCGCGAATCTTCAGGCGCTCGCTATCGGACGCGCGGCAGCCAATAAGAACTTGAGCATACCAAAGCCATGACCGGCCCCACTGAAGACTCGTCGCTGGAAATTCATCCTGCCAGCGCACCGGATTACATGCAGGTTGCGCAAATGCGGGAACTGCAGTTGGGCCGGTTGCGAAGTACGGTTCGTCGGGCTTATCTGCACGTTGAACTGTATCGCGAGCGAATGGATGCGCGAAACGTCTCGCCGGAAGATTTGCGCACATTGGACGATGTGACCCGCTTGCCTCTCACGGTGAAGGCAGATCTGCGTGACAGTTATCCCTTCGGCCTGTTCGCCAGCCCCCTGCAAGAGGTGGTCCGGCTGCACGCTTCCAGTGGAACGACCGGCAAGCCGATTGTAGTCGCCTACACCCAGCACGACCTCGCCGTCTGGACCGACGCTATGGTGAGGACGTTTGCGGCGTGCGGCCTGGGATGCGGCGACATTATTCAGAACGCTTATGGCTACGGCCTGTTCACCGGAGGATTGGGAGCCCATTACGGCGCCGAGGCGCTGGGGGCGACGGTGATTCCCATTTCCGGCGGCAATACAGATCGACAAATCATGGTGATGAAAGACTTCAAGGTGACGGCGATCTGCTGCACGCCGACCTACTTCCTTCATTTGCTCGACCGCGCCGCCGAGATAGGAGTTGATGTACGGGAACTACCCCTGCGAGTGGGAGTCTTCGGCGCCGAGCCTTGGAGCGACTCGATGCGCCGCCACATCGAAAACGCCGGCGGCATCAAGGCCTATGATATCTACGGGCTTTCGGAGATCACCGGCCCGGGCGTGGGGAGCGAGTGCCGTTGCCAGTCAGGCCTGCACATCTTTGAGGACCACTTCTATCCGGAAATCATTGACCCGGATTCCGAACAGCCGGTTCCGGACGGAGAGGAAGGGGAATTGGTCGTGACGACCTTGAGCAAGCACGCTATGCCTATGCTTCGCTATCGCACGCGCGACATCAGTGCCTTCGTATCAGGCTCATGTCCTTGCGGTCGGACCCTCCGCCGCATTAAGCGAATTAGTCGGCGTAGCGATGACATGTTCATCATTCGTGGCGTCAACGTGTTCCCGTCCCAGGTGGAATCCGCCCTGCTGACAGTGGAAGGCACGCTGCCTCACTATAAGATCATCCTGACGCGGGAGGAAGGGTTGGACCAGATGGAGGTCCACGTGGAAGTGACGCCGGCGGTGTTCAGCGACAAGGTGGGCGCGCTGGAAAACCTCCACAACACGCTTGCTCAGTCCTTATATCAAACGCTCGGGCTGCGAGTGGAAGTCCGGCTGGTGGCGCCGCAAACCCTCAAACGCAGCGAGGGAAAGGCGCAACGGCTCATCGATCGAAGAAACCTGGACCGGTGAATTGCGATATGGAGCGGTGAATTCTGATGTAGCGCGGGCGTCCCGCCCGCAGTGGTGTGGGCATCCTGCCCGCGCGCTGTTGCCCTTAGCCTTCCCCAAAAAGGAAGGTGACAACATCCCGGGAGCGGGACGCCCGCGCTACGGCCGACAATGGCTCAAGTAGGGGGTGCCCATGAAGATTCATCAGCTTTCGCTCTTCCTGGAGAACAAGCCGAGCCAGTTGACGGAACCTTGTCGCCTCCTAGCTGAAGCTGGCATAGACATCCGGACACTGACGCTGGCCGACACGGAGCAATTCGGCATTCTCCGCCTCATCGTTTCCGATTGGGAGAAGGGCGCCCATCTCCTTCAGGAAGCAGGCTACGTAGTCAATGTCACGGAAGTGGTAGCAGTGGAAGTGCCCGACCGGCCCGGTGGTCTAGCTGAATTGCTCGGTGTCTTCGAGAAGACCGACACCAACATCGAGTACATGTACGCGTTTACCTTCGGCCACGGTGAAACTGCGGTCTTGATCTTCCGGTTCAATAACCCTGACGCGGCCATTGCGCTACTTCAAGCTGCCAGCGTCAATGTTGTGGGCAGTACGGAAGTTTATAGGCGCATCGAGAAATGAAAGTCCTCCAACAGTATGCACATAAACCGGGCGGTACTAACTGCTCATGCGATGCGCGCCCAAACTAAGAATTTTTCTCTTCCCTCGTCCCCTTAGGGTAGGGCTAGGGATTCTTCATGGTTCGGCGCGGACCGTTCTGATCCGACAGTCTTCATTGCATCGCCGCGTTGCCGTGCGGCGCTTGCTTCCCTGAAAGCTGAGATATTCAATGAGTATTGGCAAAACTATTGCGGAACAGATGGAACACGCGTCCTGGATCCGGCGTATGTTCGAGATTGGCGCCCGGATGAAGCGGGAGCGCGGGGAAGAGAATGTTTTTGATTTCACCTTGGGGAATCCCGACGGCGAACCACCGGTAGAAGTGATCTCGGCACTGCGACGAGTTGTTGATAGAAATCTGCCCCGCAGCCACGCCTACATGCCCAATGCGGGCTTTACCGCGGTGCGGGAAGTCATTGCCCGGCAACTCTCCTTGCAGACGGGGCTTACTTACACCGCAGATCACATTCTCATGACGGTCGGAGCGGCGGGCGCCATCAATGTGGTGCTCAAATCGCTGCTCGATCCCGGCGACGAGGTCATCATCCTGGTTCCTTTCTTTCCCGAGTATCAGTTTTACATTGAGAACCACGCCGGCCGCATGGTGCTGGTCGAGACGGATAACACGTTCCAACCCAACCTTGGGCAAATCGCCGCCGCCATCACTCCCCGCACTAAGGCGATCATCCTCAATTCCCCCAACAATCCGACGGGCGCGGTTTACCCCACCGAATTCCTGATGGGTTTGGAAGCTTTGATTTCCGGACTCGACCATCCGGTAACGGTCATCGTTGACGAGCCGTATAAATCCCTGGTCTTTGATGGGCTGACGCTGCCAGTGATTCCCTCGCTCATTCATCGAACCGTAGTTACCTATTCATGGTCGAAAGCTCTGGCGATTCCCGGGGAGCGGATCGGTTACCTGGCGCTCTCGCCCTACCTGCCAGAACTGGAGGCGCTGCGCGACGCTTGTACCTTCGCCAACCGGATCCTCGGTTTCATCAATGCTCCCGCCGTCTGGCAATGGGTTATTGCTGAGGTACACAATCTCAAGACTGATCCCCACCCGTACCAGGAGAAAAGAGATCTGCTCTGGGAAGGCTTAACCCGGATGGGCTATGAGGTGACAAAACCCCAGGGAACCTTCTACATGTTTCCCCAAGCGCCGATACCTGATGACCTGGCCTTTGTGCGCGGCCTTATGGACGAGGGCATTCTGGCCGTACCCGGCTCAGGTTTTGGGCGGTCCGGGTACTTTCGCCTGTCGCTCACGATTCCTCGCCGCACCATTGAACGCGCTCTGCCCGCATTCGAGCGCTCCCTGCATAAACTGCTTGACACGGAGTGCTAAGTTCCAACTCTCGGGCAGTCTTACCGGTCGCGAGGCTGCAGGTGAAGAATAATCGCCCAGCACCGGGAGGGATAGCCTGGTAAGACCACGTGCGGTCCTTGAATGTACATGAAAATACAGCAACTTAGCGAATAATTGAGACGGGAGCGACGGTCGTAGCAGCGAGGCAAGCAATAGCTTGCCCTAAGTTTGGCAGCGCCACATTTTGCTAAAATGACATCGTTATGCGAAACGTCCGATTAATCCTAGCCTATGATGGAACCGACTTTTGCGGCTGGCAACGTCAGCCGGATTCTCCCAGCATCCAGGCGTGCTTGGAAGATGCTCTCCGGAAGCTGGTCGGGGTTCGCACGCCAGTTTGCGGATCAGGGCGAACGGACGCCGGCGTCCATGCCGTGCATCAGGTTGCCAATTTCCACACCACGTCCACGATTCCCCGTGCGAATTTCGTCAAGGCGCTGAACGATTTGCTTCCGGCTACCATACGGATCAAGGCTGCGGCCGATGTCGCTCCGGCTTTTCATTCCCGTTACGATGTTCTGCGGAAAACTTACCGGTATCGAATACTGATGACCTCGGTGAGCTCACCACTTTTGTGGCGATTTGTTTACCACCACCCATATTTCTTGGATCGTGCCCGGATGGCGCGGGCGGCGCGATACTTTGAAGGTGAGCATGACTTTACATCATTCGCAGCCGCCGATGGGCAAGAGGATGAGGACACGAAATCCCGGGTGCGTGTCATTCATCGATCGCGCCTTCTGTGGCACCCACGATCCTCTATGCTGGTGTATGAGGTGACAGGAAAGGGATTCCTTCGCCACATGGTGCGAAACATCGTTGGGACTTTGATCGAGGTGGGAAGAGGCAAGCTGGCTCCCAACGACATCCCGAGCATAATTTCCGCGCGCGACCGCACCCAAGCCGGCCCCACCGCGCCCGCACAAGGACTTTGTCTGATGAATGTGGAGTACGAGCATGGGAATTTAGTGATGGAGTGATTTGATTTGTGACTTTAAAATCATTGAATTACCAAATCGCAGAATAGCAAAGCGCCGTGCCCTCTATGTTAGAATAACCACAGCTTGTTCGGGAATGCGCCACGGTGCATGCGGCAGGTTAAAATCCAGCGTTTCACGGGAGAGAGTTTCAGTGAGCACTGCAACTTTGAAGGTCAAAGACAAGAAGCCCGGCCAGCGCGCCTGTGATGAAAAGGATGCCAAAGGCGAATTGTGCATGGGGCACTTGAAGCGTTGGTACTACTACCACCCGCTGCGGCTGGCTTTCAGCGAGGAAGAGGAAGCGGCCCTGAAGGAGTTCGGCAAGAGTGCCGAGATCTACCGCTGCGAGCGCTGCCACACCCTTTATTGCCCGGTAGCGGCGGATCTTTCGACGGCGGGCCAAAAATTTCAGGTTCATCCCGTAAATCTTTGGGGAGACTTCTTCGGTAAAAATTCCAAGTAGCTCCGCACGCTTCCCACGGCCGGAAACCGAAGTGGGCAGGGAATTCCCAACTGCCTCGTGAGTTCTACAAGCGGCCCCATCTACGGCTGGAATCGGGCGGACGGCCCGGAATGGACCTCCCTCGTCGCGCCCGGGTGAGGGAGTCGCCCAGTAACAAATTGCGAATTAATTGCCTGGAGCCTATTGAGTGAGCAATACTGTCGATTATCGAAGAGGACTCTCGTTTTGAACCAACGGACGAAAGCTGAACTCCTTCTTGTCGTCACGACCTTCACCTGGGGTTCCACCTTTGTGGTTGTCAAAAGTGCTCTTGCCGATGCTTCACCCTTTCCCTTTATTGCGGTACGTTTCATCCTGGCGGGATTGCTGATGCTCGGGGTCATGGCGCGTGGGCGCTTGCCCGGCAAGGCGCTTCTGCCGAGCCTGTTGCTGGGCACTTTGCTTTTCACCGGCTTCGCCTTTCAAACCTGGGGCCTCATTTTCACGACGCCTTCAAAGAGCGCCTTCATAACCGGTTTCAGCGTCATTCTGGTGCCTTTGATTTCACTTTTTTATGGGTACCCCATGCGCGCCGCGAATGTCAGCGGAGCAGGTTTGGGTTTGTTGGGGCTTTACTTTCTCGTCTTGCCTTCAGGGGCCGGGGCCGTGAATCGCGGTGATTTGCTGACTCTGTTCGGGGCCATGACTTTCGCGGTTCACATTGTACTGGTGGGAAATTACACGCGCCGCTTTTCATTCCTGCACTTGGCGCCGGGCCAAATCCTGGTTGTGGGGATCATCGCCACGATGGCCGTACCGTTCGGGCCGTCCTGGACCCTGCATTGGACCAGCCGCTTGGTATTTGCCATCGCCGTGACCGCCATTTTCGCCACCGCCTTTGCCTTTGGCACTCAGGTGTGGGCACAGCAGTACACTCCACCGGCGCATACGGCCTTGATTTTTGCTCTGGAACCCGTGTTCGCCGCTCTGACTTCGCGCGTGGTAACCAAGGAACACCTGGGGGGAAAGGTCCTCCTGGGTTCCGCGCTCATTTTGGCGGGGATGGTCGTCTCCGAGATGTGGGGCGGGGCACCGCCGGCCCCAGTCGAGGGATAGAGGCTACCCATGCGTCAATACAGGTTGATTGAAAGTGCAAAGCTTGGCATTCAAGCCTATTTACGGGTGCTGTCCTAATTTGGACGTTGCGCCGCCATCTTGGCGGCTCAGTGCTGGCTGGAAGCCGGGGCTACATCTGAAATGAGGACGGTGCCTATTTGCGCAGCAGGGGTGATGAATCCAGCTTCGTGATGTATACTCTAGGGTGATGGGGCATTCGGGGATTCTAGGATTGAGGGAGAGGTTGAGATGAGCGCAAGCCGTCGACGGGCTCTGCCCGCCCTGGTCATCGCCATAACCCTAGGGCTCGGAATTCTGATTGGCACAGTGGTTTCCCACGGAGTTCGGGCGGCCAAAGGTTTTCCCGGTGGTGCAGATGCCAAGCCCCTTCCCATGCCCTCCCCTATCGAACTTTCCAACTCCTTTTCCCAGATTGCCGACAAAGTTGAAGACGCGGTAGTGAACATCAACACCGAAACGACAGTGCGCGTCAGCCGCCGAAATCCCCATGCACCTGAGGACTCGCCTTTCGACGATTTTTTCGACCATTTCTTTCAGGGGGGGCCGGGTCAATCCGAGGGAGGGGAAGGCGACTTCCGCCAGCAGAGCCTGGGGTCGGGAGTGATCCTTGACAAGAATGGCTATATCCTCACCAACGATCATGTGATTACCCAGGGTAGCGAAGACAAGCCGGTTGATCGCGTCACGGTTTTCTTGCACGGTGACGATACCAAGTACAAAGCCCAGGTGGTCGGCGCCGACAAGTGGACGGACCTCGCCGTCATTAAGATCGACGCCGGAAAGCCACTTCATTCCGTCGAGCTTGGTGACTCTGATTCGATGCGGGTGGGTGATTGGGTGCTGGCGGTCGGGAGCCCCTTCGGCCTCGATTCCACCGTGACCGCGGGCATTGTCAGCGCCAAAGGCCGCGACATCGAAGGGGGAACGCAAGGCCAGTTTAAGCGCTTCTTGCAAACCGACGCCGCCATCAATCCCGGCAATAGCGGTGGACCTCTGGTGAATCTTGCCGCGCAGGTGATTGGCATCAACACGGCTATTGCCACCCGGCGCGGAAGCTACGACGGAGTAGGCTTCGCTATCCCCTCGAACACGGCCCGCAAGGTTTACAACGCCATTGTGACCAGTGGCACGGTGAAGCGTGGCGCAATTGGTGTGCAATTCCAGGCGCAACCCAACCCTGCCTTGCTCCGCAGTTTCGGCACGGACCATGGCATTGTGGTGGACAGCGTTCAGGGTGATAGTCCTGCCGACCACGCGGGCCTGAAGCGTGGCGACGTGATCCTGAGCGTCAATGGCCAAGCCGTGCGCAGTGGTGATGAACTGGTTGCCATTGTCTCCGATACCGATATCGGCAAGAAATTGCGCGTCGAATACCTGCGCGAAGGTAAACGTGCCACCACCGATGTGGAAGTAGCCGACCGCAACCAGATCATCGGGGAGAACCGTGTCAACGAGGATGTAGAAGGGAATCACGAAGCCAGCCCGGAGAGCGGCGGCGTTCTGGGTTTGGCGGTCAAGAACCTTACCCCGGACCAGGCCCACGAGCTTTCCCAGCAACTCCACCTCGATGGCAAACAGGGGCTGTTGGTGACCGACGTGCAGGTTAGTGGTTTTGCTTCCGATCTGGGCGTGGAGCGCGGTGACGTAATCCTCAGCATCAATCGGCACCCCGTGGCTTCCGTGGATGACTACAATAAGCTGCAAGGACAGTTGAAGTCTGGTGGGGACGTTGTATTATTGGTAGCGCGGCGAAACGGCCCGCATAGCTTCACGACGCTATTCCTGGCTGACCGCCTGCCCTAGGATGCTGAAAGGAGAGGTTTGAATTCTTCCGGTCACAAAATCGGCGAGCTACTGCTCGTTCTAGTGACGGGCGTTTGCTTGGCGGCGAGCGGTTCATTCGCCGGGCAAAGTCCCACTTCGAACAGCAGCGCGCCAAAGCCGGCCTCACTTCATTCAGCGAGATCGACCCAGACCACGTCCCCCCATACGGCGACGAAGAAGACAGGAACGCGCGCAATCGCCTCACATTCCGCCACCCACAGGAGGGTAACTTCCCACGCGGGCTCGACGCATTACGCCGCGAGAAAAACCACTCCGCACACGGCCACGGCATCGGCCGCGAAAACCGCGCCAAATCGCACCGCTGGCAATGCTCCCCATCACAAGGGTTCTCCCCCACGCCATGGGCGGCCGCGCCCGCTCACCGGACAGCAGCGTTTGGCGCGCCTTCACCTGCAGCCGGAGCGCGTAGAAGAAATCCAACAAGCGCTGACTCGTGAGGGTTACCTTCAGGGTGATGCAAGTGGCCAATGGGATTCGCGCACCCACGAAGCCATGATGCGCTACCAGGCGGACCATGGCTTTCCCGCTACGGGTCTGCCGGAAGCCAAATCGCTGATGAAACTTGGGCTGGGCTCACACCCGCTGCCGCCGGAACTCGATCATAGTACGGTAGGGGTTGCCAGCCCGGCCGCCGCTCAGGGAGATGTTACCGCGACTCCTCCCTCGCCGCCGGTTTCCCAGGCTATACCGCCATCATAGGAAACAGTATCCCGGCAGTTCAAGCAAGGAGTTCCCGATTTTCCGGCGATGGATCGGACGGGGTGAGCGGGAATCTTCTCTGGTGGATAATCCGTGAATCCCCACCCATACCCAGGAAAGTCCGGTAAGGCCCCCCGTATCTCTTGATATACCTCCCAAAATCTATTGACTGCCGTCAGGTTAGCGGCTATCATGCGTCATCTTTCAAACAACAGGGAGGAACCACATGCCGACTTTAACCGGAAAGGTGCAAATCCATGTCAGTCAAAGTGTCACACTCGAAAACCTGCAGGCCATCATCGCGCAAATCGCGGGGTTGACCGGCTGCCGGGCCTGCGGAATCCTGGGCGTCGATCTTCAACTCACCGGCGACCCTGTGGAACTGCAGCAAATCGCGAAGCTTCCGGGCGTACAATCTGTCACATTTGGGGAATAAATGGAGGCAGGCATGGCCAGCGTCGATGTGACCGCAACGATCCGTCAGCAGCCGGCGCTGGCCACCACCTACGAGGGAGACGACGTCGCCCTTCTCGAGCGCATCATCCCGCTCATCAATGTCCTGGAAATTGCCCCAGACGCTATTGCCACTTCGGATGGGAGACTCCAGCGCCTGCGCCCGGAAGTGGTCGACGAATACGCGGCTGTTGCCTCGCGGGTCAAATTCATCGCGCACGGAGTCGGCCTCTCCATTGGTTCGTTCGATCATTGGGAAGAAGGCTATCTGCGGCTGCTGGACGAACTCTTCACGCGCTTTCCTTTGGAATGGCACAGCGAGCACCTGGCGTGCACCGTCGTGGCTGGCGAGAACGTCGGAACGATGTTTTCTCTGCCTCGCACCGAGGAGGCACTGGACCTGATCTGTGAGCGCGTCCGGCTTCTTCAGGAGCGCTATCGGGTTCCGTTCCTGCTCGAGCACGTAATCCGCCTGCTGCCCGACGCGCCTGCCGAGTACACTCCTGCCGGCTTCCTCAATGCCATCACTTCACGCACGGGGTGCGGCCTGATCCTGGACGCCTACAACCTCGAATGTGACGCCTATAACCAAGGGCTGGATATAGGTGCATTCCTCAGCGAACTCGACCTCACCCCGGTGCGTGAACTGCATCTGGCGGGCGGGGTCCAACACAATGGCTTTTACCTCGATATCCACTCCCGGCCCACGCGCGATTCGACCCTCGCCCTCGGACTCGAGATCATCCGGCGCGCTCCCGGTCTGAGGGTGGTTACTTACGAGTTTCTTAAGGAAGCCGTGACGCTCCTCGGGCACGACACGATCTGCGGGGAGCTCAAGCGGATTCGGCAGGCGATTCCACAATGACCGGGCTGGAACTTCAGCAACGTGGTCTGCTCGCCCTTATCAAGGGCCGCGACGCCCCTCCCGGCGATCCCTATTTGCAACGAGTGGCGGGCTCCCGTGAGCTGGCGATGATTCGCGAAATCGCGCTCTGGTGGCGGACCTTTCAGCTCGAAGCTCAGTGCCGGTTCACCTCGCGACTCTTGAAGCGCCTTGGCACCTTCCCGTCGCTCGTGGCGGCATATTTCGACAAGAACGCAACTTCTCCCTTCGTCGAGGAACTCAGCCTGGGCTTTCTCCGCACGTTACGGACGCACGACGACCCGCTGGTCCGCGCCGTTTCGCAATTCGAGCACGGGTTTTTGCAAGCGCGCAGCGGCGGCAGTGAGTCCTTTGAAATCCTCTGGGACCGGCACCCCGATCTCGTCTTTCTCGCGCTGGAGAACGGTAGCGAGCTTCCCGACCCAGAACCGGGTTGCCAATACCGCATGCACGTGTCGCGAAACCTGCCCCACATGGTCGCCTGCAGCCGCGAATTCACCGCGTGAATAGCCCGCATTGTTCACCACGGTTGACGTTTTTAGGCGGCCACCGCAAGGGGAGCTTCACAGGCTGCGGAAAGGCGCTTCCCCCTTGGCATACGGAGCGAAGTTCTGGAATAGGCATCCCTTACGGCATACGGAGCGAAGCTTTGGAGTGCGTGCAGCTCGCTGCCGCTTTTGCCCCAGCCAGCTTGCTGGCGGGGAGGGGCTGCGCCCGCACCGCGGTTGCTGTAGCGCTGAGCTTTAGCTCAGCACGTGCCGACCTGAAGGTCGGCGCTACAAAGGATGGGTGCGCTCGTTCCAAATTGCCGCGAGCAAGCTCGCGGGGAGGTAGTGCCCTAATTTGGACGTAGCGCCGCCCTTGAGGGCGGCACCTGCCGGGCTCAAGCCCGGCGCAACATCTCAAATTAGGACACTACCCGCGGGGACTCGTGCTTGCAGGGAAGGAATGCGAATACAGATCGAGGCGGGGGTGGAGATTCCTGCAAGCAAGCTTGCGAGAAGAAACGGCCGCAAGCAAGCTTGCGGGTAAGGAAAGCGGCAGCGAGCTGCACGCACTCCAAAGCTTCGCTCCGCGGGGAATGATGGGGCCGCGGGGCAGGCGCAGACATGCCTCTCAATGTCTGCGCCTGCCCCGCAACACGGAGATCGTAGCGCGAACCTGCTCCTCAAGGTCCGCGGCTTTTAGGTCTTGCGCGCCGTTGGGTGCGCGCGTAGATTAAGCCGATGTCACGTCTGCGCCGGCCGTTTCTGTGCGACCGATTTATCTTTGCGACGGTGAAATTGTTGCCGTGCAGCGGGTAGCGCGGAGGTATTTGGCTCCGAGCCGAATTCCTCCGCGGCCCTTTCTCATTGCCTGGCAATGAACAGGTCGAGATTCCGATTTTACCAGCCGCCGAGGAAAGCAAACTGCGCTTAGCTGCGCTACCCGCTGTGGCTGTTAGGCGGGGAATCATCCGCGATCTCAACGAAGGAAGCCAGTGCAAACTATCGAACGGTGCGGGTTCCGTCCGAAGCCGAAACATGGGCAAAAGCTGGGCGACAAGGCAAGACCCATCCTCACTTTGAAGTCCCGTATCCGCGGCGGGGCTCAGTTTCCGATAAACGTTAGTGCTGTATCGGAAGCGCGCCGACGAGAAAACTGTCGGGCCGTGGGAGGGCTGCGACGGCGCGCTTTCGATACAGCACTAACGTTTATCATTTTGAATCCCGCGGTTTCGAGTTAGTGCCCAAGCTGACCGCGTGGGCATTAATTCACCGTCAAGGTGAGCGTCATGCCGTGCGTCAGGTTAGCGGCGCCCGCGACGGTTCCAGTGACCACCAGGGGGTAGGTTCCCGCGGGTGTACCGGGATTGGTGGTGATTCCCCCGCCCCCGCCGCTTCCTCCACCCCCGCATGACGCCGGCGCCAAGGCGAGGAGCACGATGCCGCACCATGCCAGTGCCCAACGCCGCCGGCGGAGCGGTGGTCTGCCCGTGATGGCGGCGAGCCCGGCCATCGCCAGCAACCCCAAAAGTAGCAGCGTGATTTCCCTGCCGGGACCGAGTGGTGGCCGGCGAAGTCTACCCACGGCCGCACCTGACGCCGTGGTAGAGACCGTCACGGCGAGCGATACAGACCCGGACGTGCCGGGGGCCGCCGAAGTGGGATTGACCGAACAGGTAGCCTCGGATGGCGCTCCCGTGCAGGTGAAGTTGATGGTCTGGGTCAGGCCTCCCAACCCGCCCAGGCTGAGCGAGTAGTTCGCCGCCTGCCCCGGCGACACGGTGGACGTGGAGGACGACCCGGAAGACAAGGTGAGGGAAAAGTCCTCGCCGGTGCCCGCCAAGGGCAGCGTCTGCGGGCTGCCCGGAGCGTTGTCGGTGACGCTTAGGGTTCCGCTGCGGGCGCTTCCAGCCGTGGGCTTGAACGTGACGTTGATCGTGCAGTTGCTCCCTGCGGCCAGACTCGTGCCGCAAGCGTTGGTCTCAGCAAAGTCGCCGCTCGCTGCGATGCTGGTAATGGACAGGGCGGCGTTGCCGGTGTTGGTGAGGGTCACTGGTTGAGCCGTGGACTTGGTGCCGGAAAGCTGACCTGCGAACGTCAGGGAAGAGGGTGACAGGCTTACCGCGGGCCCCAGAACCATGAAGTTGACCGCACTCGATGCGCCTCCTCCCGGCGCGGGATTGGTCACGACCACAGGGAAGGCTCCTGCCGTGGCCTGATCGCTGGTGCTCAGTGTGATTGTCAATTGCGTCGAGCTTACAAAGCTTGCGGCGTGGGACGCACCGTTGTATGTGACGGTCGAGGTGGAGACGAAATTCGTCCCGTTGATGCTCAGGGTCTGGCCCGCTGCCCCCGTTGTGGCCGAAGCGGGCGATAAGTTGGTGATCCCCGGCACGGGATTGATTCCAGTCCCCGTCAAACTCACCGCCTGCGGGCTGCCGGGAGCGTTGTCAGTGAAGGAGAGGCTGCCGGAAGCCGCCCCTTCGGCCGTGGGCGTGAAGGTGATCTCGACCGTGCAGCTTCCCAATTCGGTCACGGCGCTCAAGGTCGAACAGGTGGTCCCGGTTGGCGAAATGGCGAATGGTCCGGTCACGCCGATGGCGGTAAAGGTGAGATTGGCGCCGCCCGTGTTGGTCACGGTGACGCTCTCGGCCGGGCTGGTGGCTCCCACGGATTCCGACGGGAAGGTCGGCGGCGCGGACAAGCCGACGGCGGCGCCCGTCTGGAGCGCCACCATCGCGGAGACGCTGGCGCTATAGTTCGTGTCTCCGTCATAGCTCGCGTCGACCAGGTGGGTCCCCGCGCCGGAGGGGTCGACACCAGTCACCCCCGCGGTCGCCGTCCACGTCAATTGCGTGAGCAAAACGGAAGCCGTATCGGCGCCCTGGTTGGCAGTGACAAGATCCGGGAAACCATCGCCATTGAAGTCCGCTGCCGCGATGGAAATCGGAGTACTGCCGGTCGCCACGTCGCCACTCGACGCTGTAAAAGTCCCATCGCCGTTGCCTAAGAGGATCGTCAGCGTGCTGCTGCCACCGTTCCCTACGGCGAGGTCAGGAATACCATCCCCGTTAAAGTCCGCAGCCACGAGGGAAAGAGGATAGTTGCCGGTCTCCGGGCTGGCAGCAGCGGGCCGGAAGGTTCCATCGCCGTTGCCGAGAAAGACGGCCAGGGTGTTGGTAAAGGCAATGGTTACGGCCAGGTCGGGTATGCCGTCTCCGTCGAAGTCTGCCGCCACAACCGCCGAGGGATAACTGCCCACCGACAGGGTTGACCCGGAAGGCGTGAAGGTGCCGTCGCCGTTGCCCAGAAGCACCTCCACCACTTCGTTGCTTGGGCTTGCCACGGCCACCGCCAAATCCATCCTGCCGTCCCGATTGAAGTCACCGGCCGCCACGCTCTGGGCAGACCCCGAAAGCTGAACCACCGGCGCCGTGGTGAAGGTGCCGTCACCATTGCCCAGAAAGATGGAGAGGACAATGTCCCCGTAGTTGGCCACGGCCAAATCCGGAATGCCGTCGCCATTGAAGTCCGTAACCGCCAGGGCCGCGGGCAGGACGCCCGTGCTGAGCGTCGAGACTTGGGTGAAGGTGCCATCGCTGTTTTCCAGCAGAATGGTCACGGCATTCCATCCCGAGTTGGTCACCGCCAGATCGGGAATGCCGTTGCCATTGAAGTCCGCCGCCGCAATCGCTTGCGCGGAGAAGATGTTGGGAATCACCGCCGATTGCCGGAAGGTTCCGTCCCCGTTCCCCAGAAGGATTGTCACAGTGTCATCGTTCCGATTGGTGATGGCGAGGTCCGGTATTCCGTCCCCATTAAAGTCCGCTGCCGCAACGCCCTGCGGGTCGGCTCCGGTCGAGGGTGACGGCAAAGCCAGCCAGCCGAGGCTGAGGGGGCCGGCCGCGAGCGTTACGTCTCCCAGGGAGGCATTGCTGTTGCTTGTATCCAGGAAAGATAAGCTGCCGCCCGGAGACAGGAGTCCACCCACACCCGTAACGGTCGCCGAAAGCGAGTAGTCGCCCGAGCTGCCGCTCTCTGCCACGGTGGTGGTGGTGGGATGCGTCCCCGTTACCTGTAATGACGCATTCCCTGAGCTGCTGGCCGCGTAGCCGGTGGTGCCGGCGAAGACGGCTTGGTACGAGTGATTTCCGATTCCTGGAATGATTCTGAGTGTTGCCGTGCCGCCCGCGGTGAGCTGCGCGGTCCCAAGCAAGTGAATGTCCGTGCAATGCGCGGCGGTGGCGTCGCAGAAACTCACCTGGCCGAGGCTCAGCGGGGTTGATCCCTCGACGACGCTCGCCGTCAGCGTCACTGGGTTGCCCGTGGCGATGGATGTGGCCGGGCCCCCTGAAGAGGTCACGGTCAAGGACGTCGTCGTCGCAGTTTTCGAGAGGTTAAAAATGGTTGTCGTCGATGAAGCGAGGCAATTGCTACTGGTTGCCTCCGCCACCGAATTGGTATCGTTTGCGCAAGCCAGCAGATAGTACGGCGTGTCCGGCCAAATGCCCCCGGGCACGGTCACCGTTACCGTGGCGGACGAGGTTGCCCAGGCGGCGAGCGCTGGAACGGTGCGGCTGCCCAGCGGTAATGCGAGGCTGCTCTTGCTGGTTGTGCCGGAAAGGTAATATCCGGTGACGGAGCTTCCTGCCGCTGCCTGCCCACTGTTCTGCACGGTGTCGGTTACCGAGAACGTGGCTCCCGATATGACCGAAGCGGGCGGCGCGCTGACGGCTGTTTCCACCAGGTTGGGAAGCAGCACGGTGACGGGGATGTAAATGCTCTGGGTCAATCCCCCGCTCGTTCCGGTGATGGCTACCATGGCGCTCGGAGTGGAGGTGGCGGTGCTCGCCGAAACCGTCAAGGTTGAGGCCGCCGCCCCGCTGATCGAGGATGGGCCGAGGGAAGCGGTTAATCCGGTGGGCTGACCGACCAGCACATATCCCAGGTTGACGGTTCCGTTGAATCCGTTGACCGCCTGCAAGGTTATTTGCGCGGTTCCCTGCGCCCCTTGCGCCACAATCAGGGTGGGAGAGGAAGAAAGCAGGGTGAAATTCGCGCCCGAATTGGCCGGGGCAAGAGCGTTGATCAGATTCTGCCCGTTGGGCGAGCCCAGGCCGGTCGCCAGGTCATACCCGGTGACGGCGGAGAAAAGGTCAGGGCTATAGCTGTTAAAATTATTGCCGGACGTGATGTCATGGAAATCATTGACATAATCGGGCGTCAGGGCGAGAGGGTAGACAATGGGATTCAGGAACCCCACCGGGGCGCCGTTGGCTTGCTGATTGACCAAGGCAGTAAAACTGGCCCAGAGAGGCGCCGAGGCACTGGTTCCTCCGGAAGACCCTGCGCTTCCGTTGGCCTGCACATAGATGTTGGAGGCCACGGCGGCGACATCGGGGATATTCCGCAAGGTCGATGATCCCTGGTTTAAGGCATTGATCAACGGGACCTGATAACTGGGGATGAGGTAGCCATCGCTGTTGATGCCTCCACCGCTGGACGGCCAGGTGGTTTCCGACAACCATGCGCCCCCCGCACCGTCGGTGCCGAGCAACGTTCCGCCCACCGCAGTCACATAGGGATCGTCAGCGGGAAAGCGGCTGGTCCAGCAGTCGAGACCGACACAATCCGGTGGCGAATATGCGCCGCCGTCCCCTGAGGAGGCAAAAAAGCTCTGCCCCTGCGCCTCATATTCCAGGAAGATGGGCTCGTCATCAGCGGGGTCGTGCACGAAGACATAAGAGCAACTGAGCTGCTTAGCGAGATTGTCGGTCGCCATTCTATTCAGGATATCAGTCGGAATATCACCCTCGTAAACGATGACGGCGGAAAGGCCGGGAGCCAGCGCCATGGCGGTCTCAATATCCAGGGCTGGTTCGCCATCGTCGCAGGATACTCCACAAGCTCCGCTCACCCCGTCCACCAGGACGTTCAAAATCGACACACTCAACGACTCGCCCAAACTGCTGAAATACGCCTGGATGTCGCTGAGGTTATAGCCGTTCATTTCGAACAACCCGACTGACTGGCCTGCCCCGGTAAGCGTCACCCCGGGAATGTAAGCCGCCCTCAAATCGCTCGCCGTAAAGGATCCATTCAAGCCTGTGCCGCCGGACTGAATCTGGGGAGTGGCTGGAAGCACGGGCCGCGGACTTGCCGGGTGGGGCAAATTTAAGGTGCTCAAGCCTGCCACCCCCTGGATCGGCAGGCTCGCGTCAACCGAGGGTTCAACATCCGGAGCGTAAAAGGTGCGCGCCTCCACCGGATGCCGATACACATGCATACTGACCCCGAAGGTCCGTTCGATATCCTCGACGGCTCCATTCACGTCCACCACGAGGCGGTTGGCGGAGGTGTGCGTGACGGCGAACCCGCTCGACCGGGCGAACGCCAGGACCCTTTCGTGATCTTCCGCCGTGGGCCCGAATCGTTCCGTGAACTCTTCCACGCTCAGGTACTGCCGGTAATGGACGCTGGCAGGGTTGTGGAGATCCGCGAGCAATCCTCGGAGTTCCTCCTGGTTGCGAAGCCGGAGAGTAATGGCCAGGTTCAACCTTTGTTTCGAGGGAAGCCGCCCGACGGCCTGCAAGCCGGCGGGAGCGGACGCCCCACCGAGCAGCATCCGGGGGGGCTGGGCCGGAAGCGGATTCTGCTGCGCCCAGGCGTTGCACTGGACCGCGCTGGGAAGCACCAATGTGAAAAAGAGGAAGATGGCGGATGTAATGGGTTTGACGCCTCGCATGGGAGCTCCTTGACTGGACGGAACGCATCCGGAACGGCATTCGAAATCCGGAAATGCTTGGTTCTCCTATCAATGCCCCAGGGTCTTTTCGATCAGGCACTTCGTCTGGCCAATGCCTTATGCAGAATCGGGATCTGCGGGCATTTCGTATTACAATCGGCGGAAAACGGAGTTTCTTTAACAATGATTGGCGCGAAACAGCATCTCTCTAAGCCCGCCGATCCGGCCCGACAACGGACCCGAGTTGGTGGCCGAAAGACTGCGGAAGGAGCGGATGACGCGGGAGCCGAGCCTGGACTTGCCCGATTTGGAGACAAACAGTTAAGACTCAAAATTCATTGAATGATATACAAATGCCAAGAAGGGCCGATTGACCCATATTCATCCGCCGCTCTGCCCTCAAGTGACAGATGGCTACAAATCCCCTTCCCACGACTGATTTCTGGGTGATCGATGGCGAAGGGTAGACCCAAGACCTGGCGGAAGTCCGGCATCGGAGGCAACCCAGGATTACTCGCCCCTTGGCGAAAAGGCAGGAGCTAATTGAGTGAACGTCATTTCGGCAATCTCGGCTTGAGCACAATTTGTCCGGGTTGCCGTACGCTCCAGCGCATTATTGAGTGTGCGGCTACGGGAAGCTGCGGCAAAATAGCCCCGTTGCATGTGGTCACGTTCGGGTTTTCGTGTTGCTTATCAGGCAAAAAACATTTGTTGTAGAAAACTCCTCGAAATAAGCGACATAATGGCCATTAGTACGCCGACTGAGAAGGAGCAGATGAATGCCAAAAAAGCGGACTCACAAGCAGCCTGCAAAACCCAAGGTCCTTGCCACTAGCACAGGGCAACCGATCTTTGGGCAGCCCCAGCCCTCGCCAGACCCGACCGGATTCAAGAATCCGGTCACTGACCAGAGCCTGAAGGAACTCGCCACGCTCGAAGCGGTCCCGCAGCCCGTCGGTGGCGCAACCGAACCGATTCTGACCCTGGAGCAAGTATACGGAAGTGCAGGCGCAGCCAAGGTAGAAGCGATTCAGCAAGCGGGACAGATCGTCTTCCATTCCGTTGGCGATACTGGCAGCGTTGTCGGCCCCGCCACGCAGTCGCTTGTTGCCGACAAGATGGTGACCGACTTCACCGAAGCGAATGGCGCCGATGTCCCCTCATTCTTTTATCATCTCGGAGACGTTGTGTATTACTTCGGTGAGGCCACTTACTACTACGACCAGTTTTACGAGCCCTATCGCGATTATCCGGCCCCTATACTTGCCATTGCGGGCAATCACGATGGGGTGGTCTACGCCAGCGACCCTGCGCCAACGCTGAGCGCGTTTTTGAGCAACTTTTGTGCGTCCAACCCCGCGCCGTCGCCTGACGCCGGTGGCCTGGTGCGCACCACCATGACTCAGCCCGGCGTGTACTTCACCCTGGATGCACCCTTTGTGAAAATTTTAGGCATCTATAGCAATGTTCTTGAAGACCCCGGCGTGATCTCAGGTGAGAACGGCAACAACACCGTGCTGGATGACCGTCAGATTACCTTTCTAACTACCGCGCTGGCGCGATCGAAGAGCGACAACTTCACCGGCGCGATCATCATCGCCGTTCACCATCCACCGTTTACAGGCGGAACCGATCACGGGGGCAGTCCGGTTATGTTGCAGGATATCGACAGCGCCTGCCAGCAGGCAGGAGTTTGGCCCCATGCTGTCTTCTCCGGCCATGCGCATAACTATCAGCGGTACACGCGCATCGTCAACAACTACCAGATCCCTTTCGTGGTGGCGGGATGCGGCGGTCACTCACCGCTTACGAAAATGCGCGCGACTTATCGCACGCCGTACAAGATCGACGACACGCTAACGCTCGAAAGCTATGACGACACGGATTACGGATACCTGCGGGTTGTTGTCAATGCCGAGACCATGAGCATTGAATTTCATCCAGAGAGCGACGGCGGCGTCACCAAGACTCCGGATGATGTTGTGACCATCACTCTTGCCACTCACATTGCAAGCTAAGAGCTCTCAAAAAGCGAGTGGCGCAGCGCGGCGCAGCCGCAACCAAATTTGTAGGGGCCAGCGGCGCTGGCCCTACATTACGTACAAAATGTTTGCCAAAAAAAACAAGAATTTACGACCTTGCAATGCAGAGCGGGGGGGGCAAGCAAGAATGGAGCGGCCAGCCGCGCTGGCCCTGGCCCGAACGCCGTTCGGCCTCTTCAATGGCTGAGGCCCACAGGGGCGACCTACTCCAGCCCAGGGCAACGTCCCACAAGCGTTAACCTAAGGATGAGTTGTTTCCAAGTCCGCCGCCACCCGGCCGGAACCTCGGCTCGACAATCCAGGTTGGGCAAGAAACGCAGGCGACAAAGCAAGGGCATTTCCTCGACCCCGTTAGGGGCAACGATCCGTCCAGCGGACCACGCAAAGCTTACCTTCCGAGTGGCCGACAAGAACGACCGGAGCCGCCGAACAGTACATTCGCGGGTAGGCCGTTACACAGCCTTGTGGCGCCTACTTGACGTGAAGGCGGTCGGGTCGAGGACTGGCGCGGTGTTCCGAAGGTCTGGCCTAGCTTGTTGCTCCCCGTTTCCTCTGGGAGTGCCTCAATAGCCCCACCGTGAATCCGTTTCCAGCCCCCGCCACATCGCACCCAGCGTGCAGATTTCCCGCA
>CAWGTQ010000052.1:0-129994 GCA_963825395.1 uncultured Acidobacteriota bacterium | reverse complement strand
AACTCCAGACGGGAGCGTCCCGCGCCCGCCAAGAATGTGCGGGCAGGATGCCCACGCCCCAGCGGGCGAGACGCCCACGTTACGTCCGGGAATCGGCGCTTTCGCTTTTTTGTCGCGCGCCCAAATTCACCCCCTTGAGTGAAGGGGCGATTTTGTGGTAAAAATAATGTCCTGCGAAGATGTCACCGAAAAAGAGTAACCGAACTCCGACGTTTGACCCCAAGGCTCTCCTGGGGAGAGTCAATGGGGGCAGAAGCATCGTGTCCTTCCCGCGGAAGCAAGCGATTTTTTCGCAGGGCGATGCGGCGGACGCGGTGTTCTACCTTCAGAAAGGCCGAGTGAAGTTGACCGTAGTTTCCAAACAGGGGAAGGAAGCGGTGGTGGGGTTTGTCGGTCCTGATATGTTTTTTGGTGAAGGCTGCTTGGCCGGGCAGCAGTTACGCATGTCGACAGCCACGGCGACCGAAGACTCCACTGTCCTTCGTTTCCAGAAAAAAGGCATGATCCGGCTGCTGCACGCCGACCCAAAATTCTCGGAGCTCTTCACGGCCTACCTGCTCTCCCGCAATATTCGATTTGAAGAGGACCTGGTCGATCAACTGTTCAATTCCAGCGAGAAGCGGCTGGCTCGGATTCTGCTTCTGCTTGCGCACTTTGGCAAGGAAGGCAAACAGGAACCGGTGATTCCGAAAATCAGTCAAGAAACCCTGGCGGGAATGATCGGGACAACCCGGTCGCGGGTCAGCCACTTCATGAACAAGTTCCGCAAGCTCGGGTTCATCGATTACAACGGCGGCATGCTGGTTCACAGTTCACTCCTCAACATCGTTCTCCACGATTAGCCGGTGTAGGTAGCGTCGCAGTTTTGAGGATGTAACGGCGAATATACCTCGCCAAATGGCAGCGTAAAGCTGCCTTTTTCCCTTGCCCATAGGGAACGAACCGCGGACCTACAAAGCAGGTCAGCGCTACGCCCATGGCGCCTGCCCTTGGCCAAAAAAGGCCCTTTTCGATTCCCACCAAATATCTGAAATGTGAGCAATATTGACCAGACTTCCGTCCCTGCGGGTATTAGCCTCCCGTAGGGAATGATCGCGGAAAAAACTGCATTGCGAAAAGTGCTCTCGAGTGCTAGGATCGCGGGGCCGAATGCTGTGTGCAGCACCTACGGACCTAAGTGCTTCCCGAGGTCAGCCCCCCACGCAAATCTGTGCGCCGAGGCAAAGGGTAAATGAATATTCTTCTCTACAACCCGGACAACGAAGTCACCAACAATTTCATGCCGCATCTCTGGATGTTCCTCCTGAAATCGCTCACGCCACCCGGTCACAAAGTGTTTCTCATCGACGGCAACGCGCGGCGTATGAGCAGCGAGGGGCTCGTTGAGTACGTCCGGGAGAATCACATCGGCCTGGTGGGGATTGGCGCTATGACGCGCATGATCCGGAAGGCTTACAAGATGGCGGATGCGGTGCGGGCCGCAGGTGTTCCGGTGGTGATGGGAGGCCCGCATGTCACCGAGGTGCCCGACGAGCCGCTGGGACGTGACGGCGAACCTCGCCACGCCGACGCGGTGGCTCTGGGGGAAGCCGACCAGACCTGGCCAGTCATCGTTGCTGATGCCGAGCGCGGTACCCTGAAAGAAATCTATGCCCCGGTGAATGCGGACGGCAAAGAGGTCAAGCCTTGTCTAGACGACTACCCAGCGATTCCCTGGGATCGCATGGATATGGACCAGTTCAACTTGATCAAGCATTTTCCCAAGATGGCGCGGCGACTACTGTCCCTTGTCGGCATGACGTGGCAAAGCTTCCACTTGATTCCGATTGAGTCCGGGCGCGGCTGTCCCTATGGGTGCGAGTTCTGCACGGTGACGGGTTTCTTTGGTGACTCTATCCGGTTTCGGACGAACGAAAGTGTGGTCAATGAACTGCTCATGCTGAAAGCCCTGGAGAAGCGCCAAAAAGGGAAGGTCGCGGTCTTCTTTATCGACGACAACTTTGCCATCAATCCGCGGCGCACCAAGTCCTTGCTGCGCCAGATCATCGCGCGCGACGCCCAGGTCCCCTGGGTAGCGCAAATCAGCATGAATCTGCTGCGCGATGAGGAATTGGTCTCCTTGATTGCCCAAAGCGGCGGCCGGTGGATCTTCATGGGCCTCGAGTCCATTGACCCGGATAACCTCAAGAGTGTCAGCAAAGGATTCAATAAGCCGGACGAATATCAGTCCGTTCTGGAACGCCTCGCTCGCCACAATCTTTACGCCATCACCTCCTTCATCTTCGGAATGGATGGTGATCGCACCGGTGTGGCCCAGCGCACTCTGGAAGTGATTCGCTCCTGGCCGCCCGGGCTGCCTGTATTTGGTCTGCTGACGCCTTACCCGGCAACTCCACTCTACGACCGGTTGGCAACGGCCGGGCGGCTCACTCGGCCGAAACACTGGCTGGAGTTCAAGCCTTTTACCATGGCTTTCAAACCTCTTGGGATTACCGTAGAGCAAGCGGAGGCAGAGGTTCGGCAGGCCTGGGCGTCGACTTATAGTCCCCAGATGATGGCCTCCACCATGGGTTGGTTGGAATCGAAGTCTTTTTGCGACCGCCTGATTCACTTGCTCTGCCGTCTGGCCTTCCGGGGAATTTATTTTCCGCAGATGAAACGGCGGGAATGGGTGCAGGTGCTCTTTCAAAACCGAGGCCCGATTCTCCACCTGCTTGCCCAAGCCCTGGGAAAGAAATTGAAACCCAAACCGCGCGAGTCGTTCGCTCTCGATCCGCAACGGTCGGTCGACCCCGCCGCCTAAACGTCTGTACAGACAGGGTGGCCGAAATATTTCATAGCTTCTTGCCCCGCGATCGAAAGGTCACCGCAGTGCGCACGGAGATCACAGAGAAAGGCACTTCTGTGCAGTCGCCATCACGGGTAGAACCTACGGTGAGAACCGGCCGCCCGCTCGGCAGGCGTTCAGCGACAATATTCCCTACTGCGTTACCCTAACCCCGTGTCCCGCATCCCGATCTTCGACATTGCCGTTGCGCCTGCGCCGTGGCTTGATTCATAATGGATGGGTAGCGCATTCCCCTGAGGTGTCTCCCTTGGCTGAAAATCAAGCTTTTTCGTTCGCGGATTCGATTCGGGAGGCCCGCCAGCGCTGGGCCCTGGAGCTTCGCGCCCAAGCCGAGCAAATTCGGAAAATCAATCTGGAGCTGACGGAATTGCAGCAGCTTCAAGAACGGATCGAACAGGAAGCCTCCCCTCAATGGGATGAGATAACGCGCGCGGCCGCGCTTGCCGCCACGGCCTCCGAGGCGACGGCGCTCGACAACGTCTTGGGCGCAATCCGCACCCTGATGACCTGCACGATTCCCGAACAGGTGTTTGCAGTCCTCACGGAGGAGGCCTCGCAGTGGGGCGTACGCGCAGCGATCTTCGACGTGCGGGGCAAAGCTGCCTGGGGCGCGTCAGCCCACGGCTTTGGGCCCACTCTCTCGGAAAAGGTCTTCCGCTCTTTGGTCGTTCCGCTCAATCAGGATAATCCCTTCCGGCAAGTCTGCGAAACTGCCGGGCCCGTGGACGCCAGCGCCGACACGCTCAAGAAAAACCGCAACGTGTTGGACAAGCTCAAGCCCGCTCCCCATGCCCCTGTCCTGCTACTCCCTATTCGTTCCGCCGGCACGGTTGCGGCCATTTTCTATGCCGATCCCGGCGAAAAAGGCCAGGCGCTCCCGGTCAATGCCCTGAAGATTCTTGCCGAATTTGCCGGGGCGCAGATCGATCGCCTGATTGCGCTGAGTGGCGGCTTTTCGACCGACGAGGTGAAGGAAAAAGTTGATGAGGCCGCAGCCCCCGTGGAAGAATCCCTGATGGAAGTTGCCGCGGGAGAACCCGTGCCTGCGGAGCCTTACGTCGCGGAACCTGCGGTGGAGGAGCCTGTCGTCGAGGAGTTGGTTGCTGGGGTGCACACGGAAGTCGAGGTCGAGGAACGTCCTGCGCCGGCGCCGGAACCGGAGGCGGCATCCGCTCAAGTGACCGTCGGACCGCCGGAGCCCGTTGTCGCAGTGGCCGAGAGTGAACCCGCTCCGGCCGTCGTCGAACAGCCGTCAGAGGTAATTCCTTCACCGCCCATGGAGCCTTTACCCCCGGCGGCGCTGGCCGGTTTTGACGACTCGCAGCTCAGTGAAGCCGAGCAGAAGGTGCACAAGGACGCGAAGCGATTCGCCAAACTCCTGGTTTCGGAAATCGAGCTTTACAACAAAGCCAAGGTGGCCGAAGGGCGCAAGAATCGGGACTTATATGAGCGGCTCAAATCCGATATCGACCGCAGCCGCCAGACCTTCGAGAAGCGGTTTGGCAAAGCCCTGAGCAAGCAGTTTGATTATTTTCATGATGAGCTGGTGAAAACCCTGGGGGCGAAACGACCCTTCGGTTCTGGGACCGGACTATCCAGGGCCTTCCGCGTGAACTTCCTCCATAAACCGTTAGTTCGAACCCTCTGCCTGTGGGTAGGGCTGGCGGCGATGCAGCGGCCGGCTTGCGCCGCAAATTTGCTTCCCGCGGGTCTTCGCGACCTCGCAGCGCGCGCCACGAGTAGCGAGAGTTGGCCGCGCCTGCGCACCTACGCGAAATCACAGACTAACCCCGAGTGGAGCGGTTGGGCCTACTTCCTGGCCGGATATCAGGAATACGAAAGCCAGCGCTATTCCGAGGCTGCCCAGGATTTGGCCCAGGCAGCGCAGAGCGGATTCTCCCTGGCGGATTACGCGGTCTTTTATCAAGCTTCGGCGCTTAGCCAGTCCAGCCGGCCGCAGGACGCCGCCGCGCTGCTTCAGGATTTTGCTGCGCGCTTTCCCCAAAGCCGCTTGCGCTATAAAGCGCTCGAATTGCGCTCCAGCGCTCTACTGGGCGCCCAACAACCGCAACAAGCCATTGATGCACTGGCCGCCGAACCGGAAACGCACAAACAACCTGCACTCGCCCTGCTGCTGGCGCAGGCCTTTTTGCAGGCCCATCAACCAGCGGATGCTGCCACCGAATTCCAGGAATGTGTATTACAACTTCCCGCTGTCCGCGCCGGCCCAAGCTGCCTCCGAGGCGCTTCCGAGGCTGCACGAACAATTGGGCATTGCCTATCGGGATCCGGATGTCGGACTCAGAAGGACGCGAGCGGAGGCGCTCTCCAACGCTGGGCGCTATGACGACGCCCTGAAAGAGTACGTCGCCTTGCAAAAAGATGAGCCCGCCAGCGCCATGTTCCCTTATTGGCAGTTGGGGCAGGCGAGGTGCCTCTTGCACCTGCACCGGAGCGCCGATGCCTTGCAGGCGTTGGCCACCCACTATGCCCCGCCCGACCTGGAGGCCCAGCGGCTCGATCTGCTTGTCCAGGTGCACGCGCAGCAAGCCGATGCGCCGGCGGTTACCCAGGATCTCGCGCAGCTTGAGGCCTCCTATGCCCTCTACCCCGCGTATGCCGACGCGCTTTCGGCGGCGGGAATGTTCTATTACCGCCAACTCAATTGGCAGGAAGCAGCGCGCGAATATCGCCGCCTTATGGATTTGTTCCCGCAGAATGACCACCTGCGCGAGGATGGCTGGCGGCTCGCGTGGTGTGATTACCTTTTGGACGATCCTAAAACTGCGGACGTGATCAGCGGGTACCTGAAACGGTTTCCCGATTCCCCCCGCGCTCCCGCGGCGCTTTTTTGGTTGGGGCGGATCCAGGAGGATCACGGTTCCCTCGCTGAGGCGCGAGCGCTCTACGAGCTGTTGCAAAAGAGGTTCGTGCACACCTATTACGCCACGCAGGCTGCGGCGCGGCTGGCGGCAATGCGCTCGAGGCAGGGAAGCTCCGCGGGCTCGAACGATTCCGCCCCCGCTCCCTTGGCCGCCGCGCTCGCCCCAGCGCTACTGGCTCCGGTGATTCCGCAAGGGCTCGCCTGCCTCGCCATTGCTCCCAGCGACGCCGCCCGGCCCGCGTTGATCCTTCGCGCCTTGAATCTGAAAAGCCTGGAAGAGGATTTCCTGAAGGCGGCCGTTGCAGGGGACAATCCCCCGCCGGAACTGCGCCTGTTGCTGGCGGAGATATACCGCGAGCAGAACAATGCGGCGAGCGCGCTGTTCTGCGCTCTCAAAGCCGAGCCAGCCTATGCGCAAGTGGAATTCTCCGAACTGCCGGAAGAAGTTTGGGATTTCCTCTACCCCCAGGCGTACCGGAAGCTCATTGTGAGCCAGGCGCGGCTGAACCACCTTGATCCTTATCTGGTGATGGGGCTGATACGGCAGGAATCGGCGTTCAGTCCGCTTGCCCTGTCCGTTTCCAACGCCCGCGGCCTGATGCAGGTTCTGCCGGAAACTGCGGCTCGCACCAACCGCCCATCGCGTACGCGCGTCGTCGGCCGGCGGCTCTACGATCCCACTTACAATGTGCGGGTGGGATGCGCTTATCTCGCCAGCCTGATGAAAGTTTTTGACAACCGGCCGGAACTTGCCATGGCCGCATACCACGCGGGCGATTTCCGCGTCAAAGATTGGGTTTCAGAAATATTCCTTCCGCGATCCGGGCATGTTCCTGGAGAGCATTCCCATTCCGGCCACGCGGACGTACGTGGAGGTGGTGTTGCGCGATGCGGAGATCTACCGCCAGCTTTTGAGCGGCTCGCCGCACTTTGCGAAGTGCCCTCAGGCGCAACCTTCTGCGCCGCCACCCACGTCGGGCGTCACGCGCGGGAGCAGCAAACCGGTCGGTCCGCCGGCGCGGCGCACACCAGGAAACTAAGGTGATGGCATGAGTGAAAACGCCATCGGCTTTACCACCGACTCCGGCGCGCCGGTCGCCCATCTCCCAGAAGGCGCAGAAGTTCACCGAATCGGTGATTCGCGAAATGACGCGCTTGGCTCTTGAGCACAACGCGGTGAACCTTGCCCAGGGGTTCCCGGATTTTCCCGCTCCGGAAGAGGTGAAGGAAGCCGCGGTGCAAGCCATCCGCGCCGATAATAACCAATATGAAATTACCTGGGGAGCGCGCGAATTCCGGCGCGCCGTCGCCGAGCGCTTTCGCCACGACACGGGCCTGGAGGTCGATCCCGAGCGGGAGATGACGGTCTGCTGCGGCGCCACGGAAACCATGATCGCCTCCCTGCTGGCCATTATCGATCCGGGCGATGAGGTGGTGGTCTTCGAGCCTTTCTACGAGAACTACGGCCCGGATGCCATTATTTGCGGCGCGGCCACCCGCCACGTGCGGCTTCATCCCCCGGATTGGACCTTCGACCCGCAGGAACTCGCCGCCGCCTTCACGGATCGCACGCGCGCCGTGATTCTGAACACGCCCAACAATCCCACGGGGAAAGTCTTTACCCGCGACGAACTCGAACTGATTGCCGAGCAGTGCCGGCGAACGAATGCCTATGCCATCACCGACGAGATTTATCAATATCTGGTCTATGACGGCTTCCGGCACATCTCGCTGGCGACTCTTCCCGGCATGCGCGAGCGCACCATCACCATCAATGCCATGTCGAAAACCTACAGCGTCACCGGCTGGCGGGTGGGTTACGCGATTGCGCCTGCGGAAGTCACCAACGCGATTCGCAAAATGCACGACTTCCTCACTGTAGGGGCTGCGGCGCCATTGCAGCAAGCAGGCGCAACTGCCCTTTGCCTCCCCGACAGCTATTACCAGAAGCTTTGCGAAAGCTATCTGGCGCGGCGCGACCGCATGTTGGCGGGGCTGGAAAACGCCGGGTTCCGTTGCTTCCGTCCGCACGGGGCTTATTACATTATGGCCGATATCTCCGCTTTCGGCTTCCCCAATGACGTGGAATTTGCGCGCTACATGGTGCGGGAAATCGGCGTGGGCATTGTCCCCGGCAGCAGTTTTTACCGTGATCCTGCTTGCGGAGCGCAGGAGGTGCGTTTCGCCTTCTGCAAAAAGAACGCCACCCTTGACGAAGCCCTGCGGCGATTGGAAAAGTTGCGGGTGTGAAAAGCAGGTGTCAGGTTCCAGGTATCAAGTGCCAGGGACAACCTAGGGGCGGGAGTCTGACACCTGAGACCCGTCTTCCTCACATGGGTATTTCGAAATGCGGTGAGAAATCCGACACAACGTAGTTCACCAGGGCGTCCAGAAGATGGGTAGCGTAGGGGTCGGAATTGTAGGTGGTGGCAAGCGAAAACGTGCAGATCAGCAGCTTGCCTTTGCCCGCCTTGGCTTGCACCAGGACTCCCACATTGTCACGTATCCAACCGTAGAACATTCCCGCCAGAACATCGTTGAAATTCTGAGGGGGAATTCCCTTGATGACCGCCGCGGGGGTGACGGTTTGGGTTTCAAACCCGGCCAGCGTATCGAATCCGATGTCGGTAAACGGCGCTTGCCCTTTGCGCACCCAGAGGAAATTGGAAATCCAATTCCCACTGAAGTCACTTCCCGCGCGCGGCACCACCTCGATTCCCGGGGCCAGAGTCAGTGGGTCGCTGGCGATCAGGATCACGCGCGCGCCCGCGCGCAGCTTGCTCTTTACGGTCTCATCAAGAGTTGACGTGATCAGCACGGGGAAAGCTTCTGAGCCGGTCGGCGCCAGGTAATTGTGCTCGCGCATGTCATTGACCAGCCGGCGCAGGCGACCGGGCGGTGGGTCGTAAAAGGAAACGGGCGGCGGCAGATCGACTGGTTTACTGGGATAGAAATAATAATTAAGAGAATTCTCCGAAAAGGTTTTATCTGAAACAATAAGCTGAGCTTTTAAAACCCGCTTTGGCGGGCGCGGGACCGCCGGGCGCCGGAAAACGAATCGTTCCCACCTTAGCCGCGTCCTCGGAGGGCAAGGCAGCCACCGGCAGGCTACCGGCGAGGGCGGTCCCTTCCACTTGCCAGTCTACTTTCGCGCCCGCAAGGTCTCCGGGGCCATAGTGCGAAATGTAGACATCCGCCGCGACCGGCTCGCCCATTTTGTAATTGCGCTGATCCGCGCGGAGGATGAGGAGGTCGTCCTGTTGCAGCCGGTTGAGCGCCTCGCCAAACGCCTTGGGGTGGCGCCACATGTCGAGCAGGCCATTCGCTTCCCAGTTCACATCCGTGAATTCTGTAATGACATAACCCTGAATTTCGGGGTGCGCGCGCAGGGCGCTAATCTCGTACTTCAGGTCATCGAATTCGCGCCACTCGGTCGCGTCGCTCAAGGCTTTGAGGCTGGGGAAAAGGGAATTGTATTGATAATCGTTGAAGCGTTGCTCTAATCCCGCGGGCTGGGTGAGTTCACTCCCGCCAAACTTGCGGTCGAACCACCACGGCTTTTCCTCCGGGACCTGCGGCAACCCCCAGTTGCCGAATTCGGAAAGCATCAGGGGTTCGTCGCCTCGAGGCGCCGCATCGCCGTATGGGCTGAAGAGCCAGCCGGGGCGTTGCGCCTGGTCATCAACCAGGCGATCGAAGTTGGAGGCGTAATCGGGAATGGCGGCGTACTGGTGGAAGTCCGCGATGTCGGTGGCCATGTGAAAGTTATCGCAGCACGCGCTGTTGTCCACCACCAGCCAGGGGACGAAGGTCTTGGCTTGCTGATAAGCGGACTTCAGCCATGCGCGGTCGGCCGGTTCCTTCAGGTCCGCCCCCCAGCTTTCGTTGATGATACTCACGATGACGATG
This sequence comes from uncultured Acidobacteriota bacterium, assembly GCA_963825395.1. GTDB lineage: Bacteria > Acidobacteriota > Terriglobia > UBA7540 > UBA7540 > Bog-366. The sequence goes on along the minus strand of CAWGTQ010000052.1, from coordinate 120,353 downwards.
GAGGGATGGTTCGCGTCGCGCTCCACCATGCCGTGCAGGGTTTCCATGGCGCGGCGTTGGGAATTGGCGGTGAGCTTATCCCAGTTGGGTATCTCATACCAGATGAGCATGCCGGTTTCGTCCGCCGCTTCGAGATAGCGTGGGTCCGGCACTTTGATGTGGCAGCGCAGCAGATTCAGGCCCAGGGCCTTCGCCTTGCGCATTTCGTCGCGAAGATAATCGAGCGAGGGCGGCGTGTAGATGGTGTCAGGGAAGAAATCCTGATCCAGCGCCCCACGCAGATAAATCAGTTTGCCGTCCAAATAGAATTTGCCGTCACTCGTTCCGAAGCTGCGGAAGCCGAAACGGCAGCGGACGGAGTCTCCGGAGCCGAGCGACACGCGCAGTTCGTAAAGGTTTGGGAACGCGGTACTCCACAGCAAGGGGTCGTGAATCTGTCCGCTGAGCTTGGCGCTTGCTTCCCCACCGGCCACATCGTGCGCGCTTTTCCACACGCTTTTGCCGTTGGGGTCCAGGACCTCCGCAGCAAGGCTCGTTGACCCGGAAAGGCCTGCCCCGATCACCGGCGCGGTGATCACAAAGGCGCCGTCCGGGTCGGCCGAAATGTGAACGTTGCCGAGTCGCACGCTGCGGGCGATAATCGAGTTCCACGCTTTGCCAGAGGCCACTGGTCTGAACATACCAATTCTGTTTGCCATGCGGGATTTCCGCATAACTGATGCCATCGACAACGTCATGGGGTTTGGCCCCAGGGTCGGCCACGCGCACAGCCACCTGGTTTTCGCCCGTGTGGAGCAGGGAAGTGACGTTAATCTCAAAGGGCAGATACCCGCCCTCATGCGAGCCGGCCTTCTGGCCGTTGACGTAAACCTCCGCTGCGTAATCGACGGCGCCAAAGCGCAGGAGCGCCACTTGTCCAGCCGCGGGCGAGTCCAAGGTGATCGCGCGCCAGTACCACGCCACCCCGGCGTAATCGCGCAAGTCGGCGAACTGCGATTGCCAGGAGGAGGGAATCCGCGTGGGCCGCACCAAGGCGGCGGAATCGAGTTTCTGCACGTCAATTGTCCCACTCGGATCGGCGAGGAAGTGCCAATCGCCGTCCAGTGAAATGCTGGAACCTGCTGCCGGCCTGGCCAGCCCCACCACGAAAAGCAAAGAAAATAGAAAACGAATTGTTAAGCGCATGAGTGACCCTTGAATTTGAGAGTCTATGCGTTTCCCCCAAAAAAAGGCAAGCGATGATCGAGCGGGTGCCAGGTGTCTGGCGTCAGGTCGGGTCTATTTCCCGTGGTCCGTGGTCAGTTGCGACGAACAGCGGGCCACTTACGACGGACAGAAGTTCTTGAAACCCAACACCTGGCCTGAGTCGGACTTGACACGGCTTCGCCCCTCTCATAGCATTCGAAATGGTTGCCACATTGATTCTTGGTGAGGGATCTTCAACCATCAGCGGTGTGCCTTGAATTCCGAGCACGGCGCATGTGTGCGGGACTCAGGTGGGTGGCAGCGGCGAGGTGACATTGTGAGAATTACGGTGCGTTTCAAAGATGACGTGGCAATCCTGAGCCTGAGCGGGAAATTCCTGGCGGGCAGTGACGGACCCTTTTTGCGGCAGAAGGTCAAGGACTTGATGGATGCCGGAACCGGGAAAATCATTGTTGATTTCGCCGGCGTGCCTTACATCGACTCGACGGGTTTGGGGTTCCTTGCGGGAGCCCGCGTCACCGCGCAGAACGCTGGCGCTCGGATTGTCCTGGCCAATTTGAACCCCCACGTACGCAGGATTCTGGACAACGTGAACCTGACGCAATTCTTTGTGATTGCAGACAGTGAGGCCGCGGCGAGTTCCTTGCTGCAACAGCCGGCCCCGGCGGCGACAACAGATCCCGAGCATGACAAGCGGGAGGGGAAAGGCAAGAAGCACCCCGGACCTGCCGCAGAAGCGTGACCGCGACATTCGGAAGATTGACAGTGCTAGTGGGTTAGGTTATTTTCAGCTTTAGGCCCGCCGTGGCTGGTTGGGAGGACGGTTCGGGGGCGCCTCCACGTGCTGGGCAATACTTTCCAAATCTGCCGGACTGTGGTTGACGGCGGTAGCGGTGTCAACCACCGCATTTTTCAAATCGTGACTTCATGAGCATTTTGGGGCGACGCCGCACGGAACGTATCCTGGCGCCCGTTCAGATTCGGGTGATCGGAAACGACGCGTCGGGGGTCTCTTTTGCGGAAGAGACCGTGACCATCAGCTTCAATCAACAGGGGGCGCGCATCAGCCTGACCCATTCCCTGTTGCCCGACGATGTGGTGTTGGTCAAGAACCTCGAGAATGGGATCGAGGAAGAATTCCGCGTGGTGGGCGCCTTCCAACAAGTTTTTGGAAGCCGTTGCGAATGGGGCATGGAAGCGGTCAACCAGGACAGTGGCATTTGGGGGGTGGAATTTTCCCCAAATGATGATAGTGCGCAACCCAAGGTGCTGGTTGAATGTGCGGCTTGCAAGACGGCCGCGCAGAGCACTCTTTCGAGCATCGAGTACGGGGTCCTGCTGGCCACCGGCCTCATCTCGCGCCATTGCGACCGCTGCAACGAAACCACCCGATGGAAGCCCAGCGATCAGGTGGTGACGCCGGAGATTCTCATCCGGTCCAACCAATCTGCTTCCCAGCGTGCGCATGTCGTGCGCCAAGCGCGCCGCCTAAAGCTCACCATGCAACTTCGCGTGCGCAACGTTTGGGGTGTCATGGATATCGCACAAACGCGCGATGTTTCCAAGGCCGGCCTCTGCTTTGTCAGCAACCAGCGCTTTTCACCCGGGGACGAGATCAATATCACCCTGCCCTATTCGCTGAATCAGGCGCCGGTGGAAACGAAGGGGAGGATTGTGTGGACGGCGGAAGGCACTTCCGGCCGCTTTTATGGGGTCGAGTACATTCGCTGACGGCAACGATGGCTGGCGGGAGATCGTCCAGGGCCTCATTTTTCCAGGATCGGTTAACGATGGATATGCGCCGGGTGGTTTTGCTTGCCGCGGGCATGACTTTGGCCACTATGGCCGCAGTGCCCGTGGCTCGCGCGCAGCATCCGCTGCCGGAGACGCAGAGTAACTACATCCACTCCCTCGAGGACCCCCGCCGCGCGGAATGGCAGAAGCCCGGGGAAGTGCTGGACAAACTCGGCCTGAAACCTGGCGACACCGTGGCCGATCTGGGCGCGGGCTCAGGGTACTTCACGATGTTGTTTGCTAAGGCAGTCGGTCCCCAGGGCAAAGTCTACGCCGTCGATATCGCTCCGGAAATGCTCGACTACATCCGGCAGCGCGCCCAAGATGACGAAATAAAGAATATTCAACTTGTGCAGGCCCTGCCTCACGACCCTAAATTGCCGCCGGCTTCGGTGGACATGATCTTCATTTGCGACACGCTGCACCACATCTCCGAGCGCCCCACATACTACCCGCTGCTTGCGAAAGCCTTGCGGCCGGGCGGACGGCTGGTGAATATCGATTTCTACAAAAAGCCCCTGCCGCTGGGTCCCTCAGTTGCCATGAAGATCGATAAACCAGAAATGATCGAGGAAGCGAAATCCGCGGGCTTCCATGTGGTCCAGGATTTTGATTTCTTGCCCTACCAGTACTTCTTGATTTTCCAACGCTGAACTTCCTACAGAATCTTTCGACATATAACGGCACTCATTCCCTAGTCCACTTCGTTCACCGATCCCCGCGAACTACCGGGGTCCTTCGCTTCGCTCAGGATGACAGCATTGGATGATTTATCCGCAGCCGGTGCCGCAGCGAATGTCACTATATTTTGCAAGATTCGACACGCGTTCGCCGTGTCACGTTAACGATTGACCGACGTAGGTTTGCCCTTGGATTCGAACGTGCGAATCTGAGGAGAAACTGCACACCTCAGAGGGGAGGTCTCCGTTACGGTCGCCGGGAAGTAACAATCATTGCGGAACTGGCCTTTAGTGACTGACATGGTGCAGGCGATTCGGGCGACTAATCCTGCGACCTCACAGAGTTGGCGATTCGCTTCCATACGCTCTCAAAGCTCCTGTCCTCGGTCGGCTTGGCTGCGAAGAGCGCATCGGGATCCGTGGAATGGTTGATGAAAGCGGTCATAATCTGAGCCGCCAGCTCTCGCTCTTTGTCATTCAAGTTTGGCATCAGAACGGTCCTCCTGGGTGGAATGCAGCAAGCCTGTGGTCGCCTGGGTAAAGGGTCAATTCAGAGGCATGCCTCAGGCCTGGGTAGTTCCCGCCCCCTCCGGCACGTCGGTCGGCAACGGGCGGATTAATGCTTGCTTCAATGTCAGACGTCCACAGTCTGATTGTGGGAATAAGCTCTGACGGTGCGATTTTCTCATGCCCGATACCATTACGGCAACCGCACTTAGTCAACCTGAATGGGGGACACCGCTATTGTCGCCTCTTCCCAAGCAAAACGGCGGGCTGCCGCCCGATGAGTCGGGGCGATCTCCCTAAGCTTTTACTAGCGGCAGACCTTAAAGGCTGCGGAAAAAACCCGACCACCCCCGTGGTTGATATCCCTCGCGTGGTCCGTTAGAATCGCTGCCGTTTGCATACGCCCCGCCCGTGGGCGAGGATCTCCAAAGCCACTGCTTTGCCTTTGAATCTCATGAGCCGCGCAGCCACCCGGAGGAAATCACACGATGAAAAACTTTAGCGAAATGATTCTTGTTTTTATCCTGTTGGTTTCGCCATGCGAGCACTGCCGTCGCCGCACAGCCCGCGAATGGCGCTCGCGACCTGATGCAAGCCGGCACGGGAAGCTACGGTTGTTCCGCGCCGGACATTGCCCACTACGTAGCGCGACGGGCAGCCGGGCCGATGACGATTGACGGCCGGCTGGATGAGCCGTCCTGGCAGAAGGCAGAAAAGTCTGGGCGGTTTGTCGACATGGTCACGGGCGCGCCGGGCTTTTACGACACGCGCGCCGCGGTCCTGTGGGACGACCAATACCTTTACATCGGAATGTGGCTGGAAGAACCTTACGTGGAAGCTCATCAGACCAAAACCGGCTCGCTGATTTGGCTGGAGAATGACGCTGAGGTCTTCATCGACGGCGGCGACGCCTATTCGGAATTTGAGATCAATGCCCTCGGCACCACCTACCAGGTCTTCTTCATTTGGCGGGACGCTTATAAGAAAGGCGGCCCGTTCGATGTTCCGGAATTCGACGTGATGAAGCACCAAGCCCTGACCTTTGGCGGAGACTACGATCGGGCGGACAAAACCTTCTGGACGGGAACCCACCCGCGCGGACTGCGCTGGGCATTTCTCGACTGGGCGTATCCGGGCCTGCAACATGCCGTCCACGTGGACGGGAAGATCAATGACAACTCGACGCCCGACAAAGGTTGGACGGTGGAACTGGCTTTCCCCTGGCAGGACTTGAAACCTCTGGCCGCGGGGCGCTCACTGCCTCCGCGCGACGGAGACATGTGGCGGATTTTCTTCGGCCGGTTCGAATTGCTTAAACCCGGGGGCGCGGAGCTGAACCCGCACCCGGCGTGGGTGATGAGCCGCCACGCTGTCTACGACACCCACATTCCGGAATGCTTCCCCTATATTCAGATGTCAAATAAAACCGTGGGGCAGTAGATGGGGAGGGCGATGGATCGAGACTGGCCGGCCATGTCCCTTACGATCCGCCGGTTGCTAGTTAGCCCGCATTTTCACCACGCTCGGACGCTTTAGTGGGACCGCCACGTGTCGCCCCGGCGACCGGTCCTGCTCGGGAGGTATTCTCAAGCTCGATGCGCCAACGGGAACCGCAAGTCGTCAATCTGGCTGGGGCAGGCGGATACCGAGGGAGGCATCTCATGTTCTCTCCACGCGCGGTTTCGCTCCGTTCGCATCGCCCACTCTGTTAACGGACTCGCTCTTACCCTTGGGCTGATGACCTTTGGACTTACTGCCCGTGCGCAAGAACCTGAGATCACCAACAAGCTACAGGGCTTCGACTTCCCATGCCAATTTGAGGTACTCGGCGGCAAAATCCGAATCATATTGAAAGGATTGGATCGGCTTTCGGCGTCACCCCATCCGATTTCCTTACCCAAGACCTGGCGCGCTCGGCCACCAGCCAGGAAGCACCCAGGGCGGCAGGCAGCAGCATGGCGAAGACAAACCACACCAGCGAGGCGTCCACGGCGGCGCCGGAGGGTACGGCGTACGGCGACAGCAGCAGAGCGGCGGCGCCTTCGCGGACACCGACGCCGCTGAAGGAGACGGGAAGGTCTCCTGCCAGCACGATATAAGGGTAGGTGGCAAGGGCAGTGGTGAATCCCGTTGGAGAGAAAGCGCGGAGGAGGAAAAAGAACGATGCCAGTTCCGCCCACATTGCACCCACCGCCATAACGGCGAAACGCGGCGTCGGGACCAGCGGCATTCCCACGGCTGCTTCCATAAAATGCCCGCGGAAATGCCGGGAATTTCGCGCCAGCGTGGAAAGGTGGGAAATCAAAGCGGGGAACCCCATTACCACGGGGAGGAAGGCCAGCCATACGGCGACTCCGAAGACGGCGGCGGGGTGGGGCACCAGCAAAAACAGGCTAGCGCCCATCGATGTCAGCAGCGCCCAAAAATCGAGCATCCGGTCAAACACCGTCAGGAGGGCAACTTGGGCGCGTTCCTCCTTGCGAACGAAAGCGCAGCGCCCCAGTTCCCCCAGCCGCCCGGGTGTGATCAATCCCAGCGCAAATCCTCCAAAGAGCGCGCGCAACGACTGGCGAAGACGGGTTTTGCCGGCGAAGGCCATCAAACGGTGCCATTTGTATGCGCGCAGGAAAAGCAGAACAACAAAACAGAATAGCGCCAGGAACAGGCTGCCCATTTCCAGGTTGCGAAAGGCCGCCCGCAAGCCCGCGAAGGGGACACGCCAGACAATCACGAGGATAACTCCCAGAGAGAGAAACATCTGCTTCCAAGGAATTGAGCGCACTACCGTTTGCCTCCGGCCCAAGGGGGTGCACGGCACTCACCAAGTCAGTGATATCGGCAAAAGGAGCGGCGAACTTAAATTAGATTTCCCACATCTTTGAGATTTCAATGCAGATGTGTGTGAAGACTTAAGAGCCGTAGGGATCGCCGGAAAGAGCCCTTAGCATCTTGCGGCAAACCATGTTGGCAGAAATCGCTGACAGTGAGGTGTCGGGCAAAGAGGACAGAAGAATCGGGTGGAGAATGGAGGGAGGAACGCGGAAGGCGGGAGGGACCGAGGAAGAATCTCGCATTGCCATGAAATTGCTCAGAGCCAGACCCTTAGCTGCCGCGAAAACAGCTCCCCTCCTCGGCTGAGGAGCGGGTCAGTGAGTGGTGGAGTACAGGACAAATCGAGCCGGTCAACCACCTCCCGCCCTCCTCCTTTTCAAGGAGGTGAACTATGCGGAGCTTTTTCATCTTTCGAGGCAAGCCGAGGGCCCATGATTGCTACACTCGGGATGACAGCCCCGGCGAGTTTTTCCGCGACCGGTAAATCCTCGCCCTTTCGACATCTGCCCAAAATCGTCCTATCGCGGTGGGAAGGGCTGATTAAGCTGCTACCCCACAAATGGATCTCCTAACTCCTCCGGAAAATAAGGTCAGAACCTTTGGCGAAGACGCCTATCTTGTCGCCGGCGTGCACTTGGCCGGTGGCCATCAGGCGGTAGAGGGGGTCCTGAAATTCGCATGCCAGCGCGTGTTGAAGGTGCGCAGCTCCGTATTCCGTATCGCACCCGTGTTGGAGAAGCAGTGATTTGGCGCCGGAGGTGAACTCCACTCGAAAGGGTGTGGTCGGATGCTGGAGGAAACCTTGGGAGGCCTTGGCGAGTTCGAGTTCCAGGATTCTTTTCAGGTCGGCGGGGCGGAGCGGATGGTAAACAATGGTTTCCTCGATGCGGCGCAGGAACTCGGGAGGGAAGTGCCGCTTGAGCGCGCGCAAAGACACGCTGCGGAAGTGCCGCGCTTTGGCTTCCTCCTCCGCCAACGGTGGGATGAAGCCCGAGGGCGCGGTGGCGCGCAGACTTTCCTTGGAACCGATGTTGCTGGTGAAGAAGAAGAGGCAAGAGGAAAAGTCCACGTGCCGGTTGCGTCCATCGTTCAACTCGGCGCGGTCCAACACGCCCAGGAGCAGGGAATAAAGCGAGTGGTGGGCCTTTTCAATTTCGTCGAAGAGAATCAGGGTATAGGGAAACTCGGGCGTGCGGAATCGTTCAATGTTTTCGCGGGTGAAGACGGGCTCGGTGTCGGCGTGGCCGATGTAACCGGGCGGCGCGCCCACGAGGCGAGCGATTTCGTGTTGCTGCTGGTACTCGGCGCAATTGACCTTGAGCAGGGCGCTGGGGTTGCCAAGCAATACTTCTGCCAGTGCCTCAACAGAATGGGTTTTCCCGCAACCGGGGGGCCCAAGGAGGAGCACGGAGCCCATGGTCCGACGCGGCTGCCGAGCCTGCACTTCGATGCGCTGTAGAAGGCGGAGGAGCGAATCGGTCGCTTGGGGTTGGCCTACTACGTTGGCAGCCCAGCGCCGCGCGACGTGTTCGAGCCAGGTACTTCTCGCGGTGGGCCGCAAGGTGATCCATCCTTTGGGTTCTTTTTGGACGCCTATACTCGTCTGCATTGCGCTCTTTTCACCCCACACATTCACTTTCGCTGCCCGGGCTAAAACACCCACGGGTTTTGCTCACCCTCTTCCATCGGCGGGTTCGATGATAAACATGAGAATGCCGCTTGACACGGCTTGAATTTTCGCAATAATTCTCACCCTATGAAAACTCTCAGGGACCCCTCCCATCCGGCTCCGGCCTACACCGTAAAATCGCTGGTTAAGGCGCTGACTATTTTGGAAGTGTTGGCGGACGAGGAGCCGCCCTACACGCTGACCCAGCTCAGCCGGCGGCTGCATTTGCACGTGAGTACAGTACACCGGCTATTGGTCAACCTGGTCCGGCACGGATTCGTGGAAGAGGATTCGGTTTCCGGTGGCTACCAGCTCAGTTTCCGTGTCCTGCGCATGGGCTTGCGAGTTCTTGACCGTTTGGATTTTCGGCGGGCGGCGCATTCGTTGTTGCGCGATCTTAATCTGCGGACCAAGGAGACCGTGCACCTTGCGATTTTGCAGGAGACGCGCGCGATCTTGATCGAGAAGTTTGGCAGCCCTCAGCCCGTGGGATTAGACGCCCGCTTAGGCGGACTCATGCCGCTCCACTGTACGGGAGCGGGGAAGACGTTGCTCGCTTACCATAGCGAGGACCTGCCCAATCAGATTGCCCAGTTGCCGGGACTCACGCGCATGACCGCACACACCATTACGGCGTTACCGCAATTGCGCAAGGAGTTGGAGCGCATTCGCGAGCAGGGCTATGCGCTCGACCAGGAAGAAGCGGTGGAAGGATTGCGTTGTGTGGCAGGGCCGGTATTCAACCACACGGGAGAAATTGTGGCGGCGTTCAGCGTGGCAGGACCGGCCATGCGTTTGACCCCGGCGCGAATCCCCGAAATCGCCCAACTGGTGCGCGAGACCAGCCAGCAAATTTCCTACCGGCTCGGCTACCGCACCAGCCTGCGGTCTCTTGCCGGCCCCCCGGGCGGCAGCCCGCGGGCGGAGCGCGGCGTGCAGCGCGGGCGGACCGGGGACTCTTAGTAGCCTAGTCATGGGCGGCAAAACTCCGGGGCAGGAGGCTGAGGCTCGCGCCGCGGCAACTGCCGGGGAGCGGGGCAGGCAAAACCCCGGCGGCGCAATTCAGCCCGAGTAAGTTGGAACGGTTCGAGCAAGTGGCTCCCCCGGCGCCGCGCTTACTTTGAGGCCACGGCGGCGGGTCCTGCGGATTTGGGCGCGAAATAGCCGGGCCGAGTGCGCACAACCAACTTGTTCTTGGTATTCGGTTGGAAGGCGTCCACGCGGATATTGCGGAAAGTTCCATCCTTCTTGAGGTTGCTGGGACGATAGACCAGGGTGTACTGGTTGCGGATGTCGCGGGCAATCTGGCGGCAAGTGCTTTCAACCTCATCGAGCGACTTGGGAAAGTAAGCTTCTCCCCCGGTCGCCTCGGCAAGTTCCTTCAGGACTTTGGCGGCGCGATGGGCTTCGCCGCCGCGGATCTTGAAGAGGTTGCTGGTTTCGTCCGAGCCCAGCAAGCCGATCGTATAAATAACGGCATTAGACTTCTGCGCCTTTTCCATGAGTTCTTCCGAGGTATAGCGGCTGGCATTGTCCTCGCCGTCGGTGATCACCAACAGGGCCTTCTTGTCCCGATTGCCGAGTTTGACGTGATCCAGCGAAGCCATAACCGCATCGCGCAGTGCCGTGCCGCCGCGGGAATCAATCTTATCGAGCGCCGACTTCAGGTCCTCAATCGTTGTCGCGAAGTCTCCCGGTGTATCGAGGTAATAGACGTCGTTGAAGTTCACCACGAAGACCTGATCCTGGGGATTGGAAGTCTTGGCGAAAATCAGCGCCGCAGCGTTCACCGCCTCACGTTTGTCGCGCATGCTGCCGCTGTCGTCGATGACGATGCCCATGGTAACGGGGACATCCGCATGGGAGAAGTGGGTAAGTGCCTGGGGCGCGCCGTCCTCATACACATGGAAGTCGTCCTTCTTGAGATCGTTGAGCAGGTGCCCCCGCTTGTCCAACACCGTGGCATGCAGGACGACCTCGTTGACGTCCACGCTGATGGTATATTCCTTGTTTTTTCTTTCCACGGGAGGCGTTTGGGGGTTCGCCGGCTGCGGCGTCTGCGCGCCCAGGGCGACGGGGAGGCACAAGAGGAGGGCAAACAATCCACTGCCGGCAAGCATATTTCTATAGTATATATTATTGAGTAGGTGCATAGTAACCAGTTCGAGAGTAAACCTGAAGAGGCGGCAGCCCTTTGGGCGGATTCAGCTTGACCCGGATGCGCCGCCAGCGGCCGTCTCGAATCAGATTCGAGGGCTTATAGCCCAGCACGTATTGGTTGCGCAGTTCGATGGAAATTTTGTCGGCAATATCGGGTAATTCATTGGTATTTTCAACGCTGAACAGGCGGCCGCCCGAAACTTCCGCGAGCTCCGCCAGCAGGCCGGGGCCGCCGGCTTCCTCCATCGTCCGCGCCCGGGAAGCCATGGGCTCAAAAATGCCCACGGCGTAAATCTGCACGTCAGATTCCTTCACCGCGCGCTTGATGTCATTTTCGGTGTAACGGCTGTGGTTGTCCCCGCCATCCGAGATGACCAGGAGCGCGCGACGGTTTGTGGTGGCCTTCTTCATTTCACTCAAGCCCAGATAAATCGCGTCCAGAAGCGCCGTCCTCCCACCGGATTTTACCGTTATCAGCCGGTCTTGCAGGTTCTCGTACTTGGCGGTGAATCCCGAAATCAGGTCCGGCCGATCGGAAAAGCTGACGAGCATGAACTCATCCTGTGGGTTGGATGTTTTGAAGAACTGAAGGGCTGCTTCCTTGGACTTCTGAATTTTATCGCCCATCGAACCGCTGCAATCGAAAATCAAACCCACGGAAATGGGAGCGTCTTCGGTCGAGAAGGCAACAATCTTCTGCTCCACTTTTTCATCATAAACTTGGAAGTTGTCCTGGTCGAGACCCGTTACGATCCGATCGAAGGGATCGGTGACGGTCACGTTGACGACCACCAGGTTCACATCGACCTGAAGAGGAGTCACGTGAATGTTCGGCGTGCGAACGGTGACGTGAGCGCCCGCCTGGTCATTGGGAGGCGCGGCACTGGCCTTTTCGTCACCCGAGCCGCACCACACCCCTATTGACGCGAAAGTCACTAGGACAACCGCTGCTAACCCCAGCACGGGAGTGCGGCGCAGTGAAAGAGCTGTCATGTTAGCAGCCCTCTGGGAAAGGACCCGAGCCGCCATCCGTCCACCCCTGGATGCAGCTCCTCATTCCGATTCAACTCCTTAAAAGATTCTAGCACACTTCCACGGCGGTTGTTACCTTGTGCGAACAGAGGGTACTGGTTCAGTTTGAATCAAACCTCCCAGCCGCGTTCTTTGGCCTCTCTGAAGAGGCGATCCCGAATACCTTGAAGGGTATGTTCGAATTCTTCGATTGGGGGGAGACTTAAAAAATCAAAGGTTCGCTCCAACTCTTTCTTTCCGCCTAGGTTCACAATCTCCAAAATTAGCATGTCCGCCTTTTCTGAAAATCTACGTATCTTCCAGTGGACAATGTCTGTCAGCGGATGATCGCCTTTTTTGCCATTTGCCATCTCATTCGCTCCCTAAGCGGTCAAGCCGGTCTTTTCGCGTCCGTGTCTAGAAGCGCTACGACTTCCTCTAGACTCCGTTGGCATGGCCTGAATCTGCCACGGTTTTAGGACGGGTAGCAAATTCAAAGTGTACCACTACCGAAAAGAGGTCTGACGTTTTTACAGAATTGGAACGATCCGATCTGCCAGGCAACACCGTAAGGCCTTGTTTTTCTAGCAAGATTCTCTCCTGTTCAAACTCATCCACTGCCGGCAAGCACTTTGTGCGATGCTTGCAAGTGAAAATCGAAATCGTTACCCTTGCGAGGGATCTCGCCCTTCGCGCCCATGGCAATTTTCGATTTGCGATTTTAGATTCTGGATCATGTGCCTCGGACTTCGGATTGTGTCATTCTCAATAACTCTCATTCTTTTCATTGACATCGTGGAAAGCCGCGTTTTTCTAATCCTTCCATCTGACGCTCAGAACGTTTAATCTTCGGCGGCAGATTGGCGAGCCACCAAGGGGCAGTGCGTCGTGGATAGCGTTCAGCCGTCAGCCGTCAGCTTTCAGCCTTCAGCAATCGCCCATCGTCCATCCTGTCTCCTGGCACCTAACACCTGATTCCTGCCCCCTCGTCGCACTGCGCGATTCCACCCGTATACAGTTCCCCATACTGTAGCCTAGCAAGCCGGGGCCCAGGGTCGCGGGGGATACTTACAAATTCGCTTAAGATAGGAAAATTATGTCTGGTTTTTCTTTCCAATTTCCCGCCGGTAGGAAATGGTAGCGCGGGATTACGGATTCGGCGATCTCAAATCTGGAATTTCCAATTTGGGATCAGCATTGGGGATTCGGGACCCGGGATCTGCTGTCAGTTCTCTCCCCGCAGTTACTGATGACTGAAAACTGAGAACTGAAGACTTATTTTAGCTGTCGGCTGTGAGCTGTTAGCCAGTTTCTGACAACTGAAAACTGATCTCAGCGGTGGTGTCATCGATTCGAAATTGCTCTTCCATCCAGATCTAGGCCTGTGCAGTCTGCTGCTTCAGGATGATTCCGAAAAGCCCTTTCTTGTTGAATCGTCTTAGATCAGGGTGAAGCGGCTCGGCCTCGCAAATCATGGATTGATGGCCGGAAAAGGTTTGAGTGAAGGACCGGAAACCCCAGTTAGCATCGACGTCGTCAACGACGAGTGCGCCGTTGGGTCTTAACGCCGCCCAGGCTCGGTCCAGCTCGAAACGGACGTTGCGTTCACTGTGCAGGCTGTCGTGAATGAAAAGATCAATCTGGCCAAGGCGGGAAAGCATCTCGGGAAGGCGCCGCCGGCTCGAGCCCTTGATGTAGGACCAGCGATCCGCATAGCGATCGCCGACGGCCGCGCCGACCTGCTTGCGCCAGACCCTTTCCAGCGGCGGAAGGTCAATACTCCAAAGATGACCGTCTCCTCTCCTTTCAAGCGCCTCCAGAATGCAGCGCGAGGTGACGCCGTGAGCGACGCCGGTCTCGACAACCTTTTTCGGCTCCAGGTGGCGAATCAGGCACCATATCGCCCGCACCAATCCAGCGTCGCCATCATTCCACCACTGAAAGCTTTCCGGCCCGGCCCGAATTCCTTTCGCTTCCAGTTCCCTTATGACTTGGGGCCAGAAGTCCCAGAACTCCGAAGTGGCCTGGCACGGCCATGGAACGCCGAGAGAGTCATGAAGCCGCTGTTCCCAATTGCCATCGGGCTCATATCGGCACTGAGGTCCGCGCCGCTCGCGGTCCGCCACATGAACATCCCGCGCCGTCATCCAAAATTGCAGTGGATCGCCCGCCAGATCGGCCACCAAATCGGCCACACCCATTACGGGATGCTTTAGCAAATAACGCAAAGGTATCCCTAGCATCACTCACGCTCCCCGCGGTGCGAAGGGCATCACCTGGATGATCGAGAGTTTACAGCATTTGGGTTTGCTCCCCCAATGGAACTTTGGCGATCGTTGGTTCGGTTTCTCGCGGGTGGCGCATACATTGCCTCCTATGTATGCGTCCCAGCCGTCGCATGGCGACCTCTCGCGCCCAGTGTTCACGGCAAGCGATCCCACCGTCAGGACGGAGCTTTCCCCAGGTGCCAAGTATCTCCAACTCGACCATGGTCAGTCACCGGGCTGCGCGATCAATCCGCGCCATCGATTGGGGAGGCATACATATGAGGCAATGTATGCGCCACCCAAAATGGTTCGCTTGGGTGTTGTCCTCCGCAACTAGCAACCACTTGGCCGTACCTGTATGTTGATAAACACGTTGAGGTCGTCATTTTAAGAACCGCAGAATAAGGCAAACTGCCGTAACTCGGCGCAACCCCCTCAAAACCTCTTGGTGTCCGCGCGGACGCGGTCGACGTACTTCCCCGTGGCGACTTCCACGCGCACGGTCTCACCCGTCCGGATGAACTGCGGCACCATGATTTCGAGACCATTTTCCAGCGTCGCTTGTTTGAAGGTGTTGTCTTGTTGCTGGTGGACGGGTTGCGCGGTGGTAGAAACCTTTGCCTCAACGATGGGGGGGAAGACGATGCTGACCGGCTGGCCTTCATAAAACTCTACCGGAACTTTCATGTCCGCCTGGAGAAATTTCGTGGCCGTGCCGATGGCTTCCTGGGGAATCGAAACCTGCTCGAAGGTGCCGGGATGCATAAAGGTTACGGAATCCGCATCCGAGTAAAGGAATTCCATGTCCTGCTTTTGGAGTTGGGTGTCCTCCAATCGTTCTTCCGGCCGGAAGCGGAACTCCTTGAGCGAGCCGTTCACCACGTGGCGGGCGCGGGCGTGAACGCTCCCCGGCATCTTGCCTTGCCCCAAGTGATAAGTGGATTCGAACACCTTGAAGATGTCCTCGCCGATCTTCAAGACCACTCCTGGACGAAGTTGGGACGCGATAACCATGGGGACCTCGCCTTGCCGCAAGAGCAATTGTCGCCCCGCCCAGCCATGTGGATTTCCAGCGGCGGGCGGATGAAGGACCCGGCGCGTGTTCCGGCACGGCCATCACTAGTGTGCCGTCCCAGTTAGCACTATCCAATTAACGGGGGGTGGCGCATACATCGAAGTCAATGTATGCGCCCCCCTGACAACGTACGCTGCCGTAAAGAATTAACCGGGACAGCACACTGGATTCGCCGCGCGGCTCACCCTCGCCGAGCAGGCAAGCGTAACGCGACAGACCGGCAAATGAAAGTCAAAACGTAAAACTCAAAGCGGGCCTGGGTGGCCCCGGCGCCAATACCTAGAGCAGGGATGAGTGGCGAGAGAAAAGTGACGAGCAAGCGGTTCATTTCCGCGAATCCCGAGTCCCGGCCGTTCCGCCGTTGTTGACATGGTGGTTGGCGTATGCGAAAATTCTACCTTTCGAGGCGGGAAGCAAGGACTCACCGAGTACTACCTTAGGCCAATGACCGACGAAAAGAAGGAGCCGCCCACGGCGGCCGAAGGGGCGGGAACGCAAAAGCCTGCGGCGGAGGGCGGCGCGGCAAGCACGCCTGCCAAGCCCGACGCCGGCGCTGCCACAAAGCCGCCCACGGGTGCGGGTGGTGGTCCGCCTGGAGCTCCCGCCAAGCCACCGGCCGCGGCTCCACCGAAGCTGCCTGGCGCTGCCCCCCCCAAGCCGGCTGCTCCCGCCGCCAAAGCTCCCGTCAAGCCTGATCCCTGGTCAAGTCCGCTGCTGGATGAACTGCAGAAAAGGTTCCCGGGCGCGATCAGCGAGGCGGTGATTTTTCGCAATATGCCGTCCTTGAATGTAGCGAAGGAGCACCTGGTGGCCGTCTGCCAATTCCTGAAGAGCCCCGACGGCGGCGCATACAATATGTTGACGGATGAAACCGCGGCGGATTATCCCAAGCGGGAGAAGCGCTTCGACATCGTCTATCATCTGTACTCGTTTGAACGGAACAACCGCTTGCGCTTGCGGGTGCAAGTGAGCGCCGAAGAAAAAGTTCCATCGGTTACAGGCGTTTGGCCCACGGCCAATTGGCTGGAGCGCGAAATTTACGATATGTTCGGCGTGGTTTACGAAGGCCATCCGGACCTCAAGCGGATCCTGATGCCCGACGAGTGGGTGGGACATCCTCTGCGTAAGGATTACGACATCCTGAAGCAAGACGCTGATTGGGTAAAAACCAACCTGGGAATCGAGAGCGGACAGTAACGCCGGCTTCCCGCCGGCAAAATGTGCCGGCAAGGTGCCGGCGTGACGGATACGGAAATTGATGCAGGACTCCACTTTTCTCGACGCCAACGAGCTCGTCATCAACATGGGGCCGCAGCATCCGGCCACGCACGGGGTTTTGCGCGTCAAGCTCAAGCTGGACGGCGAGCGCGTGCTGGGGACGGAATGCATTATCGGGTATCTCCACCGCGGGATTGAGAAGATCGCTGAGAACCGCACTTACGCCCAGTTCACCCCCTACGTTGACCGCATGGATTACTGCGCCGCTGTCACCAATGGCATGGGTTACGTGGAGGCGGTCGAGAAACTGCTGGGGGTGGAAATCCCTCCGCGCGCGCAGTACACGCGGATGATTTTGGCGGAATTGCAGCGCATCGCCAGCCACCTGATCTGGCTTGGAACCCACGCGTTGGACATCGGCGCCATGACGCCGGTCTTCTACACATTTCGCGAGCGCGAGGAGGTCCTGAAGATCTTTGAGGAGTATTGCGGGGCGCGTCTGACGACGCACGCCTTCCGCATCGGGGGCCTGCAATACGATCTTTATGATGGTTTCGAAAAGGACGTCGTGAAATTTTGCGACTACTTCCCGCCCAAGATCGACGAGTACGAGCAACTCCTCACCAAGAACCGCATTTGGATCAATCGCACTCGACACATCGGGGTCATCTCGGGGCAAGACGCGATCGCCCTCGGGGTGACCGGTCCGGTGCTGCGCGGATCGGGCGTAAAGTGGGATATTCGCAAAGCGCAGCCTTACGAAGCCTATGATAAGGTGGAGTTCGATATTCCTATCGGTGAGCACGGTGACACCTACGACCGGTACATCGTGCGCATGGCGGAAATGCGCCAGTCGGTGCGCATCATACGCCAATGCGTGGAGCGCCTCGCGCCCGGGCCGATTTTTGGAAAAGTGGGAAAGGTCATCAAGCCGCCGGCGGGCGAGGTTTACCATTCCATCGAGGCCCCCAAAGGCGAACTCGGGTATTACGTGGTCAGCGACGGGACGGTCAATCCCTACCGCGTGCGCGTGCGGCCACCGTCGTTCCTCAACTTGCAGGCATTGGACAAGATGGCGCAGGGCCATTTGATTGCAGATATCGTTGCGATTATCGGTACGATCGACATCGTGCTGGGAGAAGTGGATAGATAGGACCGTCCGTAGTCAGTTGTCACGGGTTCATCGCTTGTGAATCGTCAGTGGATGGCCCCCGGCTTCTGCAACGGACAACGGACATAGATATATGCTCGAGAGCACCACCAAATTCCTGCTTGCCAACCCGCTGCTGCTCGCCCTCATCAAGATTCTCATCATTTTTGCCGTCCTATCGGGGGTTGTTGCCTACTTGGTCTACATGGAGCGTAAAGTTCTCGCGTTTATGCAGGCGCGATTGGGACCGATGCGCGTGGGACCTTGGGGCTTACTGCAACCGGTGGCGGATGGATTAAAGCTGCTGCTCAAAGAGGACATTATTCCAGCAGGCGCGGATGAGTGGCTTTTTCTGCTCGCTCCCGCCATCAGCATTTTCGCCGCCTTCACGGTTTTTGCCGTTATCCCCTTCGCGGGCAATTTCTATGTGAGCGACATCAACATCGGCCTCCTCTTTATCCTGGCGATTTCTTCCCTCGGTATCTACGGCATCATTTTGGGAGGCTGGGCGTCCAACAGCCATTATCCCTTGCTGGGAGCGCTACGCTCTTCCGCGCAACTGGTAAGCTATGAAGTCGCTGCGGGAATGGCGCTGGTGGGCGTGCTGCTCTTCTCCAATTCCCTCAGCATGGTTGACATCGTCAATCGGCAATTCAGCATGGGTGTTTGGAACGTAGTCTTGCAGCCCCTCGCCTTTTTGATTTACGTCGTTGCCGCGGTGGCGGAGACCAACCGCAACCCTTTTGACCTGCCCGAAGCGGAGTCGGAACTGACCGCCGGTTTCCATACGGAATACAGCGGCTTTCGCTTCGCCCTTTATTTCATGGCGGAATACACGAACATGGTGGTGGTATCGTGCATCGCCGTGACCCTTTTCCTGGGGGGGTGGTTGCGGCCATTTGCCAGTTACGCGGCGCTCGATTTCCTTAAGTTCACACCTATCCTCGCTTTCCTGGGAGCGGGAGGGTTTGTACTCTGGTTGGGGCTGAAGGGTTCGGTGACGCTGGAGCGTTACTTCTTCATCGTCCTTGCCGCGAGTTTTGTGGTGCTGGCGGTTCTGGTGGCTTATCCGCCGGTGCTGAATGCCATTCAGGGGATTTTCTGGTTTGGCGCCAAAGTGCTGGCATTCCTTTATGCTTTCATCTGGTATCGCGCAACCTTTCCGCGCTATCGCTATGACCAATTGATGGACGTAGGTTGGCGATGGATGATTCCTTTGGCGCTTGCAAATCTGATTGTGACGGCGGTGGGCCGATATCTCTGGTTGTCACACCACCCGGCGGTAGCAGTGGCGTTGCTGGGCAGGTGACGTAGCGCTGGCTTTCGTCCGGCGGGTTCCGCTCTCGAGGGCGGCGTTAATCACCTGATGAGGTGAGGATGGACTGGAAGGATTTTCTCCGGCGGATTTTTCTGATCGATCTGATCAAAGGCTTGCGGCTGACGTTTTCCTATCAGCGCCCGGACGCCACCTACACGGAGCAATATCCCCTGGAGCGCCCGCCGGTGGCGGAACGCTATCGGGGAGCGCCGCGCCTGAACAATCATCCCGAATCGGGCGAGACGCTGTGCATCGCCTGCAACCTGTGCTCGATCGCCTGCCCGGAAAACCTGATTGTGGTGGGCTGGGCGCGGACGGAAGACCGCAAGAAGCGGCTGACCACGTTCACCTACGATCTTTCGCGCTGCATGTTCTGCGGGCTGTGCGAGGATGCCTGTCCGGTGGATGCGCTGGAGTTGACGCAGGACTTTGAGATTGCCAACTATTCGCGCGAGGGCATGATTTGGGACCGGCAAGCGCTGGAGGAAGGCCCGCAGCCGGCGCGCTATACGAGATAAGTGTAAAGGGTAAAGAATAAAGGCAAAGAGGTCACAGATCACGCCGGTGGTATTTAACCTTTATCCTTTAAGCTTTAAACTTACTATCGCTTTAACCTTAGGTGCGTAACTAGGTTCGTAACCATGTTAGAGCTCATCACGTTCATCATGCTTTCGGTTGTGGCGCTCGTGTCAGCGGTTTTTGTGATCACGCGCCGCAATGCCGTGCACAGCGCGATTTGGCTGATTGTGACGCTAATTGCCGTGAGCGGAATTTATCTGTTGCAACATGCCGAATTCCTTTTCGCGGTGCAAATCATTCTGTATGTCGGTGGCATCACGGTGCTGTTCCTCTTCGTCGTCATGCTGGTGGATATCGATGTGACTCTGAAACAGGCGCGCTTCGCACGGCAATGGCAAGTGGCTTTGGTGACTGCCGTTCTGCTGCTCGCGATAGTAGGATATGCGCTGCACAACCACGGGCAGGGCCTCAACCTTCCAGTCAGCCCGGCGCTGAACGCGCCCGCTCACAACACTCAGGCGGTGGGGATGGCTCTCTACCAGAATTATATGTTACCGGTGGAGATCGCTTCGTTTTTGTTGCTGGTGGCGATGGTTGGCGCCGTGATCGTGGCCAAAAGGAAACTGGAATGATCCCCACGGAATACTACATCTTTCTCGGCAGTGGATTGTTTACCATCGGCGTCATCGGCGTGCTGACTCGGCGCAATGTGCTGATTATCCTGATGTCGATTGAGCTGATCTTGAACGCCGTCAACATTAACCTGGTGGCGCTGTCGCAATACTTCAAGTCTGTGGATGGCCAGGTCTTTGCGATTTTCGTAATCACCGATGCTGCGGCCGAGGCCGCGGTGGGCCTGGGCTTAATCATCGCCCTCTTCCGCAACAAGGAAACCGTGAATGCGGACGAAATCGACCTGCTGAAGTGGTAAGTCGAGGCGGTTCGCGAACCGCCTCTACGGTTATCTAAATTCACTGATGACGATGCTTAATTTTATTTGGTTGATCCCCCTTTTCCCGCTCGTGGGCGCTGCGACCCAGCTTTTCTTTGGCCGGCGTGCGTCGAATAAGGCGGTTTCCGCGGTTTCCGTGGGGTTGCCGGGGCTGTCGTTCCTATGGGCGCTCGGTTGCTTCGTGCAGTTCTTGGGCCTTCCGGAGTCGTACCATCACGTTTTCCTCAGGCCCTTGTACACCTGGTTGCCCGCGGGGGCGTTCCATCTGTCGAACGGCTCTTTGGGAAACCTTAACGTCAATGTGGGAATGCAACTCGACCCGCTGTCTTGCGTCATGATGCTGGTAGTAACCGGGGTGGGTTTTCTCATTCACGTCTACTCCATCGGGTACATGGCACATGAAGGTGGATACTACCGTTTCTTCGGCTACCTCAACCTGTTCATGTTTTCCATGCTGGTTCTCGTGCTGGCCGACAACTACCTGATGATGTTTGTGGGCTGGGAGGGCGTGGGCCTCTGCTCTTATCTGTTGATCGGATTCTACTTCCTGCGAAAGTCTGCCTCGGACGCTGGGAAGAAAGCATTTATCGTCAATCGAATTGGCGACGCAGCGTTCCTGCTGGGCGTGATGCTGATGGTGGTGACCTTTGGGACGTTGGACTTTCATTCCATAACCGAAGCCGCGCGCGGCGGTCAATTCCCCGTGGGCAGCGGGGTGATTACCACCATCTGCATTTTGCTCTTCATCGGAGCCACGGGGAAGTCCGCGCAGATTCCCCTCTATATCTGGTTGCCCGATGCCATGGAGGGTCCCACACCGGTTAGCGCCTTAATCCATGCGGCTACTATGGTGACCGCCGGCGTTTATATGGTGGCACGCTCGAATGCACTTTACACTCTTTCCCCCACGGCGCTGGCGCTGGTGGCGGGGATTGGCGCAGCGACGGCGATCTGGGCGGCGTCAATCGGCCTCGTTCAGAATGATATTAAGCGCGTGTTGGCCTATTCCACCGTCAGCCAGTTGGGTTACATGTTCCTGGCATGCGGCGTCGGCGCATTTGGGGCGGGTATTTTTCACCTCATGACGCACGCCTTTTTCAAAGCCCTATTGTTCCTTGCTTCCGGGAGCGTCATCCATGCGCTTTCCGGCGAGCAAGACATGCGCAAAATGGGCGCACTCAAGAGCAAAATTCCAACCACGTATTGGACGATGGGGGTTGCGGCGCTGGCGATCTCAGGAATACCCCCGCTGGCAGGTTTCGTTAGCAAGGACGAAATCCTGTGGCAATCGTTTGCCGGCCCTTACGGGCACAGGCTGCTTTGGGCAGTCGGGTGGATTACCGCGGGCCTTACGGCGTTCTACATGTTCCGCCTGATTTTTATGACGTTTTGGGGGGTGTCACGCGTTCCGCACGATGTTGAACACCACATTCATGAATCGCCGCGACCCATGCTGATTCCGCTGGTCACTCTGGCGATTCTATCCATCGTCGGTGGCTTCATCGGCTGGCCAAAATCTCTATTGGGCGGAGACTGGTTCGGGAGGTTTCTGGAGCCGGTATTTGAAGGCAATCCCTCTGTACCTTCGCATGAGTACGGACAAGGCATCGAGTACTTCCTCATGGGGCTCTCGGTGGTGACGGCATTAGCCGGCATTAGCATTGCTTACCGGATGTATGTTCAACAGCCGGCGCTTTCGGATCGAGTGGCGGGCGCGGCAGGCTGGGTCCACAATCTTTTGCTCCACAAATATTATATCGACGAAATCTATGACGCCCTTTTTGTGCACCGCGTCAAAGACCTGGGCAGCGTTTTAGCTGCTTTTGACTTGGCGGTAGTGGATGGTGGCGTCAACGGCGTGGGCTGGACCACACGCATGTCCGCAGAACTCTCGCGCTTGTGGGATACCTGGGTCATCGACGGACTCGTGAATGTCATGGCGTTTGGCGTGAAGGTACTGAGCTGGCCGGCGCGGGTCGTGCAGACAGGCTTGGTGCAAAATTATGCATGGTTCATCACCATGGGCGTTATGGTGTTCATGCTTTACTATGTGCTGCACTGAGAAGTCAGAAGCTAGAAGACGGAGCTTTTAGCTTCTGAGCTTGATCGGCGAGTTTCGGGTGCAAGGTTTCTAGCTTCTAACTTCTAGCTTCTCTGTCCGTGCGAGGCTGAGCATGCAATTTCTTCACGACCATATTCTGAGCATCATTTTGTTTATCCCGCTGGCGGGGATGATTCCGCTTTTCTTCATCCCCAGGGTGAACAAGCAGGCGATCCGGTGGTGGGGGAATGTCGTATTGTTCGTGGACTTCCTCGCTTCGTTGCCCCTCGTCTTCTGGTTCTCGAGTGAAACCCCGGCGCAGCAGTTCAAATTCATTGAGCTGCATGATTGGATCCCTTCCATCGGCGCGCAGTACCATCTGGGCATTGATGGCATCAGCTTTCTGCTGATCATGCTGACCACGGTGCTGGGTTTTCTCGCCGTCCTTTCGTCATGGACTGCCATTGAGGAGCGGGTAACGGAATACTACGCCATGTTCCTTCTGCTCCAGGCGGGGATGCTCGGCGTTTTTATGTCGCTCGATTTCTTCCTCTTCTACGTGTTCTGGGAAGTCATGCTGGTTCCGATGTACTTCATCATTGGCGTATGGGGTGGGCCGCGCAAGCTTTATGCCGCGATCAAGTTCTTTCTTTACACATTGGCCGGCTCCGTCCTGATGCTGCTGGGAATCCTGACGCTTTACCTCAACTATACGCTGCCCGACGGCAGGCACACGTTCGACCTCATCGAGCTGATGAAGCACACGGATGCTTGGCCAGTGCAAATGCAGATTTGGGTCTTCATCGCTTTCGCCATCGGGTTCGCCATCAAGGTGCCGATGTTCCCGTTCCACACCTGGTTGCCGGATGCTCACGTGGAGGCCCCCACCGCGGGCTCGGTGATCCTGGCGGGCGTTTTGCTGAAGATGGGCACGTACGGGTTCATCCGATTCTCGCTGCCTCTCCTGCCGCAGGCCAGCACCAATCCGACGGTAGTGAAGGTTATGGTATGGCTTTCGCTCATCGCTATCATTTACGGGGCGCTGGTTTCTCTGATGCAGAAGGATATGAAGAAACTGATCGCCTATTCCTCGGTGAGTCACTTGGGATTCTGCACTCTGGGAATATTCGCCTTGAACCCGCACGGCTTACAGGGAAGTGTGATTCAGCAGATCAACCACGGTATTTCCACCGGGGCGCTCTTCTTGATCGTCGGGCTGATTTACGAGCGCCGCCACACGCGCGAGATCAAGGAACTGGGTGGGCTTTCCAACGTCATGCCCGTTTACGCGACTCTCTTTATGATCGTGATGCTCTCCTCGATTGGCTTGCCACTTCTCAACGGCTTTATCGGCGAGTTCACGATTCTGCAAGGCGCATACGAGGCCAATTGGCATTGGGCCGCGTGGGCCGTGGGGGGAATCGTTCTGGGTGCTGCGTACATGCTTTGGCTTTACCAGCGGACGATGTTTGGACCCTGCGAGAATCCCAAGAACCAGATCTTGAAGGATTTGAGCTTCCGGGAAATCATGACCCTCGTGCCTCTGATCGTCTGGGCGTTTTGGATCGGGGTATACCCCAAGCCCTTTTTCAACGTGCTGGATAAACCCGTCAATGCCATCGTTGAGCGGCTGAATCCCAATTTCTTCAAGGCGCCGCAATCGGCGAGTATGGCGCCGGCTTTGCCCGCGAGCCCGCCAATTACTATTACTCTATCCAACCCGGCGGGAGAAGCGAGCCGTTAATGGGGAGCGCATTCTTCAATTCGTTGGATTATCAGGCCGTCAAGCCGGAGATCCTTGTTGCGATGTTCGGCCTGGCCGTCCTCTTGTTTGATTTCCTTTTGGATAAGCGCGACAAGTATCTCAACGCCGTGCTGGCCTTGATCGGGTTGGGTTTTGCGCTTCTGCAATTCGGCATCTTCTGGTTCCGTTACTTCCGCTTCGGGCCGCCTGCCTACTCCGGGTTTGACGGCACTTTTGCCTTCGACTCATTCGCGGTTGTCGCCAAGCTGATCATCGTGCTGGCCACCGCCCTCGTCGTTCTCCTTTCGGTGAAATACTTGGAGATTGAGAAAGCGAACGAGGGCGAATATTACGCCCTGCTGCTTTTTGCCGCCGTGGGAATGATGTTCATGGTGTCGGGCGCTGACCTGATCGTGCTCTTCATTGCCCTGGAATTGATGGCCCTGTGCGAATACGTGCTGACCGGGTTCCTGCGGGGTAGCCGGCGGTCCAACGAAGCGTCGGTGAAATTCTTCCTGCTCGGTGCATTTTCCTCCGGCCTGCTTCTTTATGGCATGTCGCTGCTTTACGGAATCGGCGGCTCGACGAAACTGAGCATCATTGCGGAGCGCCTCCGGGACCGGCCGGCATCCGACCCGCTATCCTGGGTTGCTCTCATTACTTTGCTTGCCGGAATGTACTTCAAGATTGCCGCGGTGCCTTTCCACCAGTGGACCCCTGACGTCTACGAAGGTGCGCCGACCTCTATTACCGCCTTTATCTCTGTGGCGCCGAAGGTTGCCTCGTTCGCGTTTATCATCCGGATCCTGTTCATGGGATTGTGGCCCATGCGAGCGGAGTGGCAGGCCTTAACCATCGGCGTTGCCATTGCTACCATGACGCTGGGCAATCTCGCGGCGATTACCCAAACCAACATCAAGAGATTTTTCGGTTACTCCACGATATCGCACGTGGGTTACCTATTGCTGGGGTTGGTGGCAGCCGCGGATGGAAATGGTGATGGCCTCCTGGCAATCGTCATCTACCTCATCGTTTACGCTTTCATGAATCTCGGCGCCTTTGCCATCATCATCATGATGCGGAGAGCGGATATGATCGGTGATGAAATCGACGACCTCGCAGGCCTGATGTCACGCGCGCCGGCGTTGGCCCTCCTGATGCTCATTTTCCTTCTCTCCTTGGCCGGAATCCCCCCTACGGCGGGCTTTATCGGTAAATATTACATCTTTCTTTCGCTGATCGAAACGGGGCACTATTACTTGGCGCTGCTTGGGGTTGGCTATTCCGTTGTGGCGTTGTACTATTATTTCCGGATTGTCGTTGTGATGTTCATGAAGAGGCCGTTGGACGAGGTTCCTTATGCCACCAGTCTTGCTCTGCGGGTGGGGCTGGGAGTGACGCTGGCCATGACTTTGCTAATCGGAATTTATCCTCAGCCGATTATTACTATAGCCCGCGAAGCAGTCCGGCCGTTCTTTTCTTGAGGAGTGATTGTGCCCAAGACTCCGGGCAAGGGAATGAGTCTATGGGAACAAGTTGGGTATTACTCCAGCTTGGGTTTGATTCTGCCTGCCGGCGCCGCGGGCGGGCTCGGGCTGGGCTGGCTTCTGGATCGATGGCTGCACACCTCACCGCTCTTCACGTTAATCCTGTGCTTGGTGGGTGCGGGGGCAGGAATAATCGATATCCTGCGGATTCTAACTCGAGCAGAAAAACGAAATGACCGAGACACATCCGATGATGGATCTGGCGCAAGCTGAGGCGCGGCTGCCCCGCTGGATGCTCGGACTGGCCGGTGCGGGGACGCTCGGCATTTTGTTGTCCACGCATGTGCGTTTCGGGGTGGGGTTTGCGGTCGGCTCGGGACTTGGCATACTGAATTATCTTTGGCTTCATCATATCGTCGAAGCGCTGGTGAACGCCGGAAGAGTGCGACCGGCGAAAACCGTCCTGGCGAAGGTTTTCGTCCGGTATCCTTTGATGTTTGCAGGTGTCTATCTCTTCTACAAATCGGGGTGGTTACCCTTCACAGCGATTCTGGCGGGGTTCTTCGTGCCTGTCGGCGGGGTTCTGATTGAGGCGGTGGTTCTTCTCCGGGACGGTTGGAAGGAGTCCGCGTAGCATCACAAGATGGAGGAAAGAAGGTTATAGGAAAAGGATAAAGAGTAAAGATTAAGGATAAAGTGTAAGGGATAAGCGGTAAAATAAAAGGCAGACCGGCTCCTCATCGTCTTATTAAGCATTTGCCCTTTACACTTTGACCTTTAGCCTTTATCCTTTACCATTTCATTACGACTATGGAACATCAACTTTGGTTTACAGCAATCCTGAATAAAATCCTGGGTGGGCCGGTAGCTGCTCTTCTCGCTCGTTTGGGTCATCCCGCGGCCGATGCGGCTCATCCCATCCCGAATTACATTGCCATGGAGATTCTGGTGACCCTCATCATTCTGGTGGGCGCGGTCATCCTGCGCCGCCAACTCTCCGTGGAATCACCAGGCAAGTTCCAGCAGATAATGGAGACGGTCGTGGAATTCATCCGCGACATGAATGAGGAGATCATTGGACATGGCTCTTCGCGTTATCTCGCCATGATTGGCACTTTCGGAATCTTTATCGGCCTTTGCAACGTCCTGGGATTGATTCCGACCTTGCAGACACCTACCGGGCATATTGAAGTGACGCTGGGTTGCGCGGTCGCGGCGTTTCTCTATTACAACTTTCAGGGAGTCCGGCACCAGGGGATTCTGGGGTATCTGAAGCATTTGTGCGGACCGGTCATGATGATGGCCATCATCATGTTTCCTATTGAAGTTGTGGGGAACGTGGGCCGCCTTCTCTCCCTCAGCGTCCGTCTTTATGCCAACATGTTTGTGGGAGATATTTTGGAAGCGGTGTTCACGGGCCTGATTCCGATCGGTGTTCCCGCAGTGTTCATGGCTTTACATTTGTTTGTTTCGGCCTTGCAGGCGTATATCTTCATGCTGCTACCCGCGATCTATATCAGCATGGCGGTTTCGTCCGAGCACTAAGCATTTTGGCAGGCCGTGGATCGGTGGGCCTGCCAGGGTTATTGTAAGGCCGCCAGTGTGAGTCCTGCCTGCACGAGGGTTGGCAGGAAACCACCTCCTGGCGGAATTTATCGCAGCCTCAGCCTCCCTCCGGGGCAGAGGCTAAAGGAGAAACAAGTGAAACGAAATGTACTCATGTGGTTGACGGCGATTGCCGGCATGCTGCTTGCAGCGCCGGCCTTCGCACAGGAAGCAGCGACAAAGGCTGCCAGCGGCGGGGTGAATTGGGTGGCGTTGACTTCCGGTTTCGCCATGGCGATTGCCTCGGCAGGCTGCGGCTACGCGCAAGGGAAAGCGGCGTCGGCGGCCTGCGAAGGCTTGGCGAGAAATCCGGGAGCCCGGGCGGGCATTCAGTTCGCGTTGATCCTGGCCTTGGTCTTGATCGAGTCGATGGCGCTTTACACCTTCGCCATCATCTTCATCAAAGTCATCTAGTTATAATCTGCGCCAGCTCGGACAAAGGGGAGGCTTCGGCCTCCCCTTTGTATTTGCGAACGTTGAGCGAAGCCACTTCGGAATGCCAGTGCGAGCACGATTGCTGGAGTAGAAGGGGCTTTACTTGAGCGCGGCATGGAGGCGAGGGTGCTGAGGCCCACAAAGCATTCGGCGCCAGGCCGAGATAGAAGATGCCCAGGATGCTGACGGCCAGGGCGGCGCGCACCGGCCAGGGCAAGACTGCTTCGGCAGTTTCGGTCTTTCCCTCGCGCATATACATCGCGACGATGATCTTAAAATAATAATAGACCGAAACCACGCTGTTCAGCAGAGCCAGGATGGTGAGGCCGACCAAGTGCGAGTGGATGGCTGCCCGGAAAAGGTAGAATTTCCCCAGGAAGCCCGCGGTGGTGGGAAATCCTGCGAGCGATAGGAAAAACACGGTAAGGCATGCGGCCACGCCGGGCCGTTCATAGGCCAACCCTTTGTAGTCGTCGATCTGGACAAGGCGTTCGCCCGCGCCGGCCAAGTGCGCGATCAAAATGAAAGCGCCAACATTCATCAGCGCGTAGGCCACCAGGTAATACATGACGCCGGATATTCCGCGCGAGCCGCCCGCTGTTACTCCCACCAGCACATAACCGGCGTGAGCGATGGAAGAGTAGGCAAGCAGCCGTTTGACGTTGGTCTGCCACAGCGCTGCCAGATTGCCCTACGCACATGGTGAGGGCCGCGGAGATCCACAGAATCCAGAAGCTGAAGGCGTTCGCCGAAGAAAAGCTTCCCAGGAAAACGCGGAGAAGAACGGCAAACGCGGCGGCCTTGGGGCCCACCGAAAGGAATGCGGTGACCGGCGCCGGCGCGCCCTGATACACGTCGGGCGCCCAGATTTGGAAGGGGGCCGTGGAGAGTTTGAAGGCCAAGCCGACGAACATCAGGACCAAGGCTACCTGCGCGAACGCCGTCCATTGTGCGGACCCGTTTAGCCGCGCGCTTGCTCCCAGCAGGTTGGTGGTTCCCGTCAGGCCATACACGAAAGCGATTCCATACAGCAAAAATGCGGTGGCAAACGATCCCAGCAGAAAATACTTCAGCGAGGCTTCGTTCGAAAGGCGATCGGCCCGCCGGTAGCCTGCCAGGATGTAGGTGGCGATGGAGGAAATCTCCAGCCCCAGGAAAATCATGATGAGATCCGTGGAGGCGGCCATAAAGCACATCCCCACGGTTCCCATCAGAACCAGGGCATAGAACTCCCCGTGTTGGGCGTGATCGCGTTCCAGATAATCCATGGAGCCCAGGATGACCAGAGCTGCCACGAGCAAGAACAAATAGATGAAATAGAAGCCGAATTCGTCGGCGGAAACAGCTCCGCCGAAGGCGGGTCCCATTCCCGGCCAGGGGTAGAGAACAAGGCGGGCGGTGCCGGCGCCCGCGGCGAGAACCCCCAGCAGCGCCATCCAGCCGAGCAATTTCTTGTGGGCGGCCGCGACAAACGGCTCCAACACCATGATCATCACTGCGAAGACGGAGAGAATGATTTCCGGCAGAATCCGCATCATGTCGACTGGCTGGGCGGTGATCATCGGCCACCCCCAACAGAGGCAGTCGGCAGTAAGCAGTCGGCAGTAGGCAATGGGCGGTGGGGAGTAAGGAATCGGGTGTGTGGAATGGGCGGGGCGGTGCGATCGGTTATGACCAGAGAGTTCTTTTCGAGGCGTTGCATGACGGAGCTTACGCTCCGATCCATGCGCCGCAAGAAGGGCTGGGGATAGACTCCCATGGCCAAAATCACGACGGCCATAACGCTGAGGATCAATTTCTCGCGAAGATCACAGTCGGGTAGGCGGCGGTTCTTCTCGTTGGTAATTTCACCGTAGAACACTCGCTGGTACATCCACAGCAGGTAAACCGCAGCCAGGACCACTCCGGCGGAAGCAAAGGCCGCATAGGCAGCGCGGCTGTAGTAAGACCCGACGATAATCAGAAACTCTCCCACGAAACCATTCAGGAGGGGAAGGCCCAGAGACGCTAAGGTCACAAACAGGAAAAACGTGCTATAGATAGGCAACGAAGTCGCCAAGCCCCCAAACTCGCTGATCAGGCGCGTGTGACGCCGCTCGTAAAGCATCCCCACCAGCATGAAAAGGGCACCCGTCGAGACGCCGTGGCTGAACATCTGGTAGATAGCGCCTTCCATGGCTTCCGGCCGGAATACGAAAATCCCCAGCACACAGAATCCCAAATGGGCGACGGAGGAATAAGCCACGAGTTTCTTCAAATCGGGTTGCACCATGGCGACAAGCGCACCGTAAATAATTCCCACGATCGCCAGGATGCAAATGACAGGGGCAAACTCGCGCGTCGCCCTGGGGAAAAGCGGCAGGCAGAAGCGCAACATGCCGTACGTTCCCATTTTAAGGAGAACTCCCGCCAGGATGACGGAGCCCGCGGTTGGCGCCTCAACGTGCGCGTCGGGCAGCCAGGTATGAAAGGGGAAAAGGGGAACCTTGATGGCAAAAGCGATGAAAAAGGCCAGAAAAAGCCAGCGTTCCACATGGGGAGGAAGCGCCGGAAACGTCATCAGGTGATCCAGCACTCGCGGCAAATCAAAGCTGCCCGTAATATTGTAGAGGTAGATGATTCCGGTGAGCATCAAGGCCGAGCCGGCCATGGTGAAAAGGACAAACTTGATCGCAGCGTATACGCGGCGTTCGTGGCCCCAGATACCAATCAGGAAATACATGGGAATGAGCATCACTTCCCAAAATAGAAAGAAGAGAATCAAATCGAGTGAGGCAAACACTCCCATCATTCCGGTTTCCAGAGCCAGCAGGAAGATGAAGAATTCCTTCACTCGATGGGTGATGCCCTTCCAGGAAACCAGCACCGAAAGAGGGGTCAGAAATCCGGTGAGCAGGATCATGAGCCCACTGAGGCCGTCGACTCCAAGATGGTAATTGACGGGCGGTAAAACCATCCAGGCGTAAATTTCCTCAAATTGCATGCCTCCGCGCTGGGGATCTAATCGAAAATAGACGCAGGCGGATATCAGGAAGGTGAGGAGAGAAAACGAGAAGGCAATCCAACGGACGGATGATGTCCGCTCGCGCCCGAGAAAGGCGATGACAACCGCGCCCAGGAGGGGAAGGAACGTTACGATCGTGAGAATATGCGCAGTGTACCAGGACATAGATAGTTTCTATCGGTGTTGCTTTTACGCTCGCTACACAGGGGAACGGGCACTCCTCCCTGCCCAACTATGCGTGGGTCGCGAAAACGTACAATAGCCACAAAACGGCGCCGAGCAGGACCCATGCAGCATAGCTGGTAATGTTGCCGGATTGGATCCGCCGCAAAATGTTACCCACGCTTGCCGTGCTATCACCCGTGCCATTCACCATGATATTGTCGATGGCCTCCGTGTCCACAACGCGCCACAAGAACTTTTCTGAAACGATGCGCAGCGGGCGCACGATGAGCCAATGGTAAAACTCGTCGACGTAATATTTGTGCGTCAGTACGCTGTATACACCGGCGTACCGCTCCGATAATTGCTCCGGAATATGCGTGGACTTCAAATACCACCAGAGGGCGATGCCAATTCCGATGGCGGCCGCGAGAATCGAGAATCCCATTAACGCCACGGAATTGAGGCCTCCAACACGTTCGGGAGAAACGTTGCGCAGGGCCTCGGTGGCCGGCCCGAAAACCGGATCGAGGTATCGATCGAAGGCCTCCGTGCCATGCCAGGCTTTGGGCCAGCTTACCCATCCGGCGACAACGGAAAAGAACGCGAGCACCATCAGCGGGATGGTCATCTTGTAGCTGCTTTCGTGCAGGTGGTGTTCCGTCTCAGGCTCGACGCGAGATTTCCCATAAAAGGTCAGGCAGAGGGCGCGAAACATGTAGAAGGCGGTGAGAGCAGCGGTGAACGTCCCCAGCCAGAACAGCCAGGGTTTGCCGAGAGGGCCTTCGTAAGCCCCCGCCAGAATCTCATCCTTGCTGAAGAAACCGGCGCCCACCAGGGGAACGCCGCTGATGGCGATGGTCGCAATCAGGAACGTCGCATGCGTGATTTTTAATTTGTGCCGTAATCCGCCCATCTTGCGCATGTCAAGTTCGCCGCTCATGGCGTGCATCACGCTGCCGGCCGCAAGGAAGAGCAGCGACTTGAAAAACGCGTGGGTCATCAGATGGAAAATCCCTGCCGCGAATACGCCTGCGCCGCACCCCAGGAACATGTATCCGAGCTGGCTGATGGTGGAATAAGCCAGCATGCGCTTCAAGTCGTTCTGTGTTAGCGCAATGGTTCCCGCAAAGAGCGCCGTCAGGCAACCGACCACGCCCACCACCGCTAGCGCAGAGGGAGCGTGGGCGTAAATGATGCTCGACCTTGCCACGAGGTATACGCCCGCCGTCACCATGGTAGCGGCGTGGATTAAGGCGCTCACCGGCGTGGGACCCTCCATCGCATCGGGGAGCCATACGTAAAGGGGAAGCTGGGCGGATTTACCGGCTGCGCCCAGGAAGAGGAGCAACCCGACGGCCGTTAGCACAGTTTCGAACTCGCCCTGGGGCAAGGCGGCGACACCCGCGTAGACCGTCTGAAAATCCAGCGAGTGAAAAGTCCAGAAGAGTAGAGCCACACCCACGGTGAAGCCTGCGTCCCCAATGCGCGTAACGATAAAGGCTTTCTTGCCGGCATCGGAGGCGGATTTCTTCTTGAAGTAGAAGCCAACGAGCAAGTAGGAGCAGAGCCCAACCCCCTCCCAGCCCACAAACATCAAAGGATAGTTTGCGGCCGTGACGAGCGTAAGCATCATGAAGAGGAAAAGGTTCAGGTAGGAGAAAAAGCGGTAGTAACCGCCTTCATGCTCCATGTATCCGCGCGAGTAAAGGTGAATCAGGAAAGCGACGACCGTGACCGTGAGGGTCATGATGAGAGTTAGCCGGTCGTAGTAAAGAGCGTAATCCGCACGCAACTCGCCCGCTTGAATCCAGGTGAAATAACTATAGGTGAAAGGGGCTGGTTGGCTGGCGGAATGCGAGTAAATCCATGCGGAAAGAAGCGCAAAAAGCATGGAAAGGCCCGCCCCGCCGCAGCCAATGATGGAGATAGTGGCCTGCGAAAAGCGGCGGCCCAAAATGCCATTCAGGGCCGCGCCCGCGAGCGGCGGCAGCACCATGAGGAGGAGTAGGATTTCCAGGTTCATTAAAGTATCGTGTGAATCCTTGCGTACGCCTGCCCCGTCCAGGTCATCGGGACTGGGCGCATGGCACCGATGTGCGCCACTACATCTTCATTGCATCCACGTCTTCAATATTTAGCGACTCACGATTGCGGTGCAGCGCGATGATAATGGCCAGTCCCACGGCCGCCTCGGCGGCAGCCACCACGATGACGAAGAATACAAAGATCTGGCCATCCAGATTCCCGAGGTATCGCGAAAAGGCCATGAACGCCAGGTTAACCGCGTTGAGCATCAATTCGATGCACATGAAAACAGTAATGATATTGCGCCGGAAGATGAATCCGGCGGCGCCGAGGACAAAGAGAATGACACTGAGCGCTAGATAATGTGAGAGCGGAACCATGTTCATCCTCAGAAGTCAGAAGCTGCTGTCCTGAGTCAGAAGTTCGTTGGCAAAATCAGCCCACGTAGTGGGCGACATAATTTAGCCCACGGCGCAAGCCGTGGGTCAGAACGTCCGCCCTTACCCCCTCCCCCCTCTCCCGCCCAGGCGGGAGAGGGGGGATTAAGGGGGGAGAGGGTCCGGATCCCATGGCTCACGCCATGGGCTAAATGATATCGCCCCTGCCGGGGCTTGGAAATTTCCCCAACCACCATGATGCTCTATGCAACGAACTTCTGACTCAGGACACTAGCTCCTCCCTTTCAGAATTCCTTCTTCGCTAAAACCACCGCACCGAGCACTGCCACGAGGATCAAGAGGGAAGTCACCTCGAAAGGCAACACATAATTCTGGAACAGCAAATGGCCAATCGCCGCGGGACTTCCGTCGAGGTGCGCTGGCGGAGCCGCCGAAGTAGATGGGAACTGGGCCCAGATCACTATCAGCATTTCCACCAGGAAGGCCCCGATGATGGGCACCCCGAGCCATTTGGCTAAACGGCTCCGGTGGCTCGGAGTCTCGTGTCCGGCGTTGAGAAGCATGATGACGAAGACGAACAACACCATGATGGCGCCGGCGTAAACGATAACCTGAATGACCGCCATGAACTCCGCACCGAGCAGCAAATACACCACCGCCAGCGAGCAGAGCACCACAATCAAGGAAAGCGCGCTATAGACAGGCGTGCGTTGCAGCACCATATTCAGCGCGGCCAGAATCGTTACGGCGGCGAAGATGTAAAAGAGAATGGTCATAAAATCAGAATCCAGAAGTTGTAGCGCCGGGCTTTAGAGGGTGCGGAACAATGCTTCAATCCTGTCATCCTGAGCGAAGCGAAGGACCCCTGTATTTGAAGTTTCAAGAATATGCAGGGGTCCTTCCTTCGCTGTGCTCAGGACCGGCTACGCCTCCTCAGGATGACAGTTTGAGGTTTTTTTCCGCAACCTCTTTAGCCCGGCACTGGAGCTTCTACATTTTGGGACGCTCCAACAAAAATCTCATCCCTCTCCCCCCAAGGGGCGAGGGAAGGAAATTCGCGTTCCGCATCCTCTCTCAATCCATCCTTGCCGTCGCACAAATGTAGAAACTCCAGCGCCGGGTTTAGCCCGACATGTGCTCGTTGTAGCGCCGGGCTTTAGCCCGGCATGTGCCGCCCTAAAGGGCGGCGCTACGGTAAACGCATTTTCCTTACGCAGCACTAGCTCCTAGCTTCTCTCCTCACCCGAGCCAGGCAATCAGGAAACTCGTCACCAGAATATTCAGCAGACCCAGGGGAAGCAGAAATTTCCACCCCAGGGACATGAGCTGATCATAGCGGAAGCGCGGAAGAGTTCCCCGCATCCAGATATAGAAGAAGAGAAAACAAAATACCTTCAGGCAGAACCAAAAAACCGGAAGAAAAATCTGTACGATCTTGGGTCCAAACACGGGACCATGCCAACCGCCAAAAAAAAGAAGGGTGGCGAGGCAGGAGACCGTAACCATGTTGGCATACTCTGACATGAAGAACATGGCGAATTTCATGCTGCTGTATTCGGTGTGGAATCCGCCCACCAACTCCGTTTCGCCTTCGGGCAGATCAAAGGGCACGCGATTGGTTTCGGCAATGGCCGAGGTGAAGTAAACGAAAAAGCCGATGGGCTGGACAAAAACATACCAATGCGGCACCCAGGTGTTGACGCCGGCGATATGCCAGAAACCGCTTTGCGCGTCGACGATTCCACGTAGGCTGAGCGTGCCGGCCAACATGAGCGCGCCAATCACCGCCACTCCGAGTGACAGTTCGTAACTGATCATCTGCGCGGACGACCGCAGCCCGCCAAGCAGCGGATACTTGCTGTTGGAGGACCACCCGGCAAGCGCAATACTATACACGCCCAGGGAAGTGACAGCGAAAACAAAGAGCAGGCCCACATTCAGGTCAGTTATTTGAAACTTGATGGGATGGCCGTAAAGAGTGAAGCCTTCACCAAAGGGGATAACGGCAATGGAAAGAAATGCCAGGACAAACCCCAGGA
This sequence comes from uncultured Acidobacteriota bacterium, assembly GCA_963825395.1. GTDB lineage: Bacteria > Acidobacteriota > Terriglobia > UBA7540 > UBA7540 > Bog-366. The sequence goes on along the minus strand of CAWGTQ010000052.1, from coordinate 85,052 downwards.
AGGGCGCCAGCCAATAGATAACCTTATCGGCTTGCAGGGGCATAATATCTTCTTTGAGAATGAACTTGAGGCCGTCGGCCGCGGGTTGCAGCAATCCGTGCGGACCCACCAGGTAAGGCCCCCATCGCGACTGGATGTGCGCCACCACCTTGCGCTCCAGCCACGTCGCATAGGCGACGACGGTCAGTAACACCCCGAGGACAACCGCAATCTTTACGACCGCGATGAGCAGGAATACTGTCGTGTCAGAAAATGTGCCCATGAGGTTTCTTGGCTTCGTCCACTGAATTCAGCGCCCAACTATACCGGCTAACTGTTCCCGATGTGAAGAGTGAATCCCGGGATGAAAAAATCAAATCCCGACGGGCAAGCTCCGGGGGCGTGCCCGCCGGCTGTGACTGCACGGCGCGGCCCACCAGCAAGCTGGGCAGTGCGATGGCGTAACCAGGTACGCGCGCAATAATTTCCCTAAAAACGTCGTCAGAGGAGTGGTAACTCCACGTTTGGCCCAGCAATCTCGCCAGCGTGAGCAGGATTTCCAGGTCGCTTCGTGTGCCCGCTTTGCGCATGGTTTTCTTCAGGATCTGTATCTGCCCGCAAGTATTCGTCACGGTCCCGGACTTTTCCGCGAAGCTGGTGGCGGGCAAGACCACATCGGCGGCCTCGGTGGTCTCCGTCGGGAACAACTCCGCCACCATCAAGAAGGCCAGCTTGCCCAGATGGTCCTTGCCGAGATGAAAAGTCTTGGCGGGGTTTGACCCAAACACCAGCAATGCCTTGATCTCGCCGGACTCAACGCCTTCGAGGATCGAGCGGATATTGCGGCCCGGCGCCGTGGGGATTTTCCCTTGCCAGGCGGATTCCAGGTTTTCGCGAGCCGCCGGGTCGGAAAGCGCAGCGTAGCCGGGCAGCGCGTCGGGCAACAGGCCCATGTCTGAGGCGCCGCGAGAATTGGCATAGTCGCCGAGCGCCACGAAACGCGTGCGGCCGGGAAGCGTCAGTCCCCACTGCACCAGGTCCGCCACGTCGTCGCCGAGAATCTCGTCCCCGAAAATGATGATGGTGCCGGATTCCTTCCGCAGATTTTCGTTTAGAGAGGCCAGTTCTCCGGCGTTCGCCGTTACTTGGCCCGATGCCGGCGATGGTGTCCCCGCCAGGGTGCGGATGGCTTCAGCTTCTCCCCCTGCGGGGACGGTGACGCGTTGCTTTGCCTGCCGCTGCAACTTGATCTCCTGGCTGTTCAGCAAGTACAAGCGCGCGTCATGGTGACGGACCGCCTGCCGAATCTGGTAAGCAACCAGCGGATGCTGGTGGGTGGGGTCGTTGCCAATCAGGAGAATGCTCGATGCCTCACCCATGTCCTCGATGGTCGCGTAGCGGTCGGTGGCCTTGGCTTTGGTTAAGGCGCCGACCAGGGAAGGGAAGTCGGCGGTGCGATGGTGGTCGAGGTTGTTCGTTCCTAGCACGGTGCGCGCAAACCGGCCGAGGAGATAATTCTCCTCGTTCGTCGTGCGATTGGACCCGATCACGGCGATGGACGCCGGCCCGTGCTCCTTCATAATGCCGGTGAGCCGCTCCACCACCGCGCCCAGGGCTTCCTCCCAGGTGCCGGCTTCCTGCTTGCCATTCTTGCGGATGAGCGGCGCCGTCAGGCGCTGGTCATGATTTACGAAGTCCCAACCAAACCGGCCCTTGACACACAGGAACTCCCCATTGAAACCGGAGTGGTCGCGATTGTTGGCGCGAATAATTTGATTGTTGCGAACTGCCAGCGTGGTCTTGCACCCATCGCCGCAATGATTGCAAATGGTGCCCGTGTAAGTCAGCTCCCAAGGGCGCGTCTTATAACGATAGGTCCCGCTGGTGAGCGCGCCGACGGGGCAAATGTCGATGCACATGCCGCACTCTTCACACTCCAACTTCTCGCCCTGGTTGGGAATGATCTCGCTGTGCGCGCCCCGGAAGCCGATGCCGTAGGCATTGACGTCCAGGCCCTCATCGCAAACGCGTACGCAGCGGTAACAGAGAATGCAGCGCGGCCAATCGTAATAGACCAGATTGGAAAATTGGCGCTCCTCATGGTGCAGCTTGGACTCCATGAAGCGCGTCTCCGCCGCGCCGTAGCGGAACACCGCGTCCTGCAGTTCGCACTCGCCGCCCTTGTCGCACACGGGGCAATCGAGCGGGTGATTGGTGAGCAGGAATTCCAGCATGGCCTTGCGGGCGTTCTTCACTTCCTCGGTCTCGGTGTGAACGATCATGCCGTTGGTCGCGGTCGTCGTGCAGGCCGTCTGGAGCTTGGGCATCTTCTCAATCGCCACCAGGCACATGCGGCAGGCGCCCTGAAGCGTGAGGCCGGGATAATAGCAATAGGATGGAATTTCAATGCCCGCTTGTTTTGCCGCCTCAATAATCAGCGTCCCCGGTGGGACCTTCACTTCTTTGCCGTTGATCGTCAGGGTCACGGGTTCGGCGGCGGGATTGGCGCGCGGGGACAGGCTCGGGCTTCGGGTGTAGGGCCCCGGGACCTTGAGGTTTTCCTCCTTGGGGGGCATGTCCAGGATAACGAAGGGCGATTTGGGCGTTGGCTCATTCATGCGATGTTCTTCACTCGTCACTTCTCCGTCATCACTGCCGTCTTTTCGTAGGGGCAGTACCCAAGTTTTAGATGCTCTTCGAACTCGTGCCGGAACTTTTTCAAGATGCTGATAGTCGGCATGGCCGCGGCATCACCGAGAGGGCAGAGCGTTTTGCCCAGGATATTGTAAGAAACATCCAGCGCCGTGTCGGGATCGTCGGAGAGCCCTCCGCCCTCATGGAAACGGTCGAATAAGTGCTTCAGCCATGACGTTCCCTCGCGGCAGGGAATGCACCAGCCGCAGGATTCGTGCGCGTAGAAACGCATGATGCGGCCCGCGAACTTCACCATACAGGCGTCCTCATCGAGGATAACAACGCCGCCGGAACCCAACATGGAACCGATCTTGGCCACTGAGTCGTAATCCATGGCGACGTCGATTTCATCCGCCGTCAGCACCGGGCACGACGAGCCCCCCGGGACCACGGCCTTGAGTTTCTTGCCGCCCAGCACGCCCCCGCCGACGTCCTCAATGATCCGACGCAGCGGGAAGCCCATGGGCAATTCGTATACGCCCGGGCGGGCGATGTGGCCGCTCAAGCAGAAGAGGCGCGTGCCTCCGTTCTTGGGCGAGCCCAATTGGGAGTACCACTCCGCCCCCTTCAGGAGAATGTGGGGAACGTTGCAAAGGGTTTCCACATTGTTGATGACGGTGGGCCCGCCATACAGCCCCACTACCGCGGGAAAGGGTGGCTTGATGCGGGGATAGCCGCGCAGGCCCTCCAGTGAATTCAGCAGCGCGGTCTCTTCGCCGCACTCATAGGCGCCCGCCCCCGTGTGCGTGCAAAGTTCGAAATCGAAGCCGGAGCCCCGAATATTCTTGCCCAGGTACCCGCCCGCGTAGGCTTCCGCCAGCGCCCGATCGACGATGTCAAGCAGGTAGCGATACTCGCCGCGGACGTAAATAAATCCCTGGTGCGACTGGATGGCATAGCCGGCGATGATGATGCCTTCAATGAGCTGATGCGGGTCGTACTCCATCAACGGGCGATCCTTGCAGGTACCGGGCTCGCTCTCATCGGCGTTGCACACCACGTACTTGGGCTTGGCCGACTGCTTGGGGACAAAACTCCATTTCATGCCGGTGTTAAACCCCGCGCCGCCGCGACCACGCAAGCCGGAGTTTTTCACTTCGTTGATGACGTCCTCGGGCTTGATGGACAAGGCCTTTTTTAAAGCCTGGTACCCTTCATGTTGCACGTAAACCTCCAGCGAAGTGGAGTTGGGCAAGCCGAAACGCCTGCTGATGACCTTCACTTCCAGCGGGCTATTTCCCATCGGGCTGTTGTAGCCAGGCATAGTCAGTGGGTAGAAGTTAGAAGCTAGAAGTTAGAAGACTGTGCCGGCCGCCGGTCCAGGTAGTGATGCCCGGCGGGCGGGGTTTTCTTCTGACTTCTAGCTTCTAACTCCTCACATTTTCGTTCGCGGTTCTTTCTTCCTTAACTCCTCGATTAGTGCGTCGATCTTTTCCGGAGTCAGGTTTTCGTAAAAGTCGTAGTTAACCTGCATGGCGGGCGCGCCGCAGCACGCTCCCAGGCACTCGACTTCTTCCAGCGAGAACAGGCCGTCCGGCGTCGTCTGTTTGTTCTTGATTCCCAGCTTCTTGCAGCAGTGTTCGAAAATTTCGTCGGCCCCGCGCAGCATGCAGGAGATGTTGGTGCAGACTTGAACATTGTACTTGCCCACCGGTTGGCGGTGGAGCATGGAGTAGTAAGAGACCACCTCCACGACCTCGATGGGACGCACGTCGACGCGACGCGCCACCTCCGCGATGACCTCTTCGCTGACGTGGCCCACTTCATCCTGCGCGTAGAGCAGCAGGGGAACTATGGCCGAGCGCTTCAGCGGATAGCGCGCGATGAGCTGGTCGAATTTCTTGAGTAATAAATCTGAAAGCATGGTCAAAAAGTCCGAAATTCAAGGGGTGGGAGTCCTTTAAAGTTTGCTCTTTACCCTCCATGCTCGTTCTTTCGCCCTTTATCCACAATCCTCCACCCTTCTCTTATCGATCCACTTCTCCCAAAACGATATCGATGGTTCCGATGCACGCCACAACATCGGCGATCAATCGCCCTTCGATCAATTTCGGCAAAGCCTGCAAATTTGCGAACGAAGGCGCGCGAACATGGCAGCGAAAAGGCTTTGGTGAGCCGTCACTGACCATGTAGAAACCCAGTTCGCCCCGCGGCGATTCAATGGCCTGGTAGACCTCACCGACCGGAGGATGGAATCCCTCGGTCACAATCTTAAAGTGATAAATCAAGGCTTCAATGGACGTTTTCATGCTCTCGCGTTCGGGCAGTACAATGTGCGGAGCGTCGGCTTTAACCGGCCCCGCCGGCAAGCCTTCCATCGCTTGATTCACGATGCGCAGCGACTGGCGCATTTCCTCGACGCGCGCCAGGTAACGCCCGTATACGTCACCCTCCGGGCGAATCGCAACCTTGAAATCAAACTTTTCATAACTCGAGTAAGGCTGCCTTTTGCGGATGTCCCAATCGATGCCGGAGCCGCGCAGCGACGGGCCCGAAAGTCCGTAGGCGATGGCATCCTCCCCGGAAATGTACCCCACGCCCTGCGTCCGGCGCAGCCAGATAGGGTTTCGAGTGAGCAACGCTTCATATTCATCGATGCGCGCGGGAAAACTCTTGGCAAATTTTTCCACACCCTTCAGCCAGCCCAGCGGGGGCTCGAGTGTCAGTCCCCCGACGCGGAAATAGCTGGTCATCATCCGCTGGCCGGAAACGGCCTCAAAAATGTTCAGGATATCCTCGCGCTCACGAAAGCAGTAGAGGAAAACGGACATGGCGCCGAGATCGATGGCGTGCGTCCCGAGCCACACCAGGTGGCTTTGGATGCGCGTCAGTTCGGTCAGGAGCACTCGGATCCACTGCGCCCGCGGCGGGATTTCCAAATCGAGCAGTTTCTCTGTGGCCAGACAGAATCCCAGATTGTTGGAAAGCGGCGCGAGGTAATCCATGCGGTCGGTGAGGGTGATCCCCTGGGCGTAGGTCTTGCTCTCGAAGGATTTCTCAAAGCCGGTGTGCAGGTAGCCGATGTCGTAAAGGGCGCGGAGGACGGTTTCGCCTTCGAGCTCCAGCACCAATCGCAGCACACCGTGCGTGGAGGGATGCTGCGGGCCCATGCTCAGGATGACCCGTTCTTCCTTGCCCGGAATTCTCTCCAGTGTTACCCGCATCTAGCGGTAACCCTCCGTGGGATAATCTTTGCGCAGCGGGTGGCCTTCCCACTCCTCTGGCAGCAGGATGCGGCGAAGGAAGGGGTGGCCATCAAAGACAATTCCAAATAGATCGAAAACCTCGCGTTCAAACGCATTGGCGGCTGGCCAAACAGGAATGGCGGTGATGAAATGCGGGTTCTCACCCGCCACGCGAACCTTCAGGCGCAGGCGCTGGGTGGTCTCAAGGGAGAGCAGGTGATACACCACCTCGAAGCGCGGTTCCTGGGGGTAAAAGTCCAGGGCTGTAACATCCGCGAGAAAACTGAACTTCAGGCCGGGTTCATCCCGCAGAAATTCGCAGGCGCGAAGGAAATGGGTGGCGCGGATGTAGAGAGTCACCTCGTCGCGGAAAGTACGTGCATCCTCCACTGCCTCCGGGTCAAATTCCCGCAGTTTCTTCAGAGCAAGGTTAGTTTCAAGATTGGCGGCCATAGAATCGCGTGATTCAGTGAGCGGGAGGTCGGGTGAGCAACATACCATTTCGATCCGGTTCGGTCTTTGTTCACCCGATCACCGGATCTCCCGATTACCCGATCCCTAGCGGGTCCAGTCGAGAGCCCCTTTCTTCCAGATATAGATATAGCCCGCTAGGAGAATGGCAATGTACAAAGTCATTTCAATGAAGCCGGACCACCTCAGGCTCCTGAATACGACTGCCCAAGGATAGAGGAACACGGCCTCCACGTCGAACAGGATGAAAAGCATCCCGATCAGATAAAAGCTGACAGAAAAGCTTCCGCGGGCATCGCCGACAGGGGAAATGCCGCACTCGTAGGGGTCGAGCTTTTCCTTTGAGGGCCGTTTCACCCCCACCCACCAAGACAAGCCCAGCATGCCGCCGGCAAGTGCCACGACGATCACAAAGTGCACGAGTATGGGGATGTAAACTCCAGCCATTACAGTCACTTAGAAGGACTTTGATGCGCCTTGCCCTAACAGAAAACTATACGGGGCGCGTCCGAGTAGTGTCAAGTTTTTTCTTGCCTGAAGGAGAGGGAGTCAGTAACATCAAGCTCATCGGATCGGCGAGTATGCTTGTCGCGGTCGCGGGGAAATGCCATGGTGATGGGGTTTAACACCGACATCAAACAGGACGGCGTGGTTTATCACATTCAGACCGAACCCCGGAAGGATGCGGGGATTGATACCACCGTGTACACGCGGGGCGCCGTAATTCACAAATTTAAGAGTTCGTACCAGGACTTGCTGGATTCGCCCGACTTCAGCGATGAGAAACTGAAGCGCCGCCTGGAAGAACAACATCGCCTCATTATTGCGCGCATCCGTGGAGGCGAGATCAAGCCTGCCGTTCTACCCGTGGGTCCCGCCTGACCTGGAGCCCTCCTTGATGAATATCTATCTGAATGGGGAACGGCGCGAAGTCCCGGAAAGCCTGACCCTGACCGCGCTGCTCGACTGGTTGAAGCTGCCTGCGGATCGCGTGGCGGTGGAGCACAATCGCGAAATCGCCTCAAGATCCACCTGGGCTGAGACGATCATCCAGCCCGGCGACCGCTTGGAAGTGGTACACTTTGTGGGTGGAGGCGCGTTTGATTTCACGGCGCCGAGGGCCAGGGGCATCGCGGGCTACGTCTCCCATGAAGTTTTAAGTCCTCACCAGGCGGGACCGCCTTCTGCGCGGGGCCGCAAGAACACCACATGAACTTTTATCCGCACATTCCTGCGCCCTTCACCGTCGTTGATCTGCTGATCAAGCTGGCGGTCATGGCCTTGCTGGCGGGTTTTATTGCGCGCTTCGGAATGTTCCGCCACCTGCTGCTGATCGAGCAGCGCGGTCCCCGCGAAAAAATACAGTTTGCAGCGTTTCTGGGTCTGCCGTTCATGGTGGGTGTGTTGGCCCGCCTGCTGGCATCTTACCCGACCGCCGATCTCAGTTTGGAAGTGACGGTGCTGGCAGGATTGCTCGGAGGAACGATAGTGGGCCTTGCGGTGGCCTTGATCGTCAATCTTCCGATTTTGCTGATTGCTTTATGGGTCGCCGTATTGTCATTATTTCCGGCTTATGTGCAGAGTGCCCCGGCCTGGCTGATTCCGCATTATCGTCCCGAGTTGTTGGCTTTACCGATGGCCACGCTTTATGCGGTGTTGGCAGGGACCGCACGCTGGGTCTGTCCTGACAAAGAAGAGGTCTGGAAATTCTCGCCCTTTATTGATTTGAGCCTGTACCGTTCGATCCAGCAAAGGTTCAAGCATCCGGCGATTGACTGGCAAGTCCTTTTCTCTCTCATCTGCATCATCCTGGAAATCATTCGCATGGAGGTAGGGCACATCTCGCGCGGCACGTTATTTTACCCGAGCTCAGTCCACGCCTGGACGCGCGCACTGATCGTCCTGGCCACACTGATTGGCGTGGGCTTGCCGGTGAGAATATGGAACACCACGCGCATCGAGCGCAAGCTGGTGGAACAGGAAAAAGCGCTGCTTCAGGCGCGCATGGACGCGCTGATCAGCCAGATCAATCCCCACTTTCTCTTCAATACACTGAATACGATTTCCTCGCTGATTCGTTTTGATCCTGACATGGCGCGCACGGTGCTGCTGAAGCTGTCGAACATTCTTCGCCGCCGGTTGAAAGCCCAGGTGCACTTCTCGCCCCTCCAGCAGGAGTTGGACTTTATCGACGATTACCTGGACATTGAGGTGGTGCGATTCGGACGCGATAAGCTGCAAATCCGCAAGGAGATCGATCCCGAAACTCTGGACATGGTCGTGCCCAGCATGATCCTGCAGCCCCTGGTTGAGAACGCCCTGCGGCACGGCATCGCACCGAAGATCGAAGGCGGCACCATCACCCTGCGAGCCCAGCGTGGCAAGGGCCGCCTGATCGTGGAGGTCATCGATGATGGCGTGGGCATTTCCGAGCAGCGGCACACGGAAGTCTATGGCAGTGGCATTGGCATCAGCAACGTGCGGGAGCGGCTCAAGGTGGTTTATGGCCAGGACTTCTTGCTGAAGATTGATAGCCAGCCCGGGAAGGGAACCGCCATCCGTTTTGAGATTCCCGAATTGGTCACCACGCTTCCGGCGGCGCCGGTGGAGCCCGCGCCCGTGACTTCATGACGATGCCTTAACTGGGCGGCGGTCGGAACGGCGGGCGTGGGGCAGGGAATCAGCCAAAGTCCTTCCAAGCCCGCGATGAGAAATCGGCGCTAGGGTTCTTTCCCGGAGAAAAGTCTGCGGAGTTTTCAAAAGCGAAATGCGGCTGTATTCTATCTAAAAAAGGAGCGAGGATTCCATATGGCGAATGATGATCCCATGGGAAAGAAAAATCCGCCGGCTTCGATGAGCATGATCGAGCCGCGGATTCGCAACATTTATCTCCAATTCTATAAGGAAGGCTACTTCACTCCCTCCGCGCTGGATTTGAAAACCAAGGAACTGATTGCCATCGGATGTTCCCTGATGGCGAAGTGCGAGGGCTGTTTGGAAGGACACATCAAGAAGGCGTTGGAGTTGGGCGTTACCAAGCACGAAATCAGCGATGCGATTGTGGTGGCCATCGGCATTGCCGCCGCCGGAGTTATGGATTTCTCTGACAAGGCGGCCATCAAACTCGATTTGCACCATTTTGAATAAAAGGTTTCAGGTGCCTACGACCTGACACCTGGCAACTGGCAAATAAAACCTGGTTCCTATGGACTCCCTGGTGATCGCCAACCTGTTTCTCCTGCTCTTCCTGGGTCTAGCTGACAACCAGATGATCGCCGCGCTCTTGCCGTCGTTGGTCAAATCGCTGAACATCAGCCTTTCGACGGCGGGATTGTTGGTGGTCGTTTATTCCCTGGCTGCAGCAGTGGCGGCGTTTTTCTCCGGGACGCTCTCCGACCATTATGGGCGGCGACGATTCCTGCTGGCAGGGGTGGCGTTCTTTGCGGTGGCTTCCTGGGCGGCGGCCCAGAGCCGCACTCTGCGCGAGCTAATGCTGGCGCGCGCACTGACGGGCCTGGCGGCCGGCACGCTCTCCACTTGTTCCATTACTTTTGCCGCCGATTGGTTCCCTTACAATGTGCGCGGGCGCGCCATCGGGCTGATCTCTTCTGCTTACTTTGCCGCGCCCATTTTGGGTGTGCCGATTGCTGCGCAAATTGCCGACCGCTTCGGCTGGCGGCGCGCGTTCCTTTTTTTCGCCGGGCTCGCCGTGGTGACTGCGCTCGCCACGCTGCGGCTGCCCCGCGAGCGCTTGAACCCTCAGCCCTCCACCGAAAAGTTGCGCACCGCCGTCGAGGCTTTTCGCTCCTTTTTGACACGGCGCGATACCGCGGCCGCATTGGTGATTGCCTTCCTGGTGTCGGGCGGCTTGGTCGGTTTCCTGACCTACATCGGCGAGTGGTTGAACAGCAGTTTTGACCTCTCCACGCGCACCATTGGATGGGTTTTCATGTTGGGCGGTATCGTGGCCGTCGGCAGCGCTCCGCTGGGTGGGATACTGTCGGACCGTTGGGGAAAGCGCGCGATCTCGATCGCCGGTAATATCCTGCTGGCGGCGGCAGTGGCCTTTGTCCCGTTCCTGCCGTGGGGATTGGGACTGCTGGGAGTGTTCGGGCTGGCGAGCTTGGGCGCGGCATTCCGGCAAGGGCCCTTGACCGCGCTGATGACGGAAATGGTGCCCGCGGCGCAGCGCGGCTCCTTCATCGCTTTGCGGAATATCTCGTCGCAAATGGGGATTGGCGCAACGGCTTACCTGGGCGGAGTGCTGTTCCAGCGGTCCGGATACGCAGCAGTAACCTCACTCTGCGCGGTGATGACAGCAGCGGTGGTGATTTTGCTGGCCACCCACATTGTGGAACCGAGCGGAGAGAACACAGCTGCGATCGGAGCGAAGTAGCACAACGCGGCGAAGTAGCAGGAGAAAGTCAAAAGTCAAAAGGCAAAGGGCAAAAGGCAAAACACAAAAGGTTACGGGCAAAACGCCAAGGGCAAAGGTCTTTTGTGCCAGCCCGCGTAGCGGGCGGAATCCTGTAGCCCATGGCGCAAGCCGTGGGTGGGGACGTGGAACGATTTCTCAAGCCCCAGCAGGGGCGAAATCAGCACGCCGGAGCGAGCCGCACTCGCAAATGGCAACTGTCAAGAGTGAAATGAGGAGGAAGAAGTGCCTTCCCGGTCCCGAATACTGAAGATCGCCCGAAATGTTTTGTTGATGTTGGCTGCGCTGGTGGCGGCATTTTTTTTCATCGTCGTGCCCTGGTTCTTCACGTCGATGATCACGCACAACCAGTTTCATTATCCCGACGCCAACGATGGCAAGACGCCGAAATCCTTCAACCTCGATTTTCGCTGGATTGAGTTCACCTCGCCAGACGGAATTCCTCTCAAAGGCTGGTACATTCCTGCGGAGGGGGCCGCGCGCGGCACCATCATTTACTGCCACGGGCTCAATCGCACCCGCATTGAGATGCTGCCCGACGCCGTTTTTGGGCACAGCCTGGGTTACAACGGGTTGCTTTTCGATCTTCGCCACCAGGGTATGAGCGGCGGAACCATCACGACCTTGGGCTACCAAGAACGATTGGACGTGCTAGGGGCGGTGCGGTACGCTGTCGAACACGAGCAGGCAGCGCGCCCGGTAGTGGTGTGGGGTGTGTCGATGGGCGCCTCCGCCGCGTTGATGGCAGCGGCCGAATCGCCGGATATTTCCGCAGTCATTTCCGATAGCTCCTTTGATTCTTTTCTGGGCACGATGCGCCATCATTTGAAACTCTTCCTGCATCTCCCAGGCTTTCCCATCGCCGATGAGGTCGCTTATTGGACGGCGTGGCGCGGCCACTTCCGCCCGGGGGATTTCGATCTGGTGAAAGCTGTCGAGCGCATCGGCGACCGGCCCATCCTTTTCGTGGCCGTCGAGGGCGACCGCCGAATGCCCCCATCGATCGCTCAAACCCTTTACGCCCATGCCCAAAGTCCACTGAAGAAAATTATAGTATTGCCTGGACACCGCCACGGCGAAGGGTTTAACCAAGCCCGCGAGCCTTACGAAAAAGCCGTGACCGACTTCCTGGCCAGCCTCCCTCCGCCGGGAAGTCAACGCTGAACCCGCAAGCTTCGCTTCGACGGAGAAGTCAGGCGGTTGCGCTGGCCACGCGCTCACCGAACTTCCTGGAGGCGGAGAAAAGCGCGCCAATCTGAACCAGCCCTCCCAGCTTGTATTTTGCGAACGAGGCGATCCCGGCTGAAGCAAGACAGCCGCACTCGGAGCATACGGGCCGACCGCCAAATTGGCAGGGGGTGATGACGGTCGTGAGGTCGGAGGAAATACTTGCCGTCGTCTGCGCGAATATGCATTCCTGGGGCGAAGTGGGGGGGGACAGGAATCCCTCAAGTACGCGGTCCGGCATTTCAATGAGCGGAAAGCTTCGACGCAGGCGGCCTAGTTCCTCCAGAACCTTGGCACGATCTTCCGGGGTCAGCCTTTCTTGACTCACCTCCCCCTCCTGGGGTGTGTAGAGGCTGAACCAAATCTTCCTTACCTCCCTCCGCTCGGACCAGAAACTGGCAAAATCCTGCAAGTAATCCTGCCGCTCGATAAGTTGGCTGGTGATTGTGCAGTGAACATTGATCCTATGCCCGGCGATGTGCTTCAGGATGCGGTCGTAGGTTGCGGGCGCCCGTCGGCGATCATGTTCGGGCTGGAGACCGTCAATGGAGACGGCAAGGTAAAGATTGGATAGATCGCGCCATGATGCTGGTATGGGCCGGACGGCGCTGGTAACCAGCAGCACTTCCACCCCCATATCCTCAAGCTTAGGAAGCAGGACCTCCAGCTCACGATAGCGCACGAGCGGCTCGCCACCGACGATGGAAACGTGCAACGGACGGAAGCGTCGGACCAATCCAAGGACTCCCGCCACTAAGGCCTCTCCCTTCGCGTCGCGAAGTTCGCGAAGTGGGCCCGCGCCGTTCAGATGCTCCGGGCCATAGGCATAACAGCCTGGGCATTGCAGGGGGCATTCCTTGGTGATTTCAATCGACAAGAAGGGCTTCTGGCCCCGCAAGATGCGGCCCCAGGCCGGGATCAGATCGACATTCCTCATCGTTCCTCCCTCTTAACCTTTGCCAACCCACGACTCAGGTTCGTGGCCCATCCCTCAGGATCTGTGCTGCCGCGGCGTGCACTTCCCTGTCATGCCTACCTCCAGCATGGTGACTTATTGTCACTTAGATTGCAAGTTGCAGCGTAGAGTTGGCCCAGGAGGGGACATTCGTGACGAGCCAGGGTAGCTCTTTAAGTTTCAGGAGGCTTTTCCCTTACGAAAGTGTTTGGATTGCAGTGCCTTAGGTCCACCGGATAGCGGGCGAGCGGTCCTTGCCATAGGGCCGCTCGCTGTTCGGTCTTACTGACGCTTTGGAAAAGATTGGGCTCTTTTTTCCGCCTAATCGCCGGCGACCTTCAACAAGACCAAGCTGTGCGGCGCCAGGGTCCCGCGGAAGTACCCACCGTCGGCGAGGGTGATATCCGCGTGTTTCCACAGGTCGCGAACCTTTTTCGCCAGGCCAAGGTATTCCGAGACTTCCTTCGGCTTATCCGTGCGATTCAGCACTGCGTAGGCGGTGCTGTGGTCGCTCAAATCCTTGGTCCAGATTTCCAACCCGCCGTAATCACGGTACTTTGCCGCCTGATGGCCGAGTGGATCCTGGTCAATGGCAATCACTTCCTTATTGGTCAGAATCTCGCGGATTTCCGCTGGCATGTTCCGTAAATCGTTTCCAGCAATCAGGGGCGCCGCCAGCATGCACCACAGGCTGAAGTGCGCGCGACTCTCTTCGACGCTGAGCCCGGGATTGCCCACCTCCAGCATGTCGGGATCGTTCCAATGGCCCGGACCGGCATACTCGGAGATGTCCGCTTCCGCGTCGAGGATCTGCATCACGCCATGCGTGTACTGGCCCGTGCAGCTCCAACAGTCGGTAATGTCGCCCGTTGTCCGCCAAAGGTTTCCGATGTCCGCGGCCCACTTCCAAGGGTCTTCCACGCCCCACTCGCAGAGGCTGAAGACGATGGGGCGGCCCGAAGCCTTCAAGGCGTCGCGCATGATCGAATAGGAGGACTTCACCTCCTGCGTCCCGTGATTGCACCAGTCGTATTTGAGATAATCCACCCCCCAGGCGGCGTATTGGCGGGCGTCCTGAAACTCGTAGCCGCGGCCACCGGGACGGTCCTGGCACGTCCCCGTGCCCGCATCAGAGTAAATTCCAAACTTCAGGCCCTTGGAGTGGATGTAGTCCGCCAGTGCCTTCATTCCGGATGGAAAGCGCTGGGGGTCAGGAACAATGTTGCCCTCTGCATCCCGGCTGACTTGCCAGCAGTCGTCGATCACCACGTACTGGTAGCCGGCGTCCTTCATTCCGCTGGTAACCACAGCGTCGGCCATTTCCTTGATGAGCTTCTCGCTTACGTTGCAGCCGAACTTGTTCCAACTGTTCCAGCCCATGGGCGGAGTCCGCGCCAACCCGTTCTCCAAAGCCCGCGCCGGGGCCAGGGCCAAAAGAAAGCATGCAATGAGAGTAAGAATGGTCGTTTTCATAGCCTATCCCCTTTTTTTGCAACAATTCATCCCGGATGGGAGTGTCCTAATTTGAGATGTAGCGCCGGGCTTGAGCCCGTCGTGTGCCGCCCTCAAGGGCGGCGCTACATCTCAAATTAGAACACTACCTCCCGGATGTCCATTTTGGCATCCCGTGCCACAGCAGTATACACGCCGCCGGATTGTTCACACCCGCAATCTTCCACTCCAGACTCCGGGCAACATTTCCACTACGGACAGCCAACAGCTTCCTTAAGCGCCCGGAGGGGTGGGGTGAGACCCTTTGTCTTGTCCCAGATTACTTGACCGTCCTTGCTGCGCAGCTCCAGAGAGGCCCCGGTAAAATTCTCGATCGACCAACCCAGAACGGCATCCGCAGCCTCCGGGGCATCGACCACTTTTAAGCATGTGTGCTTCTGAATAGCCTTAACCTTTTGCGCGCGCACGTTGTCATCGTCCGCCCAGTCAGTCTCCAAAAGGACCTTCCGGATCGTATGCAAGTCAAGCGTACTGCCTTTGATTTCCTTGTTTTCCGTGGGTGCGCCTTCAGGATGAGCCGGAGACTGCGCGGGTGGCCCGGCGGGCGGGGTGGGCTTTTCGCTTCCCGCTGTAAGCATGGCATCCAGAACCTTTTGCGTGACACCGAGACGCTTGAGTGAGATCAACGCTTCTGGGGATGTGTCGAAAACTGCCGGACTGTGCTGAATGGACAGGACGATGGTGCTTTCCGCCAGCCCTGCCTTGACCATGCGAATCACATCGGCATTGGTGAGAGGTTTCTTGTCCTCCGCTTGCACTTGGCTGCCTTGCTCTTTATTCTCCTTTACGCCCTGAACGGGCTCCCCACCTTGAGCGCTGACCTTCAGGCTGCCCGAATCCCGGCCCAGACTAGCCCACAGCGGGGATAGTAACACCAACAAAACCACTAATACCGCAACCCTCATGGGGTTTGTTTCCTCCTCGCATCGACAACGTCCCGTGGCGAAGTGGCAAGGTCCAATTCGTCCCCGAAAGCATAGCCCTCCCATGGTCTGTCGTCAATGTGACGGCAAAAGTGGGATGGGCGACATAAAAGTTGAAGATTGGGCGTCTCCGGCAGACCGGGACGAGACGCCCCCGCTACGTCCAGGGGATCCCGGCTTTCACTATTTTTCCCAGTTGGAAGGGAAAATCACCTAGGGAGGGCGTCTGATTTCCGAAATCGTTCCCCCGCGCCAGCTTGCTATGCGGGCTATGATACTGGGGAGAAACGCAGGGCAACGGTAGTGGGGAGTCCCATCCGGATTGAAGGCCTGCGGTTGCTGTACATCTATTGTGGCATCGGTCAGTTTGTCAAAAAATCCCCGGTTGTGGGCCTCCCCTTTCTGCTGAGTAGTTCCCGGGTATTCGCGATCGCATTCGTCGCAGATTGCCCATAAAAAATGCGCGAACTCAATGTCCGATTGTATTCGCTTAAGACACTTCTGGTAAGATCCGAATCCCATCTTCACACCTACGGGAGTTAAGAAATAGAAGTGGCCATGATTTCAAGCCTCCAGTTAACGCTAACCATCGCTTCCAATTCATGGCCTGTGCCTCTTTCCGCTTAGCTGCCAAATATGCCGTTAATGATTTCCCGCAAGCCGCCGTCTTTTGCTTTTGGCTTATTTTTCGGGCCGATGGTTGTCGTCTTCTGATAACGAATCGGACTAACGCCCCCGTATCCTCTCTTGGTTTTTGACAGTCATCGCCTCCGAGTTGACAGCCTTTTTGCCGGCTATATCCTCAAGTGAGGCCAAGATGCTCCGGGAGCGGAGGCCGGAATTGTTGCCCCCGATCCTTCGGTGGGCATAGTTCCAGCCTGATAGTTTGGGCCGCCTTTTCAAGGCGTCAACAGCACCAAAGTACTGGTTTTCCTATTCAGAACCGTGGGAGGACGCATTTCGGGACAGGGCGCTCAGTTTATGGAGAACCGCTGGAATTTCCGATTTGAGGGAACTTACAGCCGCACGACTCGGGTTTTGCCATCAAAGCTGACTTGCCGTGTCACTTTACCTCCAGCAATTCGCACCTCGATTGGCCGCGGCGACGGTCCGAGCATCCTGGATCCTTCCGCCAGGTCCAGGGTAAGGTGTCTTTGGCGGCCGTCCCAACGAGCTCTCAGCCGCATGAATTCACCGTGATCATAGTTGAAGCTTGCACCATCGTCTTCGTACATCACAAACTCTCCGTCGCTGCCTGGGTATACGGTGAACGTGACCGGCCCTTGGACCTTTTCGGCGGCGTACTGCCTCACCGGGCCCATGGGCAGCACGGTTCCGGCGCGGACATAGAGGGGCATCGTCGCCAGGTCTACGGGCCGGCTCACTTCCCGGCCTCCCTCCAGCTTTTCCTCGGTCCAAAAATCGTACCAATCACCGCGCGGCAGGTAGAGCTTGCGTGACGCCGCACCCTTCTCCGATACAGGAGCCACGAGAATGTCCCGGCCCCAAAGGTATTCGTCGCCGCGCTCCGCCGCGCGGGGATCATCGGGATAGTGCAGCCAGAGCGCGCGCATTACGGGCAGGCCGGTGTCGTGCACTTCGCGGACCACGGTGTAGGTGTACGGCATCAGCCGGTAGCGCAGCTCGAGGTACTTGCGGCAGACCGGTTCCACCTGGGCGTTGTGCAACTCTTTCGGGTCCGGGAGGCCGGCCTTTCCGCGGTATCCGGTCATCTCCGTAGGCCCGTAATCTCCAGTGTTCCAGCCCCAGGGTAGCCGCAGCTTCCAGGTTCTGCCGTGAGAGCGGAACAGAGGACAGAAAGCGCTAAACTGAAACCATCGCACGTACAACTCACCGGTTAGCTCCGGCGTGGTCACGAAACCGCCGGCGTCGGTGCCCCAAAACGGCATACCGCTCAGGCCGGTGTTAATGCCGACGGAAACCTGAGTTGCCAGGGTCTCCCAGGTGGAATCGATGTCGCCCGACCAGAGCCATCCATAGCGCTGTATGCCGGCATATCCATTGCGGTGCAAGGCGTAAGGGCGCGCATTGGGACGCTCCAATTGGCAGCCCTCCCAGTACATGCGGTTCCGAAGCAGGCACGCCCTCTCCGTGAACCAATCGCCTTCGTCGGGCCACCACCCGTCCAGCCCGAGGTTGAAATCCGCCACGTGTTCCTGCCAGTAGTGTGCCGCATCCTGCGGGTCCTCGGCCGCCGCCCCGGTGTCCTTCGCGCTGCCGTGCAAGTCTCGTACCTTGGGGACGACGTGCACCACGACTTTGAAACCCTCACCATGCATCTCTTCGATCATGCGAGCCGGATCGGGAAAGACGTGGTCGTTCCAGGTGAATGACCCGTGGCCGGTATTCCAGCCCGATGGACAGAACCCGGTGCCGAGGTAGATCAACACATCGCAAGGGAGTTTCTTGTCGCGGAATGTCTTGGCCTCAGACAGCACCTCTTCCCGGCTGGCGAGGGTCCGGTGCGACTGCTGATATCCCAAAGCCCAAATGGGCGGCAGATGAGGAAAGCCGGTGAGTGCCGCCAATTCCGCGTAGATTTCAACCGGATCGCCAACCACTACGAAGACGTCGATCGGCAATCGTGCCGCCGCGTCTCGTGGCTCGAAGCGGCCGTCTTTTCCGGTGAGATCGAACCCGCCCAAGGGCCGATGCCAGAAGACCGCCCAACCCTCCGGGCTTGCCAGCCAGGGGACCGGCATTCGCCCCCCCAGGATGGGAAACTGTGGCCCACCCTGCCCGTGGTCCATGGGATAGACCGCCCCCCGGCGGTCAAACTGACGGCATCCTTCGCCCAGCCCGAAAATGGGGCTATCACCAGAGGAGAATGTGACGGCGCCATTGCCGGAGTCTAGCTGCAACCGCTGGATGAGCTTCCCACTTTGGTCCTGGATTTCAACCCGGAGCGGGTCGAACGACAGTCGGACAGCGCGGTTGCTCCAGGGAATAGTCTGGTCAGGTGATTTGGATTTCAGCTTGGCGGCGGGGGCCGGCCAGACTTCCTTGACGAGAACGATATCCTTCTCAACGGGTTTTGTTGTCCCGTCAGCAAGGACAGGGGCAGCCGTAACACGCAGCGTGTGAGGGGTGACAAGGGTTAAGGAAATCTCGACGGATTGATCGCCAATGGTGATAGGTCCGCTTCCGCCCGATTCAGGCGCAGCTTGACTTCCCTTTGCGAAGCGCCCACCAAGGAGGGCACTGGCCCCTGTGGTGGCGAGGCTGGTGAGGACCTTTCGACGTGAGATGCGGTTGCTCATGGTGGGAGACTCCTGGCCCGCTGATGCATGCGCTTATTCGATGTTCGCGAAATCCTTTAAGGCGGCCTCTTTAATTGTGATCCCCAGTCCGGGGACGTCGTCACGCAGATCAATGGCTCCGGCCACAGGCTCCGGCTCGCCCTCGAAGATGTACCAGAAAAGTTCATTACCGATTTCCACGTCCACCCGGGGGAAGAATTCGGCCATGGGCGAATTGAGGCTGGCCATCACGACGTGGAAGTTGTGCATCTGGCCGGCGTGGGGTA
The DNA here is from genome assembly GCA_963825395.1 of uncultured Acidobacteriota bacterium. Taxonomy (GTDB): domain Bacteria; phylum Acidobacteriota; class Terriglobia; order UBA7540; family UBA7540; genus Bog-366. Next base: position 66,124 of record CAWGTQ010000052.1, on the reverse strand, counting down.
CCACCGGCACAGCGTGCGCCTCGGCGAGAGCCGCAACCTTGCGCGCCTGCGTGATGCCTCCAACGCGATTGGTATCAAACTGGATGTAATCGACTGCTTTGGCTTCCAGGAGCTCGCGGAAACCGCACAGAGTGAACTCGTGCTCGCCTCCGGAGATGGGGATTCTCCCCAGAGCCTTGAGCTCCGCGTATCCGTGGATGTCGTCGGGGATCACCGGCTCTTCCAGCCAGCGAAGCTGGTAGGGCTCGAGGAGAGGGATCATGCGGCGGGCATAGTCCAGGTTCCAGCCCATGTACGCGTCGCCCATCAGATCGATTTCGTAGCCGATAACATCGCGGATGGTGCGCAACAGTTCGACGTTCCGCTGCATGCCCGCCGCACCATCCTTGGGTCCCCAGCCGAAGCGCATTTTCATCGCTTTGTAGCCCTCGTCTTTGTACTTGCGGGCTTCGGCGGCCACGTCTTCGAGCTTTTGGCTATACAACCGGCTGGCGTACACCGGGATCTTTGTTTTCGTCCGGCCCCCCAGCAGGCGGAACACCGGCTGCCCGCAGGCTTTCCCGAGGATGTCCCAGATGGCGATATCCACGGCACTGATTGCCACCATGCCGATGCCCTTGCGGCCGAAAGCCATTGTCTGTCGATACATGAGCTGCCACAGGAACTCACTATCGAACGGGTCCTTCCCGATCAGCAGCGGCTTCAGGTACGTATCCACCACTTGTTTGGTGACGCGTGGGGCGAGCGCCGCATTGCCGATGCCGACGTGGCCGGCGTCGGTCAAGATCTCGACAATGAGCCAACCATGGAACCGGAACCCGGCCATGGAGTCGGCGGGCAAATCCAGCAGGTCCATGGGATTCGTGCAGAAGTGCGGCTGGGGAGGCACGGTTTTCCCCCTCCACTCCACGACGCGCGCGCGAACATCGGTAATTTTCATATGCGTATTTCTCCTTTGGCGGTAACCGGCTGGACCACCCGAATGGCCAGCAGGATGATACAGAAGGCAGCGACGTGAAACGTGCTCACCAGGGCGAAGACGGGGCCGTAGCCGAAACCGTGATCGAGCAGGTAGCCCACGACCAGCCCGAAAACGACCCCACCAATAGCTCCCCCGAAGCCCACAAGGCCCGCCACCGACCCGACAACCCGGTGAGGAAAAATATCAGTGGGAAGGCTCATCACCAGCGTCGACCAGGACTGCTGCCCGAAGAACGCCACGGAGAACAGCAGGATGGCAATCGGAATGGGCGACTTCAGGACCAGTACAATCAGCGGCATGAGGGCGGCACTGGCGCCGAGCGCCACCTTGCGCGCGAAGTTAACCGAATGCCCACGCCGAATGAGCCAGCTTGAAAACCAACCTCCGGTGAAGCTCCCCAAGCCCGATGCGCCGTAGGGGATCCAGGCAAAATAACCCACATGTTTGATGTCGAACCCACGAGCATCATAAAGGTACTTGGGCAACCAGAACAAGTAGAAGTACCACGCGGCGTCGCTCAGGAACTTCCCCAGCATGAGGCCCCACACCTGGCGAAACCCGAAGAGTTGGAGCCACGGGATATCACTCGCCACCACATGGTGAGCCGTGAGGACCTCTTCCAGACTGGCCCGCTCCTGCGCCGTAAGCCGGGGGTGCCGCTCGGGAGGGAAGTAGGCCTTAATCCACCACGCAACCCACAGCAGGCCGACGGCACCTGAGAGAAAGAAGACCCACCGCCAGTTCAGCCGGGCGAGGACAACGGCGATGGCCGGCGGCGCGATCACCGCGCCCAATGCGGTTCCGGCGTTCATAATGCCCATCGCCGTTGACCGTTCCCCGACCGGGAACCACTCGGCCACCACTTTGGTGGCGGCGGGGAAACCACCTCCCTCGCCTAAACCCAGCATGAACATACTGACGAACAGCATCGACAAGCGGGTGGCGAGGCCTTGGCTGGCGCAGGCGAACGACCACCAGATCATCACGGCAAGAAATCCGGTTCGGGTGCCGAGCACGTCGATCAGCTTGCCCCCGCCCACATACATCAGGGCGTACGCAATCAGAAAAGCCGCCTGAAGCTCAGAAAAATGGGTGTTCGAGATCGGGATGTCGCGCTGGATCGCGGCGATGGCGACGGGCAGCGTCTGCCGGTCGAAATAGCTGATGGCAATGGCCGCGCTGACCAGGATGGCAATGCCCCAGCGCAGAGGAATAGCTCGCATGACTCACAATAGTCAGCGGCGGCGCCGCTGGCAAGCGTCAGATTTTGGCGTAACACACCACTAATTATCCAGAGCCGGGAAAGCCGTGATGCGCAGCTTTGCGGAGCCGTAAGGGATCAAGCTGAGTGTTTCTATGGGCTCCTGGCTGGATACAGGACTGACGGGCAACGGACCGGCCGATCCTTCCACCAGTTTCCAATCCGGAAGCCGCCGGCCCTCGGTCATGATCTCAACCGGCGCACCGTCGGCGGAAAAAGGGAAGTCCCCTATGGGTTTCTCGATCACCTTCAAAGAGGGTGGCGGGCTACCGCCTGGAAGGATCAACCCGTAGTTCCATGGGGTCGTGGGTTCTGCCTCCCAATCTGCTGCCGGCGCGTGGGCGGGTTTCTCCATGCCCTGCGAAATCTTTTCCCACTTGGTGCCGATCTTCAAGGCGAAGACCAGCGGCCCCCTTTCCACGACAGCGGAGTTGCGATACGCCCGCGAAATCCTGACCGGCATCGGGAACCGCAGAACAACCTGGTCTCCCTTCGCCCATTGGCGCTCGATCCGGTAAAATGCTGATGGTTGCACGCCCTCCATGCTTTTCGAGTTAACCGTGACGCTAGCTTGCTGGGCCCATCCCGGAATCCTCAGTTCGACGGGGAAGGAAGCAGGCTGAGCGGGATTGATCGTCAATCGGACCTCTTCCCGAAAGGGATAGTCGGTGGACTCCTCGATCTGAACTTGGACGCCGCCTTGAAGGACAGTTTCCAACACGTTTGGCCCGTAAGCCACCGCCGCCAGTCCGTTATCCGGGGTCGCCATCCAAAGACTTGCGGCGAACTTCGGCCAGCCTTGGTGCATGTTGGCAGTGCAGCAACCAAAATTCGGTTCCAAACCGAAGACGTTGGACTCCGGTCCGTTGGTGGTCCAGTCGCGCTGGTAAAGATTGCACTCCACCTGATTGGGTTGCTGATCGTATTGATGTGCCCACATGTCGCCTGTAAACGTCGCCGGCTGGGCGTTGTACGCGATTCGTTCCAGGCGGTCCCCCAACTCCGGATTACCGAGGATGCTGACCATCTCCTCCAGTGAGAACTGCTCCTCCACTACCGAGCAGAGCTCGGACCCTTGAGAGGGGTCCCGACCTGCCAGATGCTCGTCGCAACTGAACATTCCGTTGGGCAGAAGGTGATATTTGTCCAGTGTGTGGAGTTGCTCGGAGGCGGCCGTCTGGTCGGACTTATTGCCTGAAACCAGCGACCAGACAGCGGACGTCTTGAGCGCCATCGCGTTGTTGACGCCGTGCGCGCTCAACGCGAGATCAGACAGGCCATTCCCAGGATTAGCCATTATCTCTGCTTTATCCATTTTGGCTTGGAAGGGAAAATTCGCGAATTCCGCCTTCCAGTCGTAGCCTTGACGGTTGAGTGTGCGACCGAGATCGAGCAAGGATCCATCCCCGGTTCGGTTGTAAAGCCAGATCACGCTCACCAATTCGTCCGCCCACCGGAATTTCCCCCAATCCCGCAGTGGTTGCTCGCCAAGGCGTGCAGCCTGGTAATGGAAGTACTTCTCCATCAGCGGAATCACCCGCGGGTCGCCGGTCGCCTCCTGGTACTGTGTGAGCGCCTTTAGTATCACCATTTTGGGCCACCAGTCCTTGTTGTTCGCCGGACCGATGGAGCCGTCGGGCCTCTGGTGAGTCAGAGTCCACTCAATCCATTTATTAGCCTTGACGATGAGCTTGGGATCGTTGAGTAGGTATGCCAGAGGAACGAGTCCATCCATATAATACGGACCTCGTTCCCAATTCTCGCCGGTGCCGCCCAGCCAGCCGCTGTTTGGACCGACGTCGGGCCAAAACTCGTCGAGATGGCCGGTCAAGCCCGCGGCTTGAATCTGAAGTTGCCGACGCAGCCACCCCGTGGGTTTAATGGAACTGAGAGGGAGGGGGTAGAAGACGGCGGGTTGGAGCGGTTCCCGATTTTTCACCGCCGATGGCGGTATCGTTTTTGGAACTTGGGCGCCAAATACCGTAACCGGCGCCGAGGCTCCGAACGCGAGCACGGCGATCAAAGACCAAAACGCAGACCACGGATACCTCGATGTAGTTGCAGGCACAGTTAACCTCCGTAAGCCGCGACGACTCATAACGCTATTAAGCTTGCGCATCATACCATGCTCACTGTTTGAGTGCTCGTGAATTGCAGCTAAGGAACCAGCCGCGCCACGAGCAAAGGCGAAGCCATTGACATGCGTGTGGAGCCCAAGAAATCGGACTTGCGAATCGCGGCTTGCCTCGCCGGCAACTTATATCGCTCCGCAGGCTGCAAAAGAATCTAGAAAGAGACGCGCAAGTTTGAGCTTGCGTCGACAAGGTCGCGGGCGTAGGATTCCGGGCGCATTCTGAGTTGAAAACGGAAATTCGAAAGGAAAATGACGCCATGAAGAAACTGGGCCGACGTGACTTCATTACGACCACGGGCTTGGGAGTGGCCGCGCTCCCTGCCGGCGCACTGCTTGCGACGGGGAATTCTCAGGACCATGGCGGCGCAGGCGGCCAACTCCGGAATGAATATCTCGCCTGCCTGATCTCAGAGCGGGGCAGCTTGCAGAGGATCGACAATCGCCTGTCGGGTGAGAGTCACGAGATCGGCGAAGACAGCTTCTCGATCGTGACCGATTTCGGAACGTTTAGCAACCGCGACGCAGTGCCCCGCGAACACGTCTTCGGTCCGAACCACGCGCGCTTCACTTTTTCAACGGGCGGGCCGTACGACGTGGTGCTCGAATACGCGCTGGGACCTGAGCACAAGTACTTCCGTCGACGCGTGACGCTCCTCAACATCGCGTCGCCGATCACACTGCTGGATATTGAGCTGGGCCGGACGGCGTTTCAGAGCCCCCCACTAGACTCAGTCAAGTACGACACCTTTTGGAATGCCCCTACGGTGAGCTTTCTCCGCTGGGAAAAGGGAGGACTTTTCGCCGGAATCGAGAACCCGTTCTTTGAAACAGCTTGGCAGGGCCGCGAAGTGAAGTTTTCCTTTGAGCCTGCCATGATCCTCAAGCCTGGCGAAACGTACGATGCTGAGCCACAGTTCGTGGGCGTCTACAAGAAGAGTGGAAAAATGGTGAGGGAACAGCTCCCACTTACGCGATTGGCCAAAGACGGGATCTACCGTCCCAGGTTCCGGAACCCGAGCGGCCGCTATCCCCTCGATTGGAACGAAATCCGCGCTATGAGGGAGTTTGCGGCGGAATACCTCCAGGTGCCTGTCGATAAGTTCATCTTTATTCTCTATTGCTTCTGGAACCCTATGCCGCAGATTCCTAGCACCGGGACTGAGGAACAAGCTTATTACCGTATGATCGACACTTTCCACGAGCTCGGTGGGGACTTGATCCTCTTTAATCCACTGGTGAAGGCGCGCATTCCGACGGAGGACCCAACCACTTACTGGGAACTGGCTCCCGCGGGGTCCGTGGCCGAACGAATTCTGGCCCGCACCGCCGGACTGGGCATCAAATACGGATTCTATATCGGTGTGGCGGCCCAGATGGAACACGGTAACGCCGCCGGACTTCCTTTTGCTCCCAGCCGCCAAGGCTGGAAGAGAGTGGATAGCGCGGGTACCGTCGCCCGGGAGAACTGCCTGGCATCGGACGATTATGCCAAGTGGTGGTATGAGGTGCAGCGGAACACCATCGCCAAATACAAACTGGCTCTGTGGTCGTGGGACCCGGGTCCGGGGCACGGATTCTTTTGCTACTCGAACCAACACGGCCATCTTCCCGGAAAGGGCGGCTACAAGGGATGGAGAAACTCCACGGGAATCATGCGCCGCTTGAAGGAGGAGTTTCCGGGTCTTTACTACCAAGGCTTTTACGGACGCAAAGAATACGGACTATGGGGACAGAAGTATACGGACCAGCACGAATTCTATTGGGAGCAGTACTTTCAGGATGTCCGGAGTCTTCACCCCGACTTGCACGCAGACCGTTTGAACGCCAACGGTGTCCGCATGCAGACCTGGTGGACTGAAAACTTCCGCTTCCTCCCCACGGTCATGAACCACGCCATCGCCCAGCGGATGAATCAGCTTTACGCTCATCCTCCTGATCTCAAGAAGCTTTGGGACCACCTCGGATGGAAATACGCCTTCATGTCTGCGCTTGCTGTCGGGGGGAGCCTGACTGCCCCCTTCATGCCAGAGAATCCTGATGACATTGCTGACTACCAGACCTTTTACCGAAAGTGGCTCGATTGGGCGCGAAAGAATTTCGAGTACGTGAAATACGGTGTTTCGTTCGGTGACCAAGTCACCGTAGGCGGAATTGACGGCCATGCGCGCATCAGGGACAACCACGGGTACATTTTTTTGTGCAACCCCAACCCCCGTCCCGCTCGTACGGAGTTTCGATTGGATGATGAAATCGGCTTGTCTGCCCGCGGGCGATTTACCTTGAAGGAGCTTTACCCCAACGAAGAGGCATACTACTTCGACGAAGCCCATAAACGCGGAATCCACTCTACCGGTGACGCGGTTTCGATTGTCGTGCCGGCCTTTGAGGTCACACTCCTGGAACTGAGCCCCTTCCAGGACGAACAGCTCCCGGTCCTATTTGGAGCGAGCGGCCGTTCCGAGCGAAGAGGGAACATCCTGCATGTATCAGGTGTCGCCGGTGAACAAGGTGGAGCAACGCGCCTGGTGGTTGTGACGAGCGCCGACGACAAATTGAGGGGGCTGTCCGTCAACGGCCACACAGTGGCGAGCCACCGCGATGGCCAGTACCTGGCCGGCGAGGTCCGCTTCGCCGGACCGGAACTTCCACGCCGGCTCGACGACTGGCGCACGCCTGACGGCCAACCGTTCTCGTTCCCGTATCACGCTGCTTACGAGAGCGTTTCTTTGACCACGCAATTCACCGCCGAACCCGGCATTCAGGCCTTGCTTAAATCCGCCACTCCCCGCAATGCGGCGGAAATCGATGCGATTATTCGAAAGATGGAGAATACCGGCTGGGAGATAGCGGGCCTGGTGAAGGAAAGCAAATTCCCCGACACCTTCCCTTGGGCGCGTCCGAATCGGCTCCTTTTGGTCATCCCTTTCACAGATGCCCAGCGCCTCGGCGCCGTCGACCTCCAACTCAACGGCGTCTTGCAGCCTGTTCTCAGCTACGACGTCACGGGGGGACTGGCGGCCCCATCTCGAAAAATCATCTACTACGCCGACCTCACCGACGCCGTGAAGTGGGGCCAAGCCAATGGGCTCACCCTCAAGATCAGCGGCTTGTCGGCTAACCAGTTCCTGGGACCTTACTTGGACTACCCCCCGGCGCCCAAGGTTCATGAGTTGGCGGCACACCCCGGCAGTTCACCTCAAGGGGTTGTCTACGATCGGCCGGTCCAAAGCCCGCCGAAGCAACCAAGCCCCAGTGACCCGGTTCCCGTAATCCTCTCTGCTTGGATGGACCCCGTGAGTGTCCGCGAAGGCCAGACGGTAACCTTCGTTGCTACCACCAATCTTTCCCCAGATCAGATCCAGGCTGTATATCTCTCGAGCATTGTCGGCCCGGATTGCTGGACGGATCAGGAACTTCAGTACGACTCGAAGACCAATCAATGGTCACTCACGATCCGCTTTGGCGAACGCGTGAGGATCATTCTTGATTGCCCGTTCAGCTACGTTTGGGCAGTCGCCAAAAACGGGCACGTCAGTGAAGCTTGGAAGATCCCGATGAAATGGCTTTTTTCCAAGTAAAACGTTGAGGCAAACTATAAGAATTTGTCGCGAGGCATGAATATGCGAAGGCGAGAGTTCGTCGAGCAAGTAGGGGGCGCAGTGCTGCTCGCACGAGCGACATCGGTTCCCAGAACGACGTTTGGTCAAGGCATCGCTCAAGATGGCGGGACACTTGCCTTCCCCGGAGAACTCACGCGGGAATTCTTCTACCGACCCACAGGTGCGTGGGCTGCAGATTTCATCCCATTTTTTAGAGACGGGACCTTCCATCTTTTCTATCTGCACGATTGGCGAGATAGGCACAAACATGGTGAGGGCACGCCGTGGTACCAGATCAGCACACATGATTTTGTTCATTTCACCGAGCACGGCGAAATGCTCGCGAGGGGCACCCTGTCCGATCAGGATCTTTACGTATTCACGGGCTCTGTCATTGAGGGACAGGGATGTTTCCATATTTTCTACACCGGGCATAATCCCTACCTCCGCCAGCATGGCAAGCCTGAGCAAGCCGTCATGCACGCGGTCAGCGATGATCTCCTTAAGTGGAAGAAGATCCCCGAGGACACTTTCTTCGCTCCGCAAGCTACCTACGAGCCGCACGACTGGCGTGACCCTTTTGTCTTCTGGAATGAAGAGGCGAGAGAATACTGGATGCTTCTTGCGGCTCGGCTGAAGTCGGGCCCGTCACGCCGGCGTGGTTGCACGGCCCTTTGCGCGTCCCGCGACTTGAAGAAGTGGGAAGTGCGCGATCCTTTCTGGAGTCCCGGCCTCTATTTCACACACGAGTGCCCGGACCTCTTTCACATGGGCGATTGGTGGTATCTCGTCTATTCTACGTTTACCGAGCGCACGGTAACGCACTATCGCATGAGCCGGTCACTGAATGGGCCTTGGCTCGCACCAGAAAACGACACTTTTGACGATCGGGCTTTTTACGCGGCCAAAACTGCATTCGATGGGAGGCGCAGATTCGCCTTTGGCTGGAACCCCACGCGGGTCGAAAGTCGAGACTACCAGCCGTATCACTGGGGTGGGAACCTTGTAGTTCACGAGGTGGTGCAGGAGCACGATGGCACGCTCACTGTCCGAGAGCCCGAGACTGTTGACAGAATCTTTGCAAAGGAGATTCCCTTCAAATTTGCGCCGGGGGTCGGGAAGAGCGAAATCGATCAGAACTCGGTCAAGATCACAGGGCCGGATTCGTTTTCTTGCGCCGTGGCAGGCGCTCTGTCCGAGCCCTGCAAGATCGAGACGACAGTGGAATTCAGTGAGAAGACGCGCGGCTTCGGGATTATGCTTCGGGCGAGCGAAGATCTTGAAGAGGCCTATTACATCCGCTTGGAGCCCGGCCGGCAGCGGTTGGTTTTGGACTCGTGGCCGCGGCCGGGTGATGTGCCGTTCATGATCGAGTTAGAACGTCCGATTTCCCTGATCCCAGCTAAACCGACCGAACTGAAGGTCTTTGTGGACGGCTCGATTTGCGAAGTGTATGCAGGGGGCAAGATCGCCATGAGCGCCCGTCTTTACAACCGGTACGACGGTGATTGGGGTCTGTTCGTGAACGAGGGGGGCGCGTATTTTAGTAACATCAAACTGATGACTCTTTAGAGACTCGTCTCACCTTATCCTACGCATGGTTCCAGAAGGGCCAGCTTAACTCTTGTCAAGAGGTGCCTCGTGAATCTTTGGGTTGGAATCGCCTTGGCAGTCACGGCGGCGTTCATCAACGGAAACTTCGCCGTCCCACTCAAGCGAGCGAAGAAGTGGTCTTGGGAAAACTCATGGGCCGTGTACTCAGTGGTCGCGTTGTTGGTTCTGCCTTGGGCGTTGGCTTGGTTTACTCTTCCGCACCTGGGTGAGACTTACGGGAAATTGTCGGCGGCGGAGGTCCTCACTCCTCTCTTGTTTGGCGCCGGCTGGGGTATTTCCCAGGTGCTCTTGGGGATCTCCGTCGCGCGGGTGGGCATGGCACTGACCTTTGCTATCGTAATCGGAATTTCGGCGAGCTTGGGAACTTTGATTCCCCTGCTGAGCCTTGACCCGAAAGTTTTTCTTTCGGTAAGGGGCCTGTCGGTCCTGGCCGGCATGGCGATCATGGGAGGTGGGATTTACCTCTGCGCAAAGGCGGGCAGAGAACGCGAAGCTGTACAGGCCGCCTCGGGCATTACGGGAAAGAGCGTAAGTACCTCCGGCTATGGCGCCGCCCTAGCGATAACGATTATCGCGGGGATATTGACCCCCATGTTGAACTATGCCCTGGCCTTCGGTAGACCCGTCCTGGAGCGGGCCGTCGAGCTGGGCGCGAGCCGCGCCAATGCCACTTATGCGGTATGGGGCATAGCACTTTTGGGAGGCTTGTTGGTCAATCTCGCTTACTGTGTGTATCTCTTGCAGCGCAACAAGACTTGGAGGGCCTTTGGGGCGCGGAGTTGGGACGGGCTAGGTGGCGTGGTGATGGGCGTGATGTGGATGGGTTCTATCGCGCTCTACGGGGTGGCCACGACTTATCTTGGCCCTTCCGGTGTGGCGATCGGCTGGGGACTGTTTTCCATTTTTGTGATTCTCGCGGCGAACCTCTCGGGCTTGGTTATGGGAGAGTGGCGCGTGGTCGGCGCACCAACTCTACGCAAACTTGGAATTGGCTTAGCGCTACTGACAATGGCTTCGGCCGTCATAGCCTGGGGAAATCGCTCCTGAGCATCCGTTGCCAGACGGGCCCTGGATTTTCCAGCCGCAAGCGTTGGAAGAGAAAGCCGGGCGTGCTCTCGTTCAAAGGGTGCAGGAAGGTGGCCCCCGACCGATATGTTCAGAGCAACAAAGTACCATTGGTTTTTCAGTCAAGCATGCAGATGGGACAGTTTGGACCGCAGCTTTCTTTTCGCCCGAAGCCCCACCTACCCCTTATTCTATTGAAGCGGCCAGCACCGGTTCCGGGTGGCGACGCCCCCGCACAACGAACTGCTGTCGGAGCCCGAATTTCGCCGGGATGAAATGCCGGCAGGTGCGCAACTTTCTGTTATGTGCGTGGGCTCATAGAAAGGGGGGAGCCGCAAACGGACAGAATGTCTCTTGACGGACAAGGTTGTATCCCGCATCGTATACAATGTGGCGTGTGTGCCATGTACCCGCAGCCCAAGCAGCTCAATGTCGGCAGGAGTACCTGGGAAAATAAGGTCATTTGAGCGTCCTAAAACAGTACGCGCCTTTGCGAGCCGTTGAGCAGACGAAGGGTTTGATTTTCGACATTCGCCGGTACTCCCTTCACGATGGCCCGGGGATTCGTACTACCGTATTTTTCAAGGGCTGCCCCCTTTCCTGCTGGTGGTGCCACAATCCTGAGGGACGAAGTCCGAACCCCAGTCTCATGTTCTTCTCAGACCGGTGCCTCCAGTGCCGGGAGTGCATCGGCGTTTGCCCTCACAATGCAATCGTCGAAGTCAACGGTTCGCTCCAGACCAGTTCGCAGTGCGAAGCCTGTGGCTCGTGCGCTTCCGTGTGCCCCGCGAATGCCCGTCAGATCGTTGGGCGCTGGATGACGGTCGCAGAGGTCATCCAACAGATCGAGAAAGATCTCGTTTTTTATGACGAGTCGTTTGGCGGAGTCACCTTTTCAGGGGGGGAACCACTCTACCAGCCCGCCTTTCTGCTCTCCCTGGTCGATGCCTGCGCCGAAAGGCATCTCCACACGGTGGTAGAAACGTGCGGTTATGCAAACCGGGAATTGCTGTTGAAACTGGGTAAGAAGGTCGACGTGGTCTTTTATGACTTGAAGATTCTTGACTCGTCTAAACACCGGAAGTACGTGGGCGTGCCCAATGACGAGATTGTGGGGAACCTAGAAGCCTTAGCGCGGCAAGGGAACTCCGTGGTTGTCAGGATTCCGGTTATTCCGGGCATCAACGACGACCCTGGGGAAATTCAACGTATGGCCCGACTACTCAAGCGCTCCCAGTTACGTAACGTCCATCTTCTGCCGTACCATCGGGCCGGAACCGGCAAGTACGCGCGGCTGCACATGCTTTATCGGCTCGGTGATGTGGAGCAGCCTTCCTCTGAATCGATGCAGAACATCGCCCAACAACTTGAGCAGAGCGGGTTTTCGGTGAGCATTGGAGGTGGATGATGAACGAGAGAGTCGCCATGCTACGCCAACGGAGCCTTGCCGCCAAGCCCAATGTGTCCATCGAGCGTGCCAAGCTCCTCACGGACTTCTACCGAGAGTCCCGGATCGCGCCCCCGCCGCTTCTCCGGGCGCAAGCTTTGAAACATCTGCTCGATCAGAAGACCATTTACATCGGAGACCAGGAACTGATCGTCGGTGAAAGGGGTCCGGCCCCAAAAGCTACGCCCACTTTCCCTGAGTTGTGCTGTCACAGCGAGGAAGACCTGGAAGTCCTCAACTCTCGCGCCAAGATTTCCTATCAAGTCAGCGACGACGTCCGCCGCGTCCAGCATGAGGAGGTGATCCCTTACTGGAGAGGGCGGTCCATGCGCGACAGGATTTTCGAGGAAATGTCGCCAGAATGGAAAGAGGCATACAACGCCGGACTCTTTACGGAATTTATGGAACAGCGCGCGCCCGGACACACGGTGCTCGGCGACCTGATATACCGGAAAGGGTTGCTGGATCTGAAAGAGGAGGTGAACGCCCGCCTCCGGGAGTTGGACTTCCTGAACGATCCCGAGGCGCTGCGGAAGCAGGAAGAACTGAGAGCCATGTGTGTGGCGGCCGATGCCGTGATGCGGTTTGCTGAACGGCACGCCGAACTGGCCGAGCAAATGGCCCAGGCGGAACCGGATCCTGGCCGCCAAGCCGAGCTGAGAACGATTGCGGAAGTGTGCCGTCACGTTCCCGCCCACGTGCCAAGAAACTTTTGGGAAGCCCTGCAGGCGTATTGGTTTGTACACCTCAGTGTCATTACCGAACTTAATGGTTGGGACTCTTTCTGCCCCGGCAGGTTCGATCAGCATTTGTATCCTTTCTATAAGCGTGGGATCGAGGAAGGCACGCTGACACGCGAATCTGCCCAGGAACTGCTTCAATGCCTTTGGGTGAAATTCAACAATCAGCCTGCTCCTCCTAAAGTCGGAGTCACGGCGGCGGAGAGCGGCACCTATACAGACTTTGCCAACATCAACCTGGGCGGCCTGCGGGTGGACGGTTCCTGCGGCGTCAACGAGGTTACCTACCTGATTCTGGAAGTCATCGATGAGATGCGGCTTTTGCAGCCCTCCTCGAACCTCCAGCTCAGCAAAAAGAACCCCAACCGGTTCCTGCGGCGAGGTGCCGAGATCATCCGTAAAGGCTGGGGCCAGCCTTCCATATTTAACGCTGACCTGGTTGTCGAGGAACTGCTGCGACAGGGGAAATCGCTGGAAGATGCGCGCGTGGGTGGGATTTCCGGATGCGTGGAGACTGGGGCGTTCGGCACGGAAGCGTACATTCTTACGGGATATTTCAACCTGACCAAGGTATTGGAGATCACCCTCAACAATGGCGTCGACCCGCGTACCGGAAAGCAAATCGGCCTTCCGACCGGTGACCCCGCGGGCTTTTCCTCCTACCAGGAACTCCTGAACGCATATCGGCGGCAGTTGCACCACTTCATTGATATCAAGGTGAGGGGAAACAACATTATTGAAAGGCTCTATGCCGAGTACATGCCCGTGCCTTTCCTCTCTTTGCTCGTTGATGACTGCATTACGAAGGGCGGAGACTACAACAACGGCGGCCCGCGCTACAACACCACTTACATCATGGGTGTCGGTCCGGCGAGTTGCGCTGACAGCCTTAGTGCCATCCGGCATCACGTCTTCGAACAGAAAAACATTTCGATGCGGGAACTAATCGGGGCTCTGGCCGCGAACTTCCAGGGCCACGAAAGAATCCGCCGGATGCTGTGGGACAAGACTCCAAAGTACGGCAATGATGACGATTGGGCCGACCAGGCTTACGTGGACGTGTTCAATGCCTTTTATGATGAAGTGAATGGACGGAAGAATACGAAGGGTGGGTCGTATCGGGTTAATTTCCTTTCCACCACGTGCCACGTTTACTTTGGTTCGGTAACCGGAGCCACACCCGACGGCCGCAGGGCCTGGGAACCGCTTTCCGAGGGAATCTCCCCCGTGCAGGGGGCGGACCGCGGCGGGCCTACGGCAGTCCTGAAGTCTGCCGCGAAGATGGACCATGCCCGTACCGGGGGAACGCTGCTAAATCAGAAGTTCACCCCCAAGCTGCTGGAAGATGATCAAGGCCTCGACAACCTTGCCCACCTTGTCCGGTCGTACTTCAAACTGGACGGTCACCACATTCAATTCAACGTCGTTACGGCGGATACTTTGCGAGCTGCAAAGGCCAATCCGGAGAAGTATCGCGATCTCATAGTGCGCGTCGCCGGCTACAGTGATTACTTCTGTGATTTGACCGAAGCGTTGCAGAACGAGATCATTGCTCGCACTGAGCAAAAGACGTTCGAAGTGTCCCCCGCGCTTCGGGTTTAGCAGAAAGCTCGCGGTTATCCTGATGAAGACTGACTCAGAGATTGGGATGTCCAGAGAGGGAACCCTTTCAACCTCCGTCAAAGGGCCGGCGCAGGGAGATCAGCGTCCCGGACGCACGGAACGCGTTAGCAACCTGAGGCAGTCCTACTGGCAGATTCGTGACATGATCGTGCACGGACGACTCGCGCCGGGCAGCCGGATTGTCGAAGCGGACCTCGCGCAACACCTCGGGGTAAGCCGCACGCCTGTGCGGGGCGCCCTCCATATGCTTCAACGGGAGGGATTCATTATTTCTGCCTCTGGTGATCGCACCAACCAACGCCTCACCGTGGTTCCCCTCACCAAGGAAGACGCGGGGGAGCTCTATGCGATCATCGGTCATCTGGAAGGCCTGGCGGCACGGAAAACCGCGCAACTCGACCTGGCAGCGCGGTCGGGCATCATCGAGAAGCTGCGAGAACTCAATGAAGGACTGCGGAAGTTGGCCCTAGCTGGGCGAGAGGATCCCAACCTCATTTTTGACCTCGACCTGAGCTTTCATCAAACCGTTGTGGATGCCGGCGCTGGACCTCGCTTGCGCAGATTGCTCAGGGCCGTCAAACCCCAGGCCGAGAGGTATTGGCGGCTCTATGCCAGTGTGATCGTAGAGAAACTTGGTTTAACTGCGGACGAACACTTGGTAATTATCCAAGCGCTCGAGCAAGGGGACGGTGACCAAGCAGAACGCGCAATCCGGACGAACTGGCTGAACGGGGCGGAGCGGCTTTCCCGAGTCATCGATACCGTTGGCGAGCGCGGCAGTTGGTAGGAAGCTGTCCCAGGTGCCCATTGGCCGCGGGCTCGGTTCGCCCTGCCCGGCCTCCGGTCCGCATGATAAAGTGTTTCGTTCGAGCCCCATCTTCCTCGTCCACACGTCCCAGCAACCACTTTTCAAACAGATCCGCGTCAATGGGCGGGTTCTAAGCCGGGGTCGAATTGACGGGACTATTTCCGCTTCAGGTTCTCCTCCGCCCTGGAAAGCGCTTCTCGCGCCGCGTTGTCGTTTGGTTTCCAGGCAAGATACTTCTGGTACTCGGCGATGGCTTTTGGCCAATCACGATTTGCTTCGGCGATTTCTGCCGAAGCACGCCGCGCATCATAAAGACTCGGTGCCAGTTCCAACGCACCGCTGAGCTCGGCCTCCGCCAAGTCAGTCATACCTTGTTTTTTGCGGGCGAGGCCCAAAAGGTAATGCGCCTGCGCATGATCAGGATTCAGCTCAAGGACCGCGTGAAGTTCCTTGATGATTTCCGCCAAGTCTCCGGAATTCTGCCAGAGACCGGCCGCAAGTTGGTAATGCGCTTCGGCAAAATCCGGGCTGAGGGTTGTGGCTTCACGCAGCTCTGACAGCGCCTTGGCCGTATCGCCCGCCCGCAGATGATCGGCGGCGGCCTGCAGCAGGACCGCGGCGCGGCTGCGCCCCTGGTATAGCGCTTCGATCCTCTGTGCCTCTTTTCGCTCTGCCTGAGCGGCTTCTCTCTGTCCGGCTCTCTGCAGCGCGCGGGCGAGCGTCTGATGGGCTTCGGAGAAGTATGGATCCAAGTGCACGGCTTGGCGGAGTTCGCTGATGGCGCCGCCAAGGTCGTTCATATCGAGCAGAACCGCGCCAAGTTTGTCTCGAACCTCGGCGTCCTCGGGTAATTGGCTGGCCGCGAGTCTCAGCTCGACAGCAGCCGCTTGGAAGTCTCCCTTTTGCCGCAGCACAAGCCCCAGCGACCGTCGCGCCGGCGCCTGGTGGGGATCGAGCTGAAGTGCTTTGCGCAACTCTGCTTCTGCGCCCTCGAAGTCACCCTTCGTGCGAAGGGCTTCCCCATAGTTGTAAGAGTACGTAGGATCACTGGGGGCAAGCTCGGCGGCCTTGCGAAGGATTTCGAGGGTTCCGGAGGGATCCAGCGTTTCGGCCAGAACCTGCCCCAGCGCCAGGTAGATCTTGGCTTGCTCAGGCTGCTGTTGGGCGGCGGCGCGCAGTTGCAGGATCGCCTCGTCGAGATCGGTCCTTTGCGGGAGCTTTCCTGGTTTGCGGTAGCGTTGCCAGAGTTCGACCCCCAGGTTATACCGTGCGTGCCAGGATTGCGGATTTGCTGCCACAATCTCTTGCAGCAAGCGGATGGCTCCGTCCATGTCTCCCAACTTCCAGCACGCGGCGCTCAGTGCGGAGCGGGCTTCCACGAAGTCAGGCTTGAGACGCAGGGTTTGCTGATACTCGTCAATTGCCTCCCCCGCGCGACCGGTTCCATCGTAGTACAACGCCAAATGGTAATGCGCTGGGTAATAGTCCGGATCGATCTCGAGGGCTCTCTGGAATTCGCCCATGGCTGCTGCCGTCGGGCCCTCGCCAGCAAGGATACCCCCGATGCAATCGTGGGAAACGGCGTCGGCCGGGTTGAGCTCCACCGCCGAACGGAAGCGGGCCAGCGCCTCCTTCGTTTTACCCTGCTCCAGAAAGGCCAGGCCTTCCTGGCGATACCGTTCAGCCGAGACAGCAGCGTTTTCCTCTAGCCCCGTCGGCTGCTGGGAACCCCAGAGGGGCGCCACGAGGAAGAGGAAAACAAGGCAGGAGGCCAGTCCGGGGCGCGCCGTCGCGCTCCCCGACCAACTCGATTTTGCTGGAGCTGTGACCGACATAGATCGCTTGCTAGCGCGGCGCTTCCTCCGACCGTGCGTGGGTGGATTGGAGCGGTCCCCGCTCCCTCAAGTTTCTACATTTTGAAGCGCGGGGTTCGTTCGCGGCGGTCGAACAGTGACAAAAAACCGACGGTTTCAGCAAAATAGGGGCGCTTCTGTGTAAAATGCCGTTCCGTTGTGTAGAAATATCGTCTTTCTCCCCGGTAAAATTGTCATCTTTTTATTTGTTTTCATACACATTCCGGCTTCGTTCGTTATTTATATTTTTTTAGGGCTCGCTCCCAACGCCCCTTTTCCCCCTCCGCCGCGACGATGGAACCTCCCCCGCGCCGGGTAATTGGTCCTGCATTTCCGCGTCTGTCCGGGCATTCGTCCTCTCCTCCGGGCGATCCGTTGAGAGTGCCGCGTTCCGCCTCCCCCCAGGCTAATTCCGAGCCCAGGTACCTTGTCAAGAGAATTCTGGGCCGTTTTCCTACCGGTAGGAAGAATTTTACAAATTGGCTTCACTCTTTTCCTACCGGTAGGAAACCCGGAGTTGCGGGTTGCCGATATTCAAACCTCTTAGCGCCCTCTTACCCAGAGCGGCGCCGCGTGAAAATGTAGAAACTACAGGGAGCGGACCCCGCTCCAGCAGCCTTACTATTCCCCTTCGCGAAGAAGCTGGAGCAAGTGGGTGTTGATGTGTCGCTCGCGGTCTTCATCTCGGAATTTCGCGAACTTGGCGAAGAGCTCGGCGGCCCGCTGCGTGTCCCCTTTGCGACGATAAATTTGGGCAAGCTGGTAGCACGGCGTGAGGTCGGTAGGATCAAGTTGGAGGGCTTTTTCGAGCTCCGCGAGGGCACGATCGTCTTCGCCCTCCCGGAAGTAAACCTTTCCCAACACCGCGCGCGAGGTGGCAAAATCTGGGTTCAAACGGACAGACCGTTCCAGAAGTTGCAAGGCTTCTTGATCGTGCTCGGTCGAGGCGGCGGACCGGCTGAGAATCTCCCCCAAGGCATAGAGCAAGAGATAATTGTTCGGACTGATCGCCAACCTCTGACGCACAATTTCTACAGCTTGGGGAGTCTGGTCCTTTTGCATCAACACCATGCACATACCGTAATAGGGCAAGTCCCGCTGTGGTTCGAGTTTCGCCGCGGCCTCGAAATCCTCGAGGGCGGGGTTGAGTTGCCCGTGAAAAGCCCTCACGGCGCCCCGTTGCATGATCAACCGGTAGGAGTTTGGAATGTTCCGCAGACCAATATTGGCGATATCCAACGCCAGGTCCATATTGGCATGGTCGACGCCGAGCGCCATCAGGTCAAGATAGTTGTTCTCGTCCTGTGGGTCGATCTGGGTCGCCGTACGCAAAGCACCATAGGCCTCAATGGTCTGATTGTTGTGTTCGTAGGCTTCCGCAAGAAGGTTATATAACTCGGCTTTTCGGTAGCCCTGAGTAATCAGGTCCTGCGCAGCTTGAATCGCGGCGGGGTAGTTCAGGCTTCTCACATAAGCCAAGGTCAGGTTGAATCCCACTTCATACGGGTCAGGGTAGTCTTTCTTGGCCAGCTCGAATTGGCGGGCGGCGGAAGAGTATTTCTCCAGTTGGGCCAGCATCACTCCGGCCTCGAAATGGGCTTTGCCGTCGGCCTCCGGGCCCAGGTGTTCCAATGCGTCCGCAGCCCTTGTGCCCTGGTTTGACTGGAAGCAACTTCGGGCGAACCGTAAGACCGTGCGCGGGTCCCTCTCAACCAGACCCGCACTCTTGCGGTACTCGTCAACCGCCGGGCCGAATTCGTGCTTCGCGTAATGGATCTCCCCCAGGGAGAGATGGGCGACTGGGTCCTCCGGCTCGCGCTTCAGAACTTGTTCAAAGTGGCCGCGAGCCTCATCCAGGTGGTTCAAGGCCAACTCGTTAAGAGCCAGATTCTTCAAGGCAGGAATGAACTCGGGATTCGATTCGAGGGCCGCCTGGAATTGAGCGTTACCTTCTTCCGGCTTTCCGGACGAGGTGAGCGCAATGCCCATCAGATTGTGAGCCATGGGGTCACTGGGAGACTTCTCCAGAACCTCCTGGAGGAGTTCTATCGCGCGACCATACTGTCGCTGCTGGATGTAGGTTTCGGCCTGGGTGAATACTGGCGATGGCTGGGAGGTTTGAGGCAGAGCGACCCCCGCGAACCCGCAAAGAAGCAGCGCAGCTCCCAACCACTCCCCGATATTTTTTCCGAACTCTCTTGGTTCGTGCGCCGATAAAATTCTCAACACGTTGTCCTCAAACCCGACCCTAGGATGCACAATTCACCCTCAAATTTCAAGACCTCGCTGGGGAACTTTGGTTCCGGCCCACGCGGTTTACCGCTTAAGCATCCGGACGGGCCTTACACGCTGCGCAAGAAGGCGTAGGCGCGGCTTTATGCCGCCAAGGTCGTGAGGCATTGATTGAGGCTATGGCGTCGTAAAGTCGCCGCTACGTTGCTAACCAAGAGTCTTTCCGCAATCTGTTCGGCCCTACCGAAGTCGCGGTTTCCCCCTCTGCTCCTCCCGCATCTCGCGCCGCCTACGGCTGCAAGCTGCGCGGGCTTGGGACACGGGAATAATCAGGAAGCCCTTGTAAGGGCAGGGCTTAACCCCGCCTTTCCAGACCCGTCTTATTAGAAACACGGACTAAGCCTTTGCTTCTAAGTTGCTTTGGGTCAATAGCTGAAACGTATTACTGAGGTCAAAAAAAAGAGTTGACAAGCGTTTGTATATGGGCTATACAGTTCCGTGTTCAATTTTGGATACAACAATCGGTAGTCAAAAACAATTTGCGCATTCAAGTAGTCGAGAGCTTCAAAATTTTACCACTGTAGTTTGAACGCCTGCGTCACTTCTTGGGTCGTTACTGGTCGGGATTGGAAGAACGAGTCACTAAACTAGCCCGTCGGGGGTACTCGTGAACCGGTCACAATGTAGCGGCATGCCTTCTTTATCGTTCGATCCCTCCAGGTCCCGCAGCAGCAGCCTCGTTGGCTTGCTTAGCCCATTCAAGGGGTCCCGCCCGGGGCCCCAAATTCGGGAGGAATTAAAATATGAGTATGCGTAGAAGCCTTATGGGGCTCGTAGCCCTGTTTTTTCTTCTAACCTTCTCTTCCCTGAGTGCCTGGGCGCAGTTTAATAGCGCTCTCGTAGGGACGGTCACTGACCCCTCGGGTGCCTTGGTGCCCGACGCGACAGTGGCGGCCAAGGATGTGGGAACGGGCATCGTACGAACTGTGCAAACGACCTCCGCAGGAAACTACACCATTTCCTCTCTCCCTGCGCATATGTACGAGATTGCCGTGTCCGCAAAGGGATTCAAGAGCACGGTTCAAGAGAACATCCAGCTGCAAGGCGGTGAAACCAAGGAGGTCAATATCGTCCTGCAACTGGGAACCACTGCGACGGAAGTGACGGTCACCGGGGCGCCG
Organism: uncultured Acidobacteriota bacterium; assembly: GCA_963825395.1. Classification (GTDB taxonomy): domain Bacteria; phylum Acidobacteriota; class Terriglobia; order UBA7540; family UBA7540; genus Bog-366. The sequence continues at coordinate 45,585 of CAWGTQ010000052.1, read as the reverse complement.
CCAGCGGTTGAAACCGCCCAGGCCAGAGTCTCGGCGGAAATCAACCAAACGAGCGTCACGAATTTGCCCATGGTGGCCCGTAACATTTATAGCCTGGTTGTGCTCACGCCCGGCATCACCGGCTTGCCTTCGGGCGGTGGCCAGGCTTATGCTCAGGCGACCGCTGACATCTTCAATACCGAGTACGGCGTCAACCTCAGCGCCAACGGCCAACGCTCGGAATCGAACAGCTTCCTGGTGGATGGAGGCAGCGCCAACGGCAGTCCGCGCGGGGGCGTTACCAACCTCACTCCCATGGCTGACTCGATCCAGGAACTGCGCGTTTCGATCAACAATTTCTCGACCGAGTACGGACGCAACTCCTCGTCGGTCACCAACATCGTCACCAAGTCGGGAAGCAACTCGGTTCACGGGACCTTTGGCGAGTTCTTCACCAACAATTCCCTGACGGCGGGAAACATTTTCCAGCCCCAGACCATCGAGCGCTACAACGGCACCTATAACAAAATTCCCGTCTTTCAGCGCAATGAAGGGGACTGGGCTGTGGGCGGACCCATCCGGAAAGACCACACCTTTTTCTTCGGGGCGATGGATTTCCTGCGTTCGGGGTCAGGATCCACCGTGGAAGGCGACGTGCCCACGATGGACTTCATCAATTATATGACGACGAATTTTCCCAGCAACGTCACGGGTTATCCCCCCGCCAACGCCGCGACTGCCACCAACATCTCAACCTATGTCATGAGCACTTTCATGCCCACGGGGACTCGCCAGCAGACCATCTCAACCGCCGGCTCATTGATGAATTCCTCGTGCACGGGAAGTGCAGCAATCAGCACCCCCATTGGGTCATTGCCCTGCAATTTCGATATGACCCAGGCGATCTCTTCCAGCATCACGCTTCCTCGGAACGGCACGCAGTGGATGTTCCGGGTCGATCAGAGCTGGGGCAGTGGCAGTAACCGGCTTTACGGTGAGTGGTACCGGATGAGCGTCCTCAGTAATTTCGCCACGTCGATCTATCCCGCGTTCATCCAGTCCGAGCCCGAATCCTCGGAATTCGCGAATGTTAACTTCACGCACCTCTTCTCGCCCACCCTACTCTTCGAAACCGCAGTTACGTTTACCCGGCCGCGGGGTGAGGCAACGCTTGCCGATCCCCTCATTCCCCAACTTAACGTCCCCGGCATCGCCTCGTATGGAACGGGCTTTAGCGGTCCAACGTTTATTCAGACCAACGCCGCGTGGCGCAATCTTCTGAGTTGGAACCGTGGGAAGCACGCCTTCAAGTTTGGCGAGGAATTTGGCCATGACGATGGCTGGGGTAGCGGTGCCAGTTTCGGAAACGACGCGACCCGCTATTTCTACGGTTTCAACAGCATGTTTGATTTTGCCAACAACTATGCTTTCTCGGAGAGCAATTACGGGTTCAATCCGGTGACCGGAGATCAAGAGGGGGTAAACTTCCTACCGGTCGTGGAGCGCTTCGGCGCCTTCTACAACGATGATTTTAAGGTCAAGCCGAACCTCACGATCAGTTATGGGCTTCGCTGGGATTATTACTTTAATCCCTACGAACAGCACCGGCCCAAGGGCCTCTTCTCACGCCTGGTTTTCGATGGCGGGGATAACTTCGTCCAGCGGATACAGGATGTGAGTATCATCCAGGCGCAACCGCTCGCTGACCCGGACAAGCATGGCTTCGCTCCTCGGGTGGGCATTGCCTGGGACCCCACCGGCAAAGGCAAGATGTCGGTCCGCGCGGGCTGGGGGATCTTCTATGACCGGCCTTCCAGCCAGTTCTTCCGCGACTGCTGCCCCTCAATGCCGATCTACGGGAATGTCACGGGAATTAGGACCGTCCCCACCGGACCGCAACCCGTTCTCGGTTTGGGTACGAATCCGACGGGACCCTATGATTTTCCGCCCATGACCGGCATTCCGACCGGGATTAATCCCAATGGTAGCTTGAAAGGGGCACTGAGCACTATCTACGGTTGGGACCCCGCCCTCCAGAATATGTACGCGGAAAATTGGTTCATCGGTGTCCAGTACGCTCTTACCAACAACTGGGTTATTGAGGGCAACTATGTCGGCTCGGTCGGTCGCCACCTGTTGGAAGATTTTGACGTTAACCGCGTAGACGACGACCTGATCACGAACGACGACGTGATGTTGCGGAATAATCCGTGGTTCGGAGAAATCGGTTACGGTCAGGCCAACGGACTCTCCGCCTACAATAGCTTTAACTTAATGGTGAAGAAGCGGATCAGCCATGGTCTGGATATGCAAGCCGCGTACACGTACGGTAAGGCCACGGATAACTCCAGCACTTACGGCGTGGACTTGCCTATCCCGGATATCTACAACCAACGTGGGGACTATGGCCTTTCCGACTTCGATGTCCGCCAGAAACTCGCGGTCAGCCTCGTTTACGATCTGCCGGGTCCCCATGGGCCGGGATACAAGGCTAAGTTACTGGGTGGCTGGCAGGCAGGCTCCGTGATCATCCTCCAGAAGGGCACTCCCTTCAGCGTTGCTAATACCTTGCCGTTTGACCCGGTCTGCGCTGGCAACGACGGCGGTAATTGTTTGGACTCGGCCGGTACTTTTATTCCCGGCAGCGTAATTACCGGCAATAGCGGCGGCGACTACAATGCTGATGGGTACAATTATGACTTCCCCAACGTGCCCTCGTTTGGCAGATTCAAGAAGGGGACCAAACAGGAGTTTCTGACGGGCATCTTTAAGGCGTCCGATTTTCCGGCGCCTGCCCTGGGGCAGGAGGGGACCCTCGGTCGCAATTCCTACATCGGCCCAGGTTACATCGACTGCGACTTCAACGTCGTCAAGGACACCAGTATCCCGTGGTTCTGGCACAATGATGCTGCAAGGCTTCAATTCCGGGCAGAAGCCTTCAACCTGTTCAACAACGTGAACCTGCAAAACCCGGACGGCACTATGAGCGACGGCACCTTCGGGATGAGTACAACCGTCTTTCCCTCAAGAAACATTCAGTTCGGTTTGAAGATCTTTTTCTGATTCAAACCGAACTCTGCTTTTCAAGCGTCGCAATCCCAGCACCCGGCTTGCCCGGGTGCTGGGGTTCTTTCTTCAGGCTTCACGGGCCTCACCAGTTCTCGCCCATTACTTAACCCTTTATCGGAGGCTTGCCATGGAAAAAGGAACGGTTTTGTCTCGACGGGGATTTCTAAAAGGAGCGGGGGCATTGGCCGTGGCTTCCACGGGAGGCGTATTAAGGGCTCAGTCCCAGACCGCTCCGCCCGCTCGCCAAAAGCTCTCCCTGTTCGGCTACTCCGACGTGAAGCTCACGGGCGGTCCGCTTAAGGGCCAGTTTGACCGAATCCACGCCGCATATTTGGCGCTCGATGAGGATCGCCTGCTCAAGATTTACCGTCTCCGCGCGGGACTGCCGGCGCCCGGGGAGGACATGGGCGGTTGGTACGACCCTGCCGACGCTTTTGGACCGGGTCATAGCTTTGGACAATACGTTTCAGGGCTTGCCAGGTTCGCTAACGCCACAGGTGACGCCGCGACGCAGCAGAAAGTCAAAAGACTGGTAGAAGGATTTGCTGCCACGATCGACCCGGATGGTTATTCCTATGCCAGCGGGCGAGCCTCGACAGCTTTTCCCGCTTACACCCTTGATAAAAACCTCATTGGTCTTCTCGACGCCCATCAGTTTGCCGGCGTGCCCTCCGCCCTGGAGACAGCTCACAAGGTTATAAAAGGCGCGGTGCGTTACCTGCCGCCGCGGGCCCTCGAGCGAGACGAAATGCCCAGGCAGGCGCCCTACGATGAGGCCTACACGCTGCCGGAGAACTTCCTGTATGCCTACGAGCTCACCGGCGATAGCGAACTGCTGGCCTTGGCTAAGCAGTTCCTTTTTGATCGAAGGTATTTCGAGCCTCTCTCGCGAGGCGAAAATGTTCTGCCCGGCCTGCACGCTTATAGCCACGTGAACGCGTTGAGTTCTGCGGCGCGCGCCTACATACACTTAGGGAACCCCATGCATCTCCAGGCTATCCAGAATGCCTGGGACATGCTGGAAACAACTCAGCAATTCGCTTCGGGTGGGTGGGGACCCGACGAAGCATTCGTCGTACCCAATAAGGGATTGCTTGCGGAAAGCCTGAAGACCACCCACGCGCATTTTGAGACCCCCTGCGGCGCCTACGCCAATTTCAAACTGGCTCGTTACCTTCTTCGCTTCACTGCCGATGCGCGGTACGGGGACGGACTCGAACGTGGGCTCTATAACACGATCCTGGGCGCCAAGGACCCGCAGGGAGATGGTCACTTTTTCTATTACTCGGATTACCACAGCTCGGCGCAGAAAGGCTATCACCCCGACAAATGGCCATGCTGTTCCGGTACGCTTCCGCAGGTAGTCACCGATTACCTCATCAGCAGCTATTTCAGAAGCGACGACGGAATTTACGTGAACCTGTTCGTCCCTTCCGAGGTGGCTTGGCAGTATAAAGGCATGCCCGTAAAGCTGATTCAGGCGACGAACTTCCCGGAGTCCGAATTCACTGAACTGCGGGTCGAACTTCCCTCGGCGGCGGAATTCACCCTCAATGTGCGAATTCCCGGCTGGCTGCAAGCGCCCGCGGAAATTCGCGTCAACCACGCCCCAGCCTCTGTGGAGGCCAAACCCCGGACCTTCGCGGCCATTCGGCGAAGATGGGAGAATAACGATACCGTGCAGATCAAGTTGCCTCTGGCGTTTTCGACGGCTTCCATCGACGACCAGCACCGCGATATAGTAGCCTTGATGAGAGGGCCGGTCATGCTCGTCGCGCTCGATCGCAGTATAGAAGTGCCGCAGAAGGTGCTCGGCTCTCTCGATTCGTTCAAGCCCACAGGGCAGGTTCCGGGGTCCTTTGAATTGCTGGCGCCCAACGCGAAATTGCGGTTTGTGCCTTTCTATACCGTCGGGGATGAAACGTATACGACCTACTTTGCGCGGGTCTGATGGGCCGGTGCGATGCGCGTATGGGCTCGGTTCAACAATGCATCTCGCGTCCCAAGCCCTGAGCGAGCGTTTCTCCCCGTGAGAGTGAGGCAGGCCGTGAGCCGCGAACCGGGACTGGGCCCGGCTGGGCTCGTGTTCCAGTCGCACCTCACGTCCTACCTTGCAGGCTGCGGTGTGCGCTCACTCTGCTGAGTAGATCATGAGTGATCCGACCCCATCAGTTGCCTTCGAAGCAGCATCGCCGCCCGCGAAAGGGTTTGTCCAGGGCCTCGGCCTGTTTGACTGCGTGATGATCGTGGCTGGCGCGATGATCGGATCGGGCGTCTTCATCGTGCCCGCCGCCATGGCACGCGAGATAGGCAGCTCAGGCGGTCTGCTGCTCGCCTGGGTTTTCGCTGGCGCATTGACAATTGCCGCCGCGCTCTCTTACGGCGAACTCGCTTCGATGATGCCGCATACCGGCGGCATGTACGTATACTTGCGCGAAGCCTTTTCACCTCTGTGGGGCTTTCTCTACGGTTGGACCTTTTTCACCGTCATCCAAACCGGAACCATCGCCGCGGTGGGAGTGGCCTTTGCCAGGTTTCTCGGAGTGCTGTGGCCGGCGGTTGCAGAAGACCGTTATTTTATTCCTCCCCTTCATGTGTCCCTCAGCTACGCACTTTCGCTTTCAACTTCTCAATTCGTGGCAATTCTGGTTATCGCCCTGCTGACCTGGACCAATAGCCGAGGATTGGGGTACGGGAAATGGGTCCAGAATCTTTTTACGGTAGCGAAGGTTGGAGCGCTGCTGGGGCTCATCACGGTTGGGCTCGCGCTGGGTTGGAACGCCGCCGCGGTAAAGACGAACTTCCAGCACCTCTGGACTCCTCACCTCCACCGTTCAGGTATCCCAGGTTTGGATGTAGCCACGGCGCTGGGCCTTTTCGCGGCGATTTGCGTCGCTCAATCAGGTTCGCTCTTCTCTGCGGATTCTTGGCATGACGTGGCCTTCGCGGCAGATGAGGTCAAGAATCCACGCCGGACTCTTCCCCTCGCGTTGGGGTTGGGGACGTTGGCCGTGATTGCGCTGTACCTTCTAGCGAACATCGCCTATCTCGCGACCTTGCCGCTCCCCGCGATTCAGAATGCTCCTTTCGACCGTGTGGGCACCGCGACATTGCAGGCGATCTTTCCCGGCTTGGGCAGGACGCTGATGGCTGTCGCCATCATGATTTCCACTTTTGGATGCATCAACAGCCTGGTGCTGGCAGGATCGCGCGCTTACTATGCCATGGCTAGGGACCGTCTATTCTTCGCTGCCGCCGGGCGCCTGAATCGAGCGAGGGTTCCGGGCTGGTCACTCCTCGCGCAGGGGGTTTGGGCTGCTGGCCTCGTTCTGCCCAGAACCTTCGATCCCACGACCGCCAAGTACGGCAACGTTTACAGCAACTTGCTCGACTACGTTATCTCCGCGGCTTTGATCTTTTACGTCCTGACGATAGCCGGTCTCTTTCGGCTGCGCGCCACACGACCCGCGGCGGATCGGCCCTACAAAGTGCCGGGTTACCCGCTGGTCCCGGCCGCGTACATCCTGGGAGCCACCGTTGTAGTGCTTTGCCTGTTCATTTACCGTCCCTATACGACTTGGCCGGGGCTGTTGATCGTGGCCTGCGGGCTGCCGGTTTACCGGCTGCGGTCGCTATGGGCCGGGGGAAAGTATGTGTAGCGCAGACTTGGTCTGCGATTCGTTTCTGATGGACAACAAGAAGCCGTGGACCTATAGAATAGGTCCGCGCCACGTTTGCTCAAAATGACTACGCCTTGTTCCGCAACCATGCAGTATCATCATTATCATTTTGGAGGGAGGAATCCATGACAAATCTTAATCGACCCACGAGAAGGCAGTTTGTTTCCACCGCAGCAGCGGCAGCGGGAGCTGCCCTACTGCCCAATCGGATTTCGGCGAGTCCCGCGCAGGTCTCTGCCGCGATGACGCCGGGAACGAGAAAGAGGCCGGCCAGCAAGCAGAAAATCTCAGCGAAGGTCGAGCCTTTCCCCTTGGCCCAAGTCCGCTTGCGGAAGGGCGTGTTTCTGGATGCCCTGGAAGCGGACCGGCGCTATCTCCACCTGCTCCCCTCGGACCGGCTTCTCCACACCTTTCGCGTGAATGCCGGGATTCCCTCCTCGGCTGAGCCCTTGGGAGGATGGGAAAAACCCGATTGCGAATTGCGCGGTCATTTCACCGGAGGCCACTATCTTGTCCGCCTGCGCATTGATGTATGCCAGCACGGGGGATAGTGATTTGAAGGATAAAGGCAATGCGCTGGTCAGTCGAATTGGCCAATTGCCAAAAGGCCCATAAGAACGGGTACCTCAGTGCCTTCCCGGAAGAATTCTTCGACCGGCTGCGCGAGGGCCAGAGGGTCTGGGCCCCCTTCTACACCTATCACAAGATCATGGCCGGCCTCCTGGACATGTACGTCCACTGCGGAAACGATCAGGCGCTCGCGGTAGCGGAGGGCATGGCGGGGTGGGTCTGGCACTGGCAGGAAAGCATAAGTGACGAGCACATGCAGCGGATTCTGCAAACGGAATTCGGCGGCATGAATGAGGTGCTCGGGAACCTTTCGGCCGTGACCGGCAAGCAGCAATACTTGGCGTTGGCGGCTCGATTCGAGAAGACGATGTTCCTTGATCCGCTTGGCCGAACATCGCGACGAGCTGAAAGGAATCCACGCCAATACCCACATCCCGCAAGTCATTGGCGCCGCCCGCCGCTACGAGCTCACCGGTGAACCTCGCTACCACGACATTGCCTCGTATTTCCTGCAGGAGGTCACCAGCGAGCGGATCTATTGCACGGGAGGCACCAGCAATGACGAGTTCTGGCGCACGCCGCCCGGAAAACTTGCGACGGAACTGGACAGTGACCGAGGAGTGCTGCTGCGGCTACAACATGCTTAAGCTGGCACGCCACATCTTCGGATGGACTGCCGACCCGCGCGTGATGGACTATTACGAGCGCACGCTCTTCAACAGCCGGCTGGGAACGCAGAACCTGCAAGACAGCGGAATGGGCTACTTCCTCCCGCTCGGGTCAGGGTACTGGAAGTACTTCAATACGACTTACGACTCTTTCTGGTGCTGCACCGGGACGGGTGTCGAGGAGTTTGCCAAGACTGCCGACTCAATTTACTTCCACGATGACCACGGCATCTTTGTGAATCTGTTCATCGCCTCGGAGGTGAATTGGCCGGAAAAGGGCTTGCGCCTCGAACAGCAAACCAATTTCCCCGAGGAAGAAGGCACCACCTTGGTAGTGCACGCCGATAAACCCACCGAACTGGCCCTCAACATCAGAATTCCCTACTGGGCGACCCGCGGGAGGCACGGTCAAGCTGAACGGAACGAACCTTGGCGCGTTCTCAAGCCCCTCGAGCTACTTGTCGCTGAACCGCACCTGGAAAGAAGGTGACCGCGTGGAGGTCAGTCTGCCCATGAGCCTCCGCATCGAGACCTTGCCTGATGACCACACTCTTCAGGCCGCCATGTATGGACCGCTAGTCCTGGCAGGACGACTGGGAACCGCGGGTCTCTCCAAATCGATGTTCTATTCGGGGTACGACACCGCCCCCAGCGGCGATCCGATTCCTGTTCCCGCCATCGCCACCAGCCCGAATGATCCGGTGGGTTGGCTGAAACCGGTCTCCGACCAATCGCTGACCTTCCAAACCGTCGGACAGGCGCAAAAACTCACCTTGATCCCGCTCTATAAGCTGTTTGGAGAAAGGTACGCGGTGTACTGGAAAACGACTTCCGCGGCGGTTTGAGGACCCAGCCTGATTTTCTCGCCTTGCCGGTGGCGTCATGGAGCGAGAATGTCAGGCGCAAACATGTTTCCTGCGAGGGTCTGGCTCCGATAAGAGGTTCAACCAGACCCGCGCGAGGAGGAGATGATGGATGATAAGATTTCGCGGCGAACTCTGCTCAAGAATGCCGTGGTTGCTGGAACCGGCTCGATTCTTCCTGCGCCGGCCATGGCCGCATCGTTGGGAGATTCCTCCTCTACTCCAAGGAATCCCGCCGAGCTCGATCACATTCTTCCCCTGAGTTCTACCAGTGGGGTTTACATCCCTCCGCGCGGCAAAAGCTTCATGAAATTCAGCTTCGATTTTCCCGAACCGTCGGTGGAATATGCGGGATTGCAGTTCTCCTTTCGGGTGTACACCTTTGAGAATGCCTACGCGCTCGATCGTGAGCAAATGACCGTCGAGGACAACGCAGATGGATTGGCGGTTACCTGTTCCGGCTTCGCCTGGGCAGGGGGGCAGGAAAAGGCTCCCGGCCGGCTACGTGCCCGGTTCCGCAAGAACGGGACGTTCATTGAATGGGATGCTCGCGTCGAATTGGAACAACCTGTCAAGTCGGTCGCCGCGATTGTCCGGGGTGTTCCGCGGGGAAAGATTTCCGCCGGCGGCCAGCCCTTCTTTGATCCCCAAGATAACGAGTTGCTCTTTGGCTATCCCTTTGGTGGTGGTGCGCTTTTCACCGCGCGCAATATGACTACACCCCTCCTGGTCATCCAGCAAGGGGACAAGGAGTTTTTCTTTTTGTCCGCACTCAACCCGTCAGTTCGCGCGAACCGATTCTATCTCCAGCCGGGTGAGCGGTCTTACCGAGTCGAACTGGTTTACGAAAGGGAGGGCTGGAAAAAAGGTAACGTATTGGAGAGCCCCGTCTGGCGTGCCGGGGCGGTGGAATCGCAGGAGGCGGCGTTTCAGCCCCATTTTGAACACCTGGAGCGCGTCTTCAAAATTCCCGATTGGGAAAAGCGCAAGGACGTTCCGGATTGGCTCCGTAACGTCGCGCTCGCTGTATCCCTCCATGGTATGCACTGGACTGGATATATGTTCAACGATCATGCCAAGATGCAAACCATCCTGCGCTGGGTGGCTTCCCAGATTCCTGCCGCGCGGGTCCTGGTCTTCATTGCGGCTTGGGACGGCCGCTACTATTGGAATTACCCCCTCTATCAGCCTGATCCGCGGTTGGGGGGCGAAGCGGGCTTCAAAGCACTCTTGGAAACCGGCCGGCAGATGGGCTTCCACATGATGCCCATGTTCGGGATCAACTCCGCGAACGAACGTCTCCCCGAGTTCTCGAAATTTGCGGACGCCAAAACGGCACAGATTGATGGTGATCCCTTTTACCTGAATTGGGTGGACTGGGACAACGATCGGCACATGGAAGGCTGGATGCCCTACATGAACGTCGGGGTCGACTCCTGGCGGGAGTGGCTCGCCTCTCGAATTGACGATGTTCTGAATCGCTACCCTGCCGACGCCTACTTTCTCGACATTGCGGGCGGCTGGGAAAATAACCCGAAGGCGGACACCCACGAGGGCACCCAACTCCTCGTGGCGGATCTCGCCCGAAGGCATCCCGGCGTGCTATGCTGCGGCGAGATGCACTATGACGCGCTGATGTCCTTTATTCCTCTCTATCATGCCTTCTCAGAGCTTGCCTACCCCGCGGCCGTCACCAAATATGCCCGCTTCTTCCAGCACCTCAGTCATCCCGCTCCTGGGCGGGGAAGCAGCGGGGTTCACGAATCCGGCTTTAGCAAGTTTGATCCCAAGACGCTATCACTCAACGAACTGGCCATTCCGACCCTCACGGTGGTTGACGACACTTTCGAACGTTACCAGGATGTAATGGCGCAGATTGTCGCGCGCGCGAAATATCGAGCTGGTATACCCTGACTGGGCGGGGTCGCCCACCTGGGAAGATCCTCCTCCAGAAGGGAAGCGGTCGCCCGAATATCGGGAGGTTTACGCACGGTCCCACGATCGGCTCGGAGCGAAATTCCCGAGCCGACTTGGCGGCATCAGGCAAATGGTATCCCTACCGCAACCGGTTGACACCTCCGAATCGGCGTTGAAACGTGCACATACCCGGAGTATTCTTTCCTCCGCATGAGGAGGCGTTTTCTTGCGCCAGGAGTTTACCTGTTGCTCCGTGGAATAAAGTGACGGAACAGGGTGGGGAGCAGTTATGGGGAAGGTACGACAGGTTGGACTGGTTGCTCTGGCCTTGGCAACCGCGGCAGTGGCTGGGGGTCACAAACAGCAGACGATCCCTTATCGTAATACCGCCCCCGGCGTCGCTTTCGTAGGGTCGAAGACGTGCGAAAGCGCAGGCTGCCACGACGATCTCTCACGCAACTACTATCAAACCCCCCATGGCACTTCCATGGGCCCCGCCAACGCTCCCTCCGAACTCGCCAAAGTCTCGGCTAGGGTTGTGGTGCATGATGAGAAAGTGGATCGTTATTACGAGGTTGCCCGGGTCGGCTCCGACCTTTTTCAAACTCAATACCAGCTAGATGCGAGCGGCAACAGGATCTACACCTCTGCGCACAAGCTCGAGTATAAAATCGGGGGGCACTTAACCGGGAATGTCTATATCGTCCGCTGGGGCCAAAACCTTTTCCAGGCGCCACTTTCCTACTATCTCAGACCTCAGGGTTGGGACTTGGCTCCGGGTTACCAAGCTGCCCCTCGTCCCTTCAACCGACCCATAACACTTTGCCCTTACTGTCACAATGGCCAGCCGCAGGTGGTGCCGGACCGCGCGGGCATGTACCTCGACCCCCCTTTCCGGTTCGGAGAATATGGCATCAGTTGTGAAGTCTGTCACGGCCCGGGTGAGTTGCACCTCCAGGAAATTGGAAAGCATCCCAAACAGAAGTACGGAAAACTGGATCCAACGATCGTCAACCCAGAAAGGCTCTCGCCCCGCCTGGCAGATGACATCTGCCTCAAGTGCCATGAGGGCTGGAACTCACGCATTTTGCAGCCGGGCAAAAGCGAACTGGATTTCCGGCCTGGAACCCCGCTTTACGAAACAGTGGCTTTGTTCAAGATTCCCGTAAAGAAGGAGCAACGCGCGGAACTAGAGCGGTTAGAATCGCTTCCACCGGTCAAAGGCACCGTGTCCACTCCGATGTGGTTCAAACACTCCTTGATGGCCATGAGCCGGTGTTACCACGATAGCAACGGCCAATTGAGATGCATCACCTGCCATGTCATTCACAATCCTCCTACTGCCGAGAACAAGGTGGCGTATTACCGGGAGAAATGTTTTACCTGTCACACGAACCAGAGTTGCAAGCTTTCGCTCGCGGAGCGGTCGCGGCGGGAGCCGGCGAATGACTGCGTCGGCTGCCATATGCCGAGGAAGGGCGTGGCGGGCATCCCTCATTCGGATGATACGAACCATCGCATCGTGCGCCGGGCCGGGCAGCCATATCCCGACTACGCTTTCGAACAGAACGACCCGGACCTGCCTGGTCTTGTGTGTGTCGACAGGCGAGGAAATGAGTTGAATAAACCAATCCCTCCGCTCGTCAAGCTCCTTGCTTATAACGACGTCATGGGGGGTACGAAACTTCCGGAGGCATCCCGTTACTACCAGCAATACTTCCTGGAACTCTTGGAGCAATTGCGGCAGTCGGAGCCAAATGAACCCGCTGTGCTGGCCTGCCTGGGGCGGAAGGCTCTAGCTGACAAAGACAATGCGAATGCGGTCGAATATTTGACACGCGCCCTTGCAAGGGGCGCGGAGTACGATACCACTTACCTTGACCTTAGCGAGGCCCTGGCTAGACTGGGACGAGACGACGAGTCGACCAAGGTTCTTGAGCAGGGCGTTGCCGCTTGGCCTTTTTCCGCGGACCTCCAGCAAGCATTGGTGTTACGTTACATGACCCTCAAACGGTTCCCGGAAATGCTCGAAGCTCTAAAGCGATACGTGGCACTTTTCCCCGAAGATGCCATTGCGCGTGAGGCATTGGCGCAGGCCGATATGGGTGGTCGCTGATACCAGCTATTTAACATACTTCATGCAGTGCCGAGCCGTCGGCATCCGAGCCCAAGAATTGGCTCAGGGAGAAAAGTATTCCTGGCATGCAAGGGTTCAATAGTTTGTTCCATAAAAGGCGATAAGTCCGTATCGTCTCACGAGAGAGAGTGGTATGATCAGTCGTTAATTGAGGATATCTATCAAAAACATTGATGCGCAAAGATCGGTTGGAGGCGATGCCGACGGTTCATGATGAAACATGTTACAGAGAAGAAGGAAAGGGATAGAGCCGTCATTGAGGCTCTTGTGCGGAATTACGGTCCTATATCGCGGGCGGAAATCCGTCAACTGACGCAACTCAGGTGGAGTTCAATCTCGCCCATCGTGAGGGAGCTCCTTAATGAGGGGAATTTAGTGGAAGTCGGCCCCTCGAGCAATCCTATGGGGCGCAAGCAGACCCTGCTGCGCATTAATGACGAGAACGGGTACATTGTGTCGGTCGTATTCGATCCTGAAACCGTCTCTGCCGCAGTGACCAACCTTTACCCACGCATAAAGAGTAAGGTTACGGAGACGACCTGTCTGGACGGTGACGCAGACGGACTTATTCGCCAATTGTTTACGTGTGCACACGAGGCTATTCGACAAGCGGGTATCCAGCGGGAGAAATTGCTGGGAATTGGTATCGCAGATCCGGGATTGGTTAATGTGCAAGAGGGAATCTCTGTAAGCTGTACAAATCTCGGTTTCTGGAAAGGGATTCCTCTCAAGAAGCTTTTCGAGGAGGAATTTGGGGTTCCCGTGATACTCGGAGAGCTCGACCCGTGCTCAGGCGCTCGCCGAACGTGTCCTGGGGGCTGGGGAGGGTGCTGAGGATATGATTTATATTGAGTACGGAAGGGGGATTGGGGCAGGCATCACGATCGCAGGGAGAAGCCTTCGCGGTCACGACTGGCTGGCCGGCGAGTTTGGTCATATTCCCATGATCGAGAACGGTCCTGCCTGCAATTGCGGAAGTTTCGGGTGTCTTGAGGCGATCGTGGGATCGTCGGCCATGGAAGCACGCTGCCGTAAAGCAATTCAGGAAGGGAGCAATTCCCGAGCTCTGGAACTCGCCAACGGCGACCCCGGGAAGATCACGGGGTGGACGATCTTGGAGGCCGCTAAGTGCGGTGACAAAACCTGCCTTGCCATTGTCGGAGAATTGGAGAAGTATCTGGGTTTGGGCATAGCGACCCTCGTAAACCTCTTTAACCCCTCCATAATCATTTTGGACCACCGCCTTGGATTGGCAGGTGAAGGTTTCCTGGAACAGGTAGCACGGCTTGTAAAGAAGCAGGCGCTGGGGAACTCGACAGCGAATCTTAAATTCCTTTACGGAACGTTAGAAGACGATGCGGGCTTGTTGGGCGCTGGATTGAACGTTCTGGAACGGATCTATGAGATCCCCGCGCTTAGGCCTCCCAGGTTTATGATTGAGAGGTCGGTAATAGACGCTGTCGCTGGCAACCGGCGAGCCTGGGCGGAGAATGAAAACTCTGAGGAGTTTGTACCCAATCCTCTTGGCAATCCCCTGTCGTTAGATAGAACCCAATAGGTGGAAATCGGGAAGGCTCCGGGACGATTGTGGGACGCGAATCCAGTCTCACCAACCCGGAATTCCCCCCCGGGCCTGGATGGGCCAGGCGAGGCACGTCCCGACTTGTCACGGCGCCCGCCGACTGCCTGCAATTCGCGGCTACAGAGCGAGGAAACCGCCGTCCAGAATGAGCGCCTGGCCGTTCATATAGTCAGAGGCTGAAGAGGCGAGATAGACGATCGTACCTTCGAGTTCTTCCAGCTTTCCCATTCGTCGCATCGGAACCCTGGCCAACAGCTTTTCGCCCAGCTCATTGCCAGGTTGAAAGGCCCAATTCGTTTGCTCAGACCAGAAGAATCCGGGAGCCAGCGCGATAACCTGCAGGCCGCGGGGGGCCCATTCGACAGCGAGTTGGCGCGTTAAGCCCAGTACTCCTGATTTGCTCGCCACATAAGACGCCAGATTGACATAGCTGGCAGCGCTGATGCCATACATCGAGGCAACGTTGATGATCTTACCGTGCCCTTGCTTCAACATGACGCGACCGGCGGCTTGAGCGCACAGAAACACGCCGGTAAGGTTCGTATCAATCACCCGTTGCCATTGCTCGCCCGTCATGTTTTCGGCATCCGCAACGGCTGTCGTCCCGGCGTTGTTGACAAAAATGTCGATGTGCCCCAGTGTCCTCAGGGTTCCGTTGATCAGGGTCTCGACGTCGGCGGCCTTCGAAATATCCGCCTGAATAGGGAGAACCTTGTGCCCGAAGGTTTCAAGTTCTTTGGCAACCTGCTGGAGCTCGTTGAACGTGCGAGCAGCCACAGCTAAGTCGCAGCCTGCCTTGGCCAATCCCCGCGCAAAGCTTACGCCGAGGCCGCGCGAAACACCCGTAACGATGGCTGTCTTTCCCGTGAGGTCGAAAATTGATAAGAGTGTTTTATCCATAGTTATCCTACCTGGGTGATTTTGACAGGCGCCCTTTCCGCGGCCGATTTCAACATGGCCAGCAACACCTTCGAAGTTCTTACGCCGTCCTCAAGCGTTGAGCGCACTGGCTTTCCTTGCGCGACACACTCGATGAAGTCCCTGATGCTCTCATAGGCAAACCCAACGCGCTTTCCATGAATGGTCATGGCTTCCAGGCAATCCGGCCGGTCACTCTTGTCTTCGAGATATCTCTCGATTAACTGGTTGTGGGTCAAATCCATGTTAATCATGCCCTTGCTTCCCAGAATATTCACCTTGAAGTCGTTATAGCCGGGGTTGGAATTCGGCACGATCCAGTTACATTCGAGGCTGGCAAGGGTGCCCTTGCTAAATTCGAGGATTCCCTGGTAGATATCCGGGACATCCACGCCGCGGCCGCGAAGAACCTCAGAGCGTGAAAGCGCGTAAACTCTCTCGACTTCGTCATCCAGCATGTAACGCAGGGCGTCGACGGCATGACTGCCGAGAAACCACAGGATGGAGCTCTTCGCCGCCCAGGGGAGCATCGTCGTGGGAACGTAGATCGTGTCATTTAAACGAATATAAGCGGAAATTACATTGCCGAGCGCACCATTCTCGATATTCTGCCTGGCGACGACGATCGGCGGGTACCATCGGCAATGAAAATCCACCATGAGGGTAACGCCGGCCTTGCAAACTGCCTCTGAGATTTCTTCCAAATCCTTCAGCGTTGTGGCCAGGGGCTTCTCAACGATAATGTGTTTGCCCATGCGGGCGGCCGCAACGATCGGGCCACAGTGGGCGAAATCGGGAGTCACAACAGCGACAGCGTCGATCTCAGGATCGCGCATCATTGCCGTTCCCCTGGGCCCCGCCCACGAAGGACACGGACTACAGTTTTGCGACCTATCAACCGATTAGTTTCGTTACGACCGCCAAAACCGATAACGTACTCCCTTATGCGGAGCACTTTAACTTCAGTTTCCAGCGCCAAATTGGGGCATCGATGGCCTTGACCGTCGCCTACGTGGGTACGGAGGGACACCATCTCCTGAGCTCGATCGAAATCAACCCCGGCAGCGCGTCGAAGTGCTTGCAAATCCAATCGTTGGCTGCGGCTGCGGATCAGCCCTCATCAGAGTGCGGTCCCTTCGGCGAAGACACGATCTATAACATAAACGGACAGGTCTTTGACGGGACACGACCTTATTCGGTTACCTCCGGGCGCTACCTCAGCCGAGGTACTTTGGATTTCGCCGGCAGCCTTTTCTGGGCGGCCACGTTTGCGAACTCCGATTACAATTCGCTGCAAGTTACCCTCGAAAAGAAAGTAGGAGCGCTGCGGTTTCTCGGCGCCTATACTTACGGGAAATCGCTCGACAACGCGTCGACCTTCGGCGAAACCGTCGATCCCTTTGACTACCGGCTGAGTAGGGCCCTCTCAGCCTTCGACATGACCCAGAACTTTGTGTACAGTTACAGCTACGACTTGCCATTCCAGAAATTGACCCGGTCGTCCGGGGGGGTGATGCGCAAGTCCCTCGAGGGTTGGACGGTCACCGGTATCACCCGCTTTACTACAGGGTTCCCCGTCGGTATCTACGAGCCCGTGGACCATTCCCTGGTAGGTAGTACAAACTATAGCTTCAACGGTGTGGATCTGCCTAACTACAGCGGCCAGCCTCTAACCTTTTCCAACCCACGAACTTCTGCCAATGACCAATGGTTCTCGACCGCGCAATTCTCTCCGCAGGTATTGGGGACTATCGGGACCTCAAGCCGTCAATTCTTTCATGGGCCGGGGCTGAACAACTGGGATTTCTCTCTCCATAAGATGACGCGCATCAAGGAGAGGGCGTCGGTTGAGTTTCGAGCCGAATTCTTCAACATTTTTAACCATGCGCAGTTCAACAACCCCGTGGGCAATTTTTCTTCTTCCGCCTTTGGTCAGGTCATCAGTGCTAGGGACCCGCGGATTGGACAACTGGCCTTGAAGTTGAATTTCTAGGAGGACAACAACATGCGGGTCTTGAATCGAAGGACTTTCTTGCAAGCCTCTGCGGCAGTCGGCTGCCTCATGGGAGTCGAAGAGTCGTCCGCGCCTGCCCAACCCTCCAGCAATGGATTGTCAATCGGCATGTACGTGACGATCGAAAAGGATCCTGAGCCGGTGCTGAAGCAAGTGCACGACCTGGGGTTCCGCGCCTGCGAGGTTTACACGGACAATCACGATCCAGCGATGGGGCGGAGGCTGCGCCAAGCACTCGATCAGTACCAGGTTCAAGCGACGTCCATCTTCTCCATGGGGCCGGGGCCGATGGTTTGGGACTTCTATCAGGGGCCGGAGACGATCGGGCTGGTTCCCCGGCAATGGCGTCGCCAGCGCCTCGACCACCTCAAGAGCGCCTCGAACTTCGCCAAACTCGTGGGGGTCTCAGCCGTGGAGACACACTGCGGCTTTATTCCCGAGAACCCCAATGACGTGCTTTACAAAGAAACCGTGGAGGCTTTGCGCGAAATTGTGGGATACTGCCGGGCGCATGGGCAAACCTTCCTCTACCATGCCGGGCAGGAGACTCCTGTGACCCTCCTGAGGACCATGCAGGATGTGGGCTTCGACAATCAGGGAGTGGGCATGGACACCGCCAATCTGATCATGTATGACCGGGGTCACCCCATCGACTCGTTGGACGTCTATGGCAGCCGCTTGAAGGCGGTGAATCCCAAGGACGCCATGTTTCCGACCGACCCCAGGAACTTGGGTAAGGAGGTTCCTATCGGCCAGGGGAAGGTGGACTTTCCGCGCCTGGTTCGGCGAATTGAAGAGGTCGGTTACCGGGGAGTCATGAATATTGAGAGAGAGATTTCGGGCCCACAGCAGATCGAAGACATCAAGAAGGCGAAGGTATATTTAGAGCAATTAATTGGCTGAGCGCGCTTCGCGGCCAGCATAAATATTTCTGGAGGGGAGAGAAGACCATGACAAACGAACCCAAAAAGGTTGGGCGCAGGGAATTCATGAGCACGGCGGCGGTAGGGGGGTTGATGATTATCAAACCCCAACTGGTTCGCGGCACGGCAGCCAATTCCTCACTTCGCGTGGGGTTGTTGGGTTGCGGGGAGCGAGGCACGCATGTGGCGACGGCTCTGGCGGAACATCCCAGTGCGCGCTATGTGGCGCTCGCTGACCTTTTCCCTGACAAACTGGAAAAGGGCAAAGAGCACTTCGACGGGATCGCGGCGAAGAAAGGGTACTCCGGGATCGATCCTAAGTTGATGTTCAAAGGACCGAAGGCCTACCAGGCCCTGGCTGAGTCAAACCAGATCGACGTCGTCCATAT
This sequence comes from uncultured Acidobacteriota bacterium, assembly GCA_963825395.1. Taxonomy (GTDB): domain Bacteria; phylum Acidobacteriota; class Terriglobia; order UBA7540; family UBA7540; genus Bog-366. The sequence continues at coordinate 26,876 of CAWGTQ010000052.1, read as the reverse complement.
CGCCAGTCCGGATTTCTTTCATCCGGAGCACCTGGGAGCGGTCATCGCGGCGGGCAAACACTGCTATTGCGAAAAGCCGACGGGCGTGGATGTGCGCGGCGCGAAGCGCATCATGGAACTGGGCAAGAAGGCCGAGGGGCGGTTAAGCCTCGATATCGGCTTTCAGATTCGCTATGCTCCGCCCTATGTGGAGATGGTGAAACGGATCCATGCGGGGGCGATTGGGAAGATTGCGCAAGCCTCCACCTATTACCACGCGACGACCCTTACCTATCCGCCTCGGCGGCCCGACGCTTCGCCTCTTGAGCTGCGGATTCGCAATTTCTATTGGGACCGCGTCCTCTCGGGCGACATTATCACTGACCAGAGTATCCATGTGATCGACATCTGCAACTGGGTGCTCAAGAATCATCCGCTGAAGGCGGTAGGGGCGGGGGGGCGCAAGGTGCGCGACGACTGGGGCAATACTTTAGACCACATCGATGTCATCTTCACCTATCCGGACAATGTGCACGTAAGTTTGAATCACACGCAGTTCGGAGATTCGTTTTGGGATGTGGCCGAGCGCTTTCTCGGCTCAAAAGGCGTTTCGGAGTCACACTATTCAGGCATCGTCGGGATTTATGGTGACGAGCCTTGGAGCTGGGACGGTGGTGGATCCCCCATTTCGCCCAGCACGAATATTTACGCGCTGGCGAAACGGGGCGGCGCCGAACAGGCCGCGGGAACCTTTCATGGCGCGCTCGATGAGGCGGACCCGGAAAAGACCAAAGCCTTTGTGGACAGCATCCTTACCGGCAAGTACCACAACCAGGCTGCTCAAGGTGCGGAGACCACGTTGAGCGCGATTTTGGGACGGATGGCTATTTATTCGGGCCGGGAAGTTACTTGGGACGAAGTGCTGGCGTCGGAGCAATACTACGACCCGGAACTTGAAGGGATCGATCTCAAAGAGTTTGAATCAGTCTGAGGCTCTTTCGCCTGAACTCATAAGGAATGGTGGTGCGCGGAGGCGTTTCGTGACCAGCACGCGAGCGGGCTTGAAGGTGCACCGTCGCGGATTCTTCCAAACCGCGGCGGGGGCATGGGCAAGCGGCGGGCTTGCCTCCTATGGTTTCGGTCAGGTCTGTCCGGTGAAGCCGGGTACAGTTCGCGACAGGCTGTGGGTGTTCTGCAATCCTGTTAACGCCGATTATGCCTATGTGCGCAAGCGCACCGTGATGTCGCCGGTGGAAAGTGCGCTTTACCTTGGCGCGCCGAACATCATCATGGCCAATCAATATCCCGGACCGGGCGAACAGGGATGGTACAAGCCCTGGGAGCCGCCGTTTGAACAGTATACTTACGCGCTGAAACTTCTGAAACGAGTGACGTGGTCCATTGTGGGTGCCAGCGGGGTCACCAAGGATTGGGAAAGGGAGCAAGTCTTAGCTCTGGCTCGCCACACTCCCAACTTTGTCGGTGTCTTCATGGACGATTTCTTCCATGAGCGCGGATCAGCAAGCATGGCGAGTTTGACCTTGGACCAACTTCGAGAGGTTCAGCGCCAACTGAAGGGTTCCGATAAAAAGCTGGACTTGTTTGTCACGCTCTACACGAACCAATTGGATTCCCCCATCGGTGATTACTTAAAGTTGATCGACGTGGTCACACTTTGGACGTGGGAGACTGCCGAGTTACCAAATCTGGAAACAAACTTAACCAAGCTGGAAAAGCTGGCGCCGAAATCCCGCAAATTGTTGGGCTGTTACACGACCGATTATGACCGGAATCGGACTCCTTGGTGGACAGAACTACCGGTTACGAAAATGCAGAACCAATGCGAGACAGCTTTGCGATGGCTTCGCGAAGGCCGGATCGAGGGAATCATCATCTACGGCAATTTCCTGGATCTGAACTGGGAAGTCGTAGACTGGACTCGGAATTGGATCCAAAAGATCGGTGACACCAGTATCTGATCTTGAGCTAACGGCTGGGGATGAGTTTAGACCTCGCTCTGGCCAGCCCCTTATCCTCCACGAGGCCGGAAAGGAAACGAATTCAGGAGGGACCCTTTAGAGCGACTCTTGACGATGGAATTGAATACCGAAGCCAACCCGCCCCGCCTGCGCCGTGTCCTCAAGCTTTGGGATTTGGTCTTCTATGGGATTGTCCTCATTCAGCCGATCGCCCCCGTGGGAATCTTCGGCATCGCTCAAAAGCTCTCGCACGGCCATGTCTCCACGGCGGTTCTGGCTGCCATGGTGGCGATGATGCTGACGGCTTTCAGCTATGGCCGGATGGCGGGCATCTATCCTTCCGCAGGCTCTGCCTACACCTATGTCAGCCGTGGACTTAATCCCCATGTGGGTTCCCTGATCGGTTGGGCGATGGTCCTGGATTATCTGGTCATACCCATTGTCAACGTTGTCTATCCAGCTCTGACGTTCAAAAGGTTGTTCCCGGCAGTGCCGTATGCCGTCTGGGCCGTGCTGATCGTGGGGATCACCATTTTCTTGAATCTGCGGGGCATCCGGGTTACCGCTCGCGCCAATGAGATTCTGCTCGCCATCGTATCCCTTGTGGTCGTGGCGTTTTTCTTCACCGCGATCCGCTATCTCCTTCACCTCCATGGGTTGGGCGGGCTGGTTTCACTGCAACCATTTTATAACCCGAAGACTTTCGATTTTGGGGCTGCTGCGAACGGCGACTTCGCTTGCCGCTCTTACTTATATTGGCTTCGATGGGGTGACGACGTTGGCGGAAGAGGTGGAGAACCCCAGGCGCACGGTTCCCCTCGCCACCGTCCTGGTGTGTCTCATTTGTGGAATTCTCAGCACTCTTGAAGTCTACCTGGGGAGCAGGGTGTGGCCCGATTACCATACGTTTCCCAATCTCGAGACGGCTTTCATCGATGTGTGCCTGCGGGTAGGAGGGACGGCGCTCTTTCAGGCGATGGCCGTGATCCTGATTGTCGCTTGCTTAGGGACTGGCCTGGCGGGCGTAGCCGGAGCAGCCCGGCTGCTCTACGGAATGGGGCGAGACAATCTCCTCCCGCGAAAGTTCTTCGCTCGGCTGGATGCAAAGCGCAATATTCCGGCGTTTAATGTTCTGGTGATCGGATTCCTGACGCTAATCGGCTCGCTGCTGATCAGCTACGAACGGGCCGCAGAGTTGCTCAACTTTGGCGCGTTCCTGGCCTTTATGGGTGTCAATATTGCCTGTATTCAGCAGTTTTGTCTTCGTCCCCAGGTTGGCCGGACACGAAATTTGCTAACCGACCTATTCGTACCCGGTTTGGGGTTCTTATTTTGTCTGGGAATTTGGTGGAGCCTGCCACTGCCGGCTAAATGGGCAGGCGGCATATGGTTTGCGGTGGGCTTGACGTATGCCGCCATCAGGACTCGGGGCTTTCGGTTGGAACCGCCGAAGATGGATTTGTCCGAGCTCTAGTATTTCGGTATGAAGTGGGACGTTGTCTGGTAGCGATTTCATTCCGTCGAAGCCGGGTTTTCGAAGCGCAAAACGATCCAGGGGGGCGCCAATGAAGCGAAGAGAATTCATAAAATCCAGCGCCGCCGCCGGGTTGTCGCTAGGCGTTGCACGAGGCCTTTATGGGAAAGAGGAAGCGAAGGCCTCAACGCCGGAGGGAGGATCATCATTGAAGGTGGGATTCGCCGAGCGCGACATCACTCCCGACCCCGGCATGGAAGTCCCGGGCGGGTATGTTAAAGAGCACTTTCAGGAAATTCACGATCCCTGCAAGGTTCGGGCTGCCGTTTTCGACGACGGGCGGACCCGTGTGGCGTTGGTGGGCATAGACTCGCTCATTGTTCCACGATACCTTGTTCAGGCGGCGAGGCGAATCATCCACGAGCAGTGTGGGATCTTGCCCGATTCGGTGCTGATTGGCGCCGCGCATAACCATTCGGCGGGGCCGATTGGTATGGTTCAACCGGGCCAGTTCGACGATGCCTCGGCGCTGGTCAAGAGGCTGGCATACGAGGTGTCGTCCGATGCCGATGCGGGCTATGTTCAACGTGTCCAAGAGGAGATTATCACCGCGGTGTGCCACGCGGACAGTTGCCGTGTCGAGGCGCGCTGCGGGTTCGGGGTGGGGAATGAAAGCAAGGTGTCATTCAACCGGCGGCTGCGCATGAAGAATGGACTGACCTACACGCACCCTGGGCAGGGCAATCCAGGCATTGTGGGCTACGCGGGACCCATCGATCCCCAAGTAGGCGTGGCCGGTGCGTGGGACAAAAGTGGGCGCCTTTTGGGATGCATCGTCAACTTTGCCTGCCACGCTACCACCAGCCCCGAGGGTTTCTCCGCAAATTGGATTTACTACATGGAAAAAACGATTCGGGGCTCTCTGGGAGCTGATCTGCCGGTGGTGTTCTTGCAGGGATGCTGCGGAGATATAACCCAAGTTGATAACCTGAGCCCTTACGCGTTTCCGACAGGGGAGAAGTGGGCCGAAATTGTCGGGAGTAGCGTGGGTGCGGAAGCTGTGAAGGTGTTAGTCAATGCCACACCGGGTGAAGGGATGCCCGTGAACGCACGAACCAAAGTGTGGAAAATCAAGCGCCGCGTGCCGAGCGCGGAGCACCTCCGCAAGAGTTATGAGTTGGTGCAAAAGGACCCGCAGCAGGTTGACATGACGGATTGGGTTTTCGCCAAGGAGACTGTCCTGCTGGATGCAATTCTCGCGAAAGAGCCCGCCGCCGACGTGGAAGTGCAGGCCATCCAAGTGGGACCCGCGGTGTATCTGACGAATCCGGCGGAGTTGTTTGTGGAGTACGGGCTCGAGTTGAAAGCCAAGAGCGGGTTTCCTTTCACCTTTCCGGTTGAGCTGGCCAATGGCTCCGTCGGCTATGTACCTACAGAGGAAGCCATGGGGCCTCATGGCGGTGGCTATGAAACGCGGCTCACGAGTTACAGCAACCTGGAGGTTTCGGCAGGACGACGAATTGTTGAGACGGGGCTGGAACTAGCGGGGCAAATGACCCCCGGGAAAGTTCCGACTCCTCCGAAGGCTCCGCCCTTTAGTCCCGAGAGCGAAACGGGCGCGAAGGGAATTGGGACCCACCCCTGGTCCTACGGGGATGTCCCGCCGCAGCTTGACTGATAAATTGTACTCTCTTTCAATCCTGACCACCTTTAAAGTGGACCCACTCATCTAGCCACTTGCTTGGCGACAGGCGTCTGAACGGTTCCGGTGTAAGTGTATTGGACAGACGCTCGTGCTACAATATGCGGCGCTTAAAATCTTCTATGGGTCAAGGCTGATTTGGAGTTTCGGAAATGAATCGAAGAAAATTCCTCCAAGCGGGCACACTGCTGTCCGTGAGCACGGTTGGCGCCTCCGGTATGTCCGGGAAGGGCGAAGCGGCGCCACTTCCGTCCCCTCCGCAGTTACCCTTCCACGGTGAGAAGAGCGATTTGAAGATCACCAGTGTCAGGATGGTCCATCCCAAGGCCAAGAGGCCGCTTCCTCAATATGAGCCTGCCCCAGGATCATGGTCCACAGGCGGGGTGGAAGTTGCCAGCCCCATGTCAATCTATCCAAAATATAAGGCTCGACGAGACCTCTTCATGGCCAATGATCTGGGTCCCGACGCTGTCGAGATCACGACGGACAAAGGAATCAAAGGCATCGGTTTTGGCGGACCGGGATGCAGCTTTGTCATTGAAAGGCATTTGACGAAATTGCTGATGGGTGAAGATCCCTTTAACGTCGAGGAGCTTTGGGACATCATGTGGCGGTCCACAATGTATTACGGCCGGAAGGGTCTGGTGATCCATGCCATCAGCGCAGTTGATCTGGCCCTGTGGGATCTTATCGGGAACGCCTTGGGGATGCCCGTTTACAAACTTTTAGGCGGGGAAACAAAGTCGAAAATTCCCGCGTATTGCACTGGAAACGATGTCGAACAGCATATCGCGTTCGGATATAAGAGGATCAAGTTAGCCGTGCCCTACGGGCCTGCCGACGGGCGCGAAGGGATGAAGAAAAACACAGACCTCGTTAAGAAGACTCGGGAATCACTGGGGCCCGACGGCGATATTATGCTCGACTGCTGGATGGCGCTCACAGAAGACTATGCCATTGAGTTCGCCGCGATGGTGGAGCCTTATCGCGTGTATTGGATGGAAGAGTGCCTTATCCCCGATGATTATGAGGGTTTCCGGAGGATTCGCGAGAGAATCCAATCAACCCGAATGGCGGCCGGCGAACACGAATATACGCGTTACGGGTTCAGGCTGTTGCGGGATTACCATGCGTTGGACATCTGGCAGCCGGATATAACCTGGTGTGGAGGGCTGAGCGAGCTGCGACATATCGGTGCGCTGGCCGCTGCCTACAACATTCCCGTTATTCCTCATGCGGGATGGCAGCACGGCGGGTCGCATTTTATTCTGGCAACGACCAACAGTCCCTGGTGTGAAATGTTCATGCCGCCGCCGGGCGGCCCGCCCGAAATCTACCAGCGGTTCGAGGAGGATAACGACGTTACCCGGGGGCCCGAAGGCATTTACATGCGGCCTCCGGACCGTCCGGGTTTTGGGTGGGAATTAACGGTTGATTAATGCACTCCTCTATGGCGGCGCGCTTATCCATGTTTGGCCGTGCCCGCACGGGTCAGGCTTCCTCGACTTTGAGTGTTCCGCTTCCAATCTTCGAGGGAAGGCCCCGCGATGTCCTGCGCCCGTTGGCGCAAAGGATTCATCTCCTCGGCAGAGAGCTGCTTGAACTGCTGGGCGACGCGGACGTCGTCCTCCAACTGGCCGATAGTGGTGCAGCCGATGGCTAAACAGTCGATCGGCAAGCTCAGGGTATAGCTCAAGCATTCTCGCACGCTGAAGGTTTGCAGGAGTTTAGCGTTGGCAAGACTTTTCATGCCCTGAATGCCCATGCCGCGTTCATTGGCCACCGGCAGGACAAGTTTCTCGAAACTCAAATAGCCAGGATCAGCCGCGTTCATGGGCATCAATATGGAATCGAACTTGTCATAGGCCTTGAGCATCGCGAGGTGAACGTGAGGGTCGTGGTGGCCGGTAAAGCCGATAAAGCGGCATTTCCCGGCCTTTTTCGCCGCCTCGAACGCCTCAATGGCACCCCCCGGACCGAATATTTGTTCAACCTCTTGCATCTCACCTACGGCATGAATCTGCCAGAGGTCCAGATAGTCGGTGCGCAAGCGCTTCAAGGAGAGGTTCAGTTCCGCTTCCGCGCCGGCCCGGGTCCGTTCGTTCGCCTTGGTGGTCAAGAATATTTGCTTCCGAAAAGGCGGGAGCACTGCTCCGTAAACCTCCTCGGACTTGCCGTTCCAATAGTCAACGGAATTGTCGAAATAGTTGATGCCCAGGTCATAGGCGCGCAACGTGATCGCCTTGGCTTCCTCGAACGAAATCAGTGGAAATCGCCCGCCCGCTTGGCCGATCACCGTGAGTTTTTCACCCGTTTTCCCAAATGTTCGCTGCGGAATATCTCCAGTTCGGGGCTTGGGCGGTTTCAGAGCGTAGGCGGTTGCCGCCAGTCCCGCGAAAGCGCCACCAAAAAAAGTCCTGCGTTTCATCCGATCCTCCGTCGTTGGAACTCCCTTCTGTATTTCGACCAGTTTATGACAAATTAACCGAAAATGATACTGCCCCAGGGAAAATTTCCTTTATTGACTTGGCGCTGCTAGAGCTTACAACCCTGCGCCCAGGTGAAATCCTCTGGTGTATTGAGGTTTATGAATATGCCCAGATCAAACCCCCGGTCACGGATCTCACCTTCCTCGATATATTCTGGCCGCACGAATTCAATGGCATCTTCCACTCGATAGAGCCCGAGACGTAACCGCTGTTCGCAGGCGCTGCGGAAGGCACGACGGCATACGAAGCAGGTTCCTTGGACGATGCCACCCATACGGGGAACAACAACCTGGGCAGCCGGGCATGATTGGGCGCGTTCGATCAGGTAGGCGAGGAAATCTGCAGGCACAAAGGGCATGTCAACGGACAGAATCACATTCAGATCGGTTTCGGTCGCCTGTAATGCCGCATGGATTCCGGCCAGGGGGCCGCATCCTGGAAATTCGTCTTCGATGATCCACTCTTTCGCCGCTGCGTATCTTTCCCGCGGTCCCAGAATCGCTACTCTCGGCGTAATTCCATGCGCCAAGCTAAGCGACCGTTCGAGCAGGGTTTTGCCTCCGAGGGTGAGCCATGCCTTATCGCTACCCATGCGTGTGCTTTGGCCGCCCGACAGCACAAAGGCACTGACATCATGCATACGAGGAACTCACCGGTTGCTTAAGGACGGTTGCTGCATTTTCCTTCGAAAGGGTTTTTGAAACTATCGGACTGATCTTCGTCGGAGCGGGGTTCCAGGCACCGGAAATCCTTCTCGATGAGTATCGTGAGGCTGGCTTCGCCGCCGATCTGCTGCCTATGTTTCAATCCAACCTGCTCAGAATGCGCCCATCCCTGTGCCAAGCCATCGGGCACCGTAACCCTGATTTCACTGTCAGCGAGGCGCGCCGTGATTTCCTTTTCGCCAGGAGAAGTGACCACCGCGTAGCTCAACTGAGTTTTTGGAAATGCTGAAAACTGGATGGATGCATGGACACCGCCCTCCTTTACCAACTGGGCAATTTCACTTTGGCCCAGGCGAAGGCGAATTGAATTTCCCCGAATGCGGAGTTTCATGGGGCATTCCTTACTGAAAGCAATCGGTTAGTGCGCCCTCTTTCCACCGGCGCGCGGTCGAACCCCAACGCACGCGTCATATCCGTAATCGTTCCGTTGCGCTTGTCGTGGAACCCTGCATCACCCACTGAACCAAGATAGCCCGGCCGAATAGTTTTGGCAAATTCTTTGGACCCATTACGGCGGTTTCTGGACGTGCTGATGAGGCGTGGCGGCCGGATAGGCTGGGCAGGTAACGGTAATGGTGCAGTTTGATGTAGAGGCGGCTTTACGCCGCCATTTGGCGAGGTAAACTCGCCGCTACAACGTCAAACTGCACCATTACCCACGTAACAGGTCATAGTGCGATAGCCGTTCCCATTGTAGTATGCTTTCGATTTGACGCCTGGGGCCACCTGGCCGTCTCTGGGCCGTTTCAACTGAGAATTGACGCACGAGCGCCGCAAATTCCCCAACGGGGGAGGAGGGGTTGCTTGGACATTATTGAGTTCACTGCCGTAGTCTGGGTGGCGTCGGTCTTGGCAGGCTTCGTCGGTTCGCTAACAGGTTTGGGCGGAGGGATTATCATTACGCCTCTGCTCACGTTGGCGCTCGGAGTCGATATCCGCTACGCCATTGGCGCCACGCTTGTCTCCGTAATCGCTACTTCCTCCGGGGCGGCCGCCGCGTATGTCCGAGAGGGATTTTCTAACATCCGCATCGGCATGTTTCTGGAGATTGCAACAACTCTGGGTGCTGTCGCGGGTGCAATGCTTGCCGCCAGAATCTCGACGGGAGCGATTTCGCTGATCTTCGGAGTTGTCTTGCTCTATTCGGCGTACGCCTCCAGCCGCCCACGACGCGGGCGATCTGACGATCGTCGTCCGGACCCTCTCGCCTCCCGTCTTAGACTGAATGGGAGCTTCCCCACACCTGAGGGCACAAGCTCCTACAACGTACAACATGTGCCTGCCGGTCTCTGCTTGATGTTTGGCGCGGGCACCCTTTCCGGTTTACTGGGGATTGGGTCCGGAGCTGTTAAGGTCATTGCCATGGATCAGGCCATGGGCATTCCCTTTAAGGTTTCGACCACCACGAGCAACTTCATGATCGGTGTAACGGCGGCGGCAAGTGCCGGCATCTACCTGCGCCGCGGGTACATTGATCCGGGTCTGGCCATGCCCGTGATGCTGGGAGTGGTGATGGGGTCGTTGGTGGGGGCGCGCGTTTTGACTCACGCCAAGACACGCTGGTTGCGCATGCTCTTCGGCTTCGTGATTGGCATTATGGCGGTGGAAATGATTTATCACGGACTCACCGGGAGGCTCTAAAGTGGCGAATTTCAGCGCGAAATGGACAGATCATTACGTTGAAGGATTGATCGGGGAACTCCTGCAGGCGGGCGTGATACTGGCCTCGGCGGTTGTCGTTCTCGGCGGGATTATCTACCTGGCTCGCCACGGGCTCTCCGCGCCGCAATATCACATCTTCAGGGGTGAACCTGCGGGCTTGCGAAAGTTGTCAGGGATTATGAGAGAAACTCTGACCCTCCAAGGACGCGCGATCATCCAATTGGGGTTGCTGCTGCTGATCGCCACTCCGATTGCGCGGGTAGCTCTTTCCGTTGCTGCCTTTGCCATCCAGCGAGACCGGCTCTACGTCGTGGTAACTCTCATAGTTCTTGCGATCCTGCTGTACAGCGTCACCTGTGCGCAAGCGAGCGTGTAACGCGGAGCTGCTCTTTAGGTCCGCGGTTCGTCCCCCAATGACCGCATAAGGAGCAGCCCCTGCCCAACCCCGTCATCCTGAGTCCGCTTTTTGGGCGAAGGACCTCGGTAGTTCGCGGGAGGGGGTGAAGGGAGTGAACTACGGGGGTTCTTCGCCCAAAAAGCGGGCTCAGAATGACGGCGCGAGCAATGGTCAATCCCAATGTCCGCGAAAAGCGTGTAACGCGGAGTTGCTCTTTAGGTCCGCGGTTCGTCCCCCAATGACCGCGAAAAGTCGCGGAGTCTGAAAGGCGCAGACTCCGCGCCTCCTGCTTCGGCTACGCCAAAGGAATCCGCCTGTCGCCAGACCGTAGGACGACGAAGCCATGGTCGTTGCCGTCAAGACAGGTCTACATGGTCAGCACGGCACGGAAGCGGGCCTTGCCTTCGGCCACGCGCTGATACGCCTTAGCAGCCTCGGCGATGGGGTACGTTTCGGCGATGGTCTTGACTTTTCCCTTGGCGACGTAATCGAGGGCTTCGTAAAGATACTCCGGAGCATTCTGCTGGCTTCCGATTACCTGAATTCGTTTCATCAGAAGTTCCATAATGGACAGAGAAATCGGCTCGGCATCCGCGCCCATGGTGACGAAGCGCCCATCCGGGCGGAGTCCTTGCATGCTGTCCATCATTGATTGGGTCGAGTTCGTGGTGCTCAGGACGATATCCGCGCCGCCGATTGCCGCGAGTCCCTTGCCATCGCGAACGATTTCGTCGGCGCCAAGTTCACGGATCATCTTGTCCTTATCGGGCGAACGCGAAATCGCGATAGTGTCAAAGCCGGCAGCTTTGGCGTATTGCACGGCGAGGTGCCCGAGCCCTCCGATTCCCAGCACCGCGACACGCTCGTGGGGTTGAGGGCGAGCCCAGCGCAGGCCGCTCCAGACCGTGTAACCCGCACAGAAAATGGGAGCCGCTTGCTCGTAGGAAACACCGTCGGGGATAAGAAAGGTTGCGTCCGCGTACATCGGCATGTACTCGGCGTGACCGCCTTGGAGATCAATGCCGGTACTCTTCTGTCCAGCGCAGAAATTCTTGCGTCCCCGCGCGCACCATTCGCAACGCCCGCACGTGGCTTGAATCCATGGAACGCCCACGCGGTCGCCGACCTTTCTGCTGGCGACGCCCGGGCCAATAGCCACCACCTCGCCCACCGGCTCGTGCCCCAAAATACGCGGAAAAGCGCCGGGAATGTGTCCCAAGGTTTGGTGGACGTCGGTATAGCAGATGCCGCTGGCATGCATTTTAACTAGAACCTGATTCGCGCCCGGCTCGGGTCGAGGAACGTCTCGAACCTCCCAGGGCCCATTGATAGCAGTAACCACGGCAGCTCGCATATGTTCTCCTCCCAAGGATTCGATGTCGAGGCGATGAAAGAGGATTCAACCGAAGTTTCCGCTTTGGGCCTCTGGATTGTGCAGCCTATGTTTTCCCTTCTCGGTTCCAGGAGCGAAGCTTTGGGGCTCGAGTGGGACATCTTCCCCTCGACGACGTCCACAGCAATCCGGTCCAGCGAGGTCGGATGGCACAACCCGGAGACCGGCCGTGGTCGTGATGGAGATTCTATTATCTGGAGGATCGTCCGATCCTGGGATGGATTGTATTCCTAGACCTGTCGACGCAAGAGGTCGCAACGCGACGGCTGGGACGCATACATATAGGGCAATGCATGCGCCACCCGCGAGGTTTGGGATTCTGCGGAGAGGCAATACTGGCCCTTCCATGGCTCGTGCAAGCACCTGGCAATGAAAAATTAACTGGAGCTTGAAATCAGAGGCGCTCGGGTGTACATTACTGGCTGGGCGATAACTCAAAAGGGAACATCGTGTTTCAATGCACGGCGTTGTCACACGGGTGCGGCACGCGGTATGGGGAAAAGGGCTTACAGGTAAATTCAACCAGCACATGCGGACCGGCCAAGTGGTAAATCCGTTTGCCGAGCGAAAGGCGGAAGACTGGACCCACAATGGGCCGGCCTCGAGATGCGGAAACGATTTCGCGAGGCCGGCAGGGGCAGGACACATCGGCCGCAGGGTATGCCGCGACGATCGGCGCCACGGGGCCTGGAATCGCGCAAGGGGGACGCCATGACTTTCAGGAATATTCCGACTTGGGCAGAATGGCAGAACGCGCGGGGGCCCAGACCTCTGCCGCCAGTGCCCGGTGGAGTTAAATCGCCGCTGTTCCGCATTGACGAACTGATCCAGAAATACCATCAGGTGTTCGACATGTCGAAGCTGAACATCCTGATGGAGCTGAAAAATACCCTCGTCGATTGGGCTACCGCCAGCCTCGCAGGGCCTGCACCGGCGGCCCCGCGCCTGGAAGTGATGCAAGCCCTCATGGATATCGTGATTCGCAAACTCCACGAATTGGATGGCTGGGGAAAGCACCGGTATATTAAGGCGACCTGCCTCGCCTACGCGTTAACAACCGGGGCCTACGACGAAAATAAGGTACCGGCGGGCCCCGACCCCGAGAAGACGCGGATGAGAGAAGAGATTCAGGAGAGCGCCGTCCGGGTCACGCAGCTTATCAAGGCGATTACGCACGCCTACACCGGGTACCAAACCTACAAGGCCACCGAGGCCATTCCCGACGACGAGGACCGCAAGACCTTAAAGATTTTCATGGCGCCGGAATTCTTCTTCCGCGGGCCTTACGGAGCGTATCGGGACGTCGGCCGGACCGCCAAAATTTTGGAGATGATACGAACGGAAACTTCCAACGCCAAGTACGCGGACTGGCTCTTCGTCCATGGGTCGGCGATTTTCTCGACCGACCAGATGGTCAACACTCCTCGGGGAACTCCGTTGGTCAGCGTAAAGAGGGGCAACATCCTGGAAAACTACGCCCTCGTGCAGAAAGGCGGTCCCAAGACCCGAGAGCACCATGACATTGTCATCACCAAAGAGTTCCCGTCGCATGTCGATTTCAAGCATCCGAGTGTTAATGATGACGATTGGTTCGTTCCGGGCAGGAGCCGGGCGAAGGTGGGCGGACGCGATGAAAGAAACATTATGCCCGTGGGAGGCAGAATCGACCCGGACACTCGGGGGGAGGGGAGTCTCGGCGTTGGCGATGTGTCGGTGTCGGAATTGGTGGGGGGGACAATCTTCACCGTGGATGGCATCCTCTTCGGGTTGGAGGTTTGCCGGGACCATGTAATCGGGAGGCTTGCTCACAGCCACGAAGCCGGGAAAGTGCAGATTCAACTGATCCCCTCGTGCGGGGCGTCGATTGAGCCCGCCAACATTTCCTGCGTTGCTGACGGTATCGTTTTCAATTGTGACGGCGATCCCGGCAGCTCGGCGGTGGCGATCAACACCGGCGGTGGCGGCACACCGGTCAACAAAAGGTACTGCAACGCGGGAGATGGGAATCAAATCGCAATTTTTGACACGCAGCGAATCCCTTGGCCGGGCCTCGTTCCGGCGAACGTCGCCCGGCATCTCAAATTGATGCCCAGCGTGGTAAGCGGCACCGCGCCGATTCCCGCCCCCCGCACCTCCAGTCGCGTCTGACTCGGCATTCTACGCCGCGGGAGGCTGGCTGCTCGGGCGATAGTTGGAACGGCGGAGTGGTGCGCGATTGCTTGCTGCCCGCCGGGAAGCGGCGGAATTGATCCCTTCTGCCATGTGTCCACCAGCTTGCCAACGCATTCCCTTCACAACGGCATTTCATTAGAAAGACTCTTACGTCCAAAATAGGGCTCATATTCACATAGGAATACCGGCGTAGCGCCCGATGGCGCAAAGAGCGCATGGATCAAAGTGGCCCACTACCCTTCCGTTTACTACTTACGGAAAAAACGGCAGCTAAGTTATAATCCCGGGGGGCTCAAAGCAACGCGATCCCATTGGTGACCGACTACGAACTTTCAAGGAGCATGATGACTCGCGCCTCAACGGACGTTCTGATCGATCGGGTTCCGGGAGCCCGAAATTTAGCCACGGATGCGGCTTGGGTAATCGCTTTCAGCCTGGCGACGGCGGTCTGCGCGCAATTAAGCTTCCACTTGCCGTTCTCGCCCGTTCCCATTACCGGCCAGACCTTTGCCGTGCTTTTGAGCGGGGCGGTGCTGGGATGGCGACGCGGCTTTCTCAGCCAGGTCGCGTACCTTGCGGAAGGCGCCGCAGGGTTTCCGGTGTTTGCCGATGGAGCCGGTTCGGCGTTGCACCTGGTGGGCCCGTCCGGTGGCTATCTGCTGTGCTTTCCATTGGCTGCTGCGCTGGTCGGGTATTTGGTGGAGCAAGGCGTGGCGCGTTCCACCTGGAAGCTGGCGGGGGCGCTGGTTTCCGCCGACGTGCTGATTCTCTTGGCGGGCTCCGCCTGGTTGCGCCTGCTGTTCCGCGTCCCTTTTGCGCAGGCATGGCTGTTGGGTTTCTATCCGTTCCTGATTGCGGATATCGCCAAGGTTGCCCTGGTAGGATGCACCTTGCCACGCGTGATGCGCCGGTTTGAGGCGCGCAAAGGTGCGTCTTCCTAGCCCCATTTCCGCAAACGGCGCCCCCAGTTGTCAGTCGCCATTCAGAACGGGATGAGCTGTAGCGTTGGTATTAGCTGAAAACTGATGACTGAAGACTGAAAACCCCTTATGGCACGAAAGTGAGCCTGTTGATGGCGGATTCTCCCAAGCTTCAAACCGATGAAGAAGAGGTCCTGACGGCCAACCGGACGTTCTATGTCGCGTTGCATACTCTCGACATGCCGCTGATGGCGCAAGTGTGGTTGCATGCCGATTGGGTGAAGTGCCTGCACCCGGGATGGGACCTCCTGGTGGGATGGGGCGAAGTGGGGGGAAGTTGGGAGGAAATCTTTCGATCTACGGAACAGATGATGGTGTCGATCAGCCGGCCTCTGGTGCATGTGGCGAGGGATGTAGCTTGGATCTCCTGCCTGGAAAATGTAACGAGCGCCTATCAGAACGACATTTCCACGGCACTCGTCGAGGCCACCAATATCTTTCTGCGCCGCGATGGCCGCTGGCTGTTGGTGCATCATCACACCACGCCTCTTGTCCAACCCCCGCCGGATGCATCCACGCCCGTACAATAAGAAGAAGAATCTCCTCGCGGGTGGGTTCCGCGGCTGCCGGTTAAGTCTCCCCGTCCTGAGGCAGCACGACGTGGAGGTTCTGCATTTGCTTGAGCTGGTCCTTGAGCGAGCGCATTTGCTCCTGGAGTTGGCGCTGCCATTCGGCTTGCATCTCCTGTTGTTGTTTTGATACTTCGTGCTGTACTAAGGCGCGATGGCTGTCCGCCATCGCACGCAGATGGGTTGCTTGCGCGCGCTGCTGGTTGGCTTGCGCCTGTGCGTAGTCTTGTCCCTCGGGGTTCGAGGTGCGTTTCTCCCACGTTTGAGAGCGGGTCAAATCCGCGTTGACGGTCTGCTCGTGGCGATCGCGGACGATGGTCAGGCTCACCCTGCGCGTATCCCCCGTAAAGTTATCATCCAAGGCGGCGCGGAGTTCCTCTACTCCACTGACAGGTTTGCCGTCCACCTGCACGATGATATCCCCGGCCTTCAACCCCGCCTTATCCGCTGCCCCGCCCTTGGTTACTTCGGAGATCAGCACGCCTTTGCCCTGTTTGACGCCGAAGAATTCCGCGAGCTGCGGCGTGAGGGCGTCGCCGGAGATCCCCAGAGTGCCGCGGTGATCCTCCAGGCCGGGAAAGTCCATGGGGGGAATATGAATTTCCGGCACGTTGATGGAGGGGATATGAACTTCCGGCATGTTGAAGTCGAAATGATTGGCGGAGGCCTCCAGTTTTGCACTCATGACGCGCGTTTTTCCGTTCCGCACAATCTTCATCTCGACGGTGCGTCCGGCGGGAGTTTCGCGGATCAGACGGCGCAACTCCGCGCTGCTGCGGACGCGGACGCCGTCGAATTCCATGATCGCGTCGCCTGCTTCAATCCCGGCCTTCGCCGCGGCGCTGTCCTTTTGGACGCTGTTGACAATGGCCCCGGCGACGGCTGGCAATTTCAGTTCCTGCGCTTTTTCCGCGGTGACATCGCCCAGGGTGACGCCCAAGTGTGCCGCGCCATCATTCATAACAAAGAATTGCGCCGATTCCGGCGGATCGGGTGGCTCTGGAGCTTCGGGCGGTTCCGGAGGCTCGGGTGGCTCTGGCGCAACCTGCGGCGCGGGCTGGCGATTTGGGACATTCTGTCCGTGCAAGACACCCCCACCAGCCACCAGCAGCGCAATAGCCAACGCCAATCCTAAAAAGAATTTCCGGCTCATCGTGTGCCCATGACTTTCGATCTGTATACTCCATCGACCCATAGTTTCCATGTCCAAATTTCCTTCTCGGCGGCGTGCGTGGCACGGGCGTCCCGCCTGTATCGGGTCATGGCCAAGATGGCCATGCCACAATTGGTTCCGGCGGCCTCTTGTCATGCCCATTTATAGGACGTCCCAAGCGCGGATCCGTCACCATCAATTCCCGACGTGCAGGTGTGGCGCCGCCGGAAAATTTCTCACAAATCATCGTCGCGTTGTCCGACGCGAATATTTCCCCGGACGGTTCGCAATTCCATGCGCACGCCCCCCGCGCCCACCTGCGCATGCCGAGTGGAATCGCCGGGCACGGTGCTCGCCTGGAAGGGATAATCGCCGATGATATTCCCCGCCACGGTGGAAAGTTCCAGGTCGGCATTCGCCTGCGGTGGCATGAGCAGATCGACATTGCCATTAAGGGTAGCGAGCTCGAAGGGCAGGCGCCGGTCGGGCAGGGCGCGGAGCGAAATGAGGATGTTCCCGGTCAGGGCATTGGCCACCACCGACCCCGACACATTAATGCCCTCGATATCGCCGTGCAGATTGCGCGCGATCATGGCACCTTCCACATCGTGGACGACGATGTCGCCCTGAAGCGTACTGAGCTCATCCAGTCGAACCTGGCGGGGCACGCGCAGGCGATAATCGACGCGGATGGGAGTATCGAGCCCGGCGGGATAGAGGGTGTGGAACGCCACCGCGCCCTCGTGCGCCTCCACCGCCACCTGCACATCGTCGAGCTGCGCCGTGGGAGCCTCGCTGCGCATGGCGACGGTAGCTTCCACCTCGGCGCGATCCCAGCCTTCCACCAGCACGCTGCCGTGCACGTTCACCACGGAGACGTGGCCGCCGGGAGGAAGCTCAAAGCGTTTCTCCCAGACGCGTTCCGTGCCGTAAGTGGGGCGCAGCCAGCCACCCAAACCGAGGGCCAGGGTGAGAGACAAGGCAAGCTTCAGGCCGGCGTGAATGACGCGGTGGTTAGTTGTCATGGTTGTCCTCATCCCTTTCCTGCTGACGTTCCCGCCGTTCCTTTTCCCGCTCCTGGTTGCGCCGATCTTTATCCGAGCGCCGATCCTGCCAGGCCTTCCAGTTGCTTTCCTCGCGTTGTTGCAGCTCGCGCAGAGAGGCGTCATCGATTTTGCGAATTTCTATGTTACCTGCCACGGTCCGAATTTTCAGGATTTCTCCCCCGCCGTTTAAGGACCCGTGGCCGCGCAGGGTGGAGGGAACCAGATCTTCCTTGTCGCCCCGGATATCGAGCGGGAAGTCGGATTGGATTTGGCGCCCGGCCGCGACGTCAATGGCGGCATCGATGGTGAGGGGTGCGTTGCCGGGCAGGTAGACGTACACGTCTCCCATGCTGGTTTCGAGCTGGGAGGGGCCACAGGATTTTTTCGAGCAGTTGAATTCCGCCAGAATACGCCCCGCCGCCGTGGAGGCATGGACGGCGCTTTCCACCTGCAGCAGATCGATGCTGCCGCCGGCGGTCTCTGCCACCACCCGCCCGCGCGCGCCCTGCAGGCGGATGCTGCCCCCGGCGGTCTCAGCCCGCACGGTCCCACCCGTGGGCCCCATCTGGATCTGCCCGCCGGCGGTTCGGGCCTGCACTTGACCCGCGGCGCTGCCCACCACGATGTCGCCGCCCGAGGTCTCCGCCTTGAGTGTACCCGCCACGGCGCCGGTGACGATTTCTCCCCCGCTGGTTTCGAGAACGGCGTCCCCCTTCACATCGCCCACGCGGATCGAGCCGCCCGCCGTGCGCGCCGTTAGGTCGCTGCCGGTTTTACCGAGGGAGATGCCTCCCCCGGCGGTTTCAATCCGCACCACACCCGAAAGGTCGCTCGCCCGCACGTCGCCGCCCGCCGTGGTGAGCCGGGCATCGCCCTCCAGGGGAGCTTCCACGGAGATGTCGCCGCCCTGCGTTTCCACATCCAGGTTGTAGTGTAGGGGCACGGAGATTTCAAATTGCACATGGAAATTGGCGCCATGCCGAGCCTGCTTGGGTGATTGGCTGGTGATGTATACGCCGCCCGCTTCCACCGACCGCGCCGTGAGTTGAAAACTGTCGAATAAGCGCTTTGCTTCGGATTCATCGGGGGTGTAAGCAAGCAAGATAACGACGCAACCTACTTTGTCGCCCGGCGCGGGGTTGATGCTGATTGCTCCGTTATCCGCCCGCAACAGCAAACGCGCCCCCTCTTTGGCGGAGGCTTCAAATTCCGAGCGCTGTACCCAGCTGCGCCCGTGCCGCACCGGCGCGCCCTGCTTCACCGAAGAAACATCCAGTGCCGCAAGGGGTGTGGCGATGAAGAAGGCTAAAAGCGCGAAACTGTGGATTTGCCGCGTTCCCATGGGTTGGATGGAATCCTCACTTTCCAAATTTCATCATGGCGTTGGCGCATTTGAGCCGGACATAAGGATTGCTGTCCGCGGTGGCCAAATGCTCGATGGCCAGTGCGGTGGACATATCGCATCCTTCCTTCTCGGTGTGATCGATCAGCGCATCGACGGCCGCCACGCGCACTCCCGGGTTGGTATCGTGCTCAATCGACTCCAGCAGAGCCGTTTGCACATCGTTGCTGGGTTTCGTGTTGCCGACGGCCTCCAGAGCTTCCAGGCGAACGCCGGCATTAGGATCGTGCCGCATAGCGTAGATCAAGGCCTGCCGAATGTTGGGATTGTCGGCGTGTGAACGCAGCGCGTCGAGCGTGTCGCGGCGGATTCCGGGATTGTCATAACTCTTCACGGCGTAGACCAGCACCTGCTGAATCTTGGGGTCGTCGAGGGAGCCTTCCAACGTGACGCGCCGTTCCGCGTCCATCGTGATTTTTACGCCGCCCGTCTGGGGATCGGGGGCAACACGGCTGATGCCGCTTATGCGCATATTCTCGAGATCGGAACCGGCGGCGCTCGCCGTGTTCACTTCCGCGACACCGGCTGTTAGTCGCCCGGCGTGCGGCCGAAGCCCCCAGCCCAAGCCAAACCCGCACAGGATCAGCGTGAGCGCCAGAGCAAATCCGGAAGCGGGCTGAAAGCGCAGAATCGGCAGACCGTTGTGCATTAGCGCACGCCATCCATGCTGCTGGCTCTCGAGCGTCTCATCCAGCGCCATTCGCGCCTCGGCCAGCAACGCGGCGCTCACTTCCGCCTGCGGCCGCTGCGCCAAGACCTGGTGGAACTGCTCCAGCTTCTCCCGCGCCGCCCGGCAATTAGCGCATCCCGCAAGGTGCTCATCAAAAGCCGCTTGCTGCCAAGGGGAAAGCTCCCCGTAAAGCAAAAGCGGCAGATTATCTTCTAACTCCTGGCAATTCATGGTCTGCTCTCTCGGTTCAAATTCCTAAGCCGGATTTTTCAAAGTGCTGACGCACATTTGCTGCCAGCCGCGGGTTGGGGCTAAAACAGGCTGCGTATAAGCCCGCCGGGGCTTTCCATCCTTGATCCCCGCAGGGGATCGATCGGGTAGCCGGGCGCAACGGCCCCGGATAACGTGTGCCCAACAAGGTCCGACGCTGAAGGGGTCGAATCCCGATGCCGTCCCGTTCGTCCGGCGCCCCTCGGCACGGGGCAGTGCGACCCCTTCAGGGTCGGGGGACGAACGTCGCGCTTTCCGGGGGCGCTGCCCCCGGCTACCATCTGGTACCCTTACAGGGCACGAAAAACCAGCGAGTTTTCCCGCGACCTGTAAAGTGCCGCCCTTCCAAACCCGCATTGGGAAATCCGGCTTACGCCAAATCATTCAATTCCATCCGAAGTTTCTGCGTCGCGCGGAACAAACAATTCTTCGCCGTCTGCTCGCTGGTTTTGCAAATCTCACCGATCGCCCGCAGCTTCAGTCCTTGGTAATGCTTCAACTCGAAAACCATCCGCTCCCGCGGATTCAGCCGGTCCAGTGCTGCCTGAATTCGGCGGCCAATTTCCTTGGAGTGCGTAGCCCGCTCGGGATCACGTGTCGGCCGCTCGTCCGGCACGGTCTGAAAGAACTCCGGTTCGCCCTCTTCGGCCTGGGGAGTGGGTACTTCCTTACGAGTTTTCTGCCGACGCAAGTGGTCAAGGCAAATATTCATTACCACGCGGTAGAGCCAAGTGGAGAACTTTGCCTCCGACCGGAAATGGCCAATCGACCGGTATACTTTTAGAAACGCCTCCTGATATAAGTCCCGCGCTTCTTCCGGGGAGCCCACCACTTGCAATGTCAGGCGCAATACGTTTTTATCGTAAAGACGGATGAGCGTGTCGAAGGCGGAGCGGTCCCCTTCCTGAGCCCGGCGGATCAACGAAAGCTCATCGGCTTCGCTCATCGGCGAAGGCTGCGCAGAAGCTTTGCCAGCGAACTCCAAGCAGGCGCCATCCATCACTCGAAGGTTCGAACCTCTCATATGCTTTAGACGCCCTCTGGGCAAAAAGGTAAGCGGGAAAATGCTTTAATGCATGCGGTTCATCGACCAATCAGGTAATTTGAAAATTGCGATTTGCGATCTTCGGCCTCCGCAAATTGATTCATCTCCCCGACGGGAACTCCCGATAGCCGATCCAGGGGAGTGTGTCGTATTGGGAGAAATAGCTTGGCCATCCCTTTCGCAGGCTGAGGGTGAGTAGCCTTCATAGTTCAGAATTAAGCATTTCCTCAATCACTCGCCCAACACCTTTCCCCTTTTATTTCAATAACATCACGGGTTCGAAACGATAAGTAGCTTAATTTTCTTGAACATCACGGCCTAGAGGGCAATTTGAGCCGGGTCGATTTTCTATGCCGCTTGTTTTCAATGACATCACGGATAATACCTTCATTTTACGATCCCTTTTTCCCCCAGGGTATCCTAATTACGTGATTTTATAAATCCCTTATTTTCAGAGGCTTAATTTTTTGCGGCCATCACAGACTTCGCCATTTCCTGCGCAAGATGCTGTTTTTTCATAAACATTCTGGCCTGCCGAGGGGCTTTGCCAACCTCCATGTCAGACGTTTAGGCGCGAGCCTCCTCCCGTGTGAGTGCAGGGCGACAAAATTCCCCTGACCTATGAGGCTTGCACTGGGTTCGATCCTACCCGGTCGGGGCATAAGCGTTAACCTATGGGCAGCGGCATCATCTAAAGCCGCGTTAGCGGGGACACCCTGTGGCCTGCGGCGAACAGCCTTTACGCGGGCTTTCGGCCGCCTCCAACCCTGAGGTTAACGCCTATACCCGGTTGGGGTTAGACCGCCGGCAGGGTCCGTGTCCTCCGTGCCTTAAGGTGCTTGACACTGAGGCTCCTGATTCTCTCCGCGGTCTCTGTGTGAATGCCATTCTGGCCGCAGAGGGCACGGAGGCACTGCCGTGAGGAATAGAAACCCTCGCCTGCCCGAAAAAATCAGCCGAGGGAAGGACCGATAAACCAACCACGCCGCTTTCAAGTGAATTGGATGGATTGCAGGGGAGACGGCGGAAAAGGGCAAGGCCGTACATACCAATATTGTTTTACTACAAACCGAGGCTATTTTCGAGTGAAATTATTGCACGGCGCCCACCCGGAGCTTTTCTATCTCCTATTTCCGATGGACACTTTCCTCCCCTGCGGGGAGGGCTCGGGGCGTTGGACCGGTTCGGGCCAGGTTGTTAATCCTAAAGAAAATGGCGTCTCGCTTGGAACAAAATGAGTCATTAGCGCATATATGACCCGCCTCGACTCCGTCAAGAAAAAGTGTTATGCTCCGCCACTACCCGGGAATTACTTCTTCGCGCCCGAACCCGCTTGGCGCACCTGCTTACCGGACGTGCGGGTTCCAACCGCGGCTTCCACGGAGTGCAAATCTGAAGAGGAGGAACCTTCGATGCCTCAATTCTGCACAAAATGTGGTACCCCTCTACCAGAAGGGATGAAATTTTGCACCGGTTGTGGAGCAAGTTTAGATCAAACTGCTGCCCCGGCTGCGCCAGCGCCGAGGGCGCAAGCTCCGGTCGCGGCGGCGCCAGTGGCCTCGTCGGGCAGCCCGGTCCTGAAAATCGTTCTGATCGTTGTGGCGGTGCTGATCTTTTTCGGTTTGGTGAGCGCCGGGGCGTGCGTATATTTTCTTTATCGCACCAAACAGAGGGTGAGCCAATTTGAGAAGCAAGTTCATGCGACCGTCACCATGCCGACGGGTACAGGTCAAGCACCCACCCCGCCAGCCGCGCCGGCGGGGACTCCGGGCCAGGAGACGCCTCCCATCATTGATATGGGGGTTCCGGTCTATCCTGGCGCAACTGCGGCGGAGGGTGAAAGTGAAGTGTCCGCAGCCGGGGGCAAGGTCAAGGTGCAGGAGTACACCACGAGTGACTCGTTGGATAAGGTTGCGGCCTTTTACAAAGAGAAGATGGGAGCAATAGCAGTAGTCACGCAAAGCGAGGGCTCAGCGCTCGTGCATGTTGTGGGATCGAATGGTGTGATTGACATCTCCATCGCGTCCGACAGCAGTTTGGGGAAAACCACGTTTACAATTACCAGCATCTTAAGATAACAGAACTCCCAGGTCCTGCTGCGGGAAGCGTATCAGCAGGGCAAAACCCGTGGACGGACGGCGAGACTTCCCTTGAATTCGTCAACGCCGCGAGGGTTTGCGCCGCTCCGCTGGCGGGCAGGGGATGAAGACCAAGAGGATAAAATGAGGCACTCTTCCAGTTTTACAGTTCTTGTCATTCTCTCGCTTACTCTTTCGTGCGCTTCGGTGCTGTGGGGGCAGGCTCCCAATCCTACCCCTGCTCCCGTCGCACCCGCCGCTCCTGCCACACCCACCACCTCGCCCGCCACCCCTCCTCCTGCCACACCCGCGACTGCTCCTGCCGCATCCGCTACTAGCAGCAACCCTTCGGTTATGCTCCTGAAGCAAGGGCACACTGACAGCGTACGCGCCAAGGCCGCGCAGGATTTGGGCAAAGAGGGTGATATCTCCACAATCCCCGCGTTGGCGGCGGCGTTGAACGATCCGAGCTCCAAGGTGCGGCGGGAAGTGGTGTTGGCCCTGGCGCAATTTCATCAGACGCAAGTTTTGCCGCCCCTGGAGCAGGCCACGAAGGACGTGGATGACGGGGTGCGGATTGTTGCCGTGCAATGCCTGGTGGGGTACTACACCGGCGTCATACCCTCCACGGGCTTTACAGGGTTTATGAGGAAAAACTGGCAACGCGCCGCCGGCCATTTCCAACCGGACGATACACGAATTGACCCGGGGATCAACGTCGACCCTACCGTCGTCACCACCCTGATCGCGACGATGCAGGACACGCGCTCGAACGCCGCATCGCGCGAAGCTTCCAAAGGGCTGGGAATCCTGACGGCGCAAGCGGCGGTTCCGGATTTGGTGAGCGCGGCGCACTCTTCCGATCCGGACCTGGCCCGCGAAGCCCTTAATTCTCTGTCCAAAATCAAGGACAAGGACTCGGGCCCCAAGCTCGTTGACCTGCTCGATTCGCCCAACAAGGACGTTAAACGCGATGCCTGCGTCACCGTCGGCATCCTGCGCGCAAAAGATGCCCTGCCCAAGTTGCAGTCAATTTTCCAGAATGACCCGGATGAGAAGGACAAGGTAGCCGCGATGCAGGGTTTGGCTTACCTGGGCGACAAAGTTTCCGTGCCGATATTTACCAAGGCGCTGTGGGACGACAACAAGGACATTCGCCAGGGAGCAGCCGAGGGACTGGCGCGCGCCGCAGATCCCCAAAGTCTGAGCGAACTGGAAAAAGCTTACGCCGCGGAAAAGGACGCCAACCCCAAGCTGGCCGTGGAATTCGCCCTCGCTGCTCTGGGCAAGGCGGACGGCATGGACGATTTGGTGAACACGCTGAGCTCCAAGATGCGGGGTGATGTGGCCCGCTCTTATCTGATTGAACTTACCCGCAACCCGGCCCTTCTCGTCAAGCTCTACCCTTATTTGCAGAGTCCGGACGCTGGTGTTCGGAAACAATTGTGTGCGGTGCTGATGTATAGTGGAGATCAGGCCAGTCTGCAACAACTCGACCGGCTCGAACACGACCCGAACAGCGACGTGGCGACAGCCGCGCTGCGGGCCAAGCGCGCCATTCGCGCCCGCTTGGACGCGGCGGCGCCTGCCGCAAAGACCTGAAAGCGATTTGCCCCGCCGGCCCTATCTGCTGCGGCGCACACGGAGACCGCGCCCGGCGTCCTTGATGTTGCTCATACATGGTTTAATAATTTCATGAGTGAGTACGACGTACATTCATAATATCATGACTGTAGTGATGTGTCTCTTTGACACCTGTGATAGAATAACGCATTCATTTCATCCGTAGGTGTTGCGTTGAGATCCGGTATGACATCCTCCATTCAACCGATGGCCGACGAATCCAAGTTGCACGGGCTCGAGCTGAAGCTGGCGCACAGCCCGGACTCCGACGACGCGTTCATGTTTTACGCGCTGGCAACGAAGAAGCTGCCGACCGCTAACCTCACCTTCAAACACGTTCTTGAGGATATCGAGTCGCTGAATCAAAAAGCCTTGCAGGGGATATACGACATCACCGCTGCTTCGTTTCACGCTTACCCTTATCTGGCGGATCGATACATCTTGCTGCCATCGGGCGCGAGTTTCGGCGAGCGCTACGGACCCATCGTGGTGGCGCGCTCCGACCCTGGAGCGGAAGGCTTACGCGGAAAGCGTATTGCCATACCCGGAAAAACGACCACTGCTCACTTGGTGATGCAACTTTACGAACGCGAATTCGAGCCTGTGTTCACCCCTTTCGATGAGATTCTTGAAACGGTGAGCCGGGGGGGGGCAGACGCCGGCGTGGTCATTCACGAAGGCCAGTTGACCTTTGCTGAGGCGGGCTTGAAAAAGATTCTGGATTTAGGTGAATGGTGGCATCAGGAAACCGCTCTGCCGCTCCCGTTGGGTGGAAACCTCATCCTGCGATCGCTCGACCGCAGTACGGTGCGCTCGGTGGCGAAATTGCTGAAGGCGAGCATTCAATATGCGCTCGACAACCGCGAAGAAGCCCTTAACTACGCCCTGCAATTCGGGCGCGGTCTCGATGCTCCTACAGCCGACCGCTTCGTCGCCATGTACGTGAACGATTGGACCCTTGATTACGGTGAGCGCGGGCGCTTGGCGGTGCAGACGCTGCTGGACCGCGGGTACGAAAAAGGCTTGCTGCCCAAGCACGTACAAGCAGAGTTTGTGGAGATGTAGAAAAGCTGCCCGTTGTCAGTGGTCCGTAGTCCGTAGCGCTTTCAGGGCGCGTGTTTGGCGCGGAACGTATCGTGAGTGAGAGCCATCAGGTCCGGCTACGGGCAGATCAATACCCGCCCTTTGCTGTCTGTCCAGTTTCTCCTTTTGGAAGCCTATCGCGTAGAACTTGATCGCAACGGACGATTGACAGCGGGCAGAGGACTACGGACGCAGAAATAACTAACGCTACAGCCCATACGAATGGCAACTAACACTCTTCGCCAACGCTTCTCCTTCACCCCGACGCAAAAGAAAGTGCTTTTCACCCTTGCCAGCATGGTGGGATTGCGCATGCTGGGCTTGTTTCTAGTCCTGCCGGTCTTTACTCTTTACGGGCTCCGGTTCACCTCCTCGAAGTTTTTGGTCGGCTTCGCTTTTGGCGCCTACGCGCTGACCATGGCGATCCTGCAAATTCCCCTGGGCAGACTGTCGGACCGCATCGGCCGCCGCAGAGTGCTGGTGCTGGGAATGACGCTGTTCAGTGTGGGATCGTTCCTTTGCGCCTTGCCTCCTCTTTTTCCTCACTCCTGGCAAATATGGGAACTGATTTTTGGGCGGCTGGTCCAGGGCGGGGGAGCGATTGTCTCCGTGGCCTTTGCCACCGTGGCCGATTACATTGAGCCCGAGCGGCGTTCCACCGCCATGGCGGTGTTGGGCATTCCCATCGGCGTGTCGTTCGCGGTGGGAATTATCGGCGGGCCCATCCTGGCGGGATGGTTTGGCACTGCATCCCTGTTCTGGCTGACGGGGTTCCTGGGCTTGGGGACGGATTTTCTGCTGGTGGGC
Source organism: uncultured Acidobacteriota bacterium (assembly GCA_963825395.1). Taxonomy (GTDB): domain Bacteria; phylum Acidobacteriota; class Terriglobia; order UBA7540; family UBA7540; genus Bog-366. Next base: position 178 of record CAWGTQ010000052.1, on the reverse strand, counting down.
TACCTGAAAGACGAGGCCCCTCAACGGGAAGCTCCCGCGCCGATGGCCCAGGTCTTCTCCCATCCGCCGCTCGTCGCTTACGCTGGGGGCGGGTTCCTGATCAACTTTTTCATGACCACGTTCTTTTTCTATTTTCCTCTGATCGTCACCGGCCAGCATCACCTGAAATTGACGCATT
>CAWGTQ010000051.1:0-192453 GCA_963825395.1 uncultured Acidobacteriota bacterium | reverse complement strand
CTCTCCGGTGTCCACCACGTCCACGGCATAGGCATTTTCGCGAAGTGCCCGGGCCAGGAAGCCCGCTACCTTACGTTCATCTTCGACAACAAGGACGCGCATGCTCAGTCCATTATAGGCCCTGAAAGTCCAACTGTCCCCGAGGTAATGTCGGGGAAGAGAGCGGGCCTAACGCAACACCCCGTCGTGACTCACAGTTTTCGGGATGGACAAGCTTTGCCTCCCAAGCGTGCCGTATGGCTTACTTCGCAGATTACGCTAGCATGGGCTCGCAGGCCTCCCCGCGATTTCTTCTACTAGATTTCGTTTCCCTTTGCGAATATTATCATCCCCTTCCGGCTCATTCAGGACCAGCAGGGGTCGCGCCCGCCAGGCCGGTTACTAAAGGCGGAAGGGCACAAGGAGTTCCGACATGAGATGTCTGTTTGTGGCTTTGTTTGGCTTATTGCTGGCATCGCAGGCGGGGGCTCAGGCGCCAGCGGGAAAAGGGTGGATTGCCCTCTTTGACGGAAAGGATCTCAACGGTTGGGTAAATAACGGACAAGAGAAGTGGGTCGTTGAGGATGCCACAATCTTGGGCGGGAGCACCACGGGACATTACGGCTATCTGACTACGCAGAAGACCTACAGCAATTTTGTGTTGCGAGTAAAGTTCAATCCTGAGAGGGGAAATAGCGGTGTCTTTACCCGCTCGCGCATTACCGGCAACTCGCCCCAAACCGGACCGGATATCGAAGGTATGCAGGTGGAAGTGGACCCGACTCGCAATACGGGCTCGATTTATGAGAGTGGTCATCGCGGCTGGGTAGCGATGGGCACCCCCGCGTGCGAACATGCGATCAAACCCGGCGAATGGAACGACCTGGAGATTACGGAGGAGGGAGCCCACTATGTTACACACTTGAACGGTGTGCCCTGCGTGGACTTTACCGATCCTCATCCGAATTTCACTGAGGGCGTCATCGGTTTACAACTCCACACCGGCGGTGGAGTGAAAATACGGTTCAAAAATATTTACCTCCGACCTCTCCCGGCGAACTAGCGTGGACTTCTCACCACGCCGGAACGCTTTTGGGGAGTTATCGCAAAGGTGGGGCAGGGAAGTGATACGGATGGCCTTGCGGCTTCTTGGCAAGACGAGATTGTCCGTTGCCAGCGGCTCATCAGATTTACAATCCCGAAGGGCTTTTCGCAGCCTGCTTAGCATGCCCCTTCCAAGTCCGAGGGAAATCTCAGATCTTTAGTGTTCAATTCGTTTAAAGAAGCAGTGGAACCGACCGATCGACTCGAGAGCAGGCTGGCAAATCATGCGGGGAGAAGGGTCTCCGTGGGCCAGAGCAGCAGCCAAAGCAGGAGGTCATCATGAAACTAAATTCTTCGCGCCGTGATTTTCTGAAGGTATCCGTGGGCGCCGCCTGCGCGGCGCCGTTGGCATCGCTGGGCCCGGCAGCAACCAGCCCGGCATCCGCCGCGCCCGCCCCGATTCCACCCAGTGGGCGCATCAAGAAGGCTGTCCAAATCTATATGCTTCCCAAGGACCTGAGCTACGCCGACCGCTTCAAGCTTGCCGGTGATGTTGGATTCGAGGGTGTAGAAGGTCAGACCATTGAAGACCCCAAGGTGGCAGAGGAAATCAAAAAGGCCTCAGAAGATGCCAAGGTTCCTATCCATTCCGTCATGAACATGGCCCATTGGAAATACCCGCTTTCCTCCAGTGACCCCGCAGTGGTGAAGACATCCCTGGACGGCATGAAAACCTCGCTCCATAACGCCAAGCTCTGGGGCGCGGAAACCGTGCTTCTCGTTCCTGGCGTTGTCAACGCGGACATCGCTTACCAGGATGCCTGGACGCGCTCGCAAAAAAATATTCGCACACTGATCCCGTTGGCAGAAGAATTGAAGGTCATCATCGCCATCGAAGAAGTATGGAACAAATTCCTGCTCAGCCCACTGGAGATGGCGAAGTATGTGGACGAATTCAAGAGTCCTTGGATCAGGCAATACTTCGATGTGGGCAACGTGGTCCTTTACGGCTATCCGCAGGACTGGATTCACACCCTCGGCAAGCGCTTCGTGAAAGTTCACCTAAAGGACTTTAAGGTGCTGACGCACGGATTCAGCCCGTTCCAGACGCAGTTTGTTAATCTCGGCGACGGAGACATCGACTGGGCAGCCGTACGCAAAGCGTTTGCTGACGTTGGTTACACCGGATGGGCCACAACCGAGATTGATCCGGGCGACGAAACCTATCTGCGCGACGTCGTGAAGCGCGTCGATAAGCTGGTTCTGGGACTTTAATTTTGGGTTTTAGATTTTTAGATTAAGAGTCATGCGGGCGGTCCAGCAGCTATCCATTTTTCTTTCTGAGTGTGATGGGGCGATAAGTTGTGAAGTTCGAATCTGCAGATTGCGCAGATGACACAGGTTTTATATCTGCGAAATCCGGGTAGTCTGTGGATACCGCCAACTGTGTACCGCCTTCTGCTTACTGCTCTAATGCGCGGCCACGGACGTGCCGGTGCGGGGCTTGGCGCTCTTCATCAGGAACATAAAGGGGATCATGGCGATGAAAGTCCAGCCCAGCAGCCAGTAAGCATCGACATAGGCGAGCATGCTGGACTGGCGAACCAGGTTGCCGTAAAGCAGGCCCTGTGCCTGAAGGTGGGCGAGCGCGGGACTGGAACCCTGTCCCATGAGCATTTGCTGCGCCCCCTGCGTGGCGCTGCGGTAGGGAGCATCGTAGGGAGTGAGGTGGGCGACCAGCATGGCCTGATGGACCTGCGTACGGCGTGCGAGGAGAGTGGCCACATTGGCAATGCCCACGCTGCCGCCGATATTGCGCGCCAGATTGATGATGCCAGTGGCGTTGTTCATCTTCTCTTTGGGAATAAAATAGAAGGCCGTGACGTTGATGGGAATAAACAAGAAGGCCATGCCAATGCGGGAAAAGGTCCAGGCGCGAACCGCCGTCCAGATATCAAGTTGCAAGTTGAAGGTCGACATGTGCAAGAGGGCAAGGCCGGTGATCCCCAATCCGAACGCCACGATCCAGCGCGCCTCCACCTTCTGCGTCAGACGGCCCACAATCGGCAACGCCAGAATGGTGAAGATGCTTCCCGGAGAGAGCACCAGTCCGCTGAGTAAGGCCGTGTAACCCATGAGGGTTTGCAGCATGAGGGGCAGCAACACGGTGGTGCCGTAAAGCACGAACCCGAGCATGAACATGGTGAACGTAGCCAGAAAAAAATTCCGGTCCTTCAACATACGGAAATCCACGATGGGGTCTTCGCGCGTGAGTTCCCAGAGGAAAGCGCCGATCAGTCCCACAGCGGCGATCAGAGTGCAGCCGATGATGAAGTTCGAACCGAACCAATCTTCCCGCTCGCCCTTATCAAGGACGACTTGGAGAAAACCCAACCCCACACTCAGCAACCCCAGCCCCATGTAATCAATCCGGAGGCCGCGCAGGCTCCTACGCACCAAGTAGGGTGGGTCGTAGATCAGAAGAGCCGTCAAGAGGAGGGAAATTGCTCCGACGGGAATATTGATGAAGAATATCCATCGCCAGGTGTAGTTGTCAGTGATCCAGCCACCCAGCGTCGGACCGACGACAGGCGCAACTACCACGCCCATTCCATAGATCGCCATCGCCATGCCCTGCTTTTCCTTGGGGAAGCTCTCCACTAAAATCGCCTGCGAAATCGGCTGAAGCGCGCCACCTCCCGCCCCCTGCATGATTCGGAAAACAACCAGCAGGCCGAGGGTGGGAGCAATGCCACAAAGGAAGGAACAAATGGTGAAGATGGCCACGCAGACCATGAAGAAGCGCTTGCGGCCGAAGAGCGATGACAACCACCCTGTGAGCGGCAGCACGATAGCGTTCGAAACCAGGTAAGAAGTCAGTACCCAGGTGCTCTCATCGACACCGGCGGAAAGGTCGCCGGCAATATGCGGCAGCGCCACGTTGGCGACGCTGGTGTCGAGCACCTCCAGGAAGGTGGCTAGCATCACCGTTAAGGCGATAAGCCAGGGATTGATCTCTCCGTTTTGTCGCGTCCGGCCAAAGATGCGGTCCATAATAATTGTGCAGCCACTCAAGCGTGCAAGTAACCCCTCACCCGGTTCCCCTGGGTGAGCGAACACCCTCTCCCCAAGCGAGAGGGAAAGCGAAATTATGCTGCCGCCATTCGCGGGCTACCGATTTCTCTTAATACGATCCGATGTATTCCCGAATGCCCTGAGCCTGTTCGATAACTTCGACGAAACCGTTGCGTTCCCGGCGGCGCGGCCGTCGCGGGTACATCTGGCGCGCTCAGTGCGCACTTATGGGCGCTGCGTCCGGCCGGGCTTTCTTCATCATAAACATGAGGGGGATCAAACACAAAAACGTCAGCCCCATCATCCAGAAATCATCGACGAAGGCCAACATTGTGGCGTGCCGCTGTAAAAGTCCATAGGCCATCCCATTCGCCTGGACTTGCGCGTCAGAGTAACTGGATCCTGCCGCGTACAGGATGCTCGCCGCTCCATTCACCATGGCCCGATACGATGAATCGAAAGGAGTCATGTGGCTGACGAGCATGCCCTGATGGAACTGGGTTCGGCGGGCCAGCAAGGTCACCACATTCGCAATTCCGAAGCTGCCGCCGATGTTGCGCGCCAGATTGATGATCCCCGTGGCGTTATTGAATTTCTCTTTGGGGATAAAGTAGAACGCCATAACGTTGACCGGCACAAAGAGAAATGCCATCCCTGCCGATTGATAGATTCGCGCCATCATCGCGGTGCGAAAATCGATGTCCAGGTTGAACGTCGCCATGTGAAACAGCGAAACGGCCACGATCACGACACCGAAAACTACCAGCCAACGCGCATCGAAATGTGTCAGCAGCTTGCCCACAAGGGGCAGCATGATGATCACTATGATTCCTCCCGGGGAGAGTACCAACCCGCTCAACATCGCCGTATACCCCAGCAGGGTCTGCAGAAAAATGGGAAGCAAGGCGGTACTCCCATACATGACAAACCCCAGCATAAACATCGTTAAGGTAGCGAGGAAGAAATTGCGATTTTTTAACAGCCGGAAATCCACGATGGGATCTTTGCGCGTAAGCTCCCAAACTAAGGCCGCGACCAGCCCGAAGACCGACAGAGCGGCGCACGCAACGATGAAGTGCGATTCAAACCAGTCCTCACGCTGACCCTTGTCCAGAACTACTTGCAGGAATCCCAGCCCCACACTCAGCAGGCCCAACCCAATGAAGTCGATTCTGACTCCGGACTTAAACCCTTTACGCACGAGGAAGGGCGGGTCAAAAATCAGGAAGAAAGTAAGAATCAGGGAGATCAACCCCACCGGAATATTGATGAGGAAAATCCAACGCCAGCTATAACTGTCAGTGAGCCAACCACCCAGGGTAGGACCGATAACGGGTGCCATGACTACGCCCACCCCGAACATGGCCATCGCCATGCCTTGTTTTTCCTTCGGAAAACTCTCCAGCAAAATGGCCTGAGAGATGGGTTGCAACGCTCCACCTCCGGCGCCTTGCAAGATGCGGAAAAACACCAGTAAGGAAAGGCTGGGGGCCAGGCCGCAGAGCATGGAACTGATGGTGAAGATGGCCACGCAGGTCATGTAGAACCGCTTGCGGCCGAACAGCGTGGAGAACCACCCCGTGAGCGGGAGCACGATGGCGTTTGAAACCAAGTACGAGGTTAAGACCCAGGTGCTTTCGTCAACGCCGGCGGAAAGGTTGCCAGCGATGTGCGGGAGCGCGACATTGGCCACGCTGGTATCAAGCACTTCCATGAAAACCGCCAGCATCACCGTGAAGGCCACCAGCCATGGGTGGGTCTCGCCGTTTTGTCGAGCTCGCGCGATTAGTCCGTTCATGACAAGTTTCGATACTTGGGCAGCGTTTTACCAGCGGACTCTTGCACCTTAGCGGCCTGCTGGAGCCACACTGGCCTTGGCACAGTGGAGGGCCGAAAGTATTATGGAAACCGCCTCTTTTTCACCCAAGCTCGAGGAAATCATCAAATGGTATAGATGGCGATTCTGCCAATCGTCGCCGTAGTGATCGCGGACATAGGAGGCACGGGTTTGGTCCTGCGCGTCCAGTTTTTTCTCCGCCTCGGCTTTCGACAGCGGAGGGTCGCGGCGGAGCAAACGGACCAGCCGCTCACCGCGAGGCGCGTAGATAAAAACATGGAACGCATCCTCCCGCTGCTGGAGAACACACTGGCTTCCCCGCCCCACAATCACACAGTCGCCAATCTCCGCCGCCTCTTCAATGATCCGGCGAGTCAAATGGGCCGCCACTTCGCCATCGAACCGCCCCGGAACGTGGCCTCCGATGTACCCTCTCAGACCCGGAGACTGCCAGAAGACCTCCGCCAGCCGATCGAGCCAAGGGTCGGGGCGCTCATCGAATTTTTCCGCTAACTGAGGTTCAATGCTTGCGGTCTCCGCGATTTTTTCCACCAGGCAGCGGTCGAGTAGTTTCCATCCCAAGCGACCGGCCAACAACTGGGCGATCCGTCCGCCCCCGCTTCCATACTCTCGCGCCACGGTTACAATGCGGAACATGGTTTCTCCCTCAGAGCAGTGGTTAGTGGCTAGTGGCTGGCAACCGAGCACTGACCGCTAGCCACAATCCACTGCTCACTATTTTCCTCACTTTGTGATAATCGTCGCCTCAACGTTCATGCCCGGGCGCAAAATTGCCTTATCGGAGGAGGCGGGGTCCAACAGAATCTTGACCGGAATTCGCTGCACTACCTTCACGTAATTGCCTGTGGCGTTCTCGGGGGGCAGCAAGCTCAGGCGTGCGCCGGTAGCACCGGCGATGGAATCCACATGGCCGATGACAGTCTTGCCGTACATGTCAACGTCAATCTCCGCCTTCTGCCCGGGACGCACCTTGGCAAGTTGTGTCTCCTTGAAATTCGCCGTGACCCAAACGTCGTTCAGAGGAATCAGTGTGAAAAGCCCCTGGCCAGGTTGTATGATTTGCCCGGCCTCGACCGATTTCCTGGTGACCACACCGTCGCTGGGAGCGACGATGGTGGCGTAACTCAACTGCAACTCTGCTGCTTCCAAATCGGCTTGGGCCGTAGCCACGGCCGCATCCGCTGACGCTCGGTCAGCCTCGTGAATGGTAACTTGCTTATGGTTCGCCATCGCCTGCGCCACCATGGCGCGCGCCTGGTCCACATGCGCTTTGGCCGCCAGCATGGATTCGCGGGCGATCTCCGCCCCCTCTTGCGCGGAATTGAGTTTTTCGTTCGCGGCTTTCAGTTGGCTGTCGGCCATGCGTGCGGCGGCTAAATAGGCGTCGTATTGTTGCTGCGAGATCTCACCCTTTTCCATCAGCGGTTTCATGCGGGTCAAGTCCGCCTGGGCACGGTCGTCGTTGGCCTGCTGCGTCGCCATATTATCGCGGGCATAGGCTAACTCCGCCGAAGAGTCCCTCTGGTAGGTAAACTTAGCCTTGTCGTAATTCGCCTGGGCGGCGGCCAGTTGCGCATCGGCGCCGGAGGAGCTACTGTCGGTGGTTTCCTGCGTCAGCGGAACACCTACGCCCGCCCCTCGCGCACGAGCCTCCGCGAGCGCCAGGGCCGCCTTGGCTTGGTCCACGCGGGCTTGGTAATCGCGCGGATCAATGCGCACCAGCACCTGGCCCTCCTTCACCGCCTCGTTATCATCAATCATTACTGCAGCGACGGTCCCGTAAACCTTGCTGGCGATCGGCACAACGTGCCCATCCACCTCCGCGTCGTCCGTGGAGACGCGGTTGTGATAGTAAACCAGCAACCCCACCACGGCGAGGACCAGCACGGCCGCCGCCCCTACAGCGGCGCGGCGGACCATGGGGTCAGCCCAGCGCGAGGGGGCTTTGTCCGGAGCTTCCGGGCTGAGCGCCTCTGCGGGGCCTAATTCTTTTTCCATCTCAACAACGTTGGGATCTGTACTCGGCATAGTTAAACACCTTTACGTGGCTTGTAGCGCCGCCCCTTAAGGCGGCACCTGCCGGACTAATGCCCGGCGCTACTTTGAATAAAGCCCTTCGATCTGGCCGATGGCGTGCGATAAGTCGGCGCGTGATTGGTTGTAACGATAGAGCGCATCAATCTGGTTATCGTTGGCGCGAGCCAGGGAGTCCTGCGCGCTGACGACTTCAATATTGTTGGCCACGCCCGCCTGGAAACGGTCGCGCGCCTGGGAGACTTCCTCCTGGGCCAGTTTCACGCCCAGATTGGCCACATCCACCTCATGCTGTGCCGCGTCCAGTTGCGCTTGCGAAGTTTTCACCTCGAGCGCAATCTGGTTCCGCAGGTCAGTGCGATCCTGATCCACTTTTTTGAGTTCCAGATCGGCCTTGGCAATCTCGGCGTGAATCCGCCCTCCGGTAAAGAGAGGCACGTCCACGGTGAGTTGGTAAACATAAGCCGGAATAGCGCTGGGAGCCGACAAGCCTTGCTCGCCCCAGGTACCCTGGAAATTGAGCGTGGGCAGCCGCGACTCACTCGCTGCGCGCTTGGCAAGATCCGCTATGTGCGCCTGCGCTGCCAGCGCCTTCATTTCCGGACGAGTCTCGTAAGCCTGCTCAAGGCTCCGGCTGGCGTCGATCTGCGGCGTCTCATAAAAACTCGGCGTGTCCGCCAGTTCGATTTCCCGTTGCGGATCTATATTGAGCAGCCGCGCCAAGCCATAGAGCGCAACCTTCTGTTGGGTCTGGGCTTCCAGTAGGCGCTGCTTTTCATTTTGCAGCTCGACATTGGCACGCAAGGTGTCAATCCCCGTGCCCACCCCGTGCTTCTGTAAGTCATTGGCTTGGTCGTAGAGCGCTTGCGCCAAATCTACGCGCGACTGGGCTGCTTTCACGGCCGCGTCGGCGCGCATCCCTGCCAGGTATTGCGAAACCACCAACAGCACAACCTGCTCGCGCACGGTGGTCTCCTGCGCCTGGCTGGCGTTCACTCCCTGATGAGCTGCCTGCCAGCGCCGCCACAGAGTAAGGTCGAGCAAGGGCATGCTCACACCCGGGCCTCCTTGGAAAAACTGGAACGGACCCGCGTGCTCAGGAATTCCCGGAAACTTGCTTCCAAACTCCGCATAGAGGTTAGCCCGTATCGCCCGGTCAAAAACTTCCAGGCCGGCTTGCGGCAGCAGCGCCGAGCGCGCAATGGATTTGTCCTCCTGGCTCTCGGCGAAGGTTAGAGTGGCAATCTGCACCTGCGGATTTTCTTTGAGCGCCGCGATCACAGCATCGTGTAACGTCAGTCGCAACGCCGTGGGATCCTGCGCCTGCGCGCGCGAGGCCACGAGTAAAGGAAGCAAAAGAATCAAGAGCAGATGGCTCACTTCATGTTTCAATACGTGTGGCACCTTGCCGGGTTTCGCCGCAGGCCTTTCCGTACAGATTTCGTCAATCAGTGACTTTGGCATGAGGCCCGATCCAACCAATTGCGCCCCCTCGCTTGTGATCGAGCAGAGCAGCTTTTTTCCGGCGGGGTCAACGAACGTCACTCCGGACAAATCCACCACCAACCCCTTCTGCTTATAGATATCCGCCGACATGCGCCAGCAACGCTCGAACTCTTCCACCCAGGGGCCTGAGAGTTTGCCCTCCAGCTTTAGCGTGACCTTCTCCCCAATATCGGTTGTCGTGATCCGAAGCATAATGGCGACTCTCCTCCACGATGAAGTTCCGTGAAGTTGCAAAGCTGGGGCCAAACCCTGATCCTTATACAATTGTGGATAGTCCAGGATTATCCAATGATTCCCGGTAATAAGCGGATTGCTGGTGGGGATTACAGAGAATCAATGTGCCGAAATATCGTCATTTGCCGGAATTCAGTCATCTTCGGTGCCACTATTAAGGCATCTTAATGGCAGACGGTCTCTCCGCCCAACCGGCGGGGTGTGACTTCTTGTCCTCAGGATCCTTGCGACATTTTGGCTGCTGGCGCCCAATGGCTGTCGATCACCACCGAGCTCGCAGCATCAATTATTGCTCTTCCGACTTGCTACGCAATTTTGGGGGCCGGATGGTTGGGTGTTGTCCAGTCCTAATCGCGGCGCCCCGCCCTATCTTATGATCCAGGACTTCCCGAATCTTCTTGCATAACGCTCCGTCCGAGAATGGTTTTTGGATGAAAGGCACATCGTGGCTGAGCACACCGTGGCGTACCACGGCATCGTCGGTATATCCCGACATGTAGATGACCTTGATGCCGGGACGCAAGGAGGCAACCCTTTCCGCTACCAAGGGACCCGACATTTGCGGCATCACCACATCTGTCAACAGGACATGGATGGGTCCGTCGTAGGTCGCGCAGGTTGCAAGGGCTTTTTCCGCATCCTCCATTTCCAAAACCTTGTAGCCAGCCGATTCCAGCGTGTGGCGAACCAGAGACCGGACGCCCGCCTCGTCTTCGACCACCAGGACCGTTTCCGACCCGGAGGCTGGCATTTCCGTCTTCGAGCGCCCCTCCGCTGCCGTACCCTCGCTCACGGCAGGAAGGTATATCTTGAAGACGGAACCCTGACCAAGTTCGCTGTCCACCCAGATGCTGCCTCCCGATTGTTTGACAATCCCGTACGCGGTCGCCAGTCCCAGGCCCGTACCCCCGCCCTGCTCCTTGGTCGTGAAAAAAGGTTCGAAAATGCGCGCTTTCGTCTCCGGGGTCATCCCCATCCCTGTGTCAGTGACCTCCAGCATAACGTGCGGACCTGGCTTCACCGTGGCGTGGCTCCGCGCGTAAGCCTCATCCAACTCCACGTTGCGAGTTTCGATGGTGAGGCTGCCCCCTGAGGGCATAGCGTCGTGGGCGTTCACGGCCAGGTTCATGATGACTTGCTCGATCTGCCCCGGGTCCGCCTTCACCCGCCCCAACCTGGACATACGATCAATCTAAGTGCCATGCCGTGCGGAGGTAATGGTAAGCCGAACCGACGACCGCGGGCGCGAAAAGCCGCGGACCTCAGACAGCAGAGGTCCGCACTGCTCTCGTCGATGAGAAATTCTCGACTTGGCGAGGCGTCCCAGCTAACAACACTCCTCGCCCTGCAACGCTTTCTTCCCTTCAAGGCAGATGACGGGAACCGCAACCAGCGCGGCGGCGGGGTCTATCCAACGGATATGAAGCACCGCATTGAGGACCAAGCCGGCAAGGGTTATGCCGGCAAGGTAGGCACAGGTTGCGGACTGCACCGCGTCGGCGGTTAATGCCGCGTTGCAGGCCGTTTTTCCGGCTCTTCGCTTCGCCGAACTCAGCGGGGGCATGACGGCGAGCGCGGCCATGGTGACGCCTATGCCGATCCAACTTGTATCGGGCCGCACATGCAGCCACAGCGCGAGGGCAGAGCTCAGGGTGATGACCGCAGCGAGCAGGAAGAGAAGAATGCCCGCGAGCCTCGTGGCCCGAGCCGTGCTCAGAGCAAGGCGTGGGACGAATTGCAGGAGCACCACGAGCGCCGACATGAGTTCGATCAGACTATCGGCGCCAAAGGCCAAAAGCACCGGGCTCCGTGCGCGCCATGCAGAAAAGAGAGCAAGGGCGCACTCCACCACCATCCAGATCAGCGTGACCACCTGCAACCGCACAATCTGGCGCCATATTTCGCCGGAAGCTCCTGCGCATCCCGAGGCGTGGGTCAACGTCCCGCGTCCTGTTTCTTCTTCAAAGCTCATAGTGCCTATATATATCACCGCCCCGGCAAGATCCTGCCAAATTCCGCCTAAATCGAGTCGCACCAAGAAAAGAGTTTCTCGATAGCATCCAGGTACTCTTTCACAGTATCGGGGTCAAGCGGAATCTGGCTGCCTTTTCGATTAATAAAGCTTTTACCCCGATGCAGTGCCGCGTTGCGCGATTCGTGGAGTTCCTTTACTCGGGAGGCAGCTTCTTTATCAAAGGTCGAGAACGATGGGACGTCCAATTCCGACGGAAGCTCAAGCAAAGCGTCAAATCTATATTGGAGGTATTTGTTGTCAAGCATGGCGAGCATGGGCCGACACCTCGCATCAAGAAGGCGTCGCACAGCAAGGTAAACTCCGACTTCGCACGATATGCCAAGCGTAAAAGCCGCTTGCATCATGTCGCCTTCTGCGATGTCCAGCAAGCCATCGCAGAAGAGCGAAAGATGAATTGGTGGCCTTCTATTTAGCGCGAGCTGTTCGCCAATTATCTTCCAGTCGCTAGCCGTAAGGGGCTTACCGTAATTGAAACCCTTTCCCGACGCGCCTTTCGTGGAACGTTCATGCTCGCCCCCGAGAAGCATGAACTTCATTTGCTCACTAAGGAAGTCACTTTCCCGGTATCCAACCCAATATTGTCTGGTAGCAGCGCGAATCCAAGCCACCAATTCATTCCTGATTGCTTCGATTCGGTCCAAAAATGGTCGAACGAAATCGTCTTCCGAGATCGAGTCGGGCGACTCCGCCTGGACGGAGAGGACTGTTAGATTCACACCGACTCCCCCCTCCAGACTCCCAGAACCTCCGAACGCAACGTACCAGTCCATTTTCGGGACGGGTTTCTCGACCAGAAACTGAGTTTTGTCACGCTCAAAGGTCATCGGCGGCCAAGTGCCGTCTTTGACCTCGATCTTACTGCGGATGGCATAATCGAACCTTACACGCACGTTTTAAATCTCCTATAGACCCATGACAAATCTGAGCTACGAATTTGCCTTGCCTACCATTTCGCGACATTAGCCTTGACGGCTTGGACAAAATTTGGAAAGACTTTGGCAAGCCCTGTACGGCCGTTGATCTCTTTTGCGTATGCAAAGACCTTACCTTCGTCGAACGATGCTCCCACGTATAACCCCTTCGTTGAGAATGACATCGCATAGGCAATCGTAAACTTTGTCGGATGACTTAACTTGTGATAGAAGTGGTGAGCCTTTTCGAGTACTTTTACCCCTTCGTCAAGCAACCCAAGCCTCTTTCGATGCCGCAGAACGTCCCGGACGGAATTGTTGGTTGAATATTTCTCGTCAATGAAGTGTCGGAGCACATCCAGGTCTTTGCTTGAGCAAAGCAGCGCCGTAGCGATCGACTCCAATACTTGGCGAAACACATTTCCGGCTGCGACTGGCTGCCCCGAAAGTAGAAGCTTCATCGACAGTATCTGGAGGGAGATGGCCGTATACACGAGGCCCGAAACATACGCGAGCCTTTCGTTCTTGCCTACGTGGTCGTCAATGGAGCGCCATACGATTACAGCCTCGGCCATGGCAGCGGAAAAGGTTTTGGCTTGGGCTTCAAACCGCTTGAGGTACTCGCTTCGAACGTCTCTATCGTCTGAGGTAATCTCGATCAGAATCCTGTTCTGAGCCTCCGCAAATGTTTCCATGGCTGAGTCCTATATCTAGTTCGCGGGGTCCTGTGGGTTCTGCGCTAGAACTTCCAAAAGGGCGCACGCCGTGTGCCATTACAACGTCGGCAAAGACTTTACGACCTTCATGGTTTCGACGCTCACGCGAATGACCTGGCCCACGAGGCGGACGATATATTCGGGGTCGTCGGGGCGGTTGGGGTCGGAGCGGATGCCGCTGTGCTTGTCTTCCGTCACCTGGTATTGGTCAATCACCCATTCGAGCGCGCTACGATTGCCCAGGCGGTATTCAAAGGTTTCGGGGGGGATGCCGCCGAGCGTGAGCGAACCGTTCACCTTGAGCGAGCGGTGGTCTTTCGCCAGGCGCATCTTGTCTTCCAGGCGATACGAGAGCGGGATCGCAGCGCCGACCTTGAGGTCGGCATTCTGTGGGGCCGAGCGGCGCTCGGCCTTTTGTAGCGGCGGCTTTACGCCGCCATGGCGAGGTAAACTCGCCGCTACGGAAGCACTCTGTAGCGGCGGTGTCCCCACCGCCGGACGGCGGTCGGAGACCGCCGCTACAGCACCGCCGCCCTTTCGGGCGGCACGTGCCGGGCTCAAGCCCGGCGCTACACCCGTTGTCTCGATAAATCTTAACGGCCACGGTTCCAGCGATTCGTATTCGATGTGCAGGCGGGCCAGTTCCTTCCCGGCTTTCGAGAATCCCCAAAAATCCTTCGCCAACGGAATGCGCGGCAATTCGCGCTTCAGGTTCTCGGCGTATTTCTCGCGGTATTCGGGGTGGTGCAGAATCCCGTAGACGTAATAGAAGATATCCCACTTGGTGATTTTCTTGTCCTTGTATTCCTTGCGGAACTGTTCCTGCGCCCAATCTGTGATGTTCTCGCGGCGGTTGGATCCATCTTCGTCGTAAACATAAAAGGGGAAGCACTGGCCGGGACGGCCGCCGGGTGCATGGCTCGGAAGCAAGTCGGCAGCGAGCGCGGAGAAGGGCATCTGTGAATCGATTGTGCAGCAAATTAGTAGATTTTCCTCTTCTATCTCAGGGGTCGGAAATATGTGCGGCATTACATAGACTTCTTCGTTGAGAATGCGGTCGAAGAACAGGAAACGCTTAGAGAAAGCGCGATACAGTGATGTCCGTATCTTCCCAACCTCGAAGGTCGCAGAGTTGCCTCGCTGAAGATCGAGCTTGAGGTCCCGACTCCATTTGATCTTGTCGTACACGACAAACTCATCGACGGGTTTCTTGTTCTTGCAACGGTTGTAACGGTCGAGTTCAGCGTTGTAGTTCTCGATGAATCGCCTGACCCGCTCCTCAAGGGCTCCCGCCTGAAAATCGTACACCACATCGTCCCGGTTGGTCTTTACCCCAACGGAGAACGCCTTAAATATGGTGTCGGCGGCAGCGAGTTTGAACCCTTTTGCCGACTTGCTCGCCATCGGGATGAAACTGGCGAACTCATCCGCGTGTTCCGGTTGTATCCAGGGGCCGTTATTGCCGGTAATCCCACTCGCCCATTGTACTGAGTTGGTGCTGCCAAGGCGGGCCAGCCAACCGAGCTTCTCCTCTTTTCGCCACCCTTCGGGGACACGGTAATAACGCAGACCAGTTCCGTCCGCTGCTGTGTGCCCGGTCTCGCAGTTGGCGGTTGCCCCCGAAAGGCACGGCGCTAGACCCTGCCGTCGAACCGCCACGGTGATTCCCACCCCGACCTGAATACCGAAAACATTATGGGTTGTTCCGCTCAACTTCGGGTTGCGGCGCACGTTTCCGTGCAGATCAACGTGATAAACCGTCGTGAAATCCCGTACAAGCAACTTGCGCATTCCGTCAAAAGCGTGCTGGTCAACAAAGCTGTTATTTGATACGAAGCACACAATACCGTCGCGTCCCTGCAAACGGTCTGTAGCCCAACGGAAGAACTTTACGTATGGGTCGGAGAGGGCTGTTTTGTTGCTCGCTACTGATTCCTTGGCGTAGGTCCCAGCCACACGCTTGTCGATTACGTCATACTTCCGATTCTTATTGTTGTCGTTCTCATTCTGCTGGTTCATGTTGTACGGCGGGTTGCCAATGACCACTGTAATGGGCGTGCGGCGCTGGCGCTCTACGCGCTCCGCGTTTTTCTGCGTCATGAATCCAAGCTGGTGCTGGCTGCCTTCGGCAAGGTCGAGCGTATCCACAAAGCACAGCCCCTCGAAGGGCTCATAGCTGCCGGTCAGATTCGTAATAGGCGTGTTCGATATTGAGCGCGGCGATGTAATAGGGCAGCAGCATCACTTCGTTGGCGAAAAGCTGCTCGCGGTACACGCGGGGCAAGTCGCGGCCGGGCATGCGGCGCAGCAGGTTCACGACAAAGTTTCCGGTGCCGGTGCAAGGGTCGATGATGTAAACATCGGGACTCGAAAGGCTCTTGCCAAATTCCTTTTCCAAAACCTCGGCCACGCTCGCGCACATGAAGTTGACGATTTCCTGCGGCGTATAGACGATGCCCATCGTGTCCGCCAGCTTCACCGAATAGCCCTGGAAGAAGCGCTCGTAAACGGTGTTCAGGAAGTGCTGCTTTTCGCTGAAGTCGGGCAGCAAGCGCGCGGCGCCTTCGATGGCCCGGTAGAAGCGGTCCAGGCTCTTCAAATACTCGGTGCGGTCAAAGCTATGGCTCACCAGGGCGTCGATGACGCGCTCCACTTCCGCCGCGATGGCGTTGCGCTTGACGAATTCCGGGTTGTTGAAGATGGTGCGGAACAGGCGCTCGGTCAGCAGGTGCTGCACCAGCATCTCATCCACGGCCTCAACGCGGATATTGGGATTCAGCGCGGTGCGGCAAAGGTCAAAGAACTTCTCGAAGGCGGCCTGGAATGGCGCGTTGTCCTTGTGCGCCTGCTGGATCTTCTCCACCAGGCCGCGCGCGAGGTCGGGCACGCGCTCCTTGAATTCGTCAACCGCTTCTTCGAAGCCTTCAATATCCGGCTCGGTGTAGGAGAAGAATTGGTTCAGAAGGGCGGCCAACTCCTTGGGGTTGCCGAGACTGTACGGCCCGTTGATCTTCTGCTTGCTCTGAAACAGGACGCCGGTTTGGGTGTCCTCAAAGATGATGTTGGAGAGGGGGTAGCCGCGCGCGATCTTCCGCTTGATCTCGGTGTCAAGATCGTCCTGGGTGTCTTTGGCTTCCCAGTAGCCGCGCGGCAGGCTGTTGCGGTCGCGCAGGGTGCCGTCAGGACGAATGATCGCGCCGCCGGACTTTCCCGAAAGCTCGGCGATGAAGGTCCAGTCCTTGAGCCGGGCGGTTTCCTGGAGCAGGGACTCGAAGGGCGAACGCACGCTCATCTCGTTCAGCACACCCTGGGCCCGCAGGGCGGCGACGTTTTCGTAATACTTGCGAATGGAGCGATGCGTGGGAGCTATGAGTCCATGGGTGGTCATAACGGTGGAGCGCAATACTAGCACTTTAGCCGGGGGCGGGCCAAGCACGAATGGTTTCTGTCGCAAGGTGGACATTGTGGGCGTCGGGCCTGAAAAGCCGCGGACCTACAAAACAGGTCCGCGCTACGCTGCTATCACGGCCCAGGCCAACGGCCAGGCTCCTTCGGTCCGACACCCCCATGAGGCTCCATCCTTCCCCGCGGAGCGGAGCTTTGGAGTGCGTGCAGCTCGCTGCCGCTCTCCTACCCGCAAGCTTGCTTGCGGGCACTCCTCCCCGCGAGCTTGCTTGCGCGATTTCCAACCGCGAGCGCACTTTGCCCGCCAGAAGATAGTGTCTCAGTTTGATGATGTAGCGGCGAGTTTACCTCGCTACGTCAAACTGCGACACTACCCGCCAGCAAGCTGGCGGGTGAAAAAGCGGCAGCGAGCTGCACGCACTCCAAAGCTTCGCTCCGAATGCCAGCAGAGTTGTCTCTTTCCGCAGCCTGTCTCGCCGTTAAGTTAGCGCTTATGGGCCAACGGCCAGGACTAGGTTAGATCGCCCCGCTGGGGCGGGTAAGTGCGACCGCCCCTGCCAACGGTGTTATACTGAATCGGCAGGGTTGAATTCCACGAGGGCGATTTGCGAAGTGCAGGCACGGCTGCGCTCGCCGTGGCTTCTTCCCTCGTGAGCGAAAGCCTCAAAATCTCATCGAAGGAGCAGAACAGCATGGCAGCACGGACTTCAGAAGCAGAATGGAAGGGTGATCTTCTTCATGGCAAAGGGACGATGAAGCTGGGAAGCGGCGCTTACGAAGGGCAGTATTCTTTTTCCTCGAGGTTTGAGAGCGGCACGGGCACTAATCCTGAGGAATTGATCGCCGCGGCGCACGCGGGCTGCTTTTCCATGGCTCTCTCCGCCGGATTGTCGAAGGGCGGCTTTACCCCCACGCGCATTCACACTACGGCCACGGTTCACCTGGAGAAAGTCAGTGACGGTTTTGGCATCACCCGGATTGACCTCAGCACGGAAGCACAGATACCTGGCATCGACGCCACGACGTTTGCGAAGTACGCCGACGACGCCAAAAAGGGCTGCCCGGTCTCCAAGGTGCTGGCGGCCGCGCAGATCAGTTTGACGGCCAAGCTGGTCTAACAGCGGCTTTGGACTTTCCTGGAAACGGGCGGAAAACCCTGTAGCGCGGGCGTCTCGCCCGCTGTGGCGGGAGCGTCCCGCTCGCGCTGCACGTGGCATGGCCATCCTGGCCATGACGGTTCACGGGTGGGACGCCCGCGCAACGTCCGAGGGATTATTGCTTTCACTTTTATGTGGCACACCCATCGGCACGCCGCCATTGCACCACTCTCCCGCGATGAACTAAAATGACGCAGAGAGCATCGTGCATTCATACCACCACCATCACCATCATGCCTTGAGGGCCACCTGGGTTGTAAAAATCGCTCTGGTGGCAACGCTCGCTCTGGTGGCCACAGAGTTCGTCGCCGGCTCGCTGTCGCACAGCCTGGCTCTGGTGAGCGATGGATGGCATAACCTTACCGACGTCCCCTCGCTCATTCTTTCCTGGATTGCCCTCTATTTCGAGCGCCGGCCTCCTGACGAGCAGAAAACCTTTGGCTATCAACGGGCGGGGGTGCTGGTAGCTTTCGTAAACGCCTTACTGCTGGTTGCGGTGGCGCTTTATCTTTGCTACGAAGGTTACCAACGAATTGTGCATCCGGAGCCGGTGACTTCCGGCGCCATGATGGTGGTTGGCCTCATCGCGCTGGTTGTGAACAGCGGAATCTCCTGGGGGTTGTTGGGGGAACGGAGCGACCTGAACCTGCGCGCGGTGTTCATCCACAACCTGGGCGACGCACTTTCCAACGTGGCGATCATCGCCGGCGCCTGGCTGATCCGGGTGACCGGGCATACGATCATTGACCCTGTTCTGGGGTTCATGATTGCCGTGCTGATTATGTGGTCGGCAGCGGGAATTATCTTCGATTCCGTTAACATCCTGATGGAAAGCTTGCCCAAAGGCATGAGCCTGGAGACCGTGGCGGCTGCCATGCTCCGTGTGGAAGGAGTTAAGGACGTTCATGACGTGCATATCTGGAGCCTGGGGTCCAATTCCCAGGCCCTCTGCTGCCATGTCCATATTCTGGACATGCCCACCTCGGAAAGTGAGCAAATTGCCTACCAGGTTCGCGAAGTGCTTGCCCATGAATTTGGGATATATCACACTACGATACAATTCGAGCACACGCACCCGCCGGGGGAATTCCACATGTACATGCCGGACCCGGTGCCGTCGAGCAAGGGAAAATAGGCAGAAAGCAGTAAGCAGAAGGCAGAGGGCGGTAGGCAGAGAGCCCCGGTAATAATTAAAAATGCCCTTGAGGAGCGGCGCCGACGCCCGGCCCTTCCGGCGGCGTCCGATCTTGGTGAGAAATCCGGCCTACTGCCCACCTACTGCCTATCGCCTATTGCCTACTGCCTACTGCCTACTGCCTACTGCCTTTTCCCCTCCGCAGCCGCTTGACACCGGTGCGGCCGAGGCATAGGATTCACCCATGCAAACGCCCACGGTCCGACGCCCGGCCGTAGCGGGGCGCTTTTATCCAGCCAAGCCCGAAGTTCTTGCGCGGCAGCTCGACCAATACCTCGCCGTGGATGCAGTGGCGCCGGAGAGGACCGAAGCGGCCCTGGGCTGCATGGTTCCCCACGCCGGCTACATGTATTCCGGCCAGGTGGCGGGGGCAGTGTTTCAGCGGCTGCCGGCGCGGGCGAAATACATCATCCTCTGTCCCAACCACACCGGACGCGGCGCGCCCCTGGCGATCATGTCCAAAGGCGAGTGGCTGACGCCTCTGGGCGGCGCGCCCATTGACGGGGAATTGGCCGCGAGGCTGCGCCAATCCTGCCATCTCCTGATGGAGGATGCCAAGGCTCACGAAGATGAGCACGCCATTGAAGTCGAGCTCCCCTTCTTGCAGCGCCACGTGGGCGCATTCACCTTTGTCCCCATCGCCATCGGCGTAAGCCGCTACGCCGCTCTGGAATCGTTAGGGCACGGGATGGCGCATGCGCTCGAGAGCTCGGCAGGCCCCGTGTTAATTATTGCTTCCAGCGATATGAACCACTACGAGCCCGATGACGTCACGCGGGTCAAGGATCGTAAAGCCATTGACCGGATTCTGGCTTTGGACCCGGCGGGTTTGTACGAGGTTGTTCGAAAAGAAGACATTTCCATGTGCGGCTACGGCCCGGCCGTCGCCATGCTGACAGCGGTCAAAGACCTGGGCGGAACCCGCGCGGAACTTGTCCGCTATGCCACCTCGGCGGACACCAGCGGCGACCGCAGCGCGGTGGTGGGCTACGCCGGCATGGTGGTTTCCTGACGGGGATTTATTCTGAATGGTTAGTGATGTCCACCACCCGCCGGTGCACCTCCGGCGTGGCCTCCTCCGGCTGGGGGAGGGCTGGAATGACTTCCTGCGCTACCCCCACCAACATGGCTTCCACCAGCTTGGCTTCCGCCTGCGGCCGCTCGACCTCGGGAGGGATTACTATTTGATCCGGAAGGCGCTTGCTTGGCGAAAGAAATCCCCGTGGAATTCGGCTGAGGGGATTCCTGATTCCCCGCGGGTCTGCCACTGGTATCGCGGCTGCCGGCAGGTACCGGCTGGATCGATCTAGGGTTTGCCGCCGGTTTGATGGGAGCGCTCGTTGCCGCTTGCGTGGCCGGCGATTGTTGCGGCGTCGTCATGCGATTGCCGTTAATGTAATCATCGTGCTGAGGATCATAGACAATCGCCGAATTGGATGGCGTCGCGGTGGCGCGTCGAGATCCTAATGAGGTTGTGGTTGCCGTATTGGGAATGCCCGCTCCCATCGGAGTGTGCGCAGGCTTCGTCCCGAGACCCTGGCTCTGCGCGGCGGGGAGCGAGACCGCCCGCCCGGGCAGCTTGGCCGCCGTCGAGGGGATAATTCCCGGTTCCTTCACCCTCTCTCCCGTGGTGGGATTGAAGCCCAACATGAGATTGGAAGTCAGCAACCCCCCATGACGGAAGGTTGAGGTGCTCACTGCTCCACCGCCACAATTATTACCGCAGGCAATGGCGCCATCTTTCGGGTCCTGGCGGGGAATCCAGCCGACCCAATTCGTGCCGTGAAACCATGTGACGCGGCTGGGAGACCACGTCCGGAAACTGCCTGGGAACCAAACCCAACCTGTTCCCGGAAGGAACTTCCAACCCCCATAGTGATAAGGCAACCAACCCCACGGCTCAGAACCAATCCAGGTGTAGCCCCAGCCAGGGTACCAGCACCACTGGCCCGATGCATAGGGCGCCCAACCGGTGGCGGCCCAGGGAATCCAGCCGAAGCCCTCCCCTGGCACATCAGACCAACTGCCGTATTGCTGGAGGTCGCTCCACCCGTAAGGGGCCTCCGCCGCGTCGTCCGTGTAGGTGTCGGGAGAAGGGCCGTTTGGCGAGACCTCAGTGCGATCCTCGCGATTATCCACCCATTGATCCCAATCATCTTTGGTAATGCCCTGCGAAACAACAGTCGGATCAGATGTACCGGGCTGCATGACCAGTACGGAGTCCTTCTCGAGTGTCATGGCGCCCAGGTTGCTCTGCACTGCCACCCCGCCCTGGAAGACTTCTACGCGCTCCAGGCCCGGGTCCAAATCGACACGGAATTCAGCACCCCCTTGGGCGATGAGCGTGCCGTACGGCGTGCCCACTTGCAGGGATTCCCCCAGGCGAGATGAAAGAGGGTGAAATGTGGCGTAACCCTGGTGAAGTTCCACGTGATTGATCTTGCCGCCGTTGGGAGCCAGTTCCAATACCGGGAAGTCGAGCAGCGAAAGCTGCCCCAACCGGACGGTGCCGCCGTTTTCAAACTGTATTTCCGCGAAGCTGTTTTCCCCCGTGGAAAGTTTGAAGCCCTCCTGGAGCGGAGTGTTGACCGGCGCCTCAGCCCACGCCTGCACATCAGGACGCTGCACGGTCACGTCGCCCTCGACAAAACTCAGACGGACGATGCGAGCATGGGAGTTGCTTTGCGCCCAAGCCGGATTGATGGTAAGCAGCGCGATAAAGCCTGCTGTCAGGGTTCGCGATAAGAAACGGATGTAGGGTTTCATCGGCCACCTCCTTACCATCTGCCGGTTGGCTCCATCCCCTATCCTACACTTACATAGACGATTCAAACAGGTTGAAAGTTCCCCCCAGCGGCGTTAGCTGGGTCTGACCGCCCAGTGACTTGCAGGAATGGAAAGAGAGGCATCAATCGGTCGCGGAAAAGCTCGCCGGTAGAGTGCTTTTGGCGGGGGGAGGTGTCTCGTGGCAAGCGCTATTTATTCTTCTGAATGCGCTGCATGATCTCTTGGGCGCGGGACTGGGCCAAGTGCATAAAGCGAGGGTTAGTAGAAATTTTTTCCAGCGTGGGGATCATCAGTGAGGCCTCGACATAATCCTGGTCGTCCAGACCTTCCTGGATTTGGAGCAAAGTCTGTGGCAGGCCCAGGTGGTCATACTTCATTGCATATTCAAGCTCAGCAATTCGTTCCTCAACGTTGCAGATTTTCTCGATGACGTCGGTGATCTGCTGGGCGACGTGGTTTTCCGTGTAGTTATACTGCACCTTGTTGATTTCATTGCCGGCTTCGTAGGTGAGTGTTTTCAGTCCCATGTTCGCCACTTTGTGGTGGCTGTCGAGGTCGAGACCGCGGAAGTAATTCAGAGACTGTGCCAGCGAAAAGATTCGCTCCGTGGTACCCGCCGAGATCTGCAAAGAATGAGGAGTTGGAGGATCATCTAACTTGTGCGAGTCGTACGTGCCATCACCGTTGGCATCAATACTCAACGCCATGTACTCAGGGGAACTGCCCTTTAGGATTTTGGTGAAGGTGAGACGGGGGACGGAGGGAGCCACCTGTGCCGAAAGAGCGCAACCCCCTGGAAGGAGCGCCAGGAATGCTGTCGCTAAGCAAAGGGATCGTAGTTGGCGAATCTTGGAGCCAGGCGTGATGGCGAAACTACCTCCTCGTGAGGTCTGTAAGAGTCCAGAAGGACGCCGTGCCCGTCCGCGCCGCAAAATTTCCCGCGGCAGCGGGGTCTCCGTCTGGGGAAGAGCAAGTTCCCCCAAAAAGGGCACCTTCCGGGTCATCGCCGACGCACTATCGGCGCTGGCGCACTACTCCCCCTCCCGAGTCAGGGGAAATTCACGCGGCCTGCTATTTTTCCTGCGTGAGCGCCTGCAATTCCGCTTCTTCAATGTCGAAGTTGGCGTAGACGTGCGAAACGTCTTCGTGGTCTTCCAATTCTTCCATCAGCCGCAGCATCTGATCGGCCTGCTTGCCTGAGAGCTTCACGTAATTCTGCGGCACCATGGAGACTTCCGCCGCCGCCGGAGTGATCTGCGCAGCCTTGAGATGTTCCACCACATTTTGAAAGTTCTCCGGCGCAGAGAGGATTTCCCAGTTGCTGCCGTCGTCGTTCATGTCGTCGGCGCCGGCGTCGGTGATGATCTCCAGCAACTTTTCCTCGTCTGCCTTCCCTTTCTCCACGACCACGTACCCCTTCTTGTGGAACATCCACGCCACGGAGGCGCCGAACGCCCCGCCGTGCTTGGCAAAAATATGGCGAATTTCGGAAGTCGTACGGTTCTTGTTGTCGGTGGTGACTTCCACGATCATGGCGGTCCCGCCGGGCCCATAAGCCTCGTACACTGCTTCCTCAATGATGGTGCCGGGCAATTCGCCGGTGCCTTTCTGAATGGCGCGCTTGATGTTGTCCGCCGGCATGTTCTCGGCTTTGGCCGCTGCGATCGCCGTACGCAGGCGAGGATTGGAATCCGGGTCGCCCCCGCTGATGCGAGCCGCGACGGAGATTTCCTTGATGATTTTGGTGAAGATCTTGCCGCGGCGTGCGTCCGCCGCGCCCTTCTTGTGCTTAATGGTTGCCCATTTAGAATGGCCAGACATAAGAAAGCCGTCCTTTCAAATTCGTTGCTTTGCTCCCGATGACAACCCGTTCCGAGCCGAGGTAAAAGGTTGCGCAAGAATGACGATAACGCAGAAAAAATGGTAACACAAGCCCGCGTTAGAAAGCTATTGAGTCGCGCACGAAGGGTGCGCGACATAAAAATTTTGGAACCGAGAAGGACTCAGGGAATTGGAATCAGATCGCTGACGTCCCCGGGCAACAGCATTTGTGGAACCTGAGTGAACGTCCAGTTCTGGGCGCCGGGAGTTCGGTCAAACACCCCGACAAGATCAAAGGGTTCACCCGGCCACTGCTGTGGATGGGCCGGATTGGTGCCTGCAATCTGGTCTGCAATCGTTGGAATCAACTCGTGTTCCCACGCAATTGGAAGAAAAGCTTCCAGACATTCTCCAATTGGCAGCCGCGCACATAGAACTCCTCAAACCAAGTGGGCTCGCGGGCAAGACGCCTTGTCGACTTCCGGGAAAGAAAAAGAGAGATTAGGGTGTGCTAGAGGCAAGGACACTATCAACTGATGCTCCATTGAGCGATAAGACTGTTCGCTCCTCGGGCAATTCATTAGGCAGAGTGCGAAAAGAGGACATGCACGGGTCTACTTGAAATAATGAGCGGAGGCTTCGAAATCGAATGGCTCACCTCTTGAAACGGACGGGTCCCCCCGCGCTGAGCTACGCGCGAATCGTCGCCATGTGCACATCCATTCCGCTACAGAAAACTGATCCACTACCCATCAGTGTGGTGCTGGTTCGGGTTTTTCAGTATATTGGACTTGTGGTTCTCGCTCTTACTCGCCTGATCGACCTGACGAAGAAGCTGCCCAAACGCCAGCCTTCCCAGCACATAGTGCATTGCGTGGTCTTCGTTACCAAAACGGATCGAGGAAGGGAAGCACCATGCTTACAATTGCCTTGGATGCCGGGCCCGGCCACGTGGCGTTTAAGCTCGAAGGGCACTCTCGGGCTGACCTCGATTAGTTTTCAGGCCGAAACATCCTTATGCTCGCCAGCCTTTTCACCCGATTTGCACGGAGGCCACCCGTGGTGAGATCCAGAACGGAAATCGTAATCCTTTTTCTTCTGCTGGTTCCCACACTGTCAAACGCGATGGATCTCAAACCAGCGACCCTTCGGGCGTGGGACGCTTACGTTCGCGCCGCGAAGGTGCGCATGGAGGAGCGCGCCAATGGCCAACGTCCATTCCTGTGGGTGGATGAGAAGCCGGACTTGCTCACGCAGGTGCGGGCGGGCGAGGTTTGGGTGGCGCCCGTTGGCGGCGATAGCCCACGCACCGTACCGCAGGGCCTGATCCACGACTGGATCGGCGCGGTATTCATTCCGAAAGCCAAACGCGATGAAGTTATGGACGTTCTCGCCGACTACGAACGCTACAAAGATTTCTACAGACCCATGGTGGCGAAATCAAAGGTGCTTGAGCGAACGCATGACCATGAGAAAGTAACCCTGGTGATGCTGCAAAGGGCTTATTCCGTGACCGCCGCCGTGGAAACCGACAACGAAGTCGATATCGCGAGGCTGGGCGCCGACAAGGCATATAGCTTAAGCGCTTCCGTCCGGGTGCAAGAGATAGCGGACTATGGGCAACCGAACGAGCACCCGCTCCCTGTGGATCACGGGCCAGGTTACGTCTGGCGGACGCTCATCATAACGCGGCTCGAGGAGCGTGACGGCGGAGTCTACGTCGAGATGGAATTGATTGGCTTGAGCCGCGGCATCCCTCTGGTGTTTCGCTGGCTGATCCAACCGCTGGCGGAACGGCTACCCCGAAACATCCTGGGGGCAACCCTCAAAGACACGCGGGACGCCGTGAGCGAGGAAATCAAAGCAAACCCGTGAAGGCAAGGCTGGGGAGCCCCCCGGAAGAATGACCTCGGTCGAGCGTAGAGGCTTACACGGCAGCCCCGCCCGTGCGGCGGCCACTGTGAGCGGTCTAACGAGTGTCTTGCGAACATAGTCACTCCTTCATTCTTTCTTGGATTCAAAGTTTTCCTCCCGTGATGACCGACCTGGTCTTGCCAGGGCGAGGCTCGACCCCACTCCAAAGAACATCTGTTTGCGAGGTATTTTGCTAGGTGTTGCGTGAGGCAAGCGTGTGTTGACAGTCGTTGTGGTGGCAGTACGAGCCAACAGTGACGCGGCAAACCCTGAAAACGTTGGATTATGGCTTGCCGGATTTTTGGATGTACCCTGGAAGCGATGGGATACAGCGACCGGCACCATTGGTCGCGTGTTCATGTATGCAGATTTGCGCTGGTTGAGGAAAGTGGGTAGTTCGCGCCAATTGTGGTGCGGTCGGGTCCCCGGGCAGCTCAAGCGCACCATCACAAAATGCATTAATGCGTGCCCGTTAATGGGTTGACAACCTTGTGTCCTGGGCACAAACTATGGGCATATATTTCGGCGTCGGCTTTTGGCGGACCGAGATCTGGCGATGCCCGAAAGACCTTGAACGAGAAGGTGTTGTGTTCCCGGCCAAGAATCCAGGGCTACCAGAGCGACCCATTAAGAAAAGGTGAGTTTTAGGTGATATGGGCGGACGAGGTCGGACCAAAGTCCATCCGAAACTCATGGAGGGAAGGGCCCAAGATGACCCAGAGAAGGATTGACGCGGGCAGTCCAGTTGCTATTGGTCAACAGCTAAGGACCATCTTATTGGAGGAGATCGAAGAGGGCATTTACAAAGTTGGGCAAAGGATTCCTTCCGAGCGAAGCTTGGCTGAACTTTACCAGATCTCTCGGTCCTCAGTTCGTGAAACCATTGCCGGCTTATTGAACGAGGGTGTGTTGTTCCATTCGGTGGGGCGAGGGACCTTTGTTGCCGAGCCCGGGCAGCGGAACATGAGGATCCCTGACCGAGCCTCAACCATCGGCTTTTGGACGAGCGAGAAAATTTTTCACTTCGCGGAACCCGGGTACCAGCAGACTCTGGCAGGAATTGCCAACCAGTCTCGCGAGCTGGGGTACTCCCTGCAACTCCACTGGGTGGATGAGCACCGGCAATCGATCCAGCAGTTATTTAATGACATAACAGCCTTGGCGAACGTGGCCGCGAATATTGTGGTGGGTGGAGTGAGTGCGGCAGTGCTGGAGCGTCTGAAGGCACAAGAGGTACCTTTGGTGACAGTGGATTTGCTCTTCCCGAGTGACGATTTCCAGTCCGTAGGGGTCGATTATGAGAAGGGAACACGGCTGGCCATGGAACACCTGTTCGAACTCGGGCATCAGGATGTGGGATTTATCGGGTTTGCGGATTCGAAAAAGTACAATGTGTATTGGCAAACGCTCGAAGCGCGGGGGCTTCGATATCAGCCACGTTATGTGCAATTTTTGGACTCAGCATCCCTGGCCCCGGGGATCATAGCGGGTTACCAGAGCATGCAGAAGCTTGTCGGTGGAGGTCATCTGCCGACAGCGGTGCTCATTACGAACGACTACGTGGCGCTCGGTGCCCTGGAGGCACTGTCCGTTGCAGGGATCATGGTTCCGGGTGAAATGAGCGTGATAGCATTTGACGACTTTGCGCCGGCTGCGGTAAGTCTAACCTCAGTGAGGGCGGACCTTGTCGAACTGGGACGAAGAGCGGTTCGAATGTTGTTTGATTCAGCCCGAAGCCAGAACGCCGGGGGGATCGTGCTACCTGTGGAGCTTATCGTCCGGGCCACGACGGCGCCCCCTGCAATAATCGAGCCGAAGGTGGCCCCGTCTTTGTCTGTAAAATAACAAGTTTGAAACCGAGGGCTCGCAGCAATATAAGGATTGTTCACATCCGCCCCAAAGCGTAGGAAAACATAGTTGATGTCGGCCGCGTTTTCATACATCAAGGGACGTGGTGCAAGCGGATAGGTTTAATTCCCAGTATCGAAATACCCAGGGTTCGAGACGGGTGCATCAATTGAAATTGACGCCATGGTTTACAGGACCCGCGCCATGGCCTGGAGAGTGGTTTCGACCTCCCGTAAGCCATGCATCGCTGACACGTAGAAGCGGCCGTCGGGAAGGCAGTGGATGCCTTCGGCCAGAAGGCGTCGCAGGAATTTTTGCAAGGCGTCGCCGTCGTCATCCAGGATATCCCGATACTCCCGAAGTTCGCTGCGGGAGGTGAAATGGACGGCAAACGCTGCCCCGAAACCGCTGACGAGCAAGGGCAGGCCGCGCTCCTTCGCGAGCCGGCGGATGCCCTCCATAAGGGCTACGCCCGATTCGTTCGCCTTGCGCAGGGCTGCGCCGTTATCACGGCTGATTTCATCGAGCGCGGCGTGAGCACCGGCCAGGGAGAGAGGGTTGCCGTTGAAGGTTCCGCCGAAAGCGACCCCACCGGTGAAAGGCAATTCCATAATCGGGCGCCGGCCTGTGATCACGCTCAAGGTCACGCCCCCGCCGACCGCCTTGCCGAACGTCGCCATGTCGGGGATGACTCCGTAAAAGCTTTGCGCGCCGCCCGGAGCGATGCGGAAGCCAGTGATGACCTCATCAAACAACAGCAAGGCGCCATGGCGCGAGCAGATTTCGCGGACCTGCTCCAGGTATCCGCTTTGGGGAAGAATGCAGCCGCTGTTGCAAAGCACGGGTTCCATGATGACCCCGGCGATGCGGCCGGCATTCTGGGCGAAAGCTTCTTCCACCAACGCGGCATCATTCCAGGGTCTAACTACGATACTCTCAGCCGCGGCCGGGATCTGCCCCAGGCAGTCTGACACCGGACGCGGGCCGCACCGGGGGCCAAGGTCCTCGCGTTTCGGGTGATAGCTCCATAACGCCGTATCCATCCAGCCATGGTAGTGGCCTTCAAATTTCAAGATGAGTGGGCGATGGGTGAAGGCACGCGCCAAGCGCATCATAAACTGAACCGCTTCGCTTCCGCTGGAAGTGAAGGCCACCCGCTCAGCGCAGGGCACGAGGGATTGGATCTTCTCGGCTACCAAAATCTCGAGTTCATGTTCCTCGCCGTAGCTGTGCGCCCCGGCCGCTGCCTGCGCAACGGCGGCGACGATTTTGGGATGGCGGTACCCAAGAATGGCCGGGCCCCACGCCAGGGCGTAATCGATGTATTCGTTGCCGTCGACGTCGAGCAAACGGCATCCGTAGCCATCGGCGAAGTAGAGCGGCACGGGGAATTTCGCCCGAAAGGGGCTGCTCACACCGCCCGCCAGCGAGCCTTGCGCGCGTGCGAATAATGCACGTGATTTCTGCCACTTGTCATTCAAGGCATGGTTTTTATCTTGCATGCGGGTACCCTCCGCTCCTCCAAAAGATCTGCATCAATGCATGACCAAACCCGCATCAACATTAAGGGTCTGGCCCGTGATGACATCGCTGTCCGCGGAGGCCAAGAACACAACCGCGCGGGCAATGTCCTTGGGCAATACACGCCGCGGGAGTGCCTGCCGGGCAACAAACGCCGCGATCATTCCCGGGGTCACAACCTTTTTCTCGCGCGCGCACTCGACGGCGCCCGGCGTGATGGCATTCACCTGAATGTTGAATTCTCCGACCTCGCAGGCGAGGGCTCGCGTAAAGCCGATCACTCCGCCCTTCGAGGCTATGTAATGGACGAGGTTCTGCGGACGGCCCCCCCAAAATGCCACGGAGGATATGTTGACGATCTTGCCGGCTGCTTGCTTTTTGAAATAAGGAAAAACCCCGCGGGCACAAAGAAAACAACTTCGCAGATTAACCGCCTGGACTTGGTCCCATTGCTCAACCGACATCTCATGCCAAACACAGCGTGGGTCAATGCCGGCATTATTAACCAGAATGTGTATTCCACCGAAATGTTCCACCACTGTGCTTACCATTGATGCCACCGACGCTTCATTGGAAACGTCCGCATGGACAGCCAGGGCTGTCGCACCTGCCTCCCCGATTCGAGCGGCCACTCGCTTCGCCCCTTCAAAATCGATGTCAACCACGGCAACTTTGGCGCCTTCGGCGGCGGACTCCAAGGCGATGACTTCGCCAATGCCATTGCCCCCTCCCGTAACAATCGCGACCCGGTTCATCAAGACTCCCATCTAATTCCCTCCTTTCCATGACGAAGTCTTCAGCTTCCCACGAGATGACTCCCGGCCTGCCACCAGGGGGCTAATGTAACTCATCCGCAACTGACCTTTTTATTTGTCACTCACTCTCCCGTCCTCCGAAATCTCTCTATCGTTTCTGTCGTGGGGGGAGCCACCGCGTAGACGGCTTTCTGGGCGTAATAAATGTTAGTAAGTTCTTGGAGGGCTTCCTCGCACCGGCTGGAAACCCGAAAGTCATTGTTGGCAAGTTCGTTGTCGATTAGCGCTCGCAAATACAGAATACGCCAGCGCCACGAGCTTCGCGCTGCGGGCGAGAGACTCATGTCGGCTTGCTGCATCAGTTTGAACGCTTCTTCTGTCCCGCTGCTATGTTCCAGCACAAATCGGACCGGACCTGCCTTATTCCCTAGATTCTCGGCCCGGCGCGGGTAGTTCCTTTCCAGGATCTCGATCGCTCTCCGAACCCCGGGCACAACTTGCGGCGAGAACTCATACGCGATGTACTCATCCACAATTGAAGACGCTGAAGTTTCCTTTCGCCAGAAGAACTGGGCATAAAGCACCTTATTAAGGTCTTCAAAAATCCCCTCGGAATAGGGGAAACCGCCCGCAAGCGTCTTCTTGCCTACGTCCCATAGATCCTGGTAATGGACCGGCAGCGGGTTGGCGCCAAAGCCGCCCCAAGGGTCCGCACCCCACATGCTGATCTCGGGAAAACTGAGTAAGGGAAAACCTCCCGGGACATGATGCTCATGGGGGGTGCCCGAATAGCGCTCTACACCGGCGGCATCCGCCATCATGTAATCTACCCACTGGGGGCGCACTTCGCCGAACTTCCGCTCCAGTCCGTCCCATTCACCCGAGGTGAACTTATCAAAGTACCATGTGGAAAGAATGATCTTACATTGAGGAAAGTCGCGGCGGGCCATTTCTGCTATCGGCTCGGCCATCATCAGGAATCCGTTCGTTCCCCATGGCTTACAGAGGGGGCAGGTGCACCCTCCCTGATCGTAGGGCCAGATCACTACGTAGTCGATCCCGACATCCTTGAATTTCTGGAACATTTCCTCGCGCCATTTCAGCAGCAGATCTTTGGCTCCAGCTTTGTGGGGGCAAAGCTCCACATGGTAATGTCCCTGCGGCTCCCGGAAATACCCGTCATGCCCGGCCGTCCAATCAGCGCGCAACGCCTCAGGACTATTCGCGTAGGCCTCATTCGCCAAAAGCGTAATGCCGGTTTTAAGCCCCGCCCTCTTGGCTGTGCTCAAAATGGCATTCAGCCGCTCGACCATCGCCTGCGCCGCAGGATCCTGCATCCCATTGTAGTGATGCATGTCGAACCAAACGAAGATTGAGTTGTACCCCCACAGGCCAAGGTCTTCTACATATCGTTCGATGTTTTCAATGGGCGCCTCATTATAGTAATTGAAGAAATGAGTCGCAAAGTAGATGCCGCGTACCGGTTCTTGCGGTACGGAGGTTCCTCTCCAACTTCCCAGGGTGAGAGAACCCTGGTGATAGGCATTGCTTCGCAAGAATTTCCCCACTCCGTAAAGTAATCCTCGGCTGTCGTCACCGAGAATGCGCACGTTGCCGGGGGAAATATCTTCGATACGAAAGCCCTCCGTCCCGATACCTTTCTGGAGCCTCAGTTCAACACCGCAAGCACCAGCCTTATTGAACGAAGGCTTAATGCCGGAGCGCTCCTGAATTCGACTTGCGAGGATATCGGCCACTCCCTTGAACATCGGGTCCTCGAGAGATGCATACTGAATGCTCAGTGCCTTGCATTCCGTGCCGCTGGGGTCGAAAGATAGCTGGTTCGAAGATTGGGCAACGAGACACGTCGACCCAGCAAACAGGCCAACGAATAACATCAGAATCAGCCAATGTAAGGCCGAAGAAAGCCTTAAACGTGAAATAATGCTTGAACGGAAGTCCATAGGTATGGAGACGTCCCCCCCCCACAAGTGGTGTTTCCGCGGATTCATGAGTCGCTGGCGCAAAACACTTGGCCTTGATAAAGCTCCAGGCCCCGCTCGACCAGCAGTTCATGGACCTCACGGTACGATCGACAGTATCAAGACAGTGCGTAAACCGGTTTGAAACTTATGGCCTTGCCCCTTCCCCGGTCAGATGGGGGGGGTGGCGGTCAAGATGCCGCAAGATTGAAGAACTTGACATTCCATTCAGCCCAGCCCTCTTCAAACTGCAGAGGACACCGGATGATTAGACAGTCACTCTTCAAATCTTTCGCAATAAAATGTCCCTTGGGGTTGGCAACTCCCATCTTGGGCGGCGCGTACAGAAACACACTTCCCTTCTCCCCCACGGGCCGGATGGCGCGCCCGCTCAGAGTCTTTTGCCCGGCATCCCAGTCACAACGATCAATCTCCACCTCACCCATGAGCGCGTGCATGTCAGTGCCGATGACGGTGGGCCGGCCCGAATCTTCCGTCAAACGGTATACTTTCACACTGTAGGGCGGAACTTGCGCGCGCAATTGGCCACGGACTTTCCCGAGATATTCGCTGCTCCAAAACTCCCACACGAGATACCCTTGGCTCTCATCGAGTCCGATGGACTTCAGATCTACAGTTTCGTTTATGGGTCGATCCGTCTCAAGGTTGTACACGGCCACGACGTCGTAAGAACCGCAGGTCTTGACCACTTTTCGATGAAACACTCGCGGGTATCCTTGCTCCTTGCGTGTGAACAAGTCGACCGGGAACGCAACATCCCTAGGCCTGGGCAAAGTCTTCTTAATAAGGTTGAGCCTTTCTTCATCAATGATCTCGAGGTCATCACCCAGCATGGTTGGGCCGCCACTCATCACGTGGATGGTGGCGAACACCTGGGCCTGATTCAGAGCCACGGGCTTATCGATGGTAAGGACATTTCCAGAGTTGTTGATGTAGAGTTTTCGATGAGTGAAGTATGAGGACGCTTGATTCGATAACGCTTGAACCGGCCCGTTCCAATGGCTTGGCAAGTCGATGCCGAAAGTTGCCGGGTATTCGTCAATGCCGGGAATCAAAGCCCTCCCTTCGCAGAAATCATTTCCCGTCCGAACGGAATCCATGATTCCGGCGGTATGGATCGTCGGACCCGTGGCGGCCAGAAGATGGGTGTCATCTCCGCAGGCATCTCTTATGGCTCGTAAGCCCTTCTGGAAGACCTCCGGTCCGGAAACCAGCGTCTTATCGTAGTGCTTGGCGTGGGGAATGCTAGTCAAGGTATCAGCCCCGGCCGAAAGGAAGTCCACCATGTAATAACGCACGCCCCAGTCGCGATACGTCGCGAAGACCTTCCGTAAGAATTCCGAGGTCTTCGGGTGACTGGGGTCGAGGCCGTAAATCGGTTTCCGGAAATCTTCGTTGGGACTGTCTAGCCCAAAGGCCCACTCATCCATATAGATCATGGGCTCTTTGCCATCTGGCTTTTTGAAAATGGCTTCCCGAAACTCTTCGACCTTGTCCTGGAGTCTGGAACTGAGCATGAACGCGCCGCACCACAGCCCCCATTTTATTCCCAGGTCCTCCAGTTGATCGTGAAGGTACTTGGGCCCGTTGGGGAAATTCTGATAGTTCCAAACAAGCCAATTTCCCGGTTGACCATCCTTGATGTTCCCAAGGCTCAACCATATGTAATCCACTCCGAAACCAGCCAGCCGTTTGCGAATTGCCTTCGCGTTTCGCACCACGACATCCTCATATCGCTCGACGTCAAATCCGTCGACCCAGGACCAACCAAGCCAGCCATGAGGCTCCTCCTCCCATGCCCGGGGGCGGGGATTGCTCAAAAGAGCGGCGCGCTCACCCCATGCTTCTAACTGCGCGTGGGGATTCTCGCCGATCGCCAGGATGAGGGTCTCCGTGGGCGTACTGCTTCCCGGCGGGATTTCCCATCCATCAAACTCGCACCAGGCCTTCAGTTGAAGCCCCTTGGCTTGGCGGGAGTGCTCGACCTGAGTCCTGGCTCGCTGGAAGGTTACAAAGCCTACCTGCAGGGCCTTATTTTCACTTTGGTTAAAAGCTTCGATCGCGATCTCCCCGCCTGCGCTTCCAATGACGTCGGAACCCGCCGCAGAAGATGGGGTATCCAACCTTTGAACTTGTTTTAAATACTGCCCCGATGCAATCGGTAAATAGACAACATCATCTTCGGACTTGAAGAACCCATCGAGTCTGTCCGTCCGCAACAAAAACGCCTTACCCAATGCCGCTGCTCTTTGCGATTCGTTGCGAATCGTGGAACGCAGGACGAGAGTGTTCGTGGCTTTGTCAGTTTCTCCCTTAATCTCCCACACGAGTTTGCGCGCCGGAAAATCGAACTCAACATGGAAAGGCTCTTCCGTGATCAGCTTGACGCTGGCATCAGTGCTCTGGAGAAGGTCATCTCCCACCTCGAGGGCCATTGTCCAGTCAGGGATCTCACACCAGCCGGCATTAAGGCGCAGAACACCCTTTTTCACTTCCAACCGCAATGGTCCCATCTGCTGTGGCCCTGCGGATTGAGGTATCGCATCCGTTTTCCCGGAGGCACCTGCTGAAGTTGCAAGTCCCGCCACCAGGCCCGTCCCTAACTTGACAAAACTTCTCCTGTCCATGTTCCGATTCTCTCCTTCACTCTTTCTGACCATTGAGTTTATCCTTTCCGCCAAGTGTCCGGTGGGGCCTGATGCCTGACCCAACTTCTACAAGTTAAACGTCACCTCGACTGAGCTCTCAGAAGGGCTTTGTACTGATCCAGAGCGGCCTGCTTCTCGTCGAGGTCCCGTTTCAGGCGACCGCTAGGCACGGGTCCCCGGCAGCGAGAAGAGCGGCCCAGAGTCCCTGCGGCCATTGATTAAAAAGCTGTTCCCGATTAACGTTCAGCCGACGACAACTGCGGCGGCTTTAATGGCATCGGCCCCGCGTTCTCGGCGTGATAAATCCTTGTCAATTCGTCAAAAGCACCTTTGAGCACCGGACCTTCCATTTTGTCGTTGCGGCGGTAGAGTTCACTGTCAATCAAGCCGCGCAGGTAGAGGATGCGCCAGCGCCATGCAGCCTTCGCTTGCGGCGTCAGTTTCGCGTCGACTTTTTGGAGAAGCGCGAACGCCTCAACCGAGTCCGGCCCGCGTTTGATCCAGGTCTTTTCCAATAATCCTACGGCTTGCGCAAGTTGTTCCACCACCTCCGGGGAATATTCGAAGGCAAGATATTCCCTTAAGATGTCATCAGCGGCGCGCGACTTTTGCCAGTAGAACTGAAGGCAGATGACCTCATTAATGTCCTCGTAAATGCCTTCCGAGTACGGCATCCCGCCGGCAAGTTTGCCTTGGGTCTCGTTCCACAAGCGCTCAAAGCGCTCCGGCAATGGATTCGCGCCGTAGCCGCCCCAGGGACTGCGGCCCCACATGCTGATTTCTGGAAAATTCACCAGCGGCAGCCCGCCGGGCACCCCTTGATCGAGCGGATAACGCGGAAAGTCGGTGTGGGAATCGGCCATGATGTAGTCGACCCAGCTTTTATCCGTCTCTAGAAATTGGGCAAGCCCCTCCCATTCACCGGCGGGCGGGGTATCGTAACACCAAGTGGAAAGAACGGATTTCATGGTGGGAAATCGGGTGCGCGCCGCCTGGACCAAATCGCGCGACACCCTCGGAAAACCACGTGCACCCCACGGCCAGCAATTCGTGCAGCCGCAACCGCCCTCGTCGTAAGGCCAGGACACCAGATAGTCCAGTCCGATGTCCTTGAACTTATCAAAGAGCTGCGTATACAGAGTAAGCAGGTATTCGTGTCCAGCCGGATGGCTGGGGCAGCAGTTGACTCCAAAGTGCCCGCGGCGGCCGAGGTCATCAGGAACTGGGACGGCCCGGATTTCCCGCGGCGCATTGGCAAAGCCCTCGGATGGGCACTGTATCAAACCGACTTGCATGCCAACTGCTTTCGCGGCTTGGAAGATGCTGCGCAACTGCTCCAGGTTCCGGCGCGCGGCAGGGTCGCCAAAGCCTTGGAAGGTCCACGTGGGAAAATGTACGATCACGACATTGGCTCCCCACAAACCCAGGTCTTCGATGTATGCCTGCACTTCTTGAGCTGGCGCGGCCTCGTAGAAATTCATGAAGTGCGTTGCCGCATAAATGGCACGAAGGGACCCTTGCGGCACGGAGGTCCCACGCCAATCGCCCGGAGTGAAGCCAGCCTGGCCGTAACGCGAACTGCGTAGGAATTTGCCCACGCCATAGAGCAGCCCGCGTTCGTCGTTGCCGATGATGCGGACTCCGTCTTTGCGGTCATCCGTGATCTTAAAGCCTTCCGAACCGGGGCCTGGTTCAATCGCCAGGGTCACCCGCAGTGACGCGTTCCCCGTGCTGGTCATCTTGGCGTCACAACGCTGGCTGACTTGGCGGGCAAAAACGCGCCCGATGTTCTCCATGGCTGCGCCTGCCTTGGGCGGCAAGATCAGGTCGACCTTGTCGCTGGGGGCCGGATTGCCAGTTCGCCCCTGCGCGGAGGAAGTCGCCACAAGTGGGAATGCCGTGACGAATCCACTCGCCAAGCCCTTGAGAAACTCACGCCGATCGCACATGTTCAAACCTCCTCATTTCGCAACTGTCGCAGGTCCGGCGGGCCCCCATCGCAGCCTGCTGACGATCTTCTGAGTCCGCGGCGGCAGGGCCAGCGCTGCTAAGAGGTTCCTGTCAGGCGTGACGAGGATGATGTGGCTCGCTCCCGGATTCGACTAGCAAGTATTTCGACCACCCTATCGAGCACAGGGCTCCCGGGGGCCGCAAGCTCAATAAGGAATGGTGACTGCCCTTACGCGACGAGACCTATTGCTTCGCTCCTACTTTTCCATCCACCAAACTTGTGCTTTTCGATGCCGCTCTATCGCTTCTTTCGTGACGGGAGATACGGCCCAAATTGCCCTCTGCGCATAATAGATGGTCGTGAGTTCCTGCAGGGCTTGCTCGCAACGGGGGGAAACCTCAAAGTCACTTTTCACCAGCTCGTCGTCGATTAGCGCGCGGAGGTAGAGAATTCGCCAGCGCCAGGAGCTTCGCGCCTGAGGTGAGAGCTGCTGGTCAGCCTGCCGAATCAGATTCCAGGCCTCTTCTGCCCCACTGCTGTGCGCGAGCACGAATCGGGGATCACCCTTTTCTATATTCTCCCCCCGGCGCGGAAAGTTCGTTTCTAAAATCTCAATCGCCCTTCGCACCGGGGCCACGACCTTCGGCGAGAATTCATACGCGATGTATTCGTCCTCAATCGAGCCCGCCGGAGTGTCCTTTCGCCAATAGAACTGAGCGAACAGCACCTTATTGAAGTCCTCAAAAATCCCTTCCGAGTAAGGGAATCCACCCGCAAGCGAACCTTTTCCAACATTCCATAACTCTTGGTGGTGGGTGGGTAACGGATTAGCACCAAAGCCTCCCCACGGGTCGGCGGCCCACATGCTGATCTCCGGAAAGCTCAGTAGGGGAAAGCCTCCCGGGACATGATGCTCAGGTGGGCTGGCCGAATAGCGCTTGACCCCGGCGTCGTCCGCCATTAGGTAATCAATCCACTTGGGATGCTCTTCGCCGAACTTCCGCTCCAGGCCGTCCCACTCACCCGAGGTGAACCTATCAAAAAACCATGTTGAGAGAATGATCTTGCAATGAGGAAAGTCGAGGCGGGCCATTTCTGCGATCGGCTCGGCGAGGGTCAGGAATCCATTCGTTCCCCAAGGCTTACATTGTGAGCAGGTGCACCCGCCCGAGTCGTACGGCCAGATCACAACAACATCGAGCCCGACATCTTTAAATGCCTGAAATGTTTCTTCGCGCCATTTCATTAGTAGAGCCTTCGCTCCGGGCTTGTTGGGGCAGAGTTCCATATGGAAATGGGCGCCAAGTTCCCGTGTGTAACCGTCATGGCCAGCCGTCCAGTCGGCGCGTAAAGCTACAGGACTATCGGCATAAGCCTCATTCACCACAAGGGTGATACCGGCATCGAGTCCCACATTCTTTGCCGTCCTCAAAATGGCATTAAGACGCTTGATCATCGCTTGCGCCGCAGGATCTTGCATTCCCTCAAAGTGGTGCATGTCGTACCAAACAATGATCGCGTTGTATCCCCATAAGCCGAGGTCTTCCACGTATCGCTGTATTTCCTCAATGGGTGCTTCATGATAGAAATTAAAGAAATGGGTCGCAAAATATATCCCGCGGAATGGCTCTTCCGGCACAGAGGTTCCCCGCCATTCCCCGAGGGTAAAGGAACCTTGGTGATAAGTATTGCTTCGCAAGAATTTCCCAACCCCGTAGAGGAGTCCCCGGCTATCATTACCCAGGATGCGCACTTTGCAACCCGAAGTGCCTTCTATGCGAAAGCCTTCGTCCCCGATGCCCTTCTGGATGCCGAGTTCGACAATACAGGTAGCCGCCCCATTCATTGTTGGTTCGATGCCGGAGCGCTCCTGAATTCGACT
Organism: uncultured Acidobacteriota bacterium; assembly: GCA_963825395.1. Lineage (GTDB taxonomy): Bacteria > Acidobacteriota > Terriglobia > UBA7540 > UBA7540 > Bog-366. Next base: position 154,174 of record CAWGTQ010000051.1, on the reverse strand, counting down.
CGCCAGTATTTGGGCCGCTCTCCGGAGTGTTGGTTCTCCAGGTACCGCAAGATGAATACTTAAAGACTTGCATTCTGGGTTGCACCCTGAAGGTTCATTGGGAGTTGAAGAGTTCCCCGCGCTAAGTGCGGCGGGCTTTTTCAGCAGGCTCCAGGCGCCTACCGCCCTCCCCATGAACTCCCGGCGTCCGATTTTATTTATGAAACCCTTCGGCATCTTCGGCTCCCCTTATTGGGTGGGATCCTGCTTCGCAGAACGAACTTCGTGTCTACGAACTCTAGGCTTTGTATTGAATGTCTCGATCAAGCGGATAGATCGGCCGGCTTATCCGCTGCCAGGGCAGGTTCTCAAGCTTCGCCGTACTCACGCCCGGCGTATCCACAATAAAAATACGCGCGGCGATCGGTTCATACTCGGCGCGAAACCCATTTGGAGACTTCACCACCACGATCTTGTAGTGGGTCGGATCGATCCCGTGACTGCGGTACAAAGCGGGATCGACTGTCATCGCCGAGCGCTCTGCAATCAAGATGTGTACCAAGCCAACCTCCAAGACCGCAGTCGTTCCCATGCAATTCTCGATTCCCGTATTGTATCCGCGCGCGCGAGAGACCCAGCGGCCATCTGAGATCAGGTGCACCCGACCTGTGACGTTAACCGGTTCGGAATGCTGCCGGTCGAGTTTCCCGCCGATCGGCAGTGTCACCGTGCTGCCCACTCCGGCCTCCTTCAGCCTCGCCGCAGCCTCGGGATCAACCAGGAATATCGCCGCTGGTTCTGTCAGGGGGGCTTTCAGCAGATGCTTCAAAACCCCGGTGCTGTCTCCGGGAGACCCGGATCCTGTGCTGTCAGAGGATTCCGCCAGCACCACCGGACCACCTTTGGTGGCAAGCGCCAGGCAGATCGCTTCGTCCACCGGAGTGAGCTTGACTTCAAAATCCCGCCGCGTATCCCAGAATTTCTGCGCGATGGACGCCGCCATTCGTTCCGCCGCCCGGGCATTGTTGTTAGTCACGGCCACGACCGCCCCTCCCATTTCGTCGATGTCCATCCACGGTTGTACGAGAAAGATGGAAACAGATTCTGCTTTGCGGTTTCGCTCAAGCGCCAGGGCCCGGGCCATCAGCCTTCGCGCCGGGCCGTGCGACGTTTGTTGATTCTCCGCGATCACTATCAAAGGCAACTTCCGCCAAGCCATCACCGGCCTTACCTTGCCGGATAGCACCTTTAACATCAGTCGTCCGGCCTTCTGCCCAATCTCATACATATCAATGTGCGGGTAAGTCAGATAGCCGATGATGGCAGTCGTGCGCTCTACCATGGCACGAGTGATGTTGGCATGCAGGTCAAGGGTCAGGATGATAGGAACATCGGGCCCCAGAATCTCGCGAGCCCGCCCGAGCACGTAGCCCTCGACGTCATCGATACCCTCCGCTGTCTGCGCGCCATGCATCGCCAGCAGTAACCCTTCCACCTTCCCGACCGCGGCGAGGTGCGCAGTGAACTCGTCCGTCAGACGGGCGAAATCCGCACTGTCCATCCGGCCTGCTGTTATCGCCCACGCCGCGCAGACGGGCTCGATCATTCGTTTCGCCTTCGTGAGGACGTCAATAAAGCCACCCATCTCTGTCAGCTTGCCGCGATGCCGATCGAGAGCCGCTGCCCCGAAGACAGGGGTGAAGTCTTCGTACCGAGTCAGCACGGGTGAGAAGGTGTTGCTCTCCTGCAATACAGATGCAATTGCAATTGCCATACTTCATGACTCCTTGTGTGCATGCCCCATAACAGTCACGCTCCTGTCCCCTTGTCGGGCGTTGGGCACATTGATGGGCGCGAAAAAATTGGTCGGCCCGCTGCGAGCCGAAACTCGCGGTGCCACCCAGTCCATGTTGAATCTTCCATAATAATGCCTGCGGGTCATGCCACTTGCCGGGGTACGAGGACTGACCAAGTCATACCACGGCAAAACGAAACTCTACTCCGATGGCCAAACCTTTTACAAGGATTTTCCGCAGGAGGGCACCCCTGAACAGGCTCAGCCCTCCTAACGAAGTCACCGCCAGTCGCGTCTACGGCAAAACCACTTTCTTTTCTTCCCAAAGTGAAGTAATTTCTCGATGCACTGGTCTGTTTCTCCCGGACGGAGATATTGTCTAACTGACGGCAATCTAAGGGAATAGAAAGAAGCACTGTGCGCTAATTTTCGAATTCGGGGGTGAGGCCCGCCAAGGCGGAGAGGAATAGTGGGTCGGAGAGGGGATGCCCTGGAAAATAGTTCGAGAAGAGGGCAATTCTAGTGCTCAAGTCTCTCAGGAACGACCGAAGGGGCCCTTTAGGAAGATATCGCAGTTGTGGGAAAGGGCTGACTCCCAAAGGTATGTCGCGCGACTAGCCCATTGTTGTGTTTTGCGGTGCCCTGCTGGGAACACTTCCCCCTGATAGCTATTTGGTGAATATCGGGAAGTAGGAAGACTTTCGAGGAGGATGGGATGAATGAACCAAGGAGAGTTGGCGTTTTGTTGTTACTAACGGGTTTTAGTTGTCTGCAGGTAGCTAGATCGCAGACTAATTCATGTGACATAGAGGTGGATTTTTCCAAGCCGGCCGGCACGATAAGACATCTCAATGACGTTAACGGGGGACCTCTTTGCGAAAGAGGTTGGGTCGACTTGAGTCCGGAATATAAGGAGCTGGGAATAAAGTATGTCCGCTTAAATGATGTGGCTTGGACATTTGACGATGCTCTTAACATCAATTATCTATTCCCGCGTTTTGAAGCCGACCCCGATCAGTCGGACAACTACGACTTCTTTCAGACCGACTGGTACCTGAAGTCGATCAAATCGCTCGGCATCGAAATAATCTACGGCCTCAGTCCCACGGCAGAGTATCCCAAGCTGCCTCCGCGGCATATCGATCCTCCCAAAGACTTTGAAAAATGGGCGAAGATTTGCGTGAACGTAATCAAGCATTACAATAGCGGTTGGGCAAACGGTTACCACTACAACATCAAATACTGGGAGATCTGGAACGAACCGGATGGTCGGGATTTCTGGACCGGCACGCCTGAGCAGTACTATAAACTCTACGAGATCACGGCTAAAGCCATTAAGAACTACGATCCGAATGTAAAAGTGGGTGGACCGGTTTTGGCCAGCAGCGTGCCATTCCTGGAGGGATTTCTGGAGTACTGCAAGAGTCGCAAGGTCCCTTTGGACTTTGTGCCGTGGCACATCTACTCTACCCAGCCTTCAGCCGTATATATGAAGGCAGCAAAAATTCATGAGCTCCTTAATAAGTACGGTTTTCCCAATGCCGAGAGCGTTCTAGACGAATGGAACTATTTCCCGGGCAATTGGGGGCTCATGCCCTTTGACGCCAAGGCGTTAGTAGAGCCTAGGTACGTGGATAGCATTGCTCAGGAGGTCCAGGGCATACCCGGGGCGGCTTTCGACGCCTCAGTGCTGATTTTACTTCAAGACAGTACCGTGAACATCGCGAATTTCTATCACGGCGCTATCATCGTAATGTGGGGCCTATTCAACGAACATGGCGTCCCCAAGAAAACCTATTACACGTTTAAGGCTTTCAAATCTCTCCTCGACACTCCTGAGCGTGTTACGACTGGATCCGCAGACCAGAGCGGCTTGGCAGCTATCGCAGGACTTTCACATGACAAGTCTCAAGCGACCTTGTTGATCAGTAATTACGGGACGGCATGTAGTCATTACAATATCCGGTTGAACAACTTCCCCTGGAAAGAGGGAGCCAGCTATGAGAAGTATGCCTTGGATAAAAGCCACGACCTTGACCTTGTCAAAACGGAATCTTTGGTTGGAACAAGTGCTACCCTCCCCGAGGATGTGGAAACTCCCTCAGTATGCCTAATACGCCTCAAGGCAAATACAAGTAGGTGACTTCTACATTGCCGCCTAGATGGCAGAACCGAAACTTGGTCAGCGCCAAGAAGTGGAGGTAGAGGAGATGTCGCTTTCAAGAAAGGGGGCAAGGATCAGGTGGGTAGTAGGTTTCGCGATTTCGCTCCTTCTAATATCTGGGCTTCCGGCCCGTGCTGTCGATTCAATCCGCTTGGTCCTTCCGGCTACACCGCCGAAGCTAGTCGTGAATAGCGCCAGACTCTTCGCGCGCCAGGTTTCTCAGCGCTGCGGAGCGAAGGTCGTGTATTCCGGCGAAGCAGCCCTGACGGTTCATTTGGAGGTCAGCCGGGGAAAAGGTCGCGAAGGATATACGGTCGCCGACAATCCGGGCGGTGGAGTGCGAATTGTTGGCAACGATGACCGCGGCTTACTCTACGGGGTGGGTAAGTTTTTGCGAACCTCAACTTATGGCCCTGATGGTTTCACACCAGGTAACTGGCGAGGGACATCCGTTCCGCAAAAAGAAGTTTGTGGAATCTACTTCGCGACCCACTTTCACAACTTTTATCACGAAGCTCCCATTCAAGATATTCAAACCTACGTGGAAGATTTGAGTTTGTGGGGCGTGAATAGCTTGGCGGTCTGGTACGACATGCATCATTTCGACGGATTTGGCGATCCAGCCGCGCAGGCAATGTTGAAACGGATCAAGGCGATCCTGGTGGCGGCGCACAGTGTCGGGATGTCCACCAACCTCATGCTGGTCGCCAATGAGGCCTACAACAACAGTCCGAAGGAGTTGAGAGCCGTTGGGCCCGGTCGCGGAGCCTTTTTCAATGTAGAGCTCTGCCCTCATAAGCCGGGTGCAAAGGAACTGCTGCTCAAGCAGTTCTCACAGGAGTTCGAGGCTTTGTCGGGAGTGGGAGTGGATTATGTGACCATTTGGCCTTACGACTCGGGCTCCTGCTCCTGCGAGCTGTGCAGACCATGGGGTAGTAATGGGTTTCTTTACATCGCCCAGCCAATATCACGCTTGGCACGGCACTATTTTCCGCATTCGAAGGTCATGTTGTCGACATGGTTCTTCGATCACAACGAATGGGACGGACTGGTGAGCGCCCTTCGCCCGAGGCAGGACTGGGTGAATTACATCATGGCCGAGCCGGGCTCTCACGAGGTTGATTTCCTGACCCTGCCAGTACCAGGCAATTTACCGTTGGTAGGTTTTCCGGAGATCAGCATGGAGGGTACGTATCCGTGGGGAGGATTTGGAGCCAATCCGCAGCCCGCTCGGTTTCAGAAGGAATGGAATCTGGTTAAGGACCGATTTCAAGGTGGCTTCCCTTACTCCGAGGGAATATACGAGGACATGGATAAGGTTATCTTCTCGCAATTTTACTGGGATCCGAACAAAGATGCGTACGACACCGTCCGGGAGTATCTGTCCTTCGAATTTTCCCCTACGGTGGTCCCGGAGATGACGAAGGTCATCAAAATCCTCGAGAAAGACCACCATTATCGCTGGTGGCCAGGTGCTCCCGGGGACTACAATTTCCCTGGAACCGACCGCTGGTGGAACCCCGCCAAGGGACTCACTTTCAAAGCGGATCCGGATGCCGACGAAGCCTTTGCGCTCGTGCGTGAAGCAAAGACCAAGCTCTCCCCGTACGTTCAAAACTCCTGGAGATGGCGCATCATATATCTGCGTGCCTTTCTTGACAGTGAGCTCGATAAGGATCAATGGCGCCCATCCAAAGAGGCCGAGAAGGCATTTAAGGAACTTGTCGACATCTACCATGCCTCCGATGCTGATGTGAGTGTTAAGCCCCCGTTGCAGTAAAGGGAGGGCAGCACAAGGAAAAGCCTTCAGATGGAGCGCAGGTGCGACGGGAATTTATCGCGGAGAGGCGGCTGCTCCAGTTGGAAACTTCGTTGGGCTGAGCAGAATAAGCGTGAGCTTCCCAAAAGGTGTTTATACAGTCATGCTGAGAATTTGATCCATTCCGGCCGCGTCCATTAATGGAAGGGAGTGAGTTTGATCAACGACACCGAACACAAGATTGTGGCAATTGAAACCCGAATCCCTGACGAATACATGCCGGGGCTCCTCCTGGTTCGGGTTCATACCGATTCCGGATTGGTGGGACACGGGGAAACATACTACGCACCGCATGCAGTGGCGGCAATGATTCATGATTGGATGGCTCGGCGACTACTTGGCACCAGTGCTCTGCCCATTGAGGCTCACTGGCGGTTTTTATATGAGCGGGCGCGTTCTTTCGGAGCAGGGGGGACGGAGTTACGGGCTATCTCGGCTTTGGATCTGGCGCTGTGGGATATTGTCGGTCAAGTTTGTCACCAGCCGATCTGGCAGCTCCTCGGAGGGAAGGTGCGGGACCGAATTCCCGTCTACAACAGTTGTGCAGGCCCGGGATATGGGACTAAACACGGCGTGGGGGCTATGGACCAGGGGTGGCCTGGATACGGAGATCTGGGGCGGCCCGGCCCACTCGAAGACGCTTGGGCGGCGGCGAATACTCCCGGCGAGCTCGCTGAGGAGTTGCTGAACGAAGGCTACTCAGCGATGAAGCTGTGGACCTTAGATCGCGTGGCGCATAGGACGAAGGGCCTCTATATCGACTCGCAGGATCTAAAGCAGGCGATGGCCCCTTTCTTCGCGATCAGGGAACGTGTTGGACTGAAGATGGAACTCATCCTCGATGGTCACGGCTTCTTTTGTCTCCCGGCCGCCGTTCGAATAGCGGAAGCCTTCCAAGAAGTTAAGTTGATGTGGCTCGAAGATCTCATCCGAGTCGACTGCGTGGATACCCTGGTGGACTTCCGCCGGATCGTAAACACTCCTATTGCAGCGAGTGAAATGTTCAACTCAGGTGAACATTTCCGTCTCCTACTGGAGAAGCGGGGGACTGATTATTTGATTATTGATCCTACCTGGGTAGGCGGCATCAGCCAAACAGTAAGAATTGCGCGAATGGCTGAGGCTTACAACATTCCTGTCTTGATACACGACTGTACCGGACCACTGACGTTGCTTGCGGGCTTGCAGGTCGCAACCTCAGTTTCAAGCGCACTCTTCCAAGAGACGGTCCGAGCTCATATCCGTACGTTTTACAAGGATCTGATCGATGATGCCATCAATGTCCAGTCGGGATCGATTGCTCCGCCTGTCAGACCCGGAATTGGGGTCAGATTGAATCCCGATCTTTTCGACAGTCGCTCCCCAGGGTACCGCCTGAGTGGAAAGCTCTAATGACCCCATAGTAATCTATTATAAAGGTAGATGATACTGAGAGAATGTGCCGGAGGGCAATTCGATGTGGCGTATAGCCGTAGGAGGGATCTATCATGAGTCCAATACGTTCTGCTTGCAACCCATGACACTAGAAAGGTTTGCAGAGAATTTTCTTCACTACGATAACGAGATTTCTCCGCATTGGCACGGCACATGTTCCGAAATGGGTGGATTCTTGGATGCAGCCGAGCGCTTTGAGTTCGAGGCCGTCCCCACAGTAATGGCTTGGGGGATGCCCACGGGACCACTGACGGTGGAAGCCTTTGAAACTCTCGTGGGCGAGTTGTGCTTTCGCCTGCAAGCTGGCAGTCCGCTGGATGGAGTTCTTCTGAGCCTGCATGGGGCGATGGTTTCAGAGAATCATACAGACGCTGACGGCGAGATCCTTGCCCGTGTTCGGCATTGCATAGGATCGGACGTGCCCCTTGTGGTCACCATCGATTATCACGCCAATCTAACTGAAAAAATGGTGTCTTTGGCAGATGTGATCGTTGGGTACGATACCTACCCTCACATCGACCAGCGGGAGCGCGGGCTGGAAGCCGGAGAGATACTGCAGCGTATCTTGAGCCGTGGGATGCGTCCCAAGATGTGGCTGGCGCGTCGTCCGCTCCTCCCCAACATCCTGCGGCAATTGACGGAGCGGCCACCCATAGCTGACGCAATCAGTTTGGCACACGAGTTTGAGCGGCACCCTGAAATTGTCAGTGTCAGCGTAGCGGCAGGTTTCGCTTATTCAGATGTGCCCGAGGCAGGCTTTGCAGTGCTGGCCGTCTCCGACGGAGAAGTTGATCCAGCGAAAGAAGCCGCAGAAAGCATTGCTCAGGCAATGTGGCAACGGAGGGATGAATTCCAAGTCTCTTTGCCGGGGATTGAGGAAGCTGTTCGCCAAGCTGTGAGCGGAATTGGTGGGTTAACCATCCTTGTGGATGTGGGAGATAACCTTGGGGGTGGGGCCCCTGGCGATGGGACTTTTCTTCTCGCAGAACTCTTGAAGCAAGGGGCGCGAAACGCCCTTGTCCTTTTGCCAGACCCTGGAGCAGTCGAGGAATGTATCGCCGCCGGCGTTCGCCAACGCGTACGCTTGAAGGTGGGCGGCAAAATTGACAGGCTCCACGGCCCACCCGTTGAGATTCAAGGGACCGTGCGAACCCTCAGCAGCGGCATCTTTCGGAACATCGGGCCGATGCGAGAAGGCATGGTGGACGACCAAGGGCGCACGGCAGTCATTGATTGTGGGGGCGTACAGGTCGTCCTTACCGAGCGGCGCATGTTCATGTGGAATCTCGAGCAACTTCGCTCGCTGGGAATCGAGCCCACACGTTTAGCGATCATTGTTGTAAAGGCGGCGATCGCGTATCGTGCAGCTTATGTCCCCATCGCCCATAGAATCATTGAAGTGGATACGCCTGGCATTTGCGCGGCAAATGTGCGACGGTTTACTTATTCACATCTGAAACGGCCCATCTTTCCGCTCGACCCTCTATGAGGCGCTGCCCACGTGCTGAGGGGGATTGACACGCAGCCAAAGGAATGCAGCGAGCAATGTAGTCATAGCCCCGGTCAGGAGAACGATATTCCAGTTGTTACTGGACTGGAGCACCCAACCCATAATCGCGGGCGAGGCGAAAGCGGCGCAGTTCGAAGATGCGTTCATAACGCCGGCGGCAGCTCCGCCTGACCGGCCACCGATTTCGACTGCCGAAGACCACGCAGCGCCGAGGGTAAGGTCAATCGCCCCCGCGGAGGCCACCATCAGCAATGCGCCGATGCGCGGCGCAGGCGAAAAGACGGCCAGCAGGATGAAGGCGCCGGCCAGCAGCAATCCGGAGCAACCAAGGAATGTCCGACCGCGCCGTGCACCGAAACGCCGCGTCAGAAAATCGGTTGCCAAGCCGCCTGCCCAGTTCGCAACCGCACCCAATAAGAACGGCATGCCGGCGTATAGAGATGCTTCGCGCAACGGCATCCCGAGCTTTTCGATCAGATACGTAGGAAACCACGTGATGTAGAACTGCCAGAGGAATGTGGAGCCAAAGGCCACCCCCACCAGAGACCTCAACCGGCTCGATCGGAACAGTTCTCCCCAGCCTGGCGCGGCCACCGGGCCTGTTTCCGTAGGTCCAATAATCCCGGCGCAAACGATTTTCTTCTCCTCAGGGTTGACAGACGGATGCTCCGACGGGTAATCGCGATACCAGAAGAGCCACACGGCCGCGGTCGGAATGCCGATCGCCCCGAAGATGGCGAACATGACGCGCCATCCAAATCGGAGCATCAGGATGGCGGCAAGCGGCGGAGTCAGCGCAGCCCCCACCCGTCCGCCGCTAAGGAACGCTCCGAACGAGGTGGCCCGCTCTTTGATCGGCACCCATCGCGTGAATGCCACTGCCGTGGCTGGAGACAGAGCAGCTTCGAGCGCGCCAAACATCAACCGTACGGCTAGCATGGATGCGAAGCCCCATACGGCTCCGGTCATCGCGGTGAAAGCGGACCAGCAGCAGATGGCCGCGGCAATGATCCTGCGTGATCCGAAACGATCCGCCAGGGCGCCCCAGGGTCCTTGCCCAGCAGCGTATGCGAGGGAGAATATGCTGAAAACCAGTCCCATCTGCCACTGGGAGAAGTGCAGCTCGTCTCGTATCCTCGGGCCCGCCAGCGCGATGCAGGCCCGATCTGTGTAACAAACCATATTGATCGCCATCGCTAATGCGACAATCGAATAGCGCACTCGAGTCGGGTGGCTCATCGGCTATGTCTTGTACCTCCGGCCAAGGTTGAGCGGAATGGCTGGCTGGTTCATCCGCTGCCATGGTACGCGCTCGAGCTTCGCTAAGCTCGCGCCGGGCTATCTTGATATGCCATGAAATGGAGAGTGACGTTTTTCTATGCAGCGATGTTCCGCACGTTCAACCCAGGGATTCTCAAGGTATGGGCGTGTATCGCCCGATGAGGTCAATGACGACGGGTACGAATGCTTACGTCTGGAGCAGGAAGCGGGAAACCGTGAGCCCCACTTTCCCCACCTCATCGGCTCGACAAGCCCACCAAGTTATCCCGCGGCACGGCTGCTTCCCAGCATAGCCCGCTTCCGTTTCACCCAGGTGGTTCAGTTTAGACGAAGGGACGACGGGTCGCCAGTCATTTCCGCTGGCCTCGGTAAGAGATTCCATAAGACCCTGTTTACGTCATAGTGTCCAAATACTGGATGCCACTTAGAAACCGGAACCACGGAAAATGGGCTCGAGCTTTCACGGCCGAGCGACACTATGGTTACAAGAATTCAATCAGGTCGATTACTCCAAGCCCATATGCTTGCTTCTGCCCATTGTTGCAAAGTGTTCGCGCCTGGGGCAGCCAAGGGCGGGCAGAGAGGTGCGGTCCAATGTTGAGGGGTGCCGTTGACAATCGCGGCGCTGGTCAACTCGAGGTGAGTGCCCCCCGGGAAGAACTCTTGTGGAGGCACATATGAAAGCCCCAATTTCCAGAATCGGTTTGCTTTTTTTGGCTTGCATCCTGCTGGTTCATATAGCGTGGTGCCAATCGCCATCCACCTACGTGAACTCCTCGAATGGTGAAGCGCAGATCAACGTGTTCGCCGGCGAGCGTGCCTCCTTCACGATCCCGCGGACCATCTACGGAACCTTCCTCGAAGACATTGGTTACTCAGTCTTCGGCGGCGTCTCCGCGGAAATTCTCGATAACCCCAGTCTCGAGGCCTATGACGCCATCCTCGGCGCCAGTTGGATGAACATGCTGCTCGGCCACGCGGATTTTGTTCCGGTCTCGGATATGACCGGGCTGGTGGAGTTTGCGGGGATTTATAAAAAACGTGGACGCGTGTTTGTTACGCCACAGTACTGGGCTTTCTCACTCTATTCCAATTACGCTGGAGACACGCCGGTGCGGACGCGCACGGAAGGGGAAGAGTATAACGTGCAACGGGGTGCACATCGGGTTCCGGACATCCCCAACGTTCCCTTTCTCGATGTTCTGGCCACCACCGATTCCGTACATCACAATCTCGCTCTGTTTGTCGTGAATCGCGATTGGCGAAGGGCCATTCCCGCGGCCATCGACCTGAAGGATTTTATCCCCGGTCCGGAGGCGACGGTGCGCACGCTCAATGCCGACTCAATTCTCACTAAAAATGATGAAGAGCATCCTGACACCATTCGCCCCGTGACCACCCGGCTGAAGGTTTCGGGCGCGAACTTCCGCTATGAGTTTCCTGCGCATTCTGTGACGGTAATCAGCTTGGTGCGCCGATGAGAGCTAAGAGGTGGGTCTGCGGTGGGAGGCGAAGTAAAGCATGAGCCACGGTAGTTTCGACGTCAGGATTGCCCGCGGTCAGTCAAGATGACGTTGCCCCCGCAGAAAACCGGTGGCTTGTGATACACATTTACCGGGTCAGGATTTCCGGCATTAGGTACAACTTGCCATTTATTTTCACGTTGATCGTGGGCCAATCCTTCGTCGCTGTAATGTTTTCAATTTCATTCTTATACGCAATAATCGTGTCGAAAGATAAGGCGCCTTCGATAATCGGATTCCAGGCAAAGGCTTGACGATCATGGATGACTTCCTCTGACTCAGGGGCGGCAATCCACTCGCGTTCCTCGTATCCAATCGCCCCGCCTTGATGGTGATCTTTCCAGTGTTCGGGAAACCCATTTTCAGCGTACCATTTTTTCGCCATTTCCAACATTTCGCCCGCCTTGACGCCCGGAATCGTATGGGCTTCATACTCTGCGCTGATTTGTTCCGCCGCCTTCTGGCGCGCAGCGAGGTTTGCAGGATGCGGCCCAAAATGCACAAATCTGGCCACAGAAACAATCAGGCCCCACTTGCGGGCACAGACGTTCACGATGGCATATTTCCTCAAGGGCAAGCCGGTCGGAAGGTGGTGAAAGTAAGTGAAAACCCGGTCGTCGACGCCGATGAGTACTACGGTGGGAAGAATGCCGCGACGCGTCAGAGCGGACGAAGCCAATGCTGCGATCTGTCTTTCGGTCATGCCGGGTTGCAGGGTCTTGCAGACCTCGATCACTGCTTCGGTCGCGTTGTGTCCAAGCCAGCGGTACTTCTTGATCTCGGACTCCGTCAGTTCGTAGCGGAGCGAAGCGAACTGTGAGTCAATTATGCGAAGGTTTGCGTAGGGAACATCCGTCCCAATCACTCGGCTGCCTGCAATTTCGCCAAGAGTCTGGAGCTTACGGTCAGGAACGATCTTGTCCTCGAACCAATAGTAGGAGCGCGCCTGAAACCCAAGCCCGGGCAGGTCTTCCTTCACGACGCGAGCCACTTCATTGTGGTCTCCGAGCACATAGCGGCTCCCATCATCCGTAATCAACAAGGAAACAGCGCCCAACCCGCTCGTGAGCACCACATGACTGTCTGCCAAACCGCCCGTGATCCAGTCGATGTTGCACCCTTGGGTCAACAGCACACCGCCCAGTTTCTGTTCTTCCAAAAAATGACGCACGCGCTCCAGTTTTTCCTGGATCTCGCTTTCGAGATCGGATCGGGTTACGACCATCGAAAGAGTCTGATCCAAGAACGAGGGATACTCCGGCTTGCCGATGGTCCAGCCGCTCTGCGCCCCAATTGCCGGTACCGCGAGTAGACAAGCCACAAAAGCTACAGCCCAACGGCAAAGTTTCATTCCCTCACCTAACTCCATTCTTCTTCGCCTGCCGCTGGGCAGACATCCAATTGCATTTTTCCTGAATGTCATCGCGCTTAGGAGGATCAGAAAAAGACGTAATTCAAGACGATGCAGGCGGCCGCGATCCCCCCGGCGAAAACCCAAGCCCAACGCATCCGCGATTTGTACTCCTTCGATCCCTCGGCCCCCCGGCGATGTACCAAATCCACCAATTCTTCAGCGGGCTTCCGCCGGGTGAAGAGACTTACCACCGTTGTTACCACCATGCACACACCCCAGGCGCACATGGCGCCATAGAAATTGGCGGACATTTCGCTTCCGTATCTAAGAAAATGGCTGTGATAGGCACGCTGGTGAGCGAGCGAAGCCAGAACTCCGGCAAGCAATCCCCAGAACCCTCCCCAGGGTGTAGCCCATTCCGTGAACATTCCCAAGAGAAAGGTGGCGAAGAGAGGGGCGTTGAAAAAGGAAAAAAGGAGCTGTACCAGGTCCATCAGGTTATTGAAGCTGAGCGCGATGTAGGCCGTTGCGATGCTCAGAAGCGTTGCCACCAGCGTCGTCACACGTCCGACTATCAGATAGTGCCGGTCGGAATGATCCGGCGCCAGATAGGCTTGGTAAATGTCGTAAGTCCACACTGTGTTGAACGCGGTAATGTTGCCGGCCATACCGGACATAAAGCTGGCCAGCATCGCAGTAATCCCCAACCCCAGCAGGCCATGAGAGTAATACCGTCCCAACAGAGAGGGCAGCGCCAGGTCGTAGCGTGTTGCGAGGCCGTGCATATTCAGCGCCACAGCGCCAAGTCCCGGCAGGACCACCAGCGCCGGGAAGAACAGTTTCGCCACCGCTCCGACTAGAGGTGTCTCTACCGAAGACGACAGGTCTTTGGCGGCGAGCGCTCGTTGGACGAGCAAAAAGTCCGTGCACCAGTAACCGCAACTCAGGACGAAACCCAGCCCGAGGGTGATGCCGAAGCCGTCCATCATGGCAAGCCCTGGACTGACCACCGGCACACCTTCCCACGTATGACGTAGGTTCGGTGGCAGGGCGGTCAATAGACCGTGCCACCCGTGAAAATCGCGCAGGATGTAATAGGTGAGAGGCGCCAAACCCACTACAATCAGGGCAAATTGGAGCACCTCGTTGTAAATGGTGGCTGTCAGGCCGCCGAGGACGACGTAGACCAAAACAATGGCAGCGGAAATCAAGACGCTGGCATGAAAGCTCCAGCCCAAAAACGCCCGCAGTATGATTGCCATCGCATACATGCTGATGCCGGACACCATAATCATCAACACGGCGAAGGACATGGCGTTCAGAGCACGCGTGGGCTCGTTATAACGCAGCTTCAGAAACTCCGGTACACTGCGCACTCTGCTGCGGTAGTAGATGGGCATCATGAATAAGGCCAGGAACAACATGGCTGGGATGGCGCCGATCCAATAAAATGAATTGGCACGCGCGCCGTATTTGGCGCTGGTTGAAACCATGCCCATGATTTCCAGTGCACCACAGTTCGCCGCAACAAATGCAATGCCGGTGATCAAAACAGGCAATGAGCGCCCGGCCATGAAAAACTCGTGGCTTGAAACCATGCGCTTTCGCAGAATATAGCCAATGATCAGGATGATGGCAAAGTATCCTAAGATGATGGCGTAATCGAGCCAATTGAGAGAGAGTCCCTGCAAACGACCTCCTTGACGGGGTTTGATGCATTGAACGAAACTGCACGCCGGCAAAAAGCCCTTACCGGATTATGAATCATATTGTCGTTGATCGCTGTTTAGGGGCTACCTTCCCGCCGCCGAATCCTGGCGCCGCACTCGTGATCGTGTCTGCCCGAGCTTCGCCCCTTCGTGATGCTATTAAAGTGCCCTCGAAGATCATTCCAGTTTCAGATAAAGGGCCGTATAGCGTCCCGTCGCAGGCACTTCTACGCGTGTGGAGTTTTCCTTCGAGAGCACCTCCAGATCGTGTTCCTTCGGCCACACGATGCGCGCTCCCACCACTTTGAGCCGGGCGCGATCAGTACGGATTACGACCTTCCCCGCCGGCCGAAATTCTCCCTCAGTGACCAGCTCGAGGGTGTTCAAAATCTGTACCAGAATGAACCGCCTGCTGGCGTCCCAGAAAAACGTGCCATGGACATATTCGGAAAATGGTTCCGGGGAGAGTTCCGCAATGGGCCGAGGGACCAACTGCCGTAGCAGGTCGGGGACCCACCTCTGGATCCAGACCGGCCGCGAATGCATGGCGCGAAAAATTGGAACGCCGATATAGAGGGCGTGACCATGCCCATACCTGTTGTACGTGACTGCTGTCCCCCCCTGCTCCTCACCCGGCGGGGGAGGACCCCAGTTGAACCACTCGTGATGCGGCAAATCCTCCACCATGAAAGGCAGGCGATAATGCATCACCTCTTCCGCCGTGGTGCGCTTCAAGTTAAGGAAAGGCCCCGGCAGCCCCACCGTACTGACGGCCAAAATCTTGGCCAGAGGATGTCCCGAGGATTCAAGATATGTGGCAGTAAACCCCTCTTTAACTTTTCCCTCTGAGTCCGTGGCATACTTCCGATCTTCGGAGACAAAGTCCACCCCAAAGACGTCCGCCAGAGGAAAGTTTGATTGGGGATGAAAATCCTGATCCAAGAACCCGCAACGATAACTGGCAATTAACGCTCCCCCTTGCTTAACCCACTGGCGAATGACTTCCGCCTGCGAACTCGACAACACCTCGACTTCGGGAAGCACCAGCACTTCAAACTTCTTCAAATCTTCGCTCGTAAGACGAAATTCCGGGAGGCTTTCCACTGGCCGGCCCGCGTAGGTCATCGTCTCCAGAGCTCCGAGATTCGACCGGCGAAAGTCGACCGGCCGTTTCTGCGCGTCCAACTCTTTTCCTGTCAAGGCGCTGTAAAGCATTCCTGTACTGTAAAGCGGCTGGACACCCTGCAATAAGGAATCCACATTCCTGACATCCTCCCAAGTCTCTTTGGCGACCTGAAACCACCGCTTGGAAAAACCCTGGCCATCGAGGCCGCTGACAATCGGTGCGTTGCCCACAAAGAAAGTTCGGGCGTTCTGCACAATCAGCGCATCCGCCTGAACGCGCGGTATTGACCCCGGGTACGTATCCAAATAGCCTTGCTGCGTGAAAACCCCGGCTTGGTAATAGGGGCGTCCCCAACCGCGCATAAGGATTGATCCCAGCGCGATTCCCGTGGGGCAGGGAAGGGGTTCAGCATAGATAAAACTCACCTTCTGCATGATCTCGTCGGGGAAATCCTCGGGGCCACCGTTCAAGGAAATGATGACATTGGGGCGATGTTTCCTGGCAATCCCGACGATTTCATCCAGCATATCGACCATCGATCTCTTCTGATGCCATAGATAGCGTCGCTCCCACCCTTCCCTGGTTTGGAATCCGTCCCGAAAAGGATCGCCCGGATGATCTTTGTCCCAGGATTCCTCCGTGTGCCGGCAATAGCAAAATGGGTCACGTCCGCTTGAGTGGAAGACGACGAACTGAATGCCGAAGATGTCGAGGAACAGTTCGTCGACTTCGTACCGTGAAAATATTTCATTCATCATGCCCAGAACGTATTGGCGGTAAGGACTATCGAGGCAGGCGATGTACCAGCGAAGATCCTGCTGTTCGCCTTTCTCATTGACCCAGCCCCAATCGGGATGGCGCAGAATACTCTGATTGTTGAATTGCAGGCTGTAGTAACAGACAACCGACATGCCCAGTTTGCGTGCCAGGGACACCTCGGTGCCGAACAAATCTCCCTGCAGGTGCGGGTGGCGAACTGCCACATCACTAGGATAGAACGCATAACCCCAGTGGTCCTGGGAGTAAAACATCATGCTCTCAGCACCCGAATCGCGGGCCGCCTTCATGGCGGCCTCCCAATTGATATTGAAGGTCTCCTGGGGAGGCGTGTGGAATTCCCACTCCATCATGCGATACGTTTTCTCAGGTGCGACGATCACTTGCTTCTCGTGCCCGGCACGCAATTGGGGAAGGCTGGGGAAGTCAGCCTTTTGACCCGGTCCTGCGACGTCCGGCAAAAGCATAGCCGCTCCGGAGCCGATCCCCACGGTTTTCAGGAAGCGTCGCCGACTTTCGATGCAATCCCGACCCATTTTGCGATCCATACGAGCCTCCTTCTCAAATGTATCCGCCGCCAAATCCGCCCGTTAGGTGGAATCGAAATCGAAAACTTACCATAATCCGGCCTTCGACATCCAGTTTCGGCCTGTGGCATTTAATGCGTATTGGCCCCGAAGTCAAGAGAAAATTCTTTTATGAACGCGCGCAGAACCAGGAAAGGGAAATCCGGATACAAGTCCAGGAGCGGATAGCGCGGGCGGAAACGAGCCATGCGGAAGAGGACCAGCGAGGGGAGACGATGCCGGAAGAAATGCGGTGGCGAGAGACACGCTTGAAGGGAATTGGGAAAGCAAAGCAAGAGTTAGAGGGGGGCGGCAAAAGGTAAACCGCCCACAGCAGCGAAGACGCAAGCCAAGGACCAGTACAGGAGCCCGAAAGCCCACCGCAGATCCCTGAACGCCTTCACACAAGCCGCTTCCATGATTCAAGGCTTCTGGATGGGATTGAAATTTGCCTCTGAGCGAGCCTTCTTCATTAGCTTGCAAAGTCCTGCGGCATACTTCCTGTTGGTTCTCGGGTAGCTAGTTCCAAATCCCTTTTCTCGCCGCCGAGGGAGATCCCAGACGTACTCTCACGAATTTTCAGATGAGTCTTGATCACATACTCGGTTCCTTCGGGGCGCTCCGCGAGTAGAATATTCTGCAGGGCTTCGAAGGCGAGTTTGCCCAACAAATCTCTTGGCAGGCTCACCGTCGTCAGCGGTGGATGAGCAAGAGATGCTAAATCAATGTTGTCAAATCCTACGACAGAAACGTCCCGCGGAATGTGAAGGCCAGCCTTTTGTAGCGTCGAGACAGCCCCGATGGCAGTGAGGTCGTTACTGCACAAGATCGCTGTGGCAAGCTTTGAGCCGGACAGCAGATTGTGAGCGGCTGAGATACCCCCGTCCACCCCGTGGTTACCTTCGACAACCTGGCAGTTCTCAATGTAATGGGAGTGCAGCCCATCCAAAAAGGCTTCTCGACGGACCACCGCAGACCGCAAGTTTTGCGGCCCGGCAATGAAGGCAAATTCGTGGTGGCCGAGCTGGAAGAGGTGATCAATGGCTTCGTAAATGCCGGAGGAATAGTCCACGCGAATGTTGCTCGTGTAGGCCGCAATTTCGCCGATATCCCAAAAAACCGTGGCTATCTGGTGCCCCGCAAGAGTCTCCGCAACATTGCGGGGCATCTCCGAAGTCATGACCGCAACTCCCCGAACTTTATTTTCGATCATCCTTCGTACCGCAGCTTCCGCCCGCGCGGGATCATAACTTGTGTTGCAAAGATAAAGGTCGAAGCCGTGCTCTAATGCAGCGTCTTCGAAGCTCGTAATGATTTCGGGAAAGAATGGATTCCTGATGTCAGACACGATCAGTCCGAAAGAATCGCTTCGTCCGCGTTTAAGGCGGCGAGCTTGGGCATCCGCATAGAAGCCAAGCTCTTGAATTGCTTTGAGGATTCGATCCCGGGTTTCGGGAGCAACAAAACGCGTCTTGTTGATTACATGGGAAACGGTCGTTATTGAGACCCCAGCTCGCTCAGCTACCTCTTTCATGCGATACGCCATCTTGTAGACCGACTCCAATTCTTTGTCGTCAGGTGGTAAGGGCGAATGCATCCAAACTCATCAGCTTACCCCCTCTCAAGGTTGACGTCAACGTTCGTATCGAGTTACGTCACCAGTGAGGCATCATCAAACCATTTACCCTCGACAAATGTGGATCCGTGAGCAAACCGCCGGCTACGCACACAACCGATGGCGATATTATTGGGCAACCAGGTGTCTTGAGAACGGTCTTGACCTTTTTCCCACGAGTCACGACAATCGAGCCGGCAATCGAAATTGTTTGAGATTAATATAGACCGTTATTGCCAAGACCCAATGATCAGCATGGCGGAGACTTCCGCGCTCAGCTTGAGATCGAAGAGATTGATGCTCCTGAGCGCGCCGCCTTCGCCCTTTACCTGGAAAAGGGGATCCGTGTTTGTTCGCACCCGGAGATCCCGAAGAGCCCGAGAGGATTCACTATGAGTCAAAAAATGACGCTAAGGATAGCCGTGTGGAGCGGGCCGATTCTCCTTCTTTTGGCGTTAGCGTATGCTCCGTGGGTGCAGGCGAAGGAAGCCACCGATTTGGGACAACTCCCGAACGGAACGAAGGTCCTGGCCGTGCAATCGACGAGGGGTTATTGGGATTTGGAAACGCAGGGGTCCACGTCCTCATCGGCCACGCATTGCGTACCGATCGAAATTGCCTACAGTTCGGGCGACCCCGGCCAGCCCGGCATTGCGCAGGGTTATGATTCCGTTCGCAGAACCCCGACTGGATTTGAAGGGACGGCAGCGGTTGCCGGTCCCGGTAAAGTGATATTTCATGTTGTGGATCTTTGGACGACCGCCGGTTCGACTTTGAACCTTGCGCGAAAGCTCACCGTTGCGGGGCAGGCGCCGGGAGGTTTTCTCTCCTCCATCGTTTTCTCGGTGAAAGGGGATTTTCCTCGCTCACAGGTAGATTTTTTTGCTCCGGGAATGATTTACGGAGGGACCGAGCATCTTTCTGATCTCGCCATCGGAGGCGCAGCCACCTATCGCGACGGCGAGGGGAAGTTGCGGATTCGCGAAGACAGGTTGCCGATTCCGATGATCGGCGTTCTGTTTCACGATGGCAGTTCGATCACGGTTGTGGACCCCGCACCCACGGGTGAGACGACTGTTGCCGACTCACACGACACGGAAGCGACTACTACCATGATTGATAAGGGCTTCCAATTCGGAGCAGTGGGGGCCGACGATACGTCCGCCCATCTCAGCGCGGGCTACTGGTTCCCAGGCACGGAAGGCGAAGTAACGTATCGTGGTGGCACGTACCCTGGCGGGCAAGTGCATGGCTGGCGCAGGCGGTATCACCCGATTGAAGACGGTCTGGTGCAGCGTTATCGCGCGGATTTCCGGTTCGGCTTTAGCGACCGGTCCTTTGCGGATTTTTGCAAGAATGACTGGCGTTGGGCGTGGGGCGTTTTGAAACCCGCCGTTTACCCGCAGGATATCGCCCTTGTTCGCCAAAGCATCATTGACATGCTCGCGGGGCGTGTTGAAATGATGCCTGGCGGGACGGGTATTTCCAATTCCATCGAATGGCAGGGTTCTCGCTCCCCTCACTTTGATCATAAAGCCGTGATGGGCTTTACGGGCAAGAACCTGGAATCGGCGAGGCTCTTGCTCGAGGACGCGGATCGAGACCCCAGCGCTCGTGGGCAATGGCATCGCAAACTTGCCCTCGCCATCATCAGTTCCTTTTTGAGACTGAAAATGGACCCGCCGGTTGGCGAAGGTTTTGATCTGGTCACAGGGCAGCCGGTGCCGGCGATTCCCAGGGATCAAATGTTATTTCTTCGTTCTTTTGGCGATGATTTCACAAGCATAGTTGGGGCTTACACCCACGAACGAAACGAGGGGCGAGATCACCCGGAGTGGGTTGAGTGGTGTACCGGGTTCGCGGATTGGCTTCTTACCCAGCAGCGCGCAGATGGAGGTTTCCCTCGCTCCTGGAAACCTGGCACGGGCGAGGTTGCGGACGCTTCCGAACTGTCCAGCTATAATGCCGTGCCTTTTCTTGCGCTCCTCAGCCAAGCGACCGGGCAGGCGAAATACCTGCAGGCAGCAATCCGCGCCGCCGACTTCTGCTGGTCATCAGGTCAATCCCACGGTGCATTCGTCGGGGGAACCATTGATAATCCCGACATCATCGACAAGGAAGCTGGAACGCTATCCCTCCAGGCTTACCTGGCGCTTTATCAAACAACCCAGGACCCCCAGTGGCTCAACCGCGTGGTAGCTGCAGCTAATTATGCCGAGACCTGGATTTACTGTTGGAACGTTCCCATGCCGGCCGCCGAAGACAACGTGGAGTTGCATTGGAAACGTGGCATCTCGACGATTGGCGTGCAACTGATTGCTACCGGGCACTCGCTCGTTGACGAATATATGTCGGATGACGCTGGCGATTACGCGAAGGTGTACTCCTTTACGAAAGACCCGCACTATTTTGCTGTCGCAAGGGTTCTGCTGCACGATACCAAGGTCATGGTCGCGATCCCTGGCCGTCTCTATGATCTTCCCGGGCCGGGCTGGCAGCAGGAACACTGGAGCCTGGCTCCGGTCCGAGGCTTCGGCCTGCATCGCGCGTGGCTTCCCTGGGTAGCAACGAGCCAACTCGACGGCATTTACGACTCGGAAAACTTCAATCGTGAGCTATTCCAGAGGTTGTGCTCTCCCTCACTTTCCTCCATGCCTCAACAGACCCCCAGGCACCCACCCGGGTCCCCGGACACTGGGCATTGAGGCGTTCCCGGCGGTCTACCGGAGTATTGGGTTAATAAACGCCCCGTCGGATGCGATGTCCCAGACGGCGAACCGGGCCCATTTCCATTCTCCCGCCTGCACAGTCCAGTCGAACGTCGAATCCCCAAACGGCCCGGTTTTCTCCAGCGAGATCGTCTCATTAAAGGTGTTCTTGCCATCTCCCCACACCACCTCGGCGAAGCGCAGAGGGAGAGTCCACCGCACTCGCGCGTGCACCACGATGTCCCCGTTTGCGCCGGCATGGATACTTGCTTCCGGAAGCAGCACTTCCCCGGTGGAAACAAAGAAGTCGCCGCGCCTCAAGGGCGGGAGAATCGCGCCGTAGTGATCAAAATCCGGCAGCCGATCCATGCGGACATAGTTTGCGTTCATGTGCCCATAGAGCTCGTCCTCGGAACTGATTTTGAAGACGTCCACTTCCGCCAGGATTTTCTTCGGCTGCCCCCAGTTGCTCATATCGTTCAGCAGATTCAGAGAACGATCGCCCAAGCGAGGGCTGGACAGGTCGACATTGATGTCTTTCCAGGAACCCCCAAAAAAGTGGGAATCCAGATAAAAGTCCTTATCGCGGTAGGCATCTGGATAGCCCTTGGAGCCCTTGGTCCGTGGGTGGGTGGTGTAAACGAAAGCATCTTCCTGCCGGATGAGATTAAACATATCGTGTTCATCACCCACATGGTATACCTTTCCGTACTGCGCGTCGGTGGTGATGAAGGGCGTGCCCTCGGGCCGTCCCATAAACCAGTAGACGGGCTTGGGGAAAATTCCAATCCAATGGCCGCCGAGGTGGACATCCGCCTCTTCGCCGGGAAACATCAAGAAATCCGCGTCGGACTGGGCCCGGCATCCGCGAAAGAAATTATCCAACTCCTGCAAGCGGACGGCATTGAGATCGCGCGGATGTCCATCGCCGTGGAAGTCAGCCAGCACCGCCACATTCACGCCCATGTCCTTCAGCACGGGCTTGAAGGGTGGAACCCAGTCGAACCCCTTCTGCATCGCCTCCACGGTGTAACCGAAATGCCAATGCAGGGTAACGGTTTTATAGCCGTCAACCGTGGGAAAGCGGTCGCTGTTGGTAAATTTCAACACTTCCGCGAGTGAATCCGCGGGAGCTGCGTCGGAAAGAAGGAAAAAGACTCCCAGGTGCTGCTCCGATCCCGGAGGAGCGCTGAACCACGGGTAGAAGCTGGTGTTGTCGTCGGTCGGCTGGCGGATGCCCAAACCGAACGCGTTGCCGAACTTCGTGTGCCACACGTACGCCAGATTGGTGGTGCGGTCGCGCGGAAAGAAATACTGGTGTGGGGCAGGAAAAACCACAACGCTGCCGCCGCTGAGTGTGCCGGCCAGAGCGCGGTATCGCACTTGGGTGGGATTCCATTGCGGGCCGGTGGAGAGCGTCCTCTGCAACTGGCCCTTCGTATCGTAGTAGGCGATTTCGCCAGGCGCATTTGTCAGGCGCAGACCGGCGTCATAAAGAATCGCGGTGTCCGGTTCATGCGTCACCACTACCGCCTCCTGGTGCAGCAGCCGCATGCCGGGGTAGAACGTATAGCGGACGGCGCCTTGGAGGATGCCCGCCTTCAGTCCCTCGAACTGAATCTGGAGACGGTTCCCCACCGTCTGGGCGGAAGCGGAAACCGGCATAAAGGCGGCCCAGAACTCTCGCGTTCCTTCCGGGTGAGAGGGAGGAAGATCGAAAAACTCGTCCCAACCTCCGTGCCGCTTCCCGGTGTGGCATCGATAAACCGGCGTGGCATGTTCCAGAACTGCCTTTCCGTCCACGGCAATCGCCGCGATGAGCGGCTGGCCGGGGAGCAAGGAGAAGGTGGCAGTCCAGGTTCGCGATCGTTCGTCGGGCCACGAAACGGCCACCGAACCGCTCCCGGCCTCGAGATGAATTGGGCCGGGCCGCACGCCCGACCCATCGAAGGGAATCGGCTTCTTCGGGTCTGGCGGAGCCGCGGCTTCGGCGCCGAATAAATAGCGGAATAGCGCCTCGACGAGCGCGTGATTGTCGCGTGTATTGATGTACTCGTTGTAAGCCCAGGGATCGCCCAGCGCCAGCACCCGGCCCTGCCCGAAGGCCACGAGCTCCGAGATAGTCTCATTGTTGTCGGAGATCAGTGTGTGTGCATGCGGAGCGCTGACTCCGAGAGGCGCCACATCCACGAAATAAGCGGTACCGCCGGCGCCGAAATAGGGGCCGCCCCCCGCAAGCGGAATGGTCAGATGGGATAGTCCCTGGGTATTCAGATGCTTCCTGTTCAGAAACTCCAAGCCGAACTCGCGCGCCAATTCATTGAAGTGCTCGAGCTCCATGTGGCCCGGATCATTTCCGAGCAGTACGAGAAGACCACCCGCTCGCACCCATTCCCGCACCGCCACAATTTCGTCTCTGCCGATAGACTTCGGATCGGCGCTCTGCACGCGTGTGTAGGGATTGACAATGATGAGGCACGTTACTCCAACGAGCCGGTCCGCGGTCAAAGGCTCGCGGAGGGTGCGCAACTCGGCGCCTAGAGACTGGAGAAGCTTGCCGAACTCCGAGTAGCCGCCCGGGTACGTTCCTTCCCAGCGATAATGCGGCTGAGGCTGATCATTGTGGTAGCCGTCCAGAAGGACCACCGGATGCTGTTGGGCGGTCGCCGATGACAAGCCTGTGGCAACGACCGCGAGAATCGACACGATGGTGATTCGGTGCATAATCATAATGATCCTCATTTTCCGCGCGTCAAATTTACGCCCGTCCTTCCCGCAGCTCCCTAAGCCGGAATAAAAGTTTGGTTTTAGCCCGTAGAAAGTATACTTTCGTTTGCGTCCGGCGGAGCGCAATTGTTTCTTCAATCGCCATTACCGGCTTCGAACTGCCCATCCACAATTCCTGCAAACCCGCACTCGCCGTTTCTGGAACCGGCGGGTGACCGTTCCGCAGCCCCGTCAGGGGCGCAGGAACGCAGCACGTGTAGCGACCTGTTCCGCAGATCCGCGGCTTTTCCTTGCCCGGAGGGAACGAGCCGCGGACCTACAGAACTCCACCCCCACCCCGGTCTGTATTCACATTCCTGCCCTGCAAGCGCCAGCCCCAGCCAGCGAGCTGGCTGGTGAAAGAGCGGCAGCAAGCGGCCGCACTCCAGCTTCGCTCCGTACACCGTGCCGTTGGACCCAAAATGTAGAAACTCCAGGCGGCGATCTATGACCGCCGTCGGCGCTCATAGACCGTCGCTACAGCATAACCCATCCGGCGCTGACGTTCCCACGACATGGCAAGATGGACGGTTCGCGAGCCGCACCTGCCACGCGCCCGGAAATCGGCGACCCCGCAGCACGCTTTCCTACCGGTAGGAAATCGTGAGGATAATTTGATGCAATTTTTCCTACCGGCAGGAAATCCGAAGAAGTAACACTAGGCTATGGCCACCACCATGCCGGAGTAGGGAGTGGCGAACTGTGCCGGAGTGAAATCGCGCAGTAAGGGCAGGGGCTAGGTTTCAGGTATCGGGTGTGTGGTGCCACAGATCGGGCAAAAGGTGGCAGGCAGCGAGCGCCTTTTGCGAGTCCCAGCGCCCCAGCGCGGCTAAAAGCTGATAGCTGATGGCGGAAAGCTGAACGCTGACTGACCACTGTCCACTACCCACTGCCCCTGGGAGGTTTTATGTCACTGGTAAAAAGCCCGCGAATGACCGAGAAGAAACTGGCCGCGATCCGGCGGAACCAGCAGCTTTCCGACGGCCCGGCGACGGACGAGGGCCGCGAGCGCATCCGTGCCGCCCACTTGCGCCATGGGCTCTACGCGAATGAAGAAGAGGTGGCTTTACGCGCCCTCGGCGAAGAGCCTGCCCACTTCCAGCAACTGCTGGAAGGACTCTGGGAAACCTACCGCCCCACCGATGCCGCGCAGGAGGGGCTGGTGATCCGTCTGGCCCGCGCCACGTGGCTGATGAATCGCGCCGACCGCATGCAGGAAGGCTACGCGGTGCGCCAGGCCCAGGACGTGAGCCGCGGACGGCAGGACCGGCTGCACGCCCGGATGATGCGGCTCAGGATCACGGCGGACAGTTTGCGGCGGCTCGTCCAATCGGTGGCGCGCGAGCATTACGTCACCACTCCCGCCGACCTGGAGAAGATGAAAAAGCTGCACGAGGAGGGGGTGGTGAAGGAAATGGGGGAAATTGCTCGTAGTTTGAAACGATATATCAGAAAATAAAGGGGTTATCGATGGAGAGGCGGAACCCTTCAAAAACGTATCTAACTGAAATAAAAAGGCTTAACATGCACTTGGGTAGCGAGAGGCGAAAAAATGAGCCTGCCAAAAATGAAGGATAGTCAAACGATGTTATTGAAAACAAATGTAGAAAAAATGTCGGTTTCCGGGCTTGAAACGATGTTGATGAAAACAAATGAGTTACGGTCGTCCTGAAACGATGTTGATGAAAATAAAGGAGAAATGAGTTGGGCGGAGTCGATGCAGCGACAGTAGTGTATAATCCCCCGCTACATTTTGTCTTCGAGGTGAGCATGAAAAAATTACTGATCGGCATTCTCCTGATGTTTAGTGTTACGATGGTGACAAAGGCAGCAGAACGGCAGCGCTGGTCCGAGAAAACCGCAAATGACTGGTACGCGAAGCAGCCTTGGCTTGTCGGAAGCAATTACATCCCCGCTGACGCCATCAACCAGCTCGAAATGTGGCAGGCCGATTCCTTTGACCCCCAACGCATCGACCTGGAATTGGGCTGGGCCGAAGGGCTGGGGATGAACACCATGCGAGTTTTTCTGCATGATCTCCTCTGGCAACAGGATTCCGCAGGGTTCCAGAAGCGGATTGACTCTTTCCTGAGCATTGCGTCAAAACACAAGATCAAGCCGCTGTTTGTATTGTTTGATTCGTGCTGGGACCCGTTCCCCAAACTGGGGAAGCAACGCGACCCGCGGCCGGGAGTTCACAATTCAGGATGGGTGCAAAGCCCCGGGGCTGCCGCTCTGCAGGATCCGGCCCAATACCCCCGTCTCGAAGCTTACGTAAAAGGCGTGGTGGGAACGTTTGCACACGACCCGCGGGTGCTGGGTTGGGACGTTTGGAACGAACCGGGCAACGGCAACGATTCCTCCTATGGAAAGCAGGAACCGCCGAACAAGGCTGACTTGGTGCTCAGGCTCTTGCCGAGGGTTTACGCGTGGGCGCGCGCGGCTGGTCCGGACCAACCGCTCACCAGCGGCGTATGGGAAGACAACGATTGGTCTCCCCTCGACAAGCTTGGCCCCCTCGAAAGAGTGCAGTTGGAAATGTCTGACGTGATTTCGTTCCACAATTATGATGTTCCGGGGTTGTTCGAGAGGCGTTTGAAGTCGTTGCTGGGTTACCATCGGCCGATCCTGTGCACAGAGTATATGGCCCGCGGGAATGGGAGCACTTTCCAGGGTATCCTACCCATCGCCAAAAAATACAAGGTCGCCGCAATGAACTGGGGCTTTGTTGCTGGGAAAACGCAGACCTACCTTCCTTGGGACTCATGGGAACACCCGTACACGGACCGTCAACCTGCGGTCTGGTTCCACGAAATCTTCCGAAAGGATGGCACGCCGTATCGCCCGGAAGAGGTGAAGTTCATCCGAGAAATGACCGGAAGCCCTGCGGGCGGCAGTTAAGGCGCCGTTCATTAACTCTTGACGAACTGGCGTCACGCCGATGCGCCACTCGTCGCCCTTTTCGAAAAACGGCGGTCTCAGGAGTCATTTCGAGTTCTAACGATCGGCCCCGCGAACAGAAAGTGCTCCTGCAGTTGAGGCTGCTCAACTTCTGATTGGACGGAGCTGACTTGAACTCACGCTCCGCCGGGCCTTATAATCGCTCACTGCAATGCAGAAAGTGATTCATTACCAGGCCAATAAGAGGACCCAAGCTATCTGCACAAGGCGAGCTAGCGTGTCACGGCTTGGAAAGTTCCTCCTTTTTTTGTGTGCCTTGCTGGCCCTACTCTCATCCACTAGGCAGGTAGCTGGCGGCATCCTTGGCCCACTGCAGGCCCCTTCGGAGGGACCGGTTCGGGCTCGCCCTTCGTCGCTCGAAACCGGCAAATCCCAGGCAAGCAACGCCGATGACCTCGTCCAGCTCAAGGGGTATGAAGACGAAATAAAAGCCACCAGGTTTGCCGAGGTCGAACCGCTTCTGGTCACTTATGTGAGGGACCATCCGAATTCCTGGCGGGCTCACTACATGCTGGGATATGTCTGCCTTCGCCTTCGCAAGATTGGTGAGTCGGTCAAGGAACTCTCCAAATCGCTGGAGTTAAATATCAACAATGCTGACGCCCATAAGGACCTCGGGCAGGCTCTTACGGTCATCGGAAGGTATGAAGAGGCCCAGCGGGAGCTCGAAGCGGCACGGAGTTTGGAGCCCGGCTCGCCGGAAATCCACTACGACCTGAGCAGAATCCTTGCCGCCCAGGACAATTTCCCACAGGCCCGGCAAGAGCTTGAGACGACAATCCGGCTGAATCCCAATTACAAAGAAGCGTACAACGCTCTAGGCTTCGCGTTGGACGCGCTTGGCGACGACGCGGGCGCCCTGGCGAGCTACCAACGCGCCATCCAGATCAGCGAGAAAGAGGGTACGCATTTCGATCCGCCGTACGTGAATTTGAGCGGTTACTATAACCATCGAGGTGAGTTTGATCTCTCACTAGCGTACGCCCGGAAAGCACTCGAACAGAACCCGAACTCCGATTCCGCATACTATCAAATGGGAAAGACTTACCGAACGCTCCAGGATTGGCCTCGTGCTGCTGACGCGCTCGAGCATGCTGTTGCCATCAAGCCGTTATCGTCTCAGTATCACTACGTGCTTGGATTTGTTTATCGGAAGCTTGGCAAAGTCAAAGAAAGCCAGGAGCAAATGGAGATTTTCGAGAAGCTGGAAAAAAAGGCTGCTGATTTGGAAGTAATGCGGGGCCAAGCACGCCGTGCGATGTCTTCCCACCGTCTGGAGGACGAGCATTAGGCATCATCAGCTTGGGGACAAAAATCCCTCTCAGAGTTCGTTGGAGGCTGCGGCGGACCAATGGCAACCGTACCTCTCCCTGAGAAGGTGCGGTGAGGAACTAGCGGCGAAATGTCGCGCCTAACACGAGTGAGACCTCGTAAGGTCAGCTTGGTGGAGAGGAGCGCGCCCGGGAAAACCCCAGGAAGAGACGTGACATTCTTCCTGAATCAAATGCGGAACTTACTCTAATCTAGGCGGGCAAACTACCCCAAAAAATTCCTCTTGACAATAGAAAAGCATTATGGTTTATTGCACGTGCGGCAGCAAACGTTTGCTGCAAACGATTGCTCGCCGCTGTGGGTAGTCAGACAACATTATTTTGGCTTTTAGTCGGACAATAGGATTCAGTTCGCGTGTGGTGCTCACTACGGACATGACGCCCCACACGATCTGAGTTCCGTAACTCCAACGGTGGAAACGAGGGCGACGTCACCGATGCTCAACGTTACACACAGGGGACATCGCCGCCTCGTCAATAAGGAAAGAGTGAAGGTAACTACCCTCTGAATCATGGAAAAGGATTACGTGGACTGCACTGCTGCACGTTTGAAATTGCGTCAGGTTTGGGGTTCGTATTTCCTCGGAGAGTTTGCTCCGAATATCCGAAGAGGAGAAGTAGAGAGGAGGTAAGGCATGAGCAGGCAGCTACTGCCATTAGTAACTGTTTCCATGAGTTCCAAACTAAGGATGCTTCTTTTGACCACCCTAGTGGTTTTGGGTGTTGCCATCGCTCCCGTGAGGATGCTCTACGGTCAAGGGTCTGACCGCGGCATTATTACAGGACTGGTTTCGGATGCCAGCGGCGCCGCAGTCCCCAATGCCACGGTGACAATCATCAACCAGGACACCAGCGTTAAGACGGTGGTGCAAGCTACCGGGGATGGAAACTACGCAAGCCCGCCCTTGATCCTCGGCACCTATACCGTGCAGGTGGTGGTTCAAGGATTCAAGGCGTTCGAGCGCACCGGGATCATTCTCACCGGCGGCTCTGATTACCGACAGGACGTTCACCTTGAATTGGGTCAAGTGACGCAGACCATCGAGGTGACCGCAGCTTCGGAGATGGTGAACGTTGAAAACCCTGAAGTTTCGTCCACCCTCAACACGCAGTACTATCACGACCTCCCCGTTGTCATGGGGATGGACGTTCGCCTGGCCGAGGCCCAACTGGTGATGCAACCGGGCTACACTCCTATGCTGCCCAACGGCGATTCCATCTTCCGCGGCAGCCAGTTCAATTCCCGCATCAACGGCGGCCAGCTTTTTGCCACGGAAAACTATCTCGACGGCGCGTCTTACGGCAGCGCCATCGATCACAATGGAACGCAAGAGCGCCAACCACCCTATGACGGAATTGCGGAAATGAAAGTTATCGACAGCAATATGTCCGCGCAGTATGGGCGCACCAGCGGCGGCTTGATTTTGTACACGACCAAGTCCGGCACGTCGAATTTGCACGGCCAGGCTTACGAATACAACAACAACGCTGCTTTGAACGCCCGGGGAGAGTTGATTCCCACGCGGGCGAATAATGTCACCAACACCTCCGGCTACTCGATGGGTGGCCCCGTTGTGCTTCCCAAGATTTACAACGGCCGGGGCAAGACTTTCTTCTTCTTCGCCTTCGATCTCACCGAGGCGCGCCAGGGGGTCATACCCAGCTACGGCCTTACCAATCCCATCCCTGATTTCATCCAGGGAAACTTCTCCCAGAAACTCGATACAAGCAACGTTCTGGGAACCGACGCTCTGGGCAGGCCGATTTACAGCGGAGAAATCTTCAATCCCAACACCACTCGCACGGTTAATGGTCAAACGGTGCGCGATGGCTACGGCTTTGACCCCACCACAGGGCTGCCACTGGCCGGCGCGAACGTCATTCCGATGACCGATCCTCTTTGGAGTAAGGTTTCTTCCGTGCTCACACCTCTGATTCCTGCTCCGGATCGGGCGGGACTTACCTATAACTCATTTGAACCTGCGGGCAACGATTGGCTCAACCCGAAAACGGTGCTGGTCCGGATCGACCATACCCTCATGGCCAATCTTAAAATGTCCACCACTTTCAACTATAGCCGCCGTAATTCGTTGCGGCAGTGCGCCGAGTTTTCCAAAGGCTGTGCATCAGATGCCAACGGACAAAGCGCGACCGCTGACCCGGCGGATTACTGGGGCCAGGGATTCTACCAGAATATTCAGACCAGGAATATCCATCAGCAGTTCGATTGGGTGATTAAACCCAACCTTTTCAACCATACTACCGTAGTCTATGACCGCTGGATTATTCCCGAAGACCCGGAGACGAAACACGGGGGCTGGCTGGCGAGAACCGGGATCAAGGGTCTGCCCGACGACACGGGCGGTTCCCCTTACGTTTACTTTAATGACTACACCATCCCCTATTCGACGTATGGTCTCGCCGATGGGGCATTCGGCGCCACGGTTGCTAACCGATGGGAACTCCTGGACGATATGACTTACATCTTCGGCAAGCAAACGGTAAAGTTTGGGGGCGAAATTCGTTGGCATGACTTTCCCGAGTTCGGGGATGGCAACGTCACCGGCCAGTGGGGCTTCAGTAACAATGAAACTGCCGGGTATAACAACACCGGGCAACTCATGACGAATTCTGGCGATGCGTTTGCCTCGTATCTTCTCGGACAAGTGGACCAGGTCGCCTTCAACATCAATCGTGACTCCCTATGGACTGAAAGGTATTACTCTCCCTGGGCCCAAGACGAGATCAAGGTCACGAAAAAGCTCACCCTTACCATCGGTGTGCGCTTTGACTACCAGACTGGGCTCAGTGAAAAGCACAATATGACCACCCAGTTCAGTTGGACCACGCCTGACCCGGGAGCCGGGGGACTGCCCGGGGCCTTGATTTTCGGCGGTACGGGTACAGGGCGAAACGGCCATACGGGTTCATGGTATGCTCCCCGGAAAAACGACTGGCAGCCGCGTTTCGGGTTCGCTTACCGGCTTGATGACAAGACTTCGATTCGCGGTGGCTATGCCATGTACTTCAGTGGCCTCTCGCTCGGTAACGATGGTTCCGGTCTTCCCGACCAGGGGTTTAGCCAAACCAATAGAATTACGAGTACGACAGGTGGCCTGCAGCCCGCAATGGATTGGGACACGCAGGCGTTTCCCGCGTCATCTGTCTTCTACCCCCCCATCACCGACCCGTCAAGCGCCAATGGCGGAAGTCCACAATATGTTAACCCTGATTATCGCACCCTGCCGCGGTACCAGAACTTTGCATTCACGGTGGAGCGGCAGCTCACTCCGAACACCCTGCTCGGCTCGTCCTGGATAAACTCTTTCGGGACTCGGTTGGATCAGGGAGGGAATGTGATGGGGCTGTTGGACAACATGAACAATCCCAGCATCCTCACCCAATACCCCACCAGCGTGCTTACGGACACTAATTTCAACGATCCCGCGGTGGTGGCAGCAGGGATCAAAATACCCTATGCGGGGTTCTCGGGGAGCGTGGCCCAGTCCCTACGGATGTTCCCACAATACCAGCTACTTGGCTATGCCAACGCCCCTGAGGGCATGAGTAGCTATAACGGTTGGCAGACCAAGATTGAGAAGAGGTTCACTGGGGGTCTGATGGGTCGTTTTGCCTTTACCTGGTCCAAATTTATTAACGATGGATCGGAAAGCATCTGGGGTCCCAACACGAGTATTCAGAACCCCTTGCTTGGTCACAGAGACATGCGCTCGCTGAGCTCTGATGACGTACCCTATATGTTTATTATCGGCTACGACTATGCGCTTCCATTTGGCAAAGGCCAGAGGTTCGCAAATGTCGGCGGCGCAGTGAACGTGCTCGTCGGGGGGTGGAAGTTCTCCGGCATCCAGACTTACGACGCAGGACGGCCACTGGGTGTCTCCATGGCTTGTACCATGTGCACTCTCCTTTTCAACAATTACGAACGTCCGAACCGAGTGGGACCGGGGATGGCTAATATCAGTGGCCACTTCGACCCCAATTCAATGTCTTGGCTCAATCCCAACGGTTGGTCTGCTCCGGCGAACTTGCAGTTCGGAAATGCCTCACGAAACGAGCCCAATGTAAGAGGCCCCCATTACTTCAACGAGGATTGGAACATAATGAAGACTACCAAAATTACGGAGAAACTCACCGATCGGCTGGAGGTGGCATTTGGCAATGTGTTCAACCGCCACTTCTGGTGCTATCCGAA
Source organism: uncultured Acidobacteriota bacterium (assembly GCA_963825395.1). Taxonomy (GTDB): domain Bacteria; phylum Acidobacteriota; class Terriglobia; order UBA7540; family UBA7540; genus Bog-366. The sequence continues at coordinate 121,540 of CAWGTQ010000051.1, read as the reverse complement.
CACCACGTGGGCCCCAGCAGGCACCCCAGGGTCCTCCTTTGGTGAGATATCCGCTCAGTGTGATATTCCCAGGCGCATTCAGATCGGCATGCGATTGGAATTCTAGCTATCCTCAAGGCTCGTGAGATTGGCTGTCGGCGGCCGGAGCTTCAATACCGGCCGCCGGCTTTTTTTCAAGTGGAACGATGACCTCCTTAGCCTTTTGCAAGCGACGGGGGGTCGATGTGGCGCCCGCATGTGGACGCGGATTCTTCCGCAATTGCCGGGCAAGGTTGCATTCTCGAGTTTAGGTTCAAGAGCGGTTTCGATTGGGCCCCAGGATTATCACTTTGTCGGGCTTCCAGCAACCGGCGTTCGCCTCAGAGTTGAGAGCAGCCGGACCTTCCGCCGGACGTGGCCACTGCCCATAAGCCTACCCTGTGGACGAGGACTTTCATGAGAATAACTCTTAGCATTATTAGCTTGCTCCTTGTACTTGGCGCCAGTCCGCTATTGGGTCAGGCGCCTCAGCAACCTCTTAACCAGGACGAGGTCAGAGACCTCATCAAGAACAACATCAAGAAGAGTCCGAATCAAATCTCCACGACGCTGGCGGAGCGGAAGGTGGATTTTGACCTGAATCGCGACATCGAGAAGAAAATGCGCAAGGCAGGCGCAACCGATGACATCCTTCAGGAGATTTGGAAGGCCGGGCCAACATACCAAAGCGCCAAGGGCTCCGCGCTGACCAGCCCAACCGGAACCCGGATCCAGACCACTTACGAAGAAGCCATGGGCATGCAAACGATCCAGAACGAACTGGACCCCGACAGGACGATCAGGATGGTGAATGAGTTCGAGAAACGATTTCCGAACAGTGAGTGCTTGTCCTACGTTGATACACAGGCAGCAAAAGCCTACCAGCAGAAGGGCGATGTCGACAAAGCCGTTGCCTATGGCGAGAAGAGTCTGAAGCTCGATCCCGATAACACTTTCGCTCTTGTTATCGTTGCGCTTGGCTTGTCGCAACCCAAACAGCTCCAAGGAAGCCAGGATGAAGTGAGAAAACGGCTGTCGGAGGCGGAAACCGATGCCACCCACGCGCTTGCCCTTCTCGAGAGGCTGCCTAAGAGACCCAATGAAACGGATGAGGAATTCCAACGGCGGAAGGGAGCAATCGCCGCAGACGCTCATTTTGCCTTGGGTGCGGTTCAAATGCACAAGGAAGACTTCGACAAAGCGGTGAGCGAATACAAATTGGCCATTGCCTCCACAACAAAGCCAACCTTTCAATATTACTATCGCCTGGGGGAGGCCTACGCAAGCCAGGGCCAGATCTCCCAAGCTATTGCCGTTCTCCATCAAGCGTCTGATTTGGGCCGGGGCACACCCATGCAGCAATACGCGGACGACTTCATTGCAGAACTGCAAAGGAAGTCCCACTAATCAAGTCTGGTAGCATCCCGATGAACGGAAGGGGATTCCTGCAGACCGCGCTAGCACTTCCCGACGCATTAGTCCCCGTCATTAAGAGCACTGGGAGATGGCTACACTTCGACACCAAAGATACTAGGCCCTCGGAGAAACTGAGGCCAACAAACAGGAGGTCGTCATGAGGAAATGCCTTACATGGTTTGCTCTATCCGCACTTGTGGTTGCGAGCGCGGCGGCGAAGGATTTGCGACCGCCGGCGGTACCGCTGGTAACGTGCGATCCTTATTTCAGCGTATGGTCGATGGCTGACCGTCTCACCGATGATGTCACCCGGCACTGGACGGGGAAACCTCATTCGTTGGGTGGGTTGGTACGCATCGATGGCAAGCCTTTTCGGATCATCGGCAACGAGCCGGACGATACCCCCGCGCTCGAGCAGAAGAGCGTGCAGGTGCTGCCCACGCGGACGATCTACCAGTTCGAGGGGCAGGGGGTAGGGATCACCTTAACGTTCATGACGTCGTCTTTAGCTGCCGATATGGACAAGCTTGCGCGGCCCGTCGCTTACATCACGTGGACGGTGCAGTCGAAGGACGGCCAGTCGCACGCCGTGTCACTCTACTTCGCGGCTTCGGCGTTGCTGACGGTCAACACTCCTGACCAGGCGGTCGTAGCTTCACGCTACCGTCTGGGCGACCTCTCGGTCCTCCGCATCGGCAGCCAGGACCAGCCGGTGCTGAAGAAATCCGGTGACGACTTGCGAATCGACTGGGGATTTCTATATGTCGTCGTTCCCCCCTCGGAGAAAGCGGATCAGGTCATCGCCGACCGGTATATGGGCATGAAGACGTTTAGCGAAGATGGGTCGGTGTCGGACGCGGACGAGTTATCGACGCCGAGCCCCGCCGGTGAATACGATGGGCCCGCGCTGACGTATCGCTTCGATCTCGGCAAAGTCGGCACTACCCCGGTGTCCCGCTACTTAGTCCTGGCGTACGACGACGTTTACTCGATCGAGTATTTGTATCGCCGGCTTTCGCCATATTGGCGGCGCAACGGAGCGACGACGCGTGACCTGTTCGAGGCTTCGCTGCGCGACTACGAATCGCTGAATGCGCGATGCGCGAAATTCGACGACGAACTGATGGCGGATATGCGCCGTGTGGGAGGCGAGGAGTACGCTGCCCTGGGCGTGCTGGCTTACCGCCAGGCGCTCGCGGCGCAGAAGCTGACGGTGGACTTCGACGGCACCCCTCGCTACTTCGAGAAGGAGAATTTCAGCGGCGCGGCAGTCGGCACGGTGGATGTAATCTATCCGGCGGCGCCGATCCTGCTGCTCTTCAATACCCAACTGATGCGGGCCTCGATGGGGCCGGTGTTCGATTACGCCGCCTCCGGCCGATGGCCCTTCCCTTATGCGCCGCACGACATCGGAACCTATCCCTTGGCGAACGGAGAACGATACTGGGGGGGAGATGTCACCAGCGGACTTTCCAAAGCCGAGATGGACAAGATCACGGTCGACCAGATGCCGGTGGAGGAGTCCGCCGACATGATCATCCTCGTTGCAGCTCTTTACCAGGCGGAGGGTAAGACCGATTATGCCCTGAAATATTGGCCTTTGCTCACCAAATGGGCGGAGTATCTCAAGGCGAAGGGTCTCGATCCGGAGAACCAGCTCTGCACTGACGACTTCACCGGCCACCTGGCCCATAATGCCAATCTCTCGGTCAAAGCCGTTCTGGGCCTGGGCTCCTATGCCATGTTGTGCGACCGGTTGGGAAAGAAGGAGGAAGCTGCATCCTACCGCCACACCGCAGAGGAGTATGCGCGGCAATGGGTGAAGATGGCGGACGACGGTGACCACTACCGCTTGGCGTTTGACAAGCCCGGTACGTGGAGCCAGAAATACAATCTGGTCTGGGACCGCGTGCTGGGACTCAACCTGTTTCCAGCGGAAGTGACGCGCAAGGAGTTGGCGTATTACCAGCAGCGCCAGAATCACTTCGGCCTGCCGCTAGACAATCGCAAGGGCTATACGAAGCTGGATTGGTCCCTCTGGACGGCCACCCTGGCGGACTCGCCGGCGGAATTCCACATCTTCATGGCGCCCATCTACGATTGGATCAACGGGACGCCCACCCGGGTTCCCCTCACTGACTGGTATGAGACTACCGACGGCAAGCAGGATGGTTTCCAAGCCCGCTCCGTCGTCGGAGGTATTTTTATCAAAATGCTTGCGGACGCCCCGACCTGGAAGAAATGGTCGAGCCGAACGGACTAGCGTTGCGTTTGTAGCGCTGACCTTCAGGTCGGCACGCGCTCTGAACGGGTGGACCGGAAGCTTCGCCGCCTGCAGCCATGAAAATGGCACGAGCAAGCTCCCCTCCTCGGATGAGGAGAGGAGCCGCTTTCACAGCAGCGCGGCGGAACCGCATCAAGCATCAGACTCGTAGTGAACCACCTCCAACCCTCACTTTTCGGGTACACCTCGTGGTATTGGGAATTAAGGGAGGAACAATGAGGATTAACTCGGCGCATTGGTTTCCTGGGGAATTCAATACTGCTGTTACGTTCAGCTTGCTTTTCCTTATCGCTGCCGCTGCCGCCCTCGGAGCGGAGATCCCGCGTCCAGAACATCCGACGCCCCAGTTTCAGCGGGACACCTGGTTGAACCTGAATGGGCCATGGGCCTTTGCCTTCGATTTCGATAACAAAGGTATGGAAGAGCACTGGGAGAAGGACCCCGCGAGGTTTGACAAGACAATCGAGGTGCCGTTCTGCCCGGAGAGCAAACTCTCCGGACTCGCCTACACGGATTTCATCACTGCTGAATGGTATCGCCGTAGGTTCAAGATTCCTGCCGAATGGAAGGGTTCCCGCGTTTTCCTGCGGTTCGGCGGGGTGTATTACGAAAGCCGTGTTTGGCTTAACGGTGAAGAGGTTGGCCATCACTATGGTGGGTCGGTCTCGTTCGCCTTGGACATTACCAAAGCGCTGAGTCCCGAAGACAACGAACTCGTCGTCTACGTTCGCAGCGACGTCCGCTCGGACTTGCAACCATCGGGTAAGCAAAGTCCGCGCCGCGAATCATTTGGTGTCATGTACACGCGCACGACCGGAATTTGGCAGACCGTCTGGCTCGAGGCGCGTCCGCAACGCTACTTGCGGAGCGTACACATCGTCCCCGAGTTGGATAACAGCCGCTTTGTGCTGACCCCGGAAATCGAAGGTGATGGACGGGACTTGACGTTCCGCGCGGCACTGCTCGGAGATGGCGGTAAGGAGCTCACTTCTGTTCGTGCCGCGAATGCCAACGGAATGGCTCAGATTCTCAATGTCCATAAACCCCGCGTCTGGGCACCCGGTGATCCCTACCTGTATGGTCTGAAGTTCGAATTAATGGAAGGCTCGAAGGTTGTTGACCGGGTCTCGAGTTACGCGGGACTGCGCAAATTCCATATTGAGGGCAATCGCCTGTTTCTGAACAACCGGCCAATCTTCCTGCGCTTTGTGCTGGACCAGGGATTCTACCCCGACGGCATCTGGACCGCGCCGACAGACGCTGACCTAAAGGGCGACATTGAGCGCTCCATGGCCGCCGGGTTCAACGGCGCGCGGCTCCACCAAAAGGTTTTTGAGGAGCGTTACCATTATTGGGCCGACCGGCTTGGCTACCTGACCTGGGCTGAGTTCCCGGATTGGGGCGGGGCTCACGAGTTCGGCAACCCGCAAGGGGTGCTAAACCTCGAGCGCGAATGGCGCGACGCAGTCTTGCGCGACCGCAATTACCCCTCGATCCTGGCATGGACGCCACTGAATGAAACGCGCGGCGCGGCGGCAAAAAACTACGAGGCTTACAGCCGGAGTGTGCGGTCGATCTATACAACCACGCATGCGCTGGATCCGGCCCGGCCCGTCAACACCACAAGCGGCTATGTCCATGTCGTGACGGACCTCTTCACCGTCCACGATTACACCCAGGACGCTGATGCATTCCGCAAGCGTTACAGCACCATCGCTCCCGGCGCGGGCAAGGAACCCTACACGGTATACCCAGAGCTTTCCGCACCCTACCAGGGTCAGCCCTATCTGGTTGATGAATACGGTGGGACGTTCTGGACAGCGGATTACCCGAACCATCCGGAGAAGGTGGGGAAGGGCCGCAACACCTGGGGTTATGGAAAGTCGGCGCGCCAGGTCGAGGACGAGATCAAAGCGCTCACGGAGGTGCTCTTGGAGCAACCCAACATTTCCGGTTTCGTTTTTACGCAATTGACGGATGTCGAGCAGGAGGTCAACGGGATATATACTTACGACCGCAAGCCCAAGTTCGACATTAACCGCCTGAAGTCCATCTTCGGCGCCGCAGCGGCGATCGAGGGACGGTGAGCGAAAAGGCGCGGAGAAAGACGCTCCTGGCAAACCTGCGAGCCGATGTACAAGGACCGGATCGGAGGCATTCAGTGCCAGGTGAGCTGGCCTATTTCAAAATCTCATCCAGATTCTCCCGTGCCCTCGTCGAGGCCGGATCAAGCTGCAATGCTCTTTTGAACGCCGCGATTGCCGCCTGCTTATCACCCTTTTTGGCCAGAGCCACACCAAGCTGATTGGAGGCCTCGGCGGAGGATGGCCGCAAAACGATTGCCTGGTTAAACATCCCGACGGCTTCGTCCAGTTTTCCTTTCATCATCAAGGCGAGGCCCAGGCCGTAGTAAGCGTCAAAGTGATTCGGTTGGAGCTCGAGGGAGCGCTTGAATTCTGTGATCGCCGTATCCGCATCACCCTTTCGGAGTTGGGCAGCCGCCAATCCGCGGTGCCCAGGCGCCCAATCAGGCTCCGCTTTTGTCACTTCTGTGAAATGCCTGATTGCGTTTTCCAGCTCTCCACGCTCCAGCTCGCCTTCGGCTTGTCCCAGCGTGTCGCCGGCCATCTGAGCGGTTTCAGTGCTGGCAATCAATTGTCGAGCCGTTTGGAGCTCAGCTTCCGCCTCCTCACGCCGGCCTGAGCGGGCCAGTGCCAGGCCCAACTGGTGGTGAGCCTCTCCTAAGTTCGGATCGATCTTTATGGCCTCCCTTAGCGGGGGGATGGCCTCTTGCACCAATCCTTTCTTCATAAGTGCCCGCCCCAAGGAATACAAGGCCTGAGCGTATTCCGGATCGAGTGAGATTACCTTCCTCAACTCTTCAATCTGGCGGTCGAGGTCCGGCTTCACTTCGTATGCCATGGCGAGGTTATAATGCGCTCGTGAGGATTCAGGTCGGAGTGCGACCGCCTTCTGCAGCTCCCGGATCGCCTCATCAATATCGCTTCCCACCAAAGCTCCACCGAGATTCTGGTGGGCCTCCGCGTAATCAGGGGCGTCCTTAACTGCTTCCCGGAATTCTGGAACCGCCTTGCCCACCTCACCCCTTTGCATGTACACAAGGCCCAGGTTGTTGTGGGCCCCGGCGAAATCAGGCCGAAGGCGGACAGCCTCCTGGAATTCCGCCAGGACTTCCTCCGAACCCATCCCGCTTATGCCCAGCAGTCTACCCAGCACATTATGGGCCTCGCTCACGCCGGGCTTCTGCGCGATGACGCGGCGCACCTCGCTGGTGGCCTCTTCAATATTCGCGCTCCCCTGGGGGGCTTGCGGCTCCAGTTGGAGTGCCGTATCGAGCTGGTTGAGGCCGTCATTCAGACGGCCCATTTTAAGCAGGATGATTCCCTGATCAATATAAGCAGAAAAGAGATTATGATTCAGGGCGAGGGCACAGGAGAGGCTATTCAGCCCTCCCTCAAAATCTCCACTCTCCTTCGCCGCCATCCCCAGGAGCAGATAACCCTGGACAAGGGTGGAATCAAGACGCACCGCCTCCTTGAGTTCCGGAAGGGCCTTCGCCCTTTGGCCATTGAACCAGAGCGCGGCGCCCAGGTTATAGTGGGCTTCGGCGAATTTCGGGTCCAACTGAATCGCTCGATTCAGTTGCCCGAGGGCCCCGTCAAAGTCACCTTGCTGACCGAGTACAAAACCGAGCAGGTTATGCGCGTCGGCATAATCCGGGTCGATTTGGATTGCTGCCGCGAGTTTCTCCCCGGCAAATCGGAAGTCTCCACCAGCCACTGCCGCGAGGGCTTGTTTGTGCAACTCAAGGGCGGAGTCAGGGGGGCGGTGGATCAAAGAACCGTGGGAAGGAGGTGGGGTAGCCGCCATCGCCTTCAATGCCGATCCAAGACTGTCGTAGCCCTCGCGGAGGTCGGGTCGAAGCCGAAGCGCTGTCTCCAATGCGTGGACCGCGCCTTCGAGATCCCCTCGATGCAATAGCGCGTTGCCGAGAGAGTTGTAGGCCTGCGCATTGTCGGGTTGAGAAGCGGTTACAATTTTCAAGTGGCGCAGTGCACCCTCATAATCGCCTTTCATCTCCAGGCCCATGGCCAGGTTCATGTTCAGCGAGGGGTCGCGCGGCCACAAGGTCAGCCCCTTTCGGTAGACGCTCAGGGCCTTTTCTAGATCGCCCGCCCGGACGAGCGTCGAACCCAGGTTGTTGTAAGCTCGCTTATAGTTGGGATCCAGAGCGATGGCCTGTTCAAACTCATGAACGGCGGGAACCGGCTCGTTTTCCGCCTCATAGGCTATGCCAAGCCAATTGTGCGCGTCAACATTGCGAGGATTGATCCTGAGGATGGCGTTGTACTGCTCCATTGCCTTAATCGGCTCGCCCGCGCGCTGCCAGAGAAGGCCCAAGGCCAGGCGCGCGGCCTCGTAATTGGGATTGAGCTCGACAGCCTTGGCAAACTCGCTCCCCGATTGGTTGGAGTCTCCCCCTTCTCCTACTGCCATGCCCAGGTTGTAGTGAGCTTCGGCGTTGGACGGGTCCGTTTCGATGGCCCGCCGGAACTCCTCCAATGCGTTTTTGCGCTCACCCAGCCTCATCAGGGCCTTTCCCAACTGGCAATGAGCGTCGGCGCGCTGCGGGTCGATCTTGATGACCATCCTGAACTCATCGGCGGCGCCTTTCCAACTCTGCTGTTTCATCAAGCGCATACCTTGCTCGAAGTGCAAGTCGGCCGGCTTGCGCAAGGGTTGTTGAGCAGCGGTCTGCCAGCCGGCAAGGAGGACGGCACACAAAACCCATTTGGAGATGTCTGCGAAGACACCTAGCCCACGGCGAGGTCGTGCGCGCTCGCTCCGGGCCTCAAGCGCAGATGGGTTGGTCGTGCCTCTCGGCCGGTCAACCATCGAACTGCCTCCTGACTGGCTGTTACCTTTGGAATGAGGGATTGGCAGAGTTGTTGCCGATCTCAGCATCCACAGATTGATGATAACTCAAACTTGCGGGGAAGTTCTATCCGACAATGAGCAGTTGGTGGTCCACATGGCCACTGAGAACCGAGATTGGGGCTGCCGGAGAGGTGCTCTTCTTAACCGACGTGTCGAGCCGGCGGGTAACGGTACGGAAGGTATGGGTGTCGATGGCGGGGGCTATGCTTACGTGAAACGGAGTCCTTGTCCGGCTGCCGCCCCCCCGCTCAGTGGTCGTCAGCAATGTTCTCCTCCCCCTCGCTTAATCACGACACGGCAACGTCCAAAATCTCCATCCCCCCCAATTATGCCAGCCGAATCGACCCAAGGAAGACTTGGTGAGAAGTCCGGGCTAGTCTTTCGCCGGGGTTTTGACTGTCAGTTCGCGGATGATCTCGGCTTCTCGCTCCCGGTAAGGCGTACCATCGGGGTGTAGCACGTCGTGAAACCAAACCGAAGGTTCCGTTTTGACGTAGGGTCGATCCCATGAATCCCAAGGCAGATTGGTTTGGGTCTTGCCATTCGCGAATCGCCAGTTGATGGCTGCAACATGATGCTTTTTCGCGATGGGCAGGATCAGGTCGAAAGTACTTCCCACCGACCGCGCTATATACTGCGTGCAGATTACTGGGCGGTTATATCTTTCCAGAACGGTGATTTCCTTTCTAGCTGGCTAATCGCATTTGTCGGAAGATAGTCGCTGCCGACAAACCAGGGTTGCTGCGCATACGAGGCATTGGCCTGTGCCTCGGACCATCGCTGGGCTTGCCCTAAGGTCCGGGAGGGTAACAGAAGTAATACGAGCACCGACATAATAAATACTGTCATGATACAGGTTTTCATATTGAACCTTCCATTGTAATTCCCGCACGCCGCCAACAACACCACGGCCGCACAGGTCCTTGATGCGAGAAACGCTAACTCGCCGGCCATGTGGGCTGACCGGCTTTCATCTTCTCAAGATGACCGGTGATTTCTTCATCGCGACCTTCGCTAAGCTTAACAGCCTTTTCTTCCCATTCAATGGCGTCCTGAGCCCGACCCGCCTTGTACAACAGGTTTGCGTAAGTATCGATCTCAATCGGATCGTCCTTCCCGAACGTTTCCATGCTGAACTTGTCAGCTTTTATCGCGGCTTCCAACACCTTGGGATCTGTTACATGCTCGAACAGCGTGTATGAGGTATTGTTGATGGGGTATTCGCTGCGGGGAGTCGCAGTATCAAAATACAGCACGTAGTATTTGCCAAAATTCGTCCAATCCTGCTTACCCAGGTAATACATCATCTCCACTCCGTAAACCTTTTCCGCCCCCCAGGCGCCATATTTGCCGATAACGTTCGTTTCAATAGCCGCCCAATCCGGCGTACGGCTCTTATCTGAAATGTATGGCTCGATTTCTTCACGCCCAATGACTTCACGGATTTTCGCCTCTGCCGCGTTCTTGCCCAGGATTGCATCGGCCTGCTCCGCTTGCGTCCGCAGAATCTCAAAGCCCTGGTCCTTGGACGTGCGGGTGACGGCGTGAATGAAGACCCAGGTATCTTTGGAATACGGCTGTGGCGATCGATTGATGAATTCGTTCCCGGCCTCGGTCGCATGTGCCTGATCCTTCTGACGGATTGCCATCAAGCTCAAATGCCGGAGGAACGGTAGATCCTTTTTCCCGTTCTGATACTCTGCCAACAGCGCCGCATAGCGTGCTGCTTCAGGAGCCGAATCCGCATCAAGCGCGGAGAAGCCCTTCGTGGCTGCATCATAGTTCTTGGCCCTCGGGACAAGCTTCGAATTGAATCCGGCGATCTCGGCCACCGGAATCTTGATCACCGCCCGGTCGTAGGTCATCAAACCGTTCTGTTCCTGTTCTACGTCGTACGGCTGGGTATAAATGGAGCCGCTTAAGCCCTGTGCCTCGAGGGCTTTCAGCTTATCCATCATCCCTGCGTAAGTCCTCGTCATCTGGTCCGGCGTCACCTGTATATAGCCAAAGCCGGCGAGGTCATTCCAGATGTGCCCATCGATATAAACACCAATGCCACCGAACTCGCCCAGTACTCGAGCCTTATCTGCCGCGGCGGGGGGTATCTTCGGATTCGGATAGTTATGGATATCGGCCATATCGCTCCCCACCCAATTCGCCGACCTGCCGGCCTCTTGGAGCGATTCCAATAAGGGGGTATCCGTTTCGCCATTCATGAGCCTGGACAGTCTGGAGGGGTCCACATGCCTCATCCACTGCGCGATCCGTTCCTGGTCAAAAGGCCCTGTGTGGGCGTTTAAGAGCCTGGACGGGTCCAAATGCTTCATCCATTGCGCGATCCGTTCCTGGTCGTAAGCTCCCCAACCCTCGTTGAACAACACCCAGGTGGTTATGCTCGGGTGATTGTGCAATTGCGCAAGGTTATCTTTAACCTCCTTTTCAAATTCCGCGCGCGCTTCCGGAGTTGTGTTCGCCGGAGGTACCATGTCCTGCCACACCAGCATTCCCAGCTTGTCGCAGTAGTAATACCAGCGATCCGGCTCGACCTTGACGTGCTTGCGAATCGTATTGAAGCCCATGGCCTTGATCGCTTCAATGTCGAACTGCAGCGCCGCATCCGAAGGTGCGGTGTAGATCCCGTCCGGCCAGAAGCCTTGATCCAAGACGCCGAGGTTGTAGGTGTACTGGTTATTCAGGAATATCCTTTCAATTCCAGCGGCATCCTTCTTTACCTCGATCTTGCGCAGGCCAAAATAGCTCGTCACTTCGTCTACAACCTTGCCATCCTTCAGGATGCGCACCTGCAGGTCATACAAGAAGGGATCATCGGGCGACCATAAACGAGGATGGCTGATGGGCAAGGCGCTCGTACCGTTCACAGCCTGTCTGGCGACGATGGTAGAACCGCTCTTGACCATTGCCTCAACGGTATAGCCCTCTTCCTTGCCCTTAAGGTTCAGTTGCAGATGCAGTTGGCTTTGATCCACATCCGGGGTCAGGATCAGACTCTCGATGTAGGTCGGCGGCACGGTCTCTAGCCACACCGTTTGCCAAATGCCGCTCGTCGGGGTGTACATTATCCCCTCTGGATGCAGAGTTTGCTTCCCATGCGGGTTGGGACCGTCATCGGTTGGGTCATAGACTTTGACCACCAATTCGTTGTCCCCCGGTTTCAACTTATCCGTGATGTCAAACGTAAAGCTCTGATACCCGCCGGTGTGGGCGGCGACTTCCCCGCCATTCATGTACACGGTGGCTTGGTAGTCCACCGCGCCGAAGTGCAATAGTGTTCTATCCCCCTCTTTCCCGGGGTTCAGGGCGATCGTGCGCCGATACCAAAGTACCTGATCGGGCCGTAGCGATTTCTGCACGCCGGAGAGTGCAGATTCCACAGGGTAGGGCACCAGGATGTTGCCCTGGTACTGAGCAGGCATTTCCGCATCCTTTGCGGTGATCGCGTAGCTCCATAAACCGTTTAAGTTCTGCCAATGCGAGCGGACCAGTTGGGGACGGGGATATTCCGGCAATGCATTTGCGGGGTTGACCAAAGCCGCCCAGCGGGTCTGGACCTGCAATGGCTGCATTTTCCATTCCGGCGGACCAGGACTACCGGGCACTTGAGAGAACACCTTCGGCGCCGCTATCAGGAGTAAGGCAGTGATCGCTAGTGCGGCCGTTGCGAAGATGACTGCGAAGGCGATCGCGCGGATGTATCCGTATGAAATTCGGTTGCTCAGTTGGCTCATAGTGACACGTCTCCCAATCTTGTTTGTTCATCTGGAATGGTCACACCCTTCAGGAGTTTTGACGCCGAATTTTGGCCGTTAATGCCCGGCACCCAAAATCTGACTGCCGGCATCAAATTTCTTCAGTGCCCCCAAAGTATTTCCGTTATCATCGAAGAGATCTCGATGCTCCCTGTCGACCGTAATTCGCCTCAGCCGAGCAATGAAGCTGAAGTCAACGCCGAGTTCTAACAGGAATCGCTCCAAGTCGCGCAGGATCGCGGCTTCAAGATCCTTTTCGCTGTAAACGTCTTTCAAGCCGCGAAAGTCCAACAGGTACGGGTCACGGAAGACCAAATCAGGCCTCAGTCGGCCGAGCTAACTGTCCACAGCCGATTATCTGCCAAGTTGAATCGAACTTGCGACCTGGGATAAAGTATCTTCAACCAAACTTTCTTAAGTCCTGTCACCCGCGCTTTTCACAAGTATTAACGTTTCATGGATTGCGAGCAAGACCAAAATGGAGGACGGCAAGAATGTTTGGTTAATTGATGCCACTGCTCGCGGGCCGCACGGTAACGATCACTGTTGGCAATGGGCTGATTGGCCAAACATTAGCTGGAAAGGATTCACGATCTCTACGCGAACATTGCGAAACCGCTGCTCAACTAACGATTGGCTGCATCAACCCTTGACCGCCGCGGAAGGTTGGCTTTAGTATCGGGGCGGGGCAATCTCGGCTTTGGTTCGTCCTTGGAGAAACGATGGTAGCCACAAGCAACTTTGCCGTGGGAGTCCTGATGGGCCTCCTGGCAGGCTTATTAAATGGTATTTTCCTATTGCCCATGCGTTACATGAAGAAGTGGGCCTGGGAGAACATCTGGTTGTTTTTTTCGATCCTATCCACCGTCCTGTTCCCTTGGATTGCGGCCTCCGTGGCTGTCCCCCACCTCCTGCAAATTTTCAGGGCTATCACTCTTTCCGATCTAGTACCCGGGTTGATGGCGGGATGCATTTGGGGGGTCGCCCAAGTTATGTATGGTCTTGGTTGCGGAATGGTGGGCATCGCGATTGGCAGTGCAGTGATCAGTTGCTCGGCCATATTTGCCGGTACGCTGGGACCTCTGATTGTATACGCTCCGAGCAAGTTATTCAGCTCTGCGAGTTTTGTCCTGCTGATTGGGACGCTCCTGATAATTGTGGGCATCTACATGTATGGGAAGGCCGGCGCGAGGAAAGAACGAGAAACCGCGGGCACGGACGACGGGCAGATTGTGAAGGGCTCCTTCCGCGCAGGGCTAACGATTTGCTTGATTTGTGGCGTGCTGGGGACCGCCTTCGTTTACGGTGGGAAGTCAAGCACGGGGTTGCTGGAAGCGGCGAAGGCTGCGGGCGCTTCCCCCCTCGTGGCTTTTTATGCCGCCTATGTCGTTACTTTCAACGCCGGGGCAATACCCGGTCTACTATATTCCGTTTACAAGCTGCGGAAGAATCGGACTGGGTCCAATTTCTATACCAGCGGCGCGTTTCTGTGGAATCTAGGAATGGCCGTGGCCATGGGCCTTCTTTGGTACAGCGCCCTACTGCTCTACGGCACAGCTTCGGAGGAAATGGGAAAGCTGGGCGCCTCAATCGCCTTTGCTTTGTTCTCCAGCGGCACCGTGCTATTTGCAAACCTATTCGGGTGGCTGGTGGGAGAGTGGAAGGGCGCGAGCCGCCAAACTATCCAGGGGTTCCTCAAGGGCATGGTTTTCATCGTCTGCGCGATTCTCATTATCGCTTTTGGAATGCGCTCACCTTAGTTGATGTCCCGGGCGATTCGATTGCTGAAAATCTAAACAAAGAGGATATCAATGACCAACTATCAAATGCTGATTGCTGGGAAATGGGTGGACGGCAGGAAATCCATGCCCGTATTGAATCCTGCTACCGAACAAGTATTGGCAACTGTCCCGGCGGCCTCGGAGGAGGACGCCCAAACGGCCCTGAAAGCAGCGGTTGAGGCGCAACGCGGCTGGTCACGATTGACCGGGGTGGAAAGAGGCAATGTACTACGGCGTTGGGCCGCGCTGGTCGATCAGCACAAGTCCCGTTTAGCCGAAATCCTATCGGAGGAAGAAGGCAAGCCGCTCGCCGAGGCGCAAGGCGAAATCGATTTTGGGCGAAGCTGGCTCTCCTACTACGCCGAGTTCGACCGTCGTATCGAGGGCGATATTCTGCCGGCGGACAAGCCGAACGAACAGATTTGGATAGTACCCCAGCCCGTCGGGGTCGTCGTCGGCATCATTCCGTGGAACTATCCCTCCGCCCTGACCTTACGCAAAGCAGCGCCAGCTCTCATTGCCGGCAACGCCTTGGTGCTTAAGCCGCATGAGGACACCCCTCTTTCCGCCCTCGAATTGGCGAAGCTTGCCCAGGAGGCCGGTGTCCCCAACGGAGTATTCAGTGTAGTCACAGGAGCCGGCGAAACGGTCGGCGAAGCTCTGGTCAAGAGCCCTATTCCCCGGTTGATCACTTTCACCGGCAGCGTAGAGACGGGCAAGCAAATCATGCGCACCGCTGCGGACACCGTCAAGGTGGTCTCATTGGAGATGGGTGGCAAGGCTCCCTTTATCGTCATGGACGACGCCGACTTGGATTCGGCGGTCAAAACCGCGGTCTTTTCCCGTTTTTTCAACTGCGGACAGGTCTGCATCTGCAACGAGCGGACCTACGTCCATAAGCGGATCGCCGGCCGATTCATTTCCCGCTTCCTGGAGGAGGTCAAGCAATTGAAACTCGGCGACCCTCTCGAGGCGGGCGTGCAAGTGGGTCCGAAAGTAAGCCGCCAAGAATTGGAAAAGGTCGAACGATTTGTGGAGGAAGCACGTGGGGGCGGCGCAGAAGTTGCCACGGGAGGTAAGCGACCCGGCGGCGAGCAATTCTCCCACGGCTATTGGTACGAGCCGACGGTCATCACCAAGGTTCGGCAAGACATGAGAATCATGCAGGAAGAGGTGTTCGGTCCGGTGATTCCGATCATGGAATTCAACGATTTCGAAGAGGGGCTGACGTTTGCGAATGACTCGCGCTACGGCCTTGCGGCCTATCTCTTCACCAATGATATGAATCGTATTTTGCGTGCCGTTCGCGACCTCGAGTGTGGGGAGCTCTACATCAACCGCGGCCCGGGAGAATCGATCCATGGATTCCACACCGGCTGGAAGCAAAGTGGCATCGGTGGCGATGACGGAAAGTATGGTTTGGAGCACTATTTCCAGCGGAAGACCGTATACATTCATTACCAGGGCTGAGTCCGGCGGCCATCATGATGCCCGCCTCGATCGCCGATCGGCGCGACGCTTGGACACCATAGAGGCAGGCGCGTCCATCTGCGACCCGCGGGGGAGGACATGTTGAATCCACTACCTATAGATCTGAGCTACCGGCTGGATCCGGCCACTCCCGTATACCCCAATGATCCCTCCGTCTCGATCGAAGTTCTCGAATCCACCCTCTACCATCGCCCGGACGGGCGCAGGACCTTGAACAACAGCAGGGTCTCCGTCGGAATCCATTGCGGAACCCACATGGACGCTCCATTTCACTTTTTCGGCGAGGGACGCACCATCGACCAAGTCCCCCTGGATCAATGCGTGGGTCCAGCGCTCCGGATTGATTTGAGAAGTGTCGTTGCCAACGGCCAGATCGAGGCCCAGCACTTGCGGGCGCAGGAAACCATGATTCGGGACCTCCGTAAGATTGTGCTACTTACCGCCTGGTCCGACCGATGGGGGCGACCGGAATACTTCACAGATCATCCCGTCTTTACGCCGGAAGCAGCTCAATTCGTGGTCGATTGCGGAGTCCGCCTGGTAGGGGTGGATTTCCCTTCGGTTGACCGGCCCCCTTTCCCCGCTCATATCGCTTTTTTGGGCAATGGCATCATCATTGTGGAAAACCTGACGAACCTTGCTGCCATTAGGAACGAAGTGTTCAATCTCATTGTTCTTCCGTTGAAAATCACCGGCCGGGATGGCTCTCCCGTTCGCGCCATTGCCATGGAGGTTTGAGAAGTCCTATGCCCACTCTAGCAGCTTCGCAGTTGGCAACCCTCGCTTCCAACATCTTTCATGTGGCCGGTGCCACGCTTGAGGAATCGCGCATCGTCGGGAATGCCCTAACCGAGGCCAACCTTGAAGGCCATGACTCGCACGGAGTGGTTCGCATCCCCGAGTATGTCAAATGGATGGAAGAGAAGGTCATTAACGTCGGGGCTTGCCTGGAAGTCATCCAAGAAACCGAGTCTTTTATGGTGATGGACGGCAATTGGGGATGGGGCCAGGTTGTCGCCAGACAGGCGATGGAGATTGCCATCCAGAAAGCCTTGCGCACGGGTTGCGTGACGATTTCCGTGAGACAGTGCAATCACCTCGGCCGGGTGGGGGATTATCCTCTCCAGGCGGCGCGCGCAGGTTTGGTGGCGACCATGTTCGTCAATACCCACGGCGGAGGAAAGCTGGTCGCCCCCTGGGGGGGACGCGAGCGCCGGCTCTCCGCAAACCCCATAGCCATTGCCATTCCTCGATCCTCGCACCCTCCCATTCTCGTTGACGTTTCCACTTGTGCGATCGCGGGGGGAAAGGTGACGATTGCGCACAACGCCGGTAAGGATGTTCCACCCGGTTGTATCGTTGATGCGGAGGGGCGCCCCAGCACCAACCCTGCAGATTTTATTGGTCCCCCGGAAGGAGCCTTGCTTCCCTTTGCAGGGCATAAGGGATTTGCTCTGAGTATGGCTGCCGACATCCTGGCGGGGGCACTTTCCGGCGCCGGTTGCAGCCGACCTACAACGACGCGAGTGGGAAATAGCTTTCTGGCCACGGTTCTTGATCCCGCCCGGTTTCGTGATAGGGCAGCATTTGACCGCGATGTGGATCAGCTTGAGGAGTACGTCAAAAGCAGTAAGCTGGCAGAAGGATTCTCTGAGATTCTCATCCCGGGAGAACCCGAGCGCCGGATGCGTGAACAGCGCGAGCGGGACGGGATCCCTGTGGACGACGTGACGTGGCGGCAGATCCGTGAGACGGCTGAGCGTTATGGCCTGAAGGTCGGTTGAGTCCAGCCAGAGCGGCGGGAAGAGGGTATAAAGCGATGAAGGCCCTGGTTCTAGAAGATGTCGCAAGGTTTGAGGTTCGAGATATACCGTCACCAGCCTTGGGAGCTGGTGACGTGCTGATCCGGGTCGGCGCGGTGGGTCTCTGTGGGACGGACTTGCACATTTTCCACGGATTCGCCAATTACCACCGCGACCAGAACGGTCAGCCAATCCCTCTTCGTCAGGCACCGCAGATTCTCGGGCACGAGTTCTGTGGCACGGTAGAGGTGGTCGGGAGCGACGTGCGAAAGTGCAAGCCCGGCGACAAAGTAGTGGCCGACCAGGTCTTGAATTGTCACAGCAAGGGCCGGTCGCCTATCTGCGAATATTGTGCAACGGGGGATTCGCACCAGTGTGCTTTTGGAGAGGAATTGGGAATCACCGGTCTGCCCGGAGCCTTTGCCGAACTGGTGAGCGTCCCCCAGAACAACGTAGTGTTACTGCCGGCGAAGGTGTCCTTAACAAAAGGTGCGGTGATCGAACCGCTGGCTTGCGTGCTGCATGCGAGTGACCGCATGGAGCGAAGCACTCTGCGATATGGTTTTGATGGTCGATACCGCATTAAAAATGTTTTGATCATGGGCGCCGGCCCCAGCGGACTCTTGTTCCTGCAATATCTGCGCAATATCAAGCGATTCGAGGGCCAGATCTTCGTGACGGATCTGCGCGAGAGCAAGCTGGCCCTGGCGAAAAAAATGGGAGGGACCCCGCTTGACGTGCGGACCATCAACCTGGTTTCGGAAATCAGGAAACGAACGGGCGGGGAAATGATTCACTACCTTATCGAGGCGTCAGGCGCCGGGCCGGTTTTTGACGTTGTGCCCGTCCTGCTGCGTCATCAGGCATCATTCCTCCTTTACGGCGCCGGTCATGCGGGAAAAGATATCGGATGCCTGACGCACTTTCAGGTCATGGAAATCAATATCGTGACCAGCGCCGGCGCTTCGGGTGGCTTCGACGCTGATGGGACACCCACGGTCTACCGCCGCGCCATGGAGTATCTGCGTGACGGACTCATTGATGCGGAATCATTGCTGAGCCATCGTTACACCGAACTGGCCGACCTACAGCGAGCCTTCCAGGAGGATTCACTGAGCGATGATTTTATCAAGGGCGTTTGGGTCAATAATCCTGTGCAATAGGCCATTTCTCGATTTGCACCTGCCAAACAAAATCGGCGCAACGAAGTTGTGAACCTTCGTTACGCCGATTAGGGAAAGAATTCCCAGCTAAGTCTACTGTCCGTTGCCCGTCAGGCACACCGTGTGCGGGCTATTGGTGCTGTTATCCGTCACCTGGAGCGTGCCGCAGCGTGTTCCCTTCTGGGAAGGACAGAACGATACGTTGATGGTGGTGCTCTGGCCAGGTTGCAAGGTGGTTCCGGAAACGTTGTTGCACACCTGGAAGTCACCCGTGCAGGTCACTTTGGTAATGTTGATTGGCTGGCTGCCCCGGTTGCACACCGTAATGGGCACGGGCGGGCAGGTTTGACCGCAGGTGGTGGGAGGAGCAGTGCTGCAAGTGGGTGCGTAGACCGGTCCCAGTTTACAAGTGGGGCCTCCCGGATTGCAGTAGTTGCCGGTATGGTTGGAAACACCATCGCAGGTTGCACCCGCGTAGCAGTGGGCCTGATATCCCTCCGGGGTTCCGGCGTTTTCGTTATCCTTGTAACTGTTGCACTGGTTACCATCCACCGGCTTTGCGTTGCAGGAATTGTAGTCGCAGGACTGGTTGTTGTTGACGTCGGTGACCGTTGGCAACGTGTCATAAGGAGCCGCTGCCCATTGCCAGTAGAGTGAGGCGCCGGGTGTATCGGTGGAGAACGCGGCGGTCCAAGCGACGTTGGAGATTGAACCCGGCAAGCCCTCATTGGGTACCTGGTAGGCCACCGCGCTCAGGAAGGCGTTTCCGTTGAACCCCGAAGTCGGCGCCACGGTGACCCAGCGGTTATTGACGGTGTCGAAGGTCGTGGTCGCAGTTCTGACATTCGGTGAGAAGGTCACGATGCAGTCGGGGATGCTCACGGAGTAATTCTGATTATTCTCCGTGAAGGTCACCGTACCGTTCGTCATAAAGAAGTTAGTGGTCGCGTTGGTGTTAATGTTTTGTGGGGTCATCGAGCCCGAGAACCAAATATAGTTCACGCCCGGAATCCAATTTTCGTTGAAACTAGATTGGAGTTGAGTCAGGCCGGCGCCATTAAGGCTTACCGTCTGGGTACTGCCGATTACATCGTTGGAGTTGTCGGTGATCACCAGCGACGCTTGTTCCGGCCCCACAGTTTGCGGATTGAATGACACGGAAATGGTGCATTGCGCTCCCGCTGCCAAGTTGCTGGGGCAGTTATTGACGAAGGAAAAGTCGGAAGCCTGAGTTCCGGTAATCTGAACGCTGGCAATATTTAGGACGCCGTTACCTGTGTTCGAAAGCGTAACGGTTTGTGGCGCCGCCGGTTGGCTGCCCCACTGTTGGCAATCCCCTTGAGTCAATCCGGTGAAGGCGAGACACGTGGGAGTGACGCTCGCCACCGGTCCGGCAACCGCCACCACCTCATTGTTTAGATTCCCCGCCAGGTTGACGGTCTGAGGACTGTTGCTCGCGCTGTCGGTTATGGTGAGAGTTCCCGTTTGCGTTCCCGCGGCCGTCGGAGTGAACGTCACCGTCACTGTGCAAGTAGCTCCTGCCGCCAGGCTGGTACCGCAGGTGGTGCTCGTTACCTTGTAGGGGCCGGTGGTTGAGAAGGTGATGCCGGTCACGGTGCTCGATGAGCTGTTGACCAGCGTGATCGTCTCCGTGCTGGTGCTGTTGACCGGCGTGGTGGGGAAGGTCGTGCAATTGACCACGGTCACCGGGCCCACGGGCGGGTTGCAAGACCCCGTGCCGCTGTGGGATCCCGTGCAATTCGATCCGCCGCCACCCGTGCCGCCGCCGCACACGCAATTCTTCCAGCACTGGTTGTGCGAGTTGTTCCCTTCACACGTGCCGGCAAGATCGGAATTCTGGTACTGGCAGCGTGTAGTGTCATCGACCGGCTTTACGCAGAGTTGATTGTAATTGGTGGTGAAACTGTTGTAGACCGCAGCTCCCCACTGCCAACTGAGGCCCGCACCCGCGGTGTCCGTCGCGTAGGAAGCCTGCCAATTGACATTCCGGATTCCACCCGGTAAGCCGGTTGCGGGCACCGGGAAGGCGCCTCCGTCAAGGAAGATGTTCCCTGCGAGCCCCGTCAGCGGCGCCAGTGTGATCCACCGATTGTTCGCCGAATCGAAGGTTGTGGTGGCCACGGTGACTGAAGACGAAAGAGTGATGATGGAATTGGGCAAAGGCACCGCGTAATTGCTTCCGCCCGCTGTGAAGGTCACCTGCGCATTGGTCACGGAGTAGGTCACGGAGCCTGAGCTGGGAATATTCTTGGGGCTGAAAACCGAATTGAACCAAACGTAATTTCCACTGGAGATGGACGTGCCATTGAAGTTGCACTGGATTTGGCTGGTGCCCGCGCCGCTAAGACCCACGGTCTGCGTGGAGCCGGTAACGCCATTGGAATTATCGGTAATGACCAGCGTGGCCGTCTCCGGTCCCACCGTGCTGGGACTGAAGCCCACGGTGATGGTGCACGAAGCTCCGGCCGCTAGGGTGCTGCCGCAGGTGTTGGTTTCGGAGAAATCGGCGGCCTGCGCACCCCTGATCGTAATGCTCGCGATGCTCAGGCTTGCCGTTCCGATGTTGGTGAGGGTCACAGGCTGATTGGTGCAATTGCTGCCGACCAGCACATCGCCGAACGATACGCAACCCGGCGAGACGCTGGCAATGGGAGTTCCCGAACTGACCGAGCCGGTAATGGTGAGGATTCCCGCCACGTAGGTGATGGTGTAGTTGGTGGAACTCTGGCCCGAGCAGGTAATGGGATATGTCCCCGCCGTGTTGGTATTGGCGGCGGTAGTGGTGCAAACCAGGGTTCCGGTCAAATTAGCCGCGGTGTTGCCGTTCACGAAGCCGCTGTATGTGGCCGTAAAGGTCGGCATCGTTGATCCCGCGCTGATCGAGAAGCTGGTGGCTGTAATGCTCAGCGGCGCCGGGGCTACCGTCACCGCCCCTGCCACGTAGCTGATGTTGTAATTGGCGTCCACGGCTCCCGAGCAAGTGGCCGGATAAGTCCCCACCGAGCTGGAGGCGGCATCTGTGGTTGTGCAGGTGGGGGGAGTCGACAAACTGCCGGACGTCTGGCCATTGACGAAGCCAGTGTATGCAGGAGCTCCTAGCGTGGCCGCTGTCCCATAAACCACTGAGGCGCTGGGAGCCGTGATGACCAAGGACGCCTGGCTCACCGTCACTGAGCCGGGCACATATGTAATGCTGTAATTGGCATCCACCGCACCCGCGCAGTTGCTTGCATAGGTCCCGGGAGCACTAGTGCCGGTCGCTGTCGTGGAGCAAGTCGGTTGGGTTGTCAGTTTCGCCGATGTGTCCCCGTTCACAAACCCGCTGTAACTGGCCGTGACCGGCGCAGGTGTGACGCCGTAGGTTACCGCTTGGCTGCTGGCGGTGACCGTCAACGCCGCTGCGGTTACCGACACCGAGCCGTTGACCGGGGTAATGGTGTAGTTCGGGTCTACCGCTCCCGAGCAAGTGCTGGGATAGGAACCGGCGGGGCTGCTGCTGGCCGCGGTGGTCGAGCAAGTGGGCTGGGTCGTCAGACTGGCCGCCGAGTCCCCGTTCACAAAGCCGCCGTAACTGGCCGTGATTGTGGGCACCGTCCCGCCGTAGGTCATGGTCCCGTTGCTGGCGGTGATCGTCAGGGGTGCTGTCGTGATCGTAAACAAGGCGGTGTTGTAAGTGATGTTGTAGTTGCCGAGGACGCTCGCCGGGCTCAGCGTGGCGCTGATTGTGTAGGTGTCCACCGTGTTGCCCGAAGTGCGGCTGTAGGTCGCCGTCACGTTGTCGCCGGCCAGGAAGCCGCTCAGCGTGCCGGTCAAGGCCGGGTCAGCAGCACCGTAGGTCTTGCCCGCCGCCGCTGGGGTCACGGAAGCGTTGGCCGGGTTAATCGTGAATGCCGCCGTGTTGTAGGTGACGTTGTAGTTGCCGAGCACACTCGTCGGGCTGAGCGTGGCGCTGATCGTGTACGTGCCCACCGTGTTGCCCGCCGTGCGGCTGTAGGTCGCCGTCACGTTGTCGGAGGCCAGGAAGCCGGTCAGTGTGCCTGTCAAGGCCGGGTCAGCAGCACCGTAGGTCTTGCCCGCCGCCGCAGGGGTCACGGAAGCGTTGGCCGGGCTGATCGTGAATACTGCCGTGTTGTAGGTGACGTTGTAGTTGCCGAGCACACTCGTCGGGCTGAGCGTGGCGCTGATCGTGTACGTGCCCACCGTGTTACCCGCCGTGCGGGTGTAGGTCGCCGTCACGTTGTCGGAGGCCAGGAAGCCGGTCAGTGTGCCCGTCAAGGTCGGGTCGGCCGTACCATAAGTCTTACCGGCTGCATTCGGGGTCACTGAAGCCAGCGCTGCGTTCACCGTCAGGGTCCCGTTTTGATAGGTAATCGCATAGTTGCCGAGCCCCGTGCCTACAGCCGCGCTGGGAACGATGGAGTAAGTCGGACCAGGCGCGGTCACCGTGGCCGTCGCTGCCGCTCCAGCGCTCGTCAGGGTCACGCCCGTCACGCTGTCGCTGTTATACAGCGTCGCGGGTAGGGTGGTGAATCCGGAGAGTGTCGCCGTCTGCCCGTAGGTCTTGCTCGTGCTGCTGGCCGTGATCGTCAGCGGTGCTGCGTTCACCGTCAATGTCCCGTTTTGATAGGTAATCGAATAGTTGCCGAGCCCGCTGCCTACCGCGGCGCTAGCCACGATGGGATAATTCGGACCAGGCGCGGTCACCGTAGCCCCCACCGAAGTTCCCGGGCTCGTCAGGGTCACGCTGGTAACCGTATCGCCGTTGATGGCGACCAGACCGGCGGTGGTGAACGCGCTGAGCGTCACCGTTTGCCCGTAATTCTTACTCGTGCTGCCGGCCGTGATGATCAGCCTCGCCGGATTGACCGTCAACGCCCCAGGCAGATAGGTAATGGTGTAATTGCCGAGCCCGGTGCCTACCGCGGCGCTGGCCACGATGGGATAATTCGGACCAGGCGCGGTCACCGTGGCTCCCAGCGAAACTCCCGGGCTTGCCAGGGTCACGCTGGTAATCGCATCGCCGTTGGCGGTGACCAGACCGCTGGTGGTGAACGCGTTGAGCGTCACCGTCTGCCCGTAGGTTTTGCTCGCGTTGCTGGCCATTATCGTCAACGGCGCTGGGTTCACCGTCACGCTCCCCGGCACATAGCTGATCGTGTAATTCGGGTCCGATGCTCCTGCGCAATTGCTGGCGTAAGACCCCACCGGGCCGTTGCTCATCGCCTGCGTCGAGCAGGTTGGGCCGGGGGTCAGGCTCGATGCCGAGTCCCCGGACACAAAGCCGCTGTAGCTGGCCGTGATCGTCGGCACCGTCCCGCCATAAGTCATGGTCCCGCTGCTGGCGGTGATGGTCAATGGCGCCGGGTTGACCGTGAAACTCGCCGGAACGCTGGTCGCCGCGAGATAGTTGCTGGTGCCGGCTTGCGAAGCTGTGATGGAACAGCTTCCCGCCGACAGAATCGTGACGGTGGCGCTGGTCGCGTTTCCGCTCAAGGCTCCACCCGACACGGTGCAAACCAATGCGGAATTGCTCGTAAAGGTAACCAGGAGACTGGCCGAGTCGGTGGCGCTGATGGGGAACGGCGCGATACCGTATGTCACGTTCGAAAGCGGACCAAAAGTGATGGTCTGGTTCTGCTTGAGAACTGTCAGGACAGTGCTGCCTGAGACCGGGGCATACACCGCACTGGCAGCGGTGATGTTGGCGGTTCCAGCGGTTGCTCCCGTTGCCAGGCCCGCGTTCGGATCCACGGTAGCTACAGAAGTGGTGTCACTCGACCACGTTACGTCGTCAGTGTCGAGCACTTCGAGGGTGTTCGAGTCGGCGGAGGTGTAACCGCCTGCAGCATAGAGCAGCCCATCGAATGCCACCACGCCGATATCGCGGCGTCCCGCGGAAAGGGAAGAGTTGAGCGTGCTCCACGTATCGGTCGGCGGGTTGTAGAGGTAGACCTCAGGTTGCGGGTTGCTGGAGTTATCGAGTCCACCTACCACGTACAAATTGCCACTAAAGGCCGCGCCACCCAGTTCGCCGAGCTGTGCGGGCATCGCGCTCGCCGTGGTCCATGTGCTGGTTTGGGGATCGTAGACTTCGGTGATTCCCGTAGCAGTCGAAGCGTCATACCCACCCGCCACGTAAAACTTGCCGCCGATAACCCCACCCGCGCCGGAATTGTGGTTGTGGGCGGGGGAGGTCAGGCTGGTCCAGGTGTTGGTCACCGGGTTGTAAACGTCAAACTCGTTGGAGTTACCGGCGCTGCCGTCGCAGCCCGTCAGGACGTAAATCAGGCCGTTGATCGCGCCGCCCACCGAGCAGGCGCTTGAATGCCCCAGGCTGGTTTCGGATTTCCACGTATTCCCAACGGGGTCGTAAACTTCCACCACGTTGGTGGGAGCACTGTTGTTCCAGCCGCCCATGACGTAAATCAGGCCGTTGCCGGGGGCAACCGCTACTCCCTGGTAGCGCGCCGTCGTCATGCTTGCGCCGCTGCTCCAGGCGCCTGTCGCGGGGTTGTAAGTCTGGACGTAATTCTCCGCCCCGCCGCTGTCCTGACCGCCAAAGTAATAGAGCAGCCCGTTGCTTCCCGCCGACATGGGGGCGCGGACGCCATTGGTCATGGAGTTTTCTACCGCCCACGTTCCGCCGGTAGGCAGGATGGCAGCGGTGGTATCAGTAAACGTTCCGGTGGCCACAAATTGCTGGGTGCCGCTGATGAAGATCGAGGGGTTCGCTGGCGTCACGGCAATCGAGGCGAGCGGGTTGTTCACGACCTGAATCAGGAAGGGCGAGGTGCTGGTGGAGAAATTGGCGTCGCCACTGTACACCGCGGTTACGACGTGCTCGCCAGGCGTGAGACTGGTAGTAGCTGGGCTAATCGCTGTTGCGCCTGACAGACTGGCCGCGGAGCCAAAGTTCGCGCCGTCAACAACAAATTGTACCGTCCCGGTGGGCGTTCCGGCTGAGGACGAAACCGTCGCCGTAAAGGTTACGGAGTCACCGAAAGTGGATGGGTTCTCCGACGACAAAACCACAGTTGCTGGTGTAGCGGGGGTGATCACGATGGCCGTGATAGCGCTCCCGCTGGAGTAGTCGGAGTCCGTGCTGGTGAAGAGCACGGCTACCGAGTAGGTTCCGGCGCTGCTCGGAGGCGTTGACGACGGGCCGTACGTGGTAGAGCCTGTGCCCGAGTAGGTGAAAGCGAAGGTCCCGGAAACTGTGGCGTTGCCAATCCCCAGGGCAGTCGCCGACGCGGCTTCCTGGTTGCCATTGTAAGCGAACGTCCCGCCGACGGCCGCCACGGTGGGCGCGATGGCGGTGACGGTCACCGAGCCGTTAACATAGCTGATCGTGTAGTTGGCGTTCACCGCTCCTGAACAACTACTGAGGTAGGGGCTATTCCCAACCGTGCTGGCACTCGTGGCCGTCGTCGAGCAAGTGGGAGGCGCCAAGCCACTCGGCGGGGTGGAGGAGTTCACCACACTGCCGTAAGTATAGCTGGCGGTGATGGCCGGTGGCGTCCCGCCGTAGGTCATGGTCCCGCTGCTGGCAGTAATGGTCAGGGATGCCGGGTTCACGGTCACGGTGCCTGGCGTGTAGGTGATCGTGTAATTCCCGTCCGATGCTCCCGAGCAACTACTGGCATACGAACCCACCGGGCTGCTACTGGTCGCTGCCGTCGAGCAGGTCGGCTGGCCT
Organism: uncultured Acidobacteriota bacterium; assembly: GCA_963825395.1. Classification (GTDB taxonomy): domain Bacteria; phylum Acidobacteriota; class Terriglobia; order UBA7540; family UBA7540; genus Bog-366. The sequence goes on along the minus strand of CAWGTQ010000051.1, from coordinate 95,142 downwards.
GTCAGGCTTGAATAAGTGTCGCCGTTCACAAAACCGCTGTAACTGGCGGTGATGGTGGGGGGCGTGCCGCCATAAGTAAATGAACCGCCGCTGGCGGTGATGTTCAACGTCGCTGTGCCTACCGTCACTGTGCCGTTGACGTAGCTAATCGTGTAGTTCGAGTCCGCCGCTCCCGTGCAACTGCTCTGGTATGGACTCCCGCTGACCGGACTGCTGCTGGTCGCCGCCGTCGAGCAGGTCGGCTGGGTCGTCAGACTTGATGCCGAGTCCCCATTCACAAAGCCGCTGTAACTGGCCGTGATGGTGGGCACCGTGCCGCCGTAAGTCATCGACCCGCTGCTGGCCGTGGTGGTAAGGGGCGCCATATTCACGGTCTGCGTAAAGGGGTAGAGGGCGGCGTTAGTGCTGCTAATATAAGTGCCGCTTCCGCTGATGGAGCCTCCACTATACGTCGCCACAATCGTGTGCGTGCCTACCGAGAGGCTGCTGGTAGATTGGCTCGTCGCCGTCCCTCCAGACACAACGCTTACCGGTGAGCCGAAGTTCGTGCCGTCGATGGAAAATTGCACTGTGTTGCCGGCGGGGACCGCTGCTCCCCCGTTCGTAACCGTCACCGTCGCAGTAAAGGTCACTGAAGCGCCGTAAGTGGATGGATTCAATGACGATGAAACTTTTGTCGTGGTTGCTGTGCCTAAGCTGGGGTCCAAGGACCCCGTGCTCTTGTTATAAGCAGTGCCGCTGAAGGTGCCTCCGCTGTACATCGCGACGATCGTGTAAGGGCTTCCCGATCCCGTGAGACTGGAGGTGGAATAGGCTGCCGTCCCGGCAGACACGGGGACGCCAGTGGCGACAACTTTGCCGTCAATGACGAAGTTCATTGTTCCGCCGGGGGCCGGTAATCCCGTGGAGGGAACTGTCACCGTTGCCGTAAAGGTTACCAACGTGCCGGCAGGGAACACCGGGGGTGCCGACGATGTGACCACCGTCGTTGTCGGTACACCGGTGATATTGGTACTCCCCGTGAGGTTCACCGTTTGCACCGGTGCGACTCCGCCCGCGTTATTGACACCGTCATTGTTATAGTCGATTTGCAGGGTGGCGGTTTCATTCTGGACCGGCGCGGCAGGGGCGAAGGTTATGCTCACCGCGCACCCGGCGCCCGGCGGAAGTAAGGTACTTCCCGTCGGGCAATTGCTGGCCGGAGTAAGGGAGAAGTCGGTGCTGCCGGCTATGCTGGGAATGATGGTGATGCTGTTGAACGTCGCCGGGGCGTTGCCGTTGTTGACTACGGTGATGACTTCCGGTGAATCCCCGCTCGGTTGACCCAACGCCGCAGCCGTAAAAGTGCATGAGGACGTACTGGAATTATTAAACGCGCAATCCGGCGCCCCTGCCGTCGATACGGCGAGGTTGGCGAAGGCGGAGGCTTGAATCATGGCCACAAAGGCATTCGAATGGCTCCCGGACGCAAGGAGAGTTCCCTGGTAGGGAACCTCCTGTTGGTTCGTGGGCGCCGGAATGTAAGGCGCCGCAGTCGGGAAATTCGGCGATGACGTGCTGCCGGTCAGGAACATGTCGCCGGCGGCGTCGATCGCCACCGCATTCCCCGCATCACTACCGCTGCCACCCAAATAAGTGGAGACCAGTAGGCCGGCGCCATTGGCGCTGATTTCACTGGCGAAGGTGGCGGAGGCGCCAGGGAGGGTGGAGTTGTTGAAGAAATTGCCGCTCGAATAGGTCATATTTTGAGCGGTGGGAAAGTTTGCTGACCTCGTCGTACCCACCACATAAGCGTCGCCATATTCGTCAACGGCGATGGCCTGGGCGGAATCACCTGTGCCCGAGCTGCCTCCGAGGTAGGTGGAGTACGCGAGCGCCGCCGGTGTTTCCCACGGATTGATTTCAGCCACAAACCCCGTGCCATAAGGAGAACAAGTATCGCAAGGCTCGGTGTCCGCGTAGGTGTTTTTAGTGCCAGTGGGAGTGGTCCCCGGGAAGGCGTTAGGGTGAGGAAAGTCCTCCGAATACGTCAATCCAGCAACATAAATATTGCCGTTCGGGTCCACCGCAATGCCGTTGGCCGAATCGCCATATCCAGTATTGCCGCCGAGGAAAGTAGAAAAGAGCAAGGATGATGTCTCGGGGTTCAGTTCCGTAATAAACGCATTGCCCCAATTGCGAATATAGCCGCTGCTGGTGCTGCCGTAGTCGGTCGAGGGGAGGGAGTTCACGGACGGAAAGTCAGGCGAATGGGTTTGCCCGGTCACATAGATGTTTCCGGAGGAGTCCACGGCAATGGCGTTACCCGCATCCATGTCGCCCATGGAAATTCCACCCAGGAGGGTTGAATAAGGGGTGGTCAGGGTGGAGCCGTTCCAGTTCAACTTGGTAACAAAAGCGGCTTGCGCGCCCGAAAGAGGGTAAGTCTCGTAAGTGTTTGAAGATGATGTGACCGGGAAATCCGCCGACAAGGTGGTGCCCGTCACGTCAACGCACGAGGAAGAAGTGCAAGCGGGATCGACGGCGATGCCGCGAGCAATATCGCCCGCTGCTGCCGTAACCCCGGTGACGCCACCCGAACCCTTGCTGCCGCCCAGGTAGGTGGAAAAGAGCAGCGACGCGCCGCCCACGGGGAGTTCGGCCACGAACCCAGTACCATTGGCAACGGCGTACGAATTGGGGCCGGTGCGGCCGGTATAGCCAGCAGGAGGATTGTTGTAAACGCTTCCCGGCAGAGGGTTTACGGTCGGAAAGTCACCCGAGTAAGTCACGCCGGTCACGTAGGCGTTGCTCAGGGAGTCCACCGCGACGCCGTAAGCAGCGTCTGCCCCGGTTCCCCCAAGGTAGGTATAGTAAACCACCGCCGTACCGGTGGGATTCAATTCGGTAATAAAGGCATCTTGTGCAGTGCCATTAAGACTATTTGCCGCGTTGGGAAAACTGGGTGAAGAGGTGGTGCCCGCAATGTAAGCATCACCATTGGAATCAATAGCGATACCGTTGCCGGTGTCAGAAACGGCGCCACCCATGTAAGTCGAATAATAAAGGATGGGGTCAATGCAAAGCGGCCTGGTGTGGTCATAAGGACCGAGATCAAAACGGACTTGGTTACTTGCCGAGAGGACATAGTGACTTTCGACGATTGTTCGGGATTCGCCCACTGTAGCCTTGTATCCACTGTGGGCGTTGAGATTTTCCAGCAAGCTGAACGATGAATTTCCCTGATAAACCAATGGCTTGTGCAACCGCACGTCACCATCCCGGAGGTGCACAAGAAGGTCGCCATCCGGGGCGATCCGCACAGCTGTCCTCCCAGCCGAACTTTGATTCCCGATTCTGGAGTTTTGGCCTTCCTGCTGCACACCGGGCGCCACGCTCAGGACAATCGCCGCGGGGTTCGCGCCGGGCGCGACCACGAAGTCATATTCGAGTTGCCCACTTTGGTTGCCGTAGTAAACCAAGTCGACGCCGGGATATACATTTGAGTATTTCACCCTGGCGTAAGTAGGCACGTGGGTGCGCCACTTTTGTGGGTCGCTGCCAATGAAGTAATTGCTCTTGCCCGGAAGTTCGTCAGTGCCCCCCGTGATTACCTTCGGGTTCGCGCCAACCAGTTGCATGCTCAGGACAGCGTCCGCTTTCTTTTGCGGTTCGCTGAGCGTGGATTGTCCCTTGCGGCTCCCACCCCGCTGCAACGAGGCACGAGTTACAGGCGCTTGACGGCTAGGGATCGAGGACTTGCTTTTGAGACGCAGCACCGCTTGATCGCCGGTTAGGAACAGGGTGTAGCCCGGCCCTCGCGAGAGGAATCTCACATTGCCGTCGGTTTGCCCGGAGTTGGGTTCAAAGCTCAAGGGCAGTTTGCCGTAATTTTCTGCGATTCGGTTGCGAACACCGGCAGTCCTTGAATCGGTGGAGTGGCTTGCTCCACCCAGCAGAATCCCGTCATGGCGTCGAGGAGAGGCATGGTTCGCAATCAGAACTGCCCTTCCCACTTTAGTTCCGACCGTCGGAAGAACTCCCTTCGTCCAAGAGGGCGGCCAACAAATCGCCAACCCAACTACAAACAAAAGCGCCAGCAAAAGTGCATTGCGTCGCATGGAAAATCTCTCCCTCCGGTTTTGCCGGAATCTGTGATTTGGAAGCCGCACTTACACCAAGCTCCTCGCCCGCCGCCCCGCAGCGTCAGGCTGGCACGACACACGCTGCCCTGTTAATAACGTAAGTAATCAAACGGGACGTTTCGCTTGAACAAGCAAGCACTGACATGCATTCCATGTGGTCAAGTACTACTTTCTATAGGTACTTTCTTCTTAACTGGTTAGCCGGAATTACCATCTGGGCATTCCAGCGCCCCCGCGGGGACACCCCTTCATTTCCCGCAACGAACCTTTTCATTTCCTGTTATGTGCCCGGATTGTGCCAGCGGCTGACATCTGCCGTTCCGGGGTTCTGAAGCGGTACCTGTAAATTCCGGGTGCCGCTCGTTAAGTGGCAACCACTCTAGAGGCCGCAAGGTGCTTTGCCAATAGTACGGGAGTACTTGGTAGGATCCGCGGAGAAGCGATTCTCCAGACACCGCATTCCGAGCGAGGATCGAGTCCTGGCATGACGTTGTGCGATTATCAACCGGAGTTCAATGCTCGCGATGTGAAGGGTTACCGGCTTCAGTGTGTGAGCGGATATGCGTCGGGCAACCAGGCTCTCAATGCCGAATAAATGCCGAATAAAGCTGGCTGCCCACGTCATTCGTCTGTTAATATGCACACCTTATTTAGCCATCCCCCGGTACCGAACGCCCGGTGCTGGTGATCGTAGTCACCCATGAAGCCAAGCAGCTCGAGGGGAAACACGGGACTCAGCGCACTCTGGAGAAGTTACGCAACCCGGGGCGCATCGAGGCTGCGACGGATGTGAGTTACTTCGATTGATCCATATTTCCGCAAATACTAAACTCGCGTTATCTCTCGATAAGGAGGACATTGCACATGTCGCACACGCTTTGTAGGGTTGACTCAGGCGGTCACCAGAATGGCCTACAAGTCGTCCGTCTCGAGAACGACCTCTTGTCTGTTGAAGTCCTTCCGCAGCTTGGGGCAAAGATCTGGAACTTCGTGCACAAGCCTTCTGGAACCAATCTCCTTTGGCACAATCCGCGCCTGCCCCCTGCGCCGGTCCACTATGGGGCAAGGTTCGACGACAACTGGTCGGGGGGTTGGGATGAGCTCGTTCCCACGGACGTTCCCTACGCGTTTCCCAATGGTGATGTTCTTCCCGACCACGGCGAAGTCTGGTCCCAGTCCACCGACTGGCATGTCGTGAGCGAGACCAGCGAAGCCGTCACCGTCACCTTTGTTACGCAGGGCCGCGTGCTGCCCACCCGGTTTGAAAAAGAGCTCACGCTGCGGGCGGGAGAATCTCTGCTGCGACTGCGATACACATACGCCAACCAGGGGCCGAAGCCGATCCAATTTCTCTGGAACATCCACCCGCCGCTCGCGATCTCGCCGGCCACGCGCTTGGACGTTCCCGCCCAACGTGGTTTCTTAGAGGCCTGGATGAACGAACAATTTGCACCCGGGCTCGAATACGAGTGGCCTTACGCGCCGGACCGGAAAGGGCGAGAGGTTGACCTCCGCGTGGTGCCTCCCGCGTCGGAGGCGATCGGTGACCATCACTATTTTCCCAACGTCAGAGAAGGCTGGTACGCAGCTACCGACACCGATAAGCGGGTGGGTTTCGGCGTGGTCTTTCCCACCCAGGTCTTTCCACACCTTTGGATGTTTCGAGCGATCGGGGGATGGCGCGGGCTCAACACGCTGATTCTCGAGGTTTCAAACGGTTATCCGAGCGATCTGGCGAAGGCCATTCAAGGGGGGCACTGCGGGGTCGTGGCGCCGGGCGATGCCGTGCGCGCGGAAGTGTTGGCGGTCGCCTACACGGGGATCAGCGGAGTCGCGCGCATCGACCCGTCCGGCAAGGTGCATCCTCACCCCGGACAGTAGGAGCGCCAGCCAACCCCGGTGGCACAGTCATTCTCATGAGCCGCAAGGAATTTCCATCATTGCGGGGGGATTATGAAACGTATTCAGATTCGATATGCCGTCCTGAAGTTTCTTGTGTCCATGACGGTCTGCGCGACTGCTTCGTTTGCCCAATACTTTCCACCACCCGACAGCGCAGGGGGATGGCGTACCTTCACGATGCCGAATGAAATCCGGCAAAAAACCGGTCTGGACGTTAAGAAACTCGATCAGGCCTTCGAGTACATCCAGGGATCTAGCCAAAATGGAGGTCTCCTGGTTGTGCGGCATGGTTGGCTTGTGTACGAACGATACTTCGGCCGGGCCAACCGTGAGGCAACTCCGAATACCATGTCCTGCGGCAAGTCTTTCACCAGTATTGCCGTGGGCATCCTGATGCACGAACGGCCCGATCTCTTCCCCGACGGGTTGGATCAGAAGGTTTACAATCCGCGCTACCTGCCCCCTGAAGCCTTTCCCGTGAATGATCCGAGGAAGAGCGAGATCACGCTTGGCCAACTGCTCTCCATGAGTGCCGGGCTGGCCGGTAACAGCCCTGGTACTGTCCATGGGAAATCGGTCCCCATTGTTCCTGAGGGCCTGGATGGGTGGAGGGCGATGGTCGAGTCCTTGGCGTTCTCGGAGCGTCTGTGGTGTGACCCGGGAGGGGGGTACTCCTATGCCACAGTTTCTCCTCAGATCCTTGCTGCCATGGTTCGTCACCTGACGGGAATGGAGCTGCAGCAATATGTGGAGATCCATATCGCGAAGCCGTTGGATTGGGGACGTTGGGGCTACGGCTTTCGTAATCATCCGGAGATCACGCACACGCCCGGGGGCGGTGGCATCTGCTTGCGGGCAACGGATATGCTCCGTTTCGAGTACCTCTTGCTGCAACAAGGGAAGTGGGGTAGCCGTCAAATTGTGTCTGCCGACTATGTCCATAAAGCCACGACGCCTTCGCCGTACAATCCTCACTTTGCTTACAGTCTGCAATTTGAACTCAACTCCGACGGCGATGCTTCCGCCGCACCCCGCGACGCTTATTGGAAGCACGGATTCGGTGGCTTTGCCATTTGCGTCGTACCTTCGCTGGATCTGATTGCCTGGAAGATGGGGGGGCCCGATTCCCAATACGACGAGGCAAACACGGGATTACCCGAGTTGAAACCTTATGGGGAGCGCGCAGGGTGGAAGCGAACCGTGGACGAGGACGACTCAGCGCTACGCATGTTGGAGATGGTGGTGGCGGCGGTGGCAAAGCAGGGGGAATGAGTTTCTACTCGGTCTGCCTTGCATCATGTGGGCGGGGTGACCTGCGTGAACATAGCCGGTGGGACCTTGGACCCGCCGAGTTAGGGTTCTGGGCCGGCAAGCAAAGAAGGAAGGCGTTTGGGTGATTAATTCACAAATGAAAACGGGAATTCCTTGGGCCAGGGCTGTCAGCCGGCGCTCGTTTCTATGGCGAGCGACATCGGTGGCGTTTACTCCCGCATTGCTGCCACAACCTCCGAGTGGACACCGAGGAACCAGAGTGGCCATTGACGGAGACAGGTTCATCATCAACGGGCGCCCAACCTACGAAGGCCGGAGTTTTCGCGATATGAGGGTGGAAGGCCTGCTAATGAATTCGCGGATGGCGAATGGAATATTCGACGACCTGAACCCCACGACCCGTCACTTCTGGAACTACCCCGGGACCAGCAACTGGGACCCCGAGAGAAATACCCGGGAGTTTGTCGCGGCCATGCCAACATGGCGGCAACATGGACTGCTCAGCTTTACAATTAATCTTCAGGGAGGCAACCCTCGAGGCTACACGCGGGAACAGCCCTGGTATAACAGCGCATTCTATGGTGACGGGAAGCGGCGAAAGGAATACTTCCGGCGGCTGGGAAAGGTTCTCGATACAGCGGACAGCTTGGGCATGGCGCCGATCCTGGGTTGCTTCTATTTCGGGCAGGACCAAAGGCTGCGCGACGAATCCGCGGTCGTGCATGCCTTGGAGGAGGCGGTTTCCTGGGTGATGGAGAAAGGATACCGAAACTTACTTCTTGAGATCAACAACGAATGCAACATACATTATCATCACCCGATTCTCTGTCCCGACCGCGTTGACGAGTTGATATACCGGGCCAAGAAGATGACTTGGCGGGGCGACCGGCTTTGGGTGGGAACAAGCTTTGGCGGTGGAGCGATTCCCAGTGAAAACGTCGTAGCGGCCTCGGATTTTGTGCTTTTACACGGGAACCGAGTGGAAGATCCGGCAGGAATCGCCAAAATGGTTAACCAGGTGCGTGGCCTTTCCCGCTATCGCCCCAAACCCATCCTGTTCAATGAGGACGACCACTATAGTTTCAGCCAGCCGAACAATAACCTGATGGCTGCTTTCGGGGCTTATGCTTCCTGGGGCCTTCTCGACATCGGCGAGAATAACTACCGAGACGGATATCAATCCCCGCCAGTCAACTGGGGCATCAACACTGATCGCAAGCGGGCCTTTTTTGGGCTTCTGCAAGAGATGACGGGTCCCTGAGCGGGCCAAGGGCCACGGCCCCAAGCGAAGGAGATTGGCAGTCAGCCGATTCAAATTGAGGTGACACATGAGACATGCCGTCATCGCGGGTTTTCTCGGAAGACTCCGTGACCGCTTTTGCGAGTACCCGGGTGTGCTGACGACTGTGGAGAAACTGGAGCGAATGGCAAGTATTCCAGGAGTCGCGGGAGCAGAAATCGTTTACCCCTATGAAACGGAAAACGTGCAAGAACTCCAACAGATCTTGCACCGTCTGAAGTTGGAAATTGCCGCCATCAATGTGAACATCAAGGCGGATCCAGATTTCCACCGCGGCGGTCTTTCTTCGCCCGACCCGAAAGTTCGAATGAAAGCTGTCGACTTTATCAAGGGAGCAAAGGATCTTGCCGCGACGATGGGCGTAAACAAGGTTACCTGTTGTCCACTGGCGGACGGTTACGATTACTCCTTCCAGACTCACTACACGAAGGCGTGGGAGCGGGTCGTGGGTGCACTCCGCGAAGCCGCAGCCCATCGACCGGAAGTTGGACTCTATATTGAATACAAGCCGTCCGAAACGCGCGTCCACTGTCTCGTAGATTCCGCGATAAAGGCCCTCCTTTTGTGCACAGAATTAGGGAGTGAAAGAGTCGGAGTGACCATTGATTTCGGTCACTCCACTTATGGCGGTGAGACTCCTGCCGAATCGTTGGCGCATGTGGCTCGCAGCGGCTTCCTGTACTACGTTCACATCAATGACAACAATGGGCGGTGGGACTGGGACCTTATCGCGGGGACACACCATCTGTGGGAATATGTCGAGTTTCTCTTCTACCTGAAGGAATTGGGCTATGACGGCTGGCTTACTTCCGACACATCACCAGTGCGCCAGGATGCGGCGGAGACCTTCGGCCTCAATATTCGCCTCACGAACCGGATCTGGAGCTGGCTGGACACCATCGATCGGGAAATGATTGGTCACCATTTGGAACGCCACGAATTCATCCCGATCATGCAGTACTTGGAAGCATTTTTGTTCCAGGACCGGTCAACTGCGGCGCGTGCCGATTTACGCTAGGCTCAGAACTGTGCGCTTCTGCAGGAGTCAAATCGAGCGACCCAAAGGAAAGCTTATGAAGCTGGGTATTACCAGTTACGCGTTCCGTTATCTTTTGCAGGATCCTAAATCTGCCCCATCGCTGAGGAAGATCGTCGAAATGACGCGGTCCAACGGTCTGGACCGGCTCCAGATCTGCGAGAATGCGCAGCCAACCAAGCTGCCCCTAGGGGACTGGAGGGACCTGCTACGGTGTGCCGGTGACATGGGGGTGGAGATCCAACTCGGTTGCAAGACGCTGAACATCGAAGTTCTGGATGTCCACCTTGAGCGTGCCGCGGATACGCTGAGCAAGACGCTGCGAATTGTCTTGGAGGAAGATGGCGAACCGCCTCCGATGCGTTCGCGGCTCGAAGCGTTTCTGCAGCAAGCTGTGCCCATGCTGGGAAATGCCTCCGTAAGACTTGCTATCGAGAACTACTTCGGCATTCCTTCTCAGGTTTTGGCGGAGATCGTCAGCCCGTACTCTTCCTCCTCGGTGGGATTCTGCGTAGACACGGCGAACTCATTGCGGAAATTTGAACCTCCTGAGTACGTATTGAAGTTATTGGGCCCTCGAGCGTTCTGTTACCATATTAAGGATTACAAAGTGACAGGAGATAACGTCGGCTTCTCAGTGGGCGGAGCGCCACTTGGGAATGGTGATCTATCGTTGGACGAGTTCCTCGATGCAGTTTTTGCCCTCGGAGCCCCTCCTGAATTCTTCTTGGAGAACTGGGTGCCAGCATGTGGCCAACGGGAAGCAGATGTGGCAGCTGATGCCCGCTGGCTTCAAGAATCTCTTGTGAATCTGAGGGAGCGACTCCGTCGCAAGGGGAAATGACCTATTCCGGAACAATCAGGATCGAGGCCCTCCAACGGGTGATTCTTGAGGGAGCGTACAAACCCGGCAAGTGGCTGGTAGAGCGTCACTCGCCCAGGAATTGCGAGTGACGCTCCATCCCCGTAAGGGAGGTGTAACAAGAATTGGCCTTCCGTAAGAAGGACGCGCGTGAAACGCTACCTGCTCATCCTCATGTTGTTTGCGCTCTCCGTCATCACGTATATTGATCGCGCCTGTATCTCTTCCGCCAAAGAATCGATAGCATTTGACATGTCGCTTTCGGACAACGCCATGGGTGTTGTCTTTGGCGCTTTTGCACTGGGGTATGCGCTTGCACAGATACCGACAGGTTGGTTCGCTGACCGGGTTGGTCCCCGCCTGGCTTTGGGGTCTGTGGTTGTAGCCTGGAGCGCATTGACTGCGCTAACGGGCGCTGCCTGGAACTATGCCTCGTTGGTACTGATTCGATTTCTATTTGGAGCAGCGGAGGCTGGGGCGTTTCCGAGCTCTGCGCGCGCCATCTACAACTGGCTCCCAGCACGAGAACGAGGGCGCGCGAATGGGATCATGTTTTCCGGCTCCCGGCTCGGCGCCGCCTTTGCCTTTCCGTTGCTGTTATGGTTGACCGATCGGTGGGGCTGGAGGATTTCGTTCTCAATGCTTGCAGGAGTCGGATTTGCGTGGGCAGCGGTTTGGGTGTTCTGGTCCCGCGACTATCCGGAGAAGCCCCCCATGCGGGAGGAGAGGGCGTCAGGGTCCGAAGTAAGCGTCAGTCAAATTATCCGCTCGCCCGTCATGGTCATGGCGATGGCTCAATACTTCGCCAGCAATTTCACATTTTTTATATCCCTCTCCTGGATGTTCCCTTACATGCGCCAGCATTACGAACTCACTCGATCGCAGGCCGCCACTTTGGCGATGCTTCCTCTACTATTTGGTGCCTGTGCCCAGTGGGTTGCGGGGTTTTTGGTAGATATTCTCTATCGTAATGGCCTCAGGGCCTGGTCGCGCCGCTTGCCGGCGATATGTGGTTTCATGCTGGCCACCGGGGGCATTTTCACGGTGACTTACGCACACAGCCCTTCGGTGGCTACAGGCTGGTTTTGCTTGGCCGCCTTTGGTGCGGAGATGACGATCAGCCCAAGTTGGGCCTATTGTATCGACATCGGAGGGACAGCCTCGGGAGCTGTTTCAGCGTCTATGAACATGCTTGGAAACCTGGGGGCCTTCGCCAGCGCTAACGCTTTCCCTCTTCTTCAACATTGGACCGGCAGTCCCACTGCCTATTTTCAGACGGCTGCCGTATTAAACGCGGGAGCGATAATCTGCTGGCTAAAGATGCGGCCCGAGGCACGCTCTCTTGGTGCGACCCCAATTGGCTATTTCCGTCCATAGGAGAGGCATCTCGGGTGTCGTCAGTGAGGCTGAAACCATGTTCGGGTTAGAGAAGTTCAAGAGAACTCAACACGGATTGGTCACCGATATCAACGCGGTGGTCGAACGGGCTCTGGATGCCGGCGGAGACTTCATCGAGATCCCTGGCAGCTAAGAAACTCGAAACCTGGCGAGAGCCTCATCATCCAATTCAATTCCCAAGCCAGGTTCTTGCGGTATCTCCAGATATCCGGCTTTGGCACGAATCTTCTGCCGCGTGAGGAACTCTCGAAGATTTGTATTCTCCTGGGCTACGAATTCAGCAATCAGCGCATTGGGCACGGAATTCAGCCAGTGCAGGGCAGCCGCGACATTGATATACGTCGTGAACCCGTGGTTTGCAACGGGGAGTCCGTGTTGCGCAGCCATGGCGGCAATCTTCATGGCTTCGGTGAAACCTCCACAGCGAGTCAGATCGATTTGCACCACGTCGATCCGCCCTTCCTCCATCAACCGGCGATAGGTGTGAGTCCCGCTCTCTTCCTCTCCCGCGGCAATACGAATCTCGGTAGCTTCGCTCAACTTTCGATATCCTTCATAGTCGTCCGGCGCGAGGGGTTCTTCGAGCCAGTAGATGTTGTGCTCTGCGAACGCGCGGGCGCGTTGAATCGCCGTCTTTGCGTCCCACGCCAACCCCGCGTCGATCATCAGATCAATCTTTTCCCCCAGGCCCCGCCGGGCTGCGGCCACCAATGCGACATCGACTGCCGCGTCTTTACCCATGGGCCCCCACCCGAATTTGACTGCCTTGAAACCCTGCCCGGCGAAACGGCATGCCAGCTCGTAAGTTTCTTCGGGATTATTTCCGAACAGCGAACTGGAGTAGCACCGGATCTCCTTATGAAAGCCGCCCCCCAATAGCTTCCAGATGGGCATCCCCAGCTTTTTCCCTTTGATATCCCAGAGGGCGATGTCGATGCCGCTCATGGCGTGGATGGCGATTCCAAACCGCCCGGCGTATATGTTGGCGCGATACATTTTTTCCCATAGGCGCTCGGTCTCGAAGGGATCTTCTCCAACGAGAAGATGTCGCAGACCCGATGAGGTCGTATGCGAATAGGGGCCAAGAATCATGCCTTGCGCCGCCAAGGGCGCAGAGTCGACCTCGCCGATTCCGGTGATCCCTTCATCCGTGTGCACCCTCACAATTAAAGCGTCCTGGCCGCTATCACACTGCACTTTCACCTCGGGCAGGCGCACATAAATGGCTTCGACGTCTGTGATTTTCATTTTTCAAAACCTCGCAACGCGGGAATCATCAAACTTCCTGATTTCGTACCGCTCGCCGTCACCCTCTCGGAGTGGGAGGGGGCGGGACCTCAGTTTGTCCCCCGCCCCCAAAGAGTGGCCCTTTACGCTAAGTTGACAGGCCCGGAGGGCTCATACTTGCACCCCAACAGATGAGCCGTAATGTAGCGATCCAATTCCTCGTAGTCTCTCTGTTTGATCAATTCACATTGCAGCTTTCGGTCGAACGCGCGGACCTTTTCAACGAGGCAAAGGAATGTCTGCTTGCTGTTCGCGAGGTGCTTCATCGAGACACTCTTCCTTTGGGTGCGCATCGCCTTCACATCGAGACCCACGAACTCCCCGTTCTTGCCATAGCCGTTTTCTTCCAGCACCCGCACTTGATTGAAAGCACGCCGTAGATCCACCTCGCCGAATGACTTATCCTCGTCGAACTTCAATCCGCTCTGGTCATTTAAGTGCACGCTCCAGAGCTTGTTGAAAGAAAGCGCAAAACCCATTTCGTCGGACGGATCCAGGCCGGCGAGAATCTGGTGCGCAGTTTCAATCAGAATTCCGACCCGCGAGGGATCGGTTGTCCGATAGCCGAGCGCCAAACCATGGCCGACGGTGGGGATGTACGCCTGGTCCGTAGGCTCATTGGGCTTGGGCTCGATGAGAATGCGCAGTTGTTTGTCGTAATCCAGCAATTTGTTGATCATATCCACCAGATACTGCATGGCATCAGGGACGGATTTAGCTTCTCGAATATAAGTGCCTTCACGCGCCAGCCAAAGCACCATCAGGTGGCAACCCAGTTCGTTGGCGATATCGACCGCTTTGATCGTCCTGTCTACGGCGTAAGCACGCTCGGCGGGATCATTGGACGTGTAGGCGCCGTCAATCGTCCGGGGATTCTCCCACAGCCGCGGGGCCACGAACTCTGCTACCAGGCCGTGGTCCGCAAGCATCTGTTTCACGGCGCGTGCTTGAGATGTGATTTCGGAAGGGCTGAGTGAATCAAGCTTGGGGACAGCATCGTCATCATGAAACTGCATGGCATCAAACCCAAGTTGTTTGGCAATGTCCAATTTCTCGGCAAAAGTGAATGATTCCCGTACGGGCGGGCCAAATGGATCAGCGCCCTCACTCAAGTTCCATGGCCCGAATGAGAAACGATATGACATCGGCATTGTGTTTCCTCCCCAAAGTAATTTTGCGTTTTACGTGAACTAAAACTTCGCTGGTTGAGTAGGTTCTCGCCAGCACCTTGATCCGGGATCCCCAGGTGCAATCCTTTCCTGAACCCTGCGCCCATGATTAGAGAGCGCCCACAATCTCTGCCAGCTTGGCGGCGCGTACCGGATCGATTTTGGCCCCGGCCGATTTGCTCAACTTGCGCACCTGCTCGCGGGCAATTTGATACGTGTCTTTGCGGCCCGCGGCTTCCCAACTGGCCCGGGAAGTCCGCACCGAAACACGGGGAGGGAGAAACTCACCGCTCCGCAGCCGGCTCAACGTGTGCTCCAGCAACATATAGTCGCCCCGTGGGCCGACCTGCTTGATGAGATCGGTGGCCAGGGTTTCCGGCGTTACGAGAACACCGTCGGCAATCCGCTTCGACATGGCCGAGATTTCTTCGTCCATGATCAACTGTTCGTGGCTGCACGTCATGCCGGTGGCAAACATGCCGCAATTAACAATCAGGTCATTTCCTGCACCCACAGAACAGAACATACTGAAAGTCTTTTCCCATGAATTCTGCTCGTCATGGGCGTGGTTGTCGGAGTTGGGGGCGGTGGTATGACACGGCACGCGGTAGAAACGAGCCAGTTGAGCCCCCGCAATACGGCAGATGGTGGTTTCCGTCGAACCGACCAAGGCGGTGGCATCGCGCATGTCTGTTACCGTCCAGGAATTGGCGTATAGAACCTTGGTCCCGGGCTTGAACATCTGGATCATCGCCAGGCCGGAAATGCACTCCGCGTTGTTTACGGTCAGCAAGCCGGCCAGCGTATAGGGCGAGGAGAGTCCGGCATTAGGTTCGGGAAGAATAGCCAGGGGGACGGCAGTCTGGAGCGTGTCCAGGATGGACTCCAGCACTCCTCCTTCCCAAAACAGAGGACTGGTGGGGGACAACTGGGTGATGCCGTACGCCTGGCTCCGGAAATCGCCTGCAAAGGCCGCTTCGGCCAGATTGATAACCGCACGGTTAATCCGGGCGTTATCGGTCGAGAAGAAGATCGGCTTGCGGCTGTTTTCGATGACCGCACGCACGCCGTAGGGAAGGGTATTCTTCGGGTTGGGCACGTCCTGGGGCATCACCGGGATGCCGATCATGTCCATACATTCAAGCTTGTCACAGAGGCGAGAGAAGAGTTCGACGTCAGCCACGGTCGAATAACGGGTCTCCCCCGTATCGGAGTCCACCCAAAACACGGCGTTATGCCCGGCCGCGATTTTCGAGTTGCCGTCACCTAAGACGAAAGCAAATTTCCCCTCGCGATCGTACACTTCGAACTGCGCAGGAGCATGACTCAGCGCCTCTTCAATGGCAGCTCTGGGGAAACGTACAATCTGCTTTTCGGCGTCAACCGGAAGCCCCTTGGCCTGGAGAAGGGAAAACGCTTCGGGGCTTCCAATTTTGACCCCGCAATTTTCAAGGATGTCCAGTGTTGCCTCATGAATCTGGAGAATCTCTGCATCGGAAAGCACTTTTAACGGGGAAAGTTTCATAGCTATACTCCGCATCAGAGAATTTACATGATCTTCAACCTAGCTTACGACACGCCGCTTGGCCCCGCGCGACGCCTTAGGGTAGAGGCTTTGCTGCCGGAGCGGGAGGTTCTGTCGGGCGTTCCTGCGAAAGCAGGAATGCGGCCACCACCGCCAGGGCGATTCCGGCGATTGCCGTGCCCGTCAACTTCTCGTGCAGAAAGACGACGGCCAGAAAAATAGCGACCAGCGGATAGAGGTAGCACAGGGGAACCACGATGGATGCTTTGCCACCAACTTCCAGGGCCTTGAAACTCGTCATGCACCCAAAACCGTTCAGCACTCCGCCGGCAATAGCCAGCCCAATGATCTTCCTGCGGACGTGCCAGTCGAGCGGCGCCAGCCCGAAGATGCATACGGCAATGACCAGCATGGCGAGGCAAAACCACATGTATGATAATTCCGTGGAAATCTCATTGGTCGCCAGCTTTTGCGTGATGCCGGTGAAACCGAAGAACAACATGGCGAGGAGGGCAAAAAGGAGCCACAGCGGAATGTGCATTCGATTCAATCCTTCCCAGGCAGCCTGCTTACAGGCTGAGGAGATAGATGGCGGCCAATGCGATGACCAATCCCACCTTTTGATACGTACTCATACGCTCGCGTAGTACCACAAAAGCCACTAAAACCGTGACCAGCGGAGCAAGCCCGCCCATCGGGACTACCACGGTGACGCGCCCGCCCATGCTCAACGACTTGAAAAAAGCAATGTTGCCTAACCCGCCCAAAATCCCGGTGAGGAATGCGAAGAAGATGCCCCGCTTCCGATTCCGCCCTCCCGCCAACCGCGGCGACCGAAAAACCAGCAACATGAGCGGAAACAACCCCAGGGTGAAAAGAAATTGGTTCATGTAGGCATTGATATTATCCGCGACAGCCTTGGAAATCGCTCCCCATCCCCCCCACAGCAGGATGGTTAGCAGCGAGTAAAACAGCCATTGAAGTTGGCCTGCCTGGGGAGGCGTCGCTTCCACGATTACAGGACTTGTAGACATGTTTCCTGGCCTCATTTAATGAGCTTTGGGTGCTTTGGACTGGTTTTGAACCAGAACATAAAGATCGAGGCGAGGCACGGTCACCTGATTCGCAAACTGCTTACCCGAAAGCAAGTCGCGATACTCACCCGGAAGTTTTACGGTTTTGGGATTATCACTGAAATTGAGAAGGAAGCGGAAAGTGCGTTGGTCCTTTTGCCGAAGGGTATAATCCATCCCATCCGGAATCTCAGGTCCAAGATCCACTTTTGCCCATTCACACGCCCGGCGAGCCAGGTCGATATAGAAGCGGGGCTCTAGGAGCGTGCCAACGTAGATCACCTTCCCTTTGCCATAGTTCGCGATGGTAACCGCCGCCCGGCCGGCATAGTAGTCCTTTTGGTAACTAAAAAGTGGTTTGGCGCCATCCGGAGCAAGGATGTCAGCCCAACCCGTTGCCTTATACTCCCCCGGCCAATCAGGCGAAACAGACTGGATGCGATTATCGGGGCTGGGCAGATAGGCTCCCTGCTCAGAAGGGAAGCCAAACAAAAGTCGCGCGGGAGGCTGCTCGAGCAACGTGAAGTCCCTGACCCAAACCTTGGCCATTCGTTCCAAAGGTCCGGGAGGAACTTCCGTGGCAAGGTTATCCTGGTTTTTGAAGCCGGAGCGCGCGGTGAGAATCAGGACGCCTCCATCCCCCACGAACTTCTCCAGATTCTCTACGATCGCCGGGTCCACCACGTGGAGCGAGGGGGCTGCCACGATCTTGTATTTTCCCAGGTCACCAGCCGGCTCCATGAAGTCCACATTCAGTCCCCAGTGATGGAAGGAGCTCGAAAACACCTTAAGCTGGTCGAAGTAGGGGAACTTGTCGTCTCCAATTTGCAGCGCCCAGCGGCTATCGTAAGACATGATCTCGGCAACGCTCGCCGGTGTTTCGGCATGGGCGAACTGAGACCCCGCCTTCTGCAACTCCTCGCCCATGCGCACGACCTCAGGAAATGCCCGGCTGGGACTCCCGTCGTAATTCAAAAGTCCCTGCCAGTACTGTTCGCTCCCTCCATTGTTCATGCGCCACCGGAAGAACAACACGCCATCGGAGCCATGAGCCAGCGTCTGCCACGCCCAGAGACGAGACAGGCCGGGCGGAGGAGTGGCATCACCCAGGGTATATCCTCCGGAAGAACCACTGCGATGTTCAAGCAGCAAGAAAGATTTCCCTCGGTTGAATCCGCGCATGGTGTCAGCGGCAAAGGCCGGCCCAAGGTAGTCGCCGACACGGGGATAGCTGTCGTCACAGAGGAAATCCAGGGCTTTCGCATAATTGAAGCCATTCCCCTGGCGAGAGGGTCCATTGTGCGTGATGAATTGCCCGCTCGTATACTGGCGCAGCAAGGTGGCCTGAAAGGCCATGAACTCAGTGATGTTGGCAGAAAAGAACCTCTGGCTCTCCAGGAGCAAAGGGGCTTGGTGGGCATCACTTTCAACACTCCACCGGAGTGGGACCTGGTCCCAGGAACTGTAGGAGTGCCCATAGGAGACTGTCAGCAAACGACGATTCAGTTCATCAAGGGTTCCGAATTTCTTCTTCAAGTATTCCCGGAACTTCGGCACGCAGTAATCCGCGTCGTAGCACGCGTAACCCCAATAACCCATCTCATTGTCGATCTGCCAGCCAATGACTCCCGGATGGCGACCGTAATGGGAGGCCAAGGCGGTGATCAACTTCGCCACGTATTGCCGGTATAGAGGGTTGTTCAGGCACATGAACCCCATGCCCCCCCAGCGGCGGCGCGCGCCGTCCTCATCAACCAGGTAGAATTCAGGGTGCTTCTGAATAAGCCACGCGGGAGGCATATACGACGTTGTGCTCAGGACGGTTCGAATACCATGCTGGTTAAGGATCTCGATCACACGATCGAGCCAAGCAAAATCGTACCGACCCTCCTCGGGTTCCAGTCGTTCCCAATTGGTATCCACCAAGCGCACGGTGCGAAACTTTGCCTGTTCCATTAATCGGGCATCGGTTTCGACCCTCTCCGGAGGCCAGTCTTCGGCGTAGTAATCGGCGCCGTACTCGATCTGGTCAGAGAGAAGTTGGGCTGCTGCGCAGGGAGCAGCCATCAGGCAGGCGCCCACTATCACCATCAACCAAAAGCGATGGAGAGATTTGCGAGGACTCCCGTGGGAAAGACTCGAAGACGAGCTGACACGAATTTTCGATTTCATTTTCCGGCCCATCGGGATCATCCACCCAACCTCCTCGGAATGCAAGGTCCAGTCGGGTTTCCTCACTTTTTTCAGGCTAGTGTCTTCTAATACGGGGATACAAGGAAGTCAAGGGAATTTTTCCCTGATGATAGAAGTCATCGTAAATTAGCCATCTATAACCATAGTTTTTACATTTAAGGAACAAACTAACAAATCTTATCGCGAGTTTCCAATTTCTTCCACTAAAACCGATATCGGATGCTGTCCTAATTTGAGCTCAGCGCCGCCATCCTGGCAGCTCAATTCCGGCTGGAAGCCTGCGTTACATCGGGAATTAGGACAGGACCCGATGTTGCTTGCATCCATCGCATAGACTTATAGAGTAGAAGATAAGGGAATCCGTGAGAGGACCTCTCCAGCTCGAAATTCCTCTTCGAGACCAGTGCCGGCAGTGCGCGAATTGGACAAGCCGCTATGAAGTTCATCCACGGGTGAGTTCGGAGGTCACGGGCGCAGGCTAAGGGTCGTCGCAGGGTTTTGGTGACAAGGGCTTCGCGGCCGTCGCCGTATAGTAGAATGTGGGCTATGAATCTGTTAGGCTTGTTGGCGTCGTTGATTGCATGGCTCATGACCCCCGTGCGGCCCGCGGCCAGCGCGCAACCCCATGTTACGTTCGATGACGTTGCCTCACAGGCGGGACTGAATTTCGTCAATGTCTCTGGGGGTTTAAAGACCAAGAAATACCTGCTGGAAACAACGGGGAATGGTTTGGCCTGGATTGACTATGACCGGGATGGCTACCCGGACCTCTTTCTCGTAACCGGGACCACTATCGAAGGTTTTCCGCCTGGGCAAGAACCCACCAACCGGCTCTATCACAACAATGGTAATGGGACATTCACAGACGTCACCGTGAAAGCCGGCCTCTTGCATTCCGGATGGGGACAAGGGGCCTGCGTCGGGGACTACGATAACGACGGCTGGGACGACATCTTCGTGACTTATTATGGCAAGAATCTGCTTTACCACAATAACGGGGACGGGACATTTTCGGAGGTTGCCGAGAAAGCCGGCGTAGCGGGCGACGAGAAGCGCTGGAACACGGGTTGTGCTTTCGTCGACTACGACCGCGACGGGCTTCTCGACCTGTTTGTGACCAACTATGTCGACCAGGGCCCGGACTTCCGTCTGCTCCCTCAGCCCGGTTCCGGCCAATTCTGCCAGTACAAGGGCATCCCAACCGCTTGCGGTCCGCGCGGGCTCAGGTCAGGCAGGAATTACCTCTATCACAACAACGGTAACGGAACCTTCACCGATGTCAGCGCCTCGGCGGGGATCCTGCTGCACGATACCTCGTATCCGCTGGGCGTAGTCACAGTTGACTACGACAACGACGGCTGGCCGGACCTTTATGTGGCCTCGGATTCCACTCCCAGCATCCTCTACCACAACCAACACGACGGGACCTTTCGGGACCTCGCCGTATTGAGCGGGGTAGCCGTCAGCGGCGAAGGGGAAACGCAGGGCGGCATGGCTGTCGCGGCCGGGGATTACGATGGCGATGGCTTTCTTGACCTTGCCAAAACCAATTTCTCCGACGATACGCCTGACCTCTACCACAATAACGGTGACGGTACATTTGGTGATGTAACATTCGCCGTGGGACTGGGCGGCCATCCGGAGGTCATGGGTTACGGCATCGGGTTCCTGGACTATGACAACGACGGTTGGAAAGACCTCTTCATGGCCAATGGGCATGTTTCACCAGAAATCGACGCCTACCACGTTAACGTCACCTATGCCGAGCCCAAGCTTCTTTATCGCAACGTTCCCGCTCCGGGGGGTGGGCGCAGGTTTGAAGAGGTCTCCTCTTCTTCAGGCCCGGGGATACGAATCCTCAGTTCCAGTCGTGGCGTCGCCTTAGCGGATTATGACAACGACGGAGATATCGATATTGCGATTAATAATATGAATGCGCCTCCGCACTTGCTGCGCAATGACGGCGGGAATCGCCTCCATTGGATTCAGATCAGGACGATAGGGGTGAAGTCAAACCGGGATGGGGTGGGAACACGCGTGGAAGTCCGCACCGGTACGCACAAACAGGTCGATGAGGTCCGAAGCGGCGGAAGCTGGTTATCACAGAACGATCTGCGCTTGCACTTTGGCCTCGGGAACGCAGTCCGCGTCGATGAACTCACCCTGCGCTGGCCGAGCGGGCAAGTGGATACCCTGCGGGAGATACCTTCCGACCAGATCATCATTGTGGAAGAGGGAAAGGGCTGGTCAGCCTGGCGGCCGGGCGGCAAGACTCGCTAGCGGGGATGAGCCCGCAGGATTCATTGCAGGGCCTGGAAAAGTCGGTTCTCCAGGTCGCGCTTTTGCTCCGTTTCCTCCCGCTCGCGGCTGAGGGCCGCAAAATGTTCGCGGGCCTGCTCCGCTTGATCTCTCTTTCCCTGCTTGAAGTAGATCTGGGCCATGATGTAATAGGGTTGCGCGTACGCAGGGTCCAGGTTTGTCGCCAGTTGCAGGTCCGCCAGAGCGCGCCCGGTGTCCCCCATTTCCCCTTCCAGCTTGCCGCGTTGAAAATAGGCGGGGGCAAACTTCGCGTTCAACTTGATGGATTGCTCCAGAGACCGTTGCGCCAGGGGCCGGTTTGCGTGCTCATCCAAGCGCAACAGAACCAGCGCATGCAGGAACGGCAGGTAGTAATCCACCTCGGGGCTTCCTAGCCGCGGCTCAAGCACCTGCCGGGCCTCTGCGAAGCGGGAGGTGAGATAAAGCAGGAAACCCAACGCTTCGCGCGCCGCGTCGGCTTCCGGGCGCAGGCTCAGAACTTTCTGGAAGGCGGCAATGGCATCCGGGTATTTTCCCAGACGAAAGTAAGTCAAACCCAACCCTGTCTCCACGGGGACGGAATCCGGCAGCACGTTCGCGCAGGATTGGAACACTTCCAGAGCCTTCCAGAAATCCTCGAACTTTGAGTCGAGCAAACCCGCGTCGACGCAGAGATTTTCGTTGCCCGGTTGCTGACGAAGGGCCGTAGCATATTCCTCGCGCGCAACCTGGGGATGCTGAAGAGCCAATTCAACCTTTCCACGAAGGTAGTGGTAGTCGGCCTGCCCTTCGCTTTGTGCGGGAGGTATGTGGTCGAGTGTTTTCTCGGCTTCAGGATATTGACCCAGACGAAAAAGGGCGAAGGCCAGATCAAATTTCCCGTCGTAGGCATCCGGTTGGAGCTCGGTGGCGCGCTGGAAAGTCGCAACGGCCAATCCCAGCTCACTTGCCTCCCCCAACCGGGAGCCGGCTTGCAAGAGGTCGCTGTAGGTGGCCATGTGCAAGAGAGACTCCAGAAGGGGGTCCGCTTTTGCGGAATCGTGCTGCCGCCGATAGGCGATGAGGAGCTCCGTGGTGATGGCAGGATTTCCAGGCGCGTGCAAGTGAGCACTCTCGAGTTCCGGAAGCGCTTCGGAAACCTGCCCGTTCTCGCGCAACAAGCGGCCTAGGGCATAGTGGATTTGCGGGTCATCACCTGAATGCGTGGAGAGTTGATCGGCAAGCGCCATGGCCTCCTTCGTTTTTTTCAATGCGAACTTGGTTTGAACGAGCAGGAACAACGCCTGCGGGTTGCCTTCTGGCGAGAGCTTGAGGCTCTGCTCCAGAGCGCGCTCGGCTTCCGGAAACCTCTGTTCCTGCTGGTAGACAAAACCCAGTACCCGATAAATCGTGGCGGAATTGGGATCACTTTTGAGAGCCGTCTGCAGCCTGGCTTCGGCCTGGGGGAACTTCCCCTGCTCAATGAGTTTGATGATTTGAGGCAAATCGCCGGGTTCGCGATTCTGGGCAAGAGCACGAGCCGGCCCTACGCCCATCCCGGAAAGGAGCAGCGCGCTTCCAACGAGCAGGGAGGACAATCGAAGATGGCAGTGGTGGACCGTCATGGACGTCATTTTAAGTGCGATAGCATCTGGCTGACCGCCGGATCGTCCGGCCGGAGACTCATGCGCCCTCTCCAAGACCTTGCGCGCTGCCCGGTCCTCATGTGACAGGTAAAAAATAGCCCCCTGGGTTGCCAGGGCCTCGAAAAAGTCCGGCCGCTCAGTGAGCGCCGCGGCGATGAACTTCCGCGCGGCGGCATAATCCTTCTTCCAGAAAAGCGTCAAGCCGGTATCGAAATTGATCTCCGGCGACTCAGAATCAAGTTCCACCGCGTGGTGAAAGAAATCCAGCGCGTGGTCATAGTCGCCAGCCTGTCCGAACATCATGCCCGCGCCCACCAGCATGTCAATGTCGTCACCCTGAAGAAGGGGGCTGCATTGAGCCCACGCCTTGTCGGCCTGGCCGGCCGCCAATTGGGAATGACAATCCATAAGCTGGGTTTTGCCCTGCCGGTAGTATTCCCGCAGTTTTTCCGCCTCCTGAAATTCGCGCTCGGCATCCTTACTGCGGCCAACCTTTATATAGGCTCGCGCAATGAGATCGTGAGCACGAAAATCCCGCGGATTAAGCGTGATCTGCCGGGACAACGGCGGTATGGCCTTCTCGGGCTCCCCACCCTTCATGAATGCCGAGCCCAGGAAGTAAAATTCGTCCTGGAGGGGTTCGGAACTTCTGAGTGATTGGAAGCGCTGGATCGCCAGGTCCAACCTGCCGGCAATAAGATCAATCCGGCCCAGGTAATAGGTCACCCATCTCTTCTCATAGCCTGTTTGCGCAAGGCGCTCGAACTGCTCCCCCGCTTCCGGGAAGTGTCGCTGGTTAAATTCACAGAGGGCCAGGTGATAACGGGCATCCTGTAAGCCCGGATCTGCCTCAAGAGCCAGTTCGAACTCTTTCGCTGCCTCGCTGTACCTTTGGATGTCAAACAGCTTGAGACCAGCCCCGAGGTGCGCAGGAGCATCACCGGTGGCTAAGGACCACTGCGCGGAAAGGAGCACGATCAGCACCTCTGCCGCGACAGTTCGAAACTTTGACATCACTTACCCCCGCCTATGGAGAAGCGGAATTCTATCCGGGAGCGTTTTAGGACACAAGAGGGGCCCAGCGTCCGGTGCCCTAATTTGAACATAGCGCCGTCATCTTGGCGGCTCAATGCTGGCTGGAGGCCGGCGTTACATCCGAAATTAGGACGCACCAGCGTCCGATGCTCTGCCCCCCTCCATGACCTGTCCAATCCACGCCTGCCGCCTTCGCGATCAACTTCCGGTTGGTAATGTCCAGTGCGGCAGGTCTCGAGGCAACTCGCCGCCACGGACTCCTGGGTGGTCGAGCAGTTTGACGTTGTAGCGGCGAGTTTACCTCGCCAAATGGCAGCGTCGAGCCGCCTCTACGTCAAACTGCACCATTGCCGGCTCCTGACCTATCTCGACTTCCGCTTGCAGAGGCAGTATTTATGCCAAGCGAATGCAAATATCAGGGGAACTTTTATCAAAATTCGATATAATTCTAGTGGAGCAGTCGCAAGAGTCAAGCACTTTAGCTATCAAATGCATTTTGGCGAGAGCCGCATCGGCGCCGCACCAAAGGCAGGGTAAGCGTCGCACCAAAGGAACATATCTGCCTGGTGCTTCCCTTCAGTGTTAATCTCAGCAAGCTGGAAGCCCAATGCTTCCCGTGGGGGACGAACATGAAGTCTTCCTGAGGGCTCCCCCAGAGGTAAGGGGACTGGCGAGACTGCGTGGGGCAGGGGATGCGGAAAAGGCGGAGGGCGAAGAGCCGCTACCGACTTTGCTGTGGATAGCTTATCTCCTTGCAAGGTAGGGCGCGCGCTGCGTAGATAAGTTGGGAAGACCCTTAAGGAGGTAAAGGTGGGAGAACCTGCGGTTCAGACTGGACAGAATTCGGGAGCGTCAACACCGCGCCTGCGGCGGGTACTGACCCTTTGGGACCTCATTTTCTATGGCATCGTGTTGATCATGCCGATTGCCCCGGTCCCCATGTTTGGCATTGCGCAAAAGCTTTCCAACGGCCATTTCGTGACCACTATTCTGATCGCTATGCTGGCCATGATGTTTACGGCTGTCAGCTACGGACGGATGGCGGCACTTTATCCCACGGCAGGCTCAGCGTACACCTATGTGGGCCGCGGGTTAAATCCTCACCTCGGCTTCCTGACCGGTTGGGCGATGTTTCTCGACTACCTCATCCAGCCACTCCTCAATGGCGTTTTTGTGACCCTCACCTTCAAGCGGTTTATCCCTCAGGTTCCCTATTTCGTGCTCGCTGCGATTTTTGTGGGCATCATGACCTTCATGAACTTGCGGGGCATCCGGGCCACAGCACGAGCCAACGTCGTCCTCGTGGCGGTCATGTCGGTGGTCATCGTCGCGTTCATGGTGTTGGCCATCCGGTATCTTTTCCACTGGGGAGGATGGGGCGGGGTCTTCTCCTTTGAACCTTTCTACAATCCCAAGGCTTTTGACATTCGCACCATTTGGACAGCCACCTCTTACGCGGCCCTGACCTACATTGGGTTTGACGGTGTCACGACCCTGGCCGAGGATGTGGTGAATCCCAAGCGCAATGTCATGCTGGCCGCCGTCTCGGTCTGCCTGTTCACCGGGATTGTGGGCGGATTCGAGGTATATCTCGGCCAGCGGATTTGGCCGAATTACTGGACATTTCCGAATCTGGAGACGGCCTTTATGGATGTCACCCGGCGCGTGGGGGGGCCGCTGCTCTTCCAGGCATTCGGAATCATCTTGATTCTGGCTTGCATGGGAGCAGGCATGACCGGTCAGTTAGGCGCCGCGCGCTTGGTGTTCGGCATGGGCCGGGACAATGTCCTGCCGCGCCGCATCTTCGCTTACCTGGACCCCAAACACAATACTCCCACTCGCAACATCTGGTTGATCGGGATTGTGGCTTACATTGGGACGTTGTTGATCTCTTACGAACAGGCAGGCGAGATTCTGAATTTCGGCGCCTTCCTGGCATTCATGGGGGTCAACATGGCGACCTTTTGGCAATTCAACGTTGTGGCGCCGCCCGGGTATAAGCGCCGGGTGTTCGCAGATATCGTCATGCCCTTGATCGGGTTTGTGTTTTGCTTGTGGATCTGGTTGGGTCTGAAGACCCCGGCAAAGGTCGTGGGCGGGATTTGGTTTCTTGCCGGATTGGCTTATTGCGCCTTCAAGACGCATGGCTTCCGGACTCGCCCCCTCATGATCGATTTTACCGAGTCTTAGCCAGTTGCGTTCAGGCCGGGTGGATGAAGACCCATAGGCGCTAGCATAAGCACCGTCGGCAGCCAGCCCGCTCCGCGGGTTTCCGGGCACCGCTAACCGCTATTCTGACGCCTAATAGGATGAAGAGCCCTTGGGAGCGGCCTTCTAGTGTCCCCCAATGGACATTCCTCCGTCCACCACCAGGGACGCGCCGGTGATAAACGAAGCGGCGTCAGAAGCAAGGAACAACGCCGCCTCCGCAACTTCGCGCGGCCTGGCGATCCGCCCGAGGGGATGGGCGGCAATAACCGACCGCATCGTGTGATCAGGATCAGGCAGGGTCTTTAGCCATTCTTCCGTCAAGGGCGTGTCCACATAGCCCGGACAAACCGCATTGACCCGGATATTATCCTTGCCGTGATCCAACGCCAGCGTCCTGGTAAAGCCGATCAGGGCTGCCTTGGAGGTATCGTAGGCTAATCCTCCTGCATAAGACACGAAGGCGCGGACCGAGGAGATGTTGATGATGACCCCACCTCGCCCGATCATATGGGGAATAGCGGACTTTGAAAATAGAAACGCCCCTTTGACGTTGACGGCGAGCTGCTTGTCCCAGGCGCTCGTTTTCATCTCCAGGATCGGGGCGGATACATCGATTCCGACGTTGTTCACCAGCACGTCAAGCGCACCAAACTGTTCGAGGGTTTGCTGAACGGCCCGATGCACATCATCCTCATTGGTTACGTCACCCTGGATTGCACAAACCCGGCCTTTGGGCCGAAGACAATCGGCAAGCCGTTGCGCGGCCCCACCCTCCAGGTCAAAAATGGAAACGGCGGCGCCCGCTTCCACAAAGCGTTCCGTGATTGCTCCACCGATGCCTCTGGCCCCGCCCGTGACGAGTGCGACCTTACCAGTCATTGAACGCCTCCTTGATGAGTTGTCATTTTGCTGGAGCACAGGTCAGAAGCGGTCTCATGGGATGCCTTGTCGAGTAATCCCAGGTCCGGCTTGACGAGAATCGGTCCTCGCCGCGAAGTCGGGTCCGTCCCTGAGCGGCCTCAGAGAAAGCCCTGTCTGTGTCCATTTCTAAGTGAAAGTCCATTATACGCCCTTTCGCCCCAAGTGGGCGAGCAGGTAGTGTGCTAATTGTTGTAGCGCTGAGCTTGAACTCAATACCTGCCGACCTAAAGGTCGGCGCAAGAGGCGGGGTAGGGCTGCGCCCGTGGCGGGGTAGTTGTAGCGCTGAGCTTGAGCTCAGCACCTGCCGACCTAAAGGTCGGCGCTACAGAGGATGGGTGCGAAATTTCCGCGAGCAAGCTCGCGGGGAGCGCGCTACTCGTCTTTATCCAGAGGTTCATCGCCTTTGGACTCGATGCCGCGTCGTAGCGCCTTCTGGAGCTCCGGCTGGGAACCCTGTTCTGCGGCTTGGATAGCTTGGAATCTACGCATCTCTTCTTCCGATGCCGCAAGATTGCCAGCCTTCTTGTACAGACTTGCGAGGCGATAATGAACGGTGGCATTTCCCGGCTCGATTTTGCCGGCGGCCTCCAGTTGCTTTCTTGCCTCATCGAGGTCGCCCCGGACTTCCAACGCCCGAGCCAGCACGATCCGGGCAGGGACAATGGTTTCGTCCAATTCCACGGCCCGTCGCAGGTGGGAGATGGCGTCTTCGGTTTTCTGCTGCTTCAGATAGATGCGCCCCAACCGGTACTCACTCCACGCATCGTTGGGGTTGATGCGGAGTTCAGACTCAAATTCCTGAAGAGCTATGCTATCGCTCGCCGGCGTGTTTTCGTACATGCGGTACAGTAGCCCAATTTGATAATGAATCCCGGGCAGGTCGGGTTTCTGCTCAAGCGCCAAACGATATTCCCGGATCGCCTCCTGGTATTTACCTTGTTGGGCAAGGGAATCAGCCAGGATTTGATGGACTCGATACGACGTGGGGCTGACCGTGGCGATCTTCTGAAAGCTATTGGCCGCAAGCAGCAGGTAGGTCTGGCCCAGACTGTAGAGGATCTCCACATCGTCCGGGTACTTGGCGGCCAAGGGTTTCAGGGCATCCAGCGCCCGACCGTAATCCCCGCTTTCCAGGAGCGCCTGGTGCAGGGCCATGCGTGCCGTGCGCTCCGCCGATTCACTCAAGGGGGACTTTAAGACTCGTTCGAGTTCGGCAATGGCAGCCTTAGTCTTTCCTTCCTTCCCCAAGGTTGCTCCCAAGAGGACGCGCGCGTTTGCCAGCGACGGGTCAGACTGTAACGCCTTGGTCAAAGCAGCCTCAGCCTGCGGATACTTATGATCCAGATAAAAGACCATGCCCAGGTTGTTGAGGGCTTGAGCGGAGTGCGGATCAAGGGCCAGAACCTTTTGCCACTCATCTTCGGCCCTTGCGTAATCGTGGGTTTGGGCCGCCGCCGATGCGCGCGAGGAGTGGTCAGAGATCGCTTGGCCGGCAACCTCATTCGCATGGCCTGATCCCTGGCAGGGCCATAAGGCTTGACCTGCAAGGAATAAAAGCCCCATTAGGAATGTCATGCCAGGTTTCATAATCATCGAATAGGAAATATGGCTTTACGACAATACTCGGTAAGGGGGTTGGCCTGCCAAGCCTCGGGCTTGATTGTCGCCACCGTCATGGCCTGACTCGAGCTGGGGAATTTCAGTGGTGAGGCTGAACCGTTGGAAGGGACACCTCACCTTCCTCCTAAGTTTGAGGGGCGCACCTTGTGCGCCCCTCCTGAAAGGCCAAGCATAATCAGCGGCTACCAGAAGAACTTCAGCCCGAACTCCATGGTGCGGGGGTCGGTCTGCACATTGGTGATCTTGCCGAACTGACAGCCGAAAATATGGATGGCGTCTACACTTCCGTCTGAGTTCGGCGGCAGGCACCAATTGTTGTTGGGGATCCCCAGGCTTTGATGATTAAGGGCGTTGAAGACTTCCCAACGGATTTGGAAATACCTGCTCTCGGAAAAGTGCCAGTCCTTGGAGAGGGTGGCATCCGCGTCATAATATCCCGGTGCTCGCGAGCTTGGCGCTCGCAACCCGATGTTTCCGAAGGTCCACCATTGATTCAAGGTGTTGAGGTTCAATGGCGAGCCGTCGGGGTTCTCGCCGGTGGTGATTTCATTGATTACGGTCGGATCGGAGCCAAATGGGGCCTCAAAAGCGGAAGGATTGTACCAATTGTTCTCCTTTTCCGCACGAGTTTCTTGCTTTCTTCCTGCCGCCGGGTTGCCGATTAAATTCGGCCGGCAACTCAGCCCGTTGCACGGCGCGGCAATCAGCAGGGGCACCCCACTCTCAAAATTCCAGTTTTGGGTCAGTTTCCAACCTCCCAGAATCGCGTCGCCCCAGCGGGAATTGCTCAGGAAGTGCTTGCCTTTGCCGACCGGCAACTGATAGGTGGCCGCCAGATTCAGAACTTGGGGAATATCATCAGGGGCCAGGGCAACGTAGCGGCGCCGATCGTCGGGGTCCTCGGCTCCGGCATAGGAGTAACCAAACGATCCGTTAGCCACGCCGCCTGAATCCCCGCCAGGAATGTAGGACTCTCTGCCCACGGTCCGGCCCAAAGTGGTGGGTGTGGCCGTGTTGCCGAGGGTGCTGCCGCTGTTGGCGCTCTGCAGGTTCTTTTGAATGGTGTACGCTGCCATGAAAGTGAGCCCGTGCGTGAAGCGTTTGTCAAACTTCAACTGGAACGAATTGTAGCGATTGTAACCGTCGGCGGAAGTGGTCGGGTACATACCCGTGTATTGAGGTATGGGGTCGAGAACCAAGTTGCCGGGGCAACCGGCTGCACCGCAATCGTAAAGAGCCGACAGCGCGGCACTCGAGGGAACCGGGTTGACAAGGTTGGCGCGTAGCGTTTCTTTGACGGCGGTAGGAACGTAATCGTAATTGCGATACTCGTCGCCGATCAAGTGCAGCCCATGAGTCCCCACATAGCCGACACTCAGCGCCATGTTGCCGGGAAGTTCCCGCTGGATGAAAAGGCTATACTGCTCGACGTAGGGATCCTTGTCCCCTTGGACAAATCCTGTGCCCTCCTGCCCCAGGAATTGCGCGTCCGAAGTCGCCGCCGAGCTCAGGTTGATCAAGGCCAGAGGAGGAGCGCCGGAACTCAGTTCAAAGTCTGGGAACTCACCACCGTGATAGATGTCCTGCCCCCACTGCGTCAGGGGTTGGGAAAAAGCGGGGCCGCTGACCGATCCATTTTGATCCCCAAATGATGCGGTGATACCGTTGCTATAGATGATCCCGAAGCCGCCGCGAATGACGGTCTTGCGGTCCCCGAAGGGCGCCCAGGACAAGGCCAAACGAGGCCCCAAATCATTCTTGTGGGCGGGAAACACGTTGCGGCCGGGATGCTGCGCCGTGGCGAAGTAATCGATCCGGCCGGGCATGTCGATATCAGGATTGATGCCGGTAAAGTCGAAATTCGCCAGATCGTTGTGGCGCTCGCGGAACCAGCCGAAGATGTCGTAGCGCAAGCCGAAGTTCAAGGTGAGGCTGGGGGTTACACGGAAATCGTCCTGGGCGTAGAACCCATAGTAGTCGTTGCTTTGCCAGACATCATGGTATTCGCCGCTTATGGTTCCCGGACTCACTGCCCCCATAAGAAACTGCGCCAAACCGCTGCCCCCCTGCCCTGTGAGGGGATTGTTCGTCAGGGTTCCGGGGAAACCGAGGTTGTAGCCCCAGGCCGCCTCGTTCCAGGCCATGTCGCGCCGGAACGTCATGCCCCCCTTCAAAGTGTGCTTGCCCATAATCTTCGTGACGTTGTCCAGGAATGTATAGGCCTGTACACCCTGAATGGCATTTTGCCATTGCTGGGGGCCGAACGAGTCGATATCACCTAGGCTAATGTCAGGTACGATTTGAAAGGGAGGATAGAGGTAAAAGTTAAGCCCCTGGACGTGCTGCAAAACCCCGCTGTTGTCCACCACGCTGTCCGGGTTGGGGGTCGCGATCTGATTCTGCCGGCTGAACATGGCCCGCGCTTCGTTTACCAACGTGGGGGAGAGTGTCGAGGTCAAGCCCAGGGCAAAGATCTGGTTAATCGTGCGGTAGGGTTGCGCACCCGCCACCCCCGCCTGGGTCTGCGCGGTGGGGCCATTCCAGGGATATTTGTAGTTGGAATAGTAGCTGGGATTAAAGAGCCACTCGGCAAAAAGCTTGTGCTTGTCGCTGAGGGTGTGGTCGAGCTTTATTGAAATGTTGTGCGTGGTTTGACTGCTACCCGCCACTCCCAAGAAGTTATCGCAGTAAATGCCACACCCACCCGACCCCTGCTGCAATGGGTCGACATAGTTGGGGCCGGGATAACTGGAAACGTAGAAAGCCGCCAGCGGATCGATCAGGCTATTAGGGATCACAGGGGTGGTGAAGGGGGTACGACTGTACTGTCCGTTGGCATCAGGGGGCGTCGTCGTGTAAGGATTATAGAGGCAATTGGTGACGCCAGCGGCCAGATTGCACGTGGGGGCGAATCGCGGGTCCCCAGTAAAGTTGCCAAGCGCCTCTTGGGTTAGGGGAACAGTCTCGACGCGGGGGATGTTCTCATGCAGCATGGAAATGTCCCAGGAGACAAAAAAGAAGGTCCGGTTCTTGCCGTTGTAAATGTGGGGTAAATAGACCGGCCCGCCCAAGGTGGCGCCAAAATTGTTGTAGTTTACGAAGGGCTGCAGGATGGGAACGCCCTGTGCGTTGCGCTGGGCGAAGGGATTGGTGGCGCTGAAATACGAGTTACGGTTGAATTCGTAAGTGTCACCGTGCAGCCGGTTGGTTCCTGACTTAAGGACGACATTGACGACCGCGCCGCTGGTCCTTCCATACTCCGCCGCCAAGCCATTATCGACAAGATTGAACTCCCCGACCGCGTCGGGGGAAGGATTGACAACCACATTCTCCGCTCCCAAGGCGGCATTCACGCTGCCATCCAAATACCAGGCATTGGCGCCTGACTGGCTCCCGTTGGCGCTAATGCCGGAGCCGACGATGTGCAAGGGATCAGGGAAACCACCAAATTGGCTGTTGAAGCCAAACAGTGAACCCGAAGGACCGGTAGATTGCGTAATCCCGGGCAGGAGTTGAACGAGCGCTTGGATGTCGCGCCCTGCCAAGGGAATGTCCTGGATGTAGTCTTGCTGCAGGGCGGTGGTGAAGTTCGACGCCGTGTTTTCAACCAAGGGCGCCGTCGAGACCACCTCAACATGTTGGGTGCTCGCACCGACTTTCATCTCG
Source organism: uncultured Acidobacteriota bacterium (assembly GCA_963825395.1). GTDB lineage: Bacteria > Acidobacteriota > Terriglobia > UBA7540 > UBA7540 > Bog-366. The sequence continues at coordinate 62,625 of CAWGTQ010000051.1, read as the reverse complement.
GCATCGATCGTGATCGTCGTCCCGGCGGTCACCGCCACACCCGAAACATCCATAGGGGCAAACCCCGCGGAATCCACATGCACCGAGTAGTTCCCCGGAACCAACTCCTGGGCCAAATAAAAACCCTGCGAGTTGGTGAGCAACGAGACTTGCACATTCGTGTCCACATTCGTGACCGTCACTTTTGCTTTGGGAATCACGGCTTTCTGCGGGTCAGTGACAGTTCCTTGAATGGCACCACGGTCGATCGAGGCTCTGGCGCCGGTGGCCAAGCTGATCACGGCTAGGAGAGCTAGGGCTATCTGCGCGAACTTTAGGTAACGCATTGTCTCCTCCTCACTATTATCCCAGTCCCGACTTGACACCCTTTCAGGCAAGAAAAGCAGTCTCACATGGCCGAACTTAGTCTGGCACTCAATCTCCGCACGCAGCAGCATCGTCCGGGGTATACACCTATCCGAACTTACTACCGGGGGCCGGTGCACTCTGCTGCCCTCGTCCTTTCTGAATTCCCGAATCCATCGTTGGCGTGATCAGCCCGGCTTGCGTGATGAAGGAATCCATCCCAGTTACCTCCCTTGGGCATGGGTCCGCCAATCGCAGCTTTGGGGTAGCTATGAAACCACCCTGTGTAGATAAGGCGCTTTGTAACTCATACGCTGCGCCTTGTCAAGAACATTCGTTGATTTAAGTCATTTACTTTAGAGACATTATTTAAGAACTTTTATTCTCAAAAGAATAAAGTGACTGTCTCCACTATCCCTCGCTCATTATCCTACCCCGGCCTTTCCCGATCAGCCCAAGTGATCCCTTTGTGGCCGAAGTCACGAAGGGACATCATCTCCCTATTCCGGGAGGCGGGCCGTGCGCGGTTAGAAGCGAGCCTTTATGCGGATTTCGCCGTTCCGCATGGGCAGTGCGATCCGCTCCAAGCTGGGGTCAAAGTCCGTCCACTCCTTTCCATCCACCTCGACCGAACGCAGGTGCTTTCCCTCGGGAGCACGGAGGACTAACCATGCGGCTCTTGCCGGATTCCGAGTGGGCAAAGTCACTCGGGCTTCCACCCCCTCCGCACTCGCTTCCAGGCGGTAACTGACGGGACCGAAATAGGTCGGCCCGGAACGGACTTCCACCTTCTCCCCAGGGGCGAGCCACCGCCGCGGGGTTCCGGCGGCCAGCCACAAAGTGTCCCCTTCCTCCCGCACCAGCAAATCCCGAACGCGGTTCACGAACTTCGCTTCGTCGGGAATCTTGTAAAAGGGTCCGCTCGGGGACCGCCACTGGCGAAATTCCTCGGTAAAGGCATTCACGGAAGGGTAGTAGCATGCGACAAAGTCGTTATACAGGTTGCGAATGGCCGCGGGCACTTCGTTACGCCGGAGATACGTCAAGGTGGGATTCTGAAGATTCGCCTGGAATACCATTCCCCCTTCACTGAACCATAGCTTGTCATCCACCCACCCGTGGACATTAAGGCCCAGGGAGGAAGACATCGTGGCGTTGTCTTCCCAATCATCCAACACCCAATCCGCCAATCGCTCATTGACGCCGAATATATTGGTGGTCAGCAGAATCATGGGCCCGTAGAGAACTTCGCGCGTGGCAGAAAGCCGATAGGTGGGCAAGACATTATGGGGATAGCGCGAGTAATAGGCGACGCGAATTGGGCCAAATAGTCGGATGCGCTGATGGGGGCGGGTGGGCAGGTAGGGAATATACGTGTTGTCGCGTAACCTGATGACCGGAGCTAATCGGGAGGCCCGGAGCACGGCATCGCGCAGGTCCGCTGTGTACGCCGCGGCTTCTTGGGCATAATGTCCGGCGTCATCCGCACCGGCGTCTGCCAGCGCTCTAGCCAAGCCTGTCATGCCGGCGGCCGCGAAGGCATTCACCGAAAACCAGTGGCCCCAATCGGCGTTATCTTCCAAGTGTCCCGCGGGAAGCAGCCCATATTCGGGAATCCGTTGCCCTCCATCCTGAAGCATGGTGAGCTTCCGCTGCTCCACTACCCAGTCTGCAGCGCGCTTCATGCTTGGGGCAGCATGTTGCAACCACTCCTTATCGCGGGTGTAGAAATAGTGCTCACCCAAAGCCCAAAGCACGGTGCCGTGGTCGAGGTTGTACTCGGCCGCGGTGTAATCGTATTCCTTGTCGACCCGCGCCCCGTGATATACATCCTTCTGATCGCCGGTGAAAGTTCCCAGGAATGGCTTGGAGCCTTGCAGGCGAATGAACGCCTCCAGATATTCTTCCGCGAGTTTGTGGTCACCGAGAGCATCGAGGAGCACGCATTGGAAGGCTGCTTCGTTATCAAACACCGCATAGCTGTAGCTTGCGGCGGGCACCATGTAAATCCCGCTCTTTGGGTCTTTGGTGGCGCTTATTCGGATATGGGGGATCACCGCTTTCGCAAATCCTACGAACCTCTTCTCCGGCACGTCGAACGGAACGACCGTGTCTGTTACTTGGCGCCAGTACGCGAGGACGCGGTTGCGTTCGTCATCGTAATTGAGCCCGGCCAGTTGCTGCTGCTCGGCGGGCGAGAGCCTGGGTATAAACGGCAAATACACCAACACGCTTTTTTCTTCGCCCCCACCTAGAGAGATCTCGGCGTGGATACCCTTCAGCTTCTTGGCCCCGTCTGCCACCTCACCCACCGAGACGTGGGCTGACTCTGGGAAGTTCACTCGGGCGCGGACCAAGTGGCCGTCATTGGCAAGAAGTTCGCCCTTTTCAAGGGAGACACTCTCCACAGGATCGGTGGCAAACCATAAATGCGCCGTCGTCGGCTGAGAGCCGGGATTGCGGGCCCGGATCTTCAGCATCAGGATCGCTGGTGTCTGCTCGCTCCGCCCTGGATCATCCGGACCCAGCGGCCCGGACAGCAAGGTGGCAAACCCTTCTTCGCTGTAATTGATACCATCGCTTGACCAGGTCGCGGTGGCTACCGGCAGGTAGTCCTCAAGAACAGAGAGATGGGAGTCCTTCGAGGCGGGCCGGTACTGGGGGGTTGCACCCGTTCCTATTCGCCAGGAAATCCGATCACCTGCCCACTCCAGCCGCTCCTTTTCCCGGCCCTTGGCCTTGTCTGCGCCCTTGGAAATCGCGATGTTCCCACCCCACTCAAAAGCGAATTTCTGCCAACTGGCGTCGGCAGCCAAAGGCAAGTAAAGCCGCCCCCCTTGGCGTATGACCGGGTCCAAAGGAGGAATCTCTTTCGAGGCCCGTTCATAAGTCTGTTCGGGCTCCTGGGCAAGCTTGTCGCGAATCTTCTCACCAGACTTGACAATGGAGGGGGAAAACAGATGCGGGTCGGAACCCAAGCTCACGTAGGCGTGAAAGTCAGGAATGTAGACGGGGGCCCTTTGAACGTCGGGAACGCTGAAGGAGAGTGTTCGTTCTCCTGCTAAGAGGGTCACGACCGTGACGTCGTGAGAACCCGGGAGCGAAGGCTCGGCAGCCACAAGCGCCAGCGCCAAACCTTTTGGAGCGCCGGACGTGGCCAGGTGGAAGGAGTCTCCCTGGACCGAATCTCCACTCGATCCTTTCCAAAGCTGTAGACTCCCGAGTCGTCCGTTATAGACAAGCACGGACCCATCCCAGGTATAGGCCGTTGCTTCCCCGGCCCCCAGCTCCAGGCGCAGGTTCACGGCTTTCTCTTGCGAGCCACTCAAGACCTGCACCGTCTCGATATGCGGGTCGGATTTAAAGACCAGCCGCACTTTCAGAGTCCGGCGATATGCCAAACCGGGAAGGTTCGGTGCCAGGGGATTTTCCCCCTTTTCCAGAGGCTCGAAAGTGTATCGGCATTCTGCTCCCTGGCAATCCACCTTGATGAATGCCTTCAACCAGCGTCCCTGCCAGGGATCGTCCACGGGGTCTTCAATGGTTGGCATCTGCGGAGGTGAATACGGCCAATTTCGGAACCAGTATTCCAGCTCTGCCCGCGGCGCCTGGCTGTCGGCACGAACCCGCACCCGAACCACGCGGATGTCGCGTTCCTCGGCCCACTGCAGACCATAGATGTAGCGACCGTCCGCAGCTCGCTCGGCGTTCTGCCCGGCGCTCCTTGCTTCGTCATAATCGAAGGCGACTTGTGCGGTGTGTTGATCCAGGACACAGCACCGCTTTGCAAAGGGTGCTATGTCCAGGCTCGGGGTTTCTGCCCGAGCAGCGGAGGTCAGGATTCCAGCAAAGCAGCAAGCAACGATCAAGCGATGGATCTGCATGTTCGCTCCCTCATCAGGTGGCAGAGTGGGGTGACCGTGCCTCTTTCTTCCGAGTAGGATCACCCCTCAGGATAAAACATGGCCCTGTCGGCAAGACTCGAAGCAACTTGCCTACCCTGCGGGGAGGAATCACCGTAGCGGTTCCTACCCCTTCCCGACCGGGGACGCCCTACCCTCGCAGGTAGGCGAGGGACTGTCGCAGGGAAGTTTCATCGTCCAGGGAGGGTGAATACTCCAACCCGAAGGCTCCCTGGTAGCCCAGGCGTTCGATCTGTTTCAAGACAAATGGATAATTGGTTTCGCCGTCATACACCTCGTGCCGGCCCGGTACTCCCGCGGCGTGGAAGTGGCCGATCACATCGATATTCCTCTCGATGTGTTTGACCAAGTCGCCTTCCATCACCCGCATGTGGTAAGTATCGAAGAGCAGGCGCAGACGCTGGGAGCCGATGCGGCGACAGATCTCCGCACCCTTATCGCTGCTGGTCAGCCAGTGATCGGGGTGATCGTATAGATCGTTCAGGGGTTCCAGCAGCACGGTCACACCGGCCTTTTCCGCCATTTCCGCCACGAGCTTCAAGCGCTCCACCACCGACTCTTCCATCGTCTTCTCATCCAGACCCTTCACGCGGTTACCCGTCAAGACGATTGTGGCCGGGATCTGTGCTTCCCGGGTATAGGCAAGGGTCATCTGGGCGCGTGCGTAAAAGGCCTCCATGTTCTGGCAGGGATCGGTGAGATTGCCACCCATCGACCCGTCCGGCGCATTGATCACCGTATCAGTGATCTTGACACCTGCTTGCTCGGCCAGCTTGGCCAATTGCTCCGGGGTTCCCTTAAAGGAAGAATCCACCCACCACATCTCCACGCAGTTGAAGCCCACCTCGGCGGCCTTCTTCACCCGGGCTTCGAAAGGCATTTGCAGCAGTGCCATTTCTAGACACAAACCTAGTTTCATATTCACCTCTCCTCAACCTTTAGCATCCCGTAGGATTTCACGCCCCTCCGACTCTGTTTATCCCAATAACCGGTGCAAGACTTTATTGATTCCCCCGGCGATCGCCTGGCAATCTTCTTCACGGTAATAAGGGTTGATCTCAATGTGCACGGAGCGGCCCAGCAGATCCAGGGTCCGGGGGCACATGTCGCGTGAGTACTTTGGCAACTCCGCCGCGGGCACCGCGCTCCAGGGCAACCCGTCCGCTGCCACACTCTTCTTTTCAATAATGTGATCCCAGTAGGTGTAGATGTGCCAGTCGCGCACTTTAGAATCGTAGACCCCTCCTGCCGGCACGCCCTCGGCATGCAACTCCTCAATCGCTCGTCGCGTGATCTCAGCATTAGGCAAAAACATGATCAAGCAGATGGCCGTGTCTCCCGCCGGGTCCGTAAGCCGCCGGAAGCTGAGCCCGGGGAATTTATCGATTCCTGCCAGGATAAGATCCCGCCCCCGGCGGTATCCTGCTAACTGGCTGTCCGTCTTTCGGATCTGGGCGATGGCTAACGCCCCCTGCAATTCGCTCATGCGGTAATTCTCTCCGGCGAACAATTCACCTTCCCGCCGCTCACGCGCAAAACGATCGGGCCGCCAGCAAGCCGCAGTGTCGTGCCAGCTCTGAGCACGCGTGTACAGCCATTCGTCATCTGTGGTCACAAACCCGCCTTCTCCCGAAGACATGATCTTGTAATGGTCAAAACTGAAGCACCCCGCTGTGCCTAAGCTTCCCAGGCGCTTTCCCTGGAACGACCCGCCGCCCGCCTGCGCCACGTCCTCCACCAACGGAAGCCCTTTCCGTTTGGCCAAGTCCAACAGGGCATCCATTTGTCCCGCTGCCCCGCGCATATGCACCACAACCAGCGCTTTGGTGCGGCGCGTCAGCGCCTGCTCCGCGGCCTCGGGATCGAGGGTCAGCGAGTCATCAACCTCCGCAATCACCGGGATGCCATTGCAGGCGACTACTCCCGCCGCGCTGGCAAAGAACGTGTAGGCGGGCACGATGACCTCGTCACCCGCCCCGATTCCCAAAGCCCGATAACTCGCGATCAGAGCCGAGGTGCATGAGTTGACCGCCAGGCAGTACTTCGTGCCGATCAACTCCCGCATGGCATCTTCCGCCGCCGCCACCCGGCTGGGCTTGGGGTTGTAATAGCGAAAAAGGTGGGGCCCCTGCACATTTGCATCACCCGCTAGAATGGCCTTGATACGTTCCTTGTTGCCGGGGCTGAGCTCCCACAGGTCAATCAGTTCCCACAACTCTTCGCGTCCGAGTTTGGTAGGGTAGGGACCGAGTTGGGGTACGGCTTTCGCACCCCCTTCGCTTGCGAGTTTGGCTTCCAGCTTGGTTATCATGCATCCTCCTTGAAATCGACGCTCATAAGCGCGAATTGCCATCCCTCCCGGCGCCGGTTGTTGCCGGTGAGTTGAAATTGATTGGCGGGTGGCCTTAGTCCGTGCGTCGGTAGGTTCTCACACCAATCCGCTACGGTTCCTGACCTACCCAAACTTCCGCTTGCAGAGGCAGTATTCATGTCCATCAAGTGCAAGCAGTAAGGCAACTTTAATCAAAAATCGTTATAATACTAGTCCGGAAATCGCGAAAGTCAAGGACTTTAGCTAATAGACGGCATTTTAAGTATTGGTGGGAGGGCTCGTCGCGGGGGGGCGAGCGCTGGTCGTCTGCACCCTCTTGTGGACCTCTCCTGATCCTTTAATCTCGCGGTTGATCACCGCTGTTAACGGCAGGGGACAGTCTGCGCAACTGGAAACGCAGCGGACTAGAACGTCACTCTTGCACTGGAACCGAGCTGGTTTGGAGCTTGGCCATGGCAAGTTTTCCCAGAAGTTCTTTGGCCAGCATCACGACGGCCCCTAAGACTGACGCGTTGTCGTCCAGTTGGGAAATCACAACCTGCGTGGCGCTGACGGATCGTTGGAAGGCGCGTGCCCGGAGAAAATAGAGCAGCGGGTTGAGGAGCATTTCACCGGCTACCCGAGGCACAGCACCGCCGAGTATGATCTTTTCGGGATTCAAGAGGTTTACCAGTCCCGCCAATGCCGTCCCCAAATGGGTCCCGGCTTCCGAGAGGACAGTCTGCGACAAACGATCCCCGGACTTGCCTGCATCCACGATCATCTCCACAGTTAACTTTTCCGGAAGCTCTTCAACTGCCTTTGAAAGAGTAGACGTTACGCCGTCGGATAACGCGGAACGAACCCGATTGATGATGGCCCAGCCGGAGGAATAGACTTCCAGGCACCCACGATTCCCACAGGAACAGAGAGTCCCATTCTCATCAATGGTAGTGTGACCCAACTCTCCGGCTAAGCCTGAGGAGCCGGTGTACAAGGTGCCGTCAACAAAAATCGTGGAGCCGATTCCTGTTCCCACCATCACGTGCACGAAGTTGGATAGACCCCTCCCTTGGCCAAACACCTGTTCGGCTACGGCCATAGTACGAGTTGAGTCTTCAACTATGGTAGGAAGTCCGTGCTCACCTTCCAGTATCGCTTTCAGCGGAACATCCTGCCATCCTCGCACTTTGGGCCAGAAGAGCACAGTGCCCGTGACGTGGTCAACGAAGCCCGACTGTGCAATTCCGAGCGCTATGATTCTGGGGAATTCCCGTCGATAGCTTTGTATTTCGCAATGAATCAGACTCAGCACATGCTCTGGCCCTTCCTGCGCCTGCGACCGGAATTTCTTGAAGGCGAGGATATTTCCCAGGAAATCCGTAACTGCGACGCGGCAGTTCACCGTGCCGATATCGATGCCGATCAAATGCGCCAGTTCCGGGTTAATCTGCAGAAGCTTTCCCGGTCGACCACCACTCGAAGGGGCCACGCCTGCTTCACATACCGATCCGCTGGTAAGCAGTTCGCGTACCAGGAGGCTGACATAGCTTGGGACAAGGTTGAGTTCTTGCGCGAGACTTGTTCGCGATACCTGTCCCCGCGCATAAATGAGCTTCAAAACATCGTGGAGTTGTGACTCGTCCATGGTTCGTATCGGCTGCTCACCTTTCCAATTACTCCCGAAATATTCCGTTCGAAGGCCTCGCTTGCACGGGTCGAATTAACACGGAAACGCCGCTATGCTGCTCAGCCCTTAGGCGCGGGCCAAGCTAGTGTCCCGACAAAATGCATTCAGAAGCTAAAGTACTTGGACCCTGGGCTCAAGTCAATATGGTTATGGCAACATACGCTTAAAGCTATCCGTGAAGCTACGCCACCTAGAGATATATTCTTTCCTCGCAGGCGGAAGCATGAGCCAGCCTGAGGCCCCCTATTGGCTCTTCAAGAACTGCTCCAGGCAGACGATAGCATGGAGGAATGCTGAAAACCAAGCCCAGGGACGAGTCTCATCACTCGCTGATTTCTCAAAAATTTGAGTTTTGCCGATACGTATAACTGCATTACCACGATCATGGTCGCCGATCCCTACATCGGCGTTTTGCCGGGACCCTCTAACCTTATTCGTTGACTCGGCTCACGCCGCAGCCTAATATCGCGCGCCATGGGCCAAAGTGACAGCATTCGACAGATGCTGGCGGGAACGGGCGAGACGATCTAAGCCTGTGCTCAGCAGGGCGCCCCCAGAAAAGCTCGGGTCCGTGAGGTAGCCATGGCTTCTTTCCGTGCAATCAAGTTCACTCGTGCCGGTGCGGTGCGGCGCAATTTGGATGTTGGCTCCCTTACCGAGATGGCTCGGCCCGGCAGGTGTTCCGAGCCGATAGTGCTGGTAGTGGAGGAATCTGTTCTCCCGGCACTCAAGCGACTCCCTGGGATCGTGGATCGTGGCGCCAAGGGCGGTGGTCGCGAGCTGGCGCGCTATTTTCTCCGTCAGGAAGGCGTACCCGTGGTGTTGGGCAACTACTCCCAGCGTGGGCGGCTCGAGCAGGGAGTAAGAAGCTTTTTGGGGCGTGCCAGCGAGCGCAAGCCGTATGTGCTGGCTGTCTCGGACGCCCTATTTGGCGTGGAGTGGAAGAAGTCAGCAGAGGATAAGGACCAGTTGGGCTGGAGCATTCCCGCCACGGACCCCAACCTGCAGTTGCTTGCCTTGCTGCAGGAGGTGGCAGTACCACCTGACCTGCTCGAGAAATATGCGGGAGCAAACTGCGAAGCCGATGTGGTCCGCCGATTGATCGTAAAAGCTAGCCAAGGAAATGCCGTGGTCCTGATCGTGGGAGAAACGGGAACGGGCAAGGAGGTGGTGGCCCGGCAGATTCACGAGCTGAATATTGAGCGGAATCGTCATAGATTCGTGCCGATCAACTGTGCCGGCATTCCCTCTGAATTGGTGGAGTCGGAGCTATTCGGACACTTGAAGGGCTCGTTCACGCAGGCCGCCTACACCAAGATAGGCCTGTGGGAAGCGGCGAATCATGGAACGCTGTTCCTCGATGAAATCAGCGAATTGCCACTCGTCCAGCAAGCCAAGGTGTTGCGCGCTCTTGAGGACGGGGTGATTCGTCCACTGGGGGCTGTCAAGACCGTCAAAGTCGATACACGCATCATCGCCGCTACCAACCGCAACCTTAATGCCATGGCCGATGCCCGGCTCTTTCGTGACGACCTCCTGCAGCGGCTCTGCGGGCTGGTTATCCACACTCCGTCATTGAATAGTCATTCCGAGGAAATCCGTTCGCTGGCACAAGCATTCTGGAAGAAGGAAAACGAGAAAGAAAGCCAGACGGAGGAACTTCCTGACGAAATCCTGCGTGAACTGGAAGGCCATTACTGGTCCGGCAACTTGCGTGAGTTTAAGCAGGTTCTGAAGCATCTGAAAGAGTTGTTTGGCACCAAAGCGCTGAAGGCCGAGCATATCCGGGCTGTGTTTGAAACTCGCAGCCGGGCACTCGGCTCGCGGGCGATTCCAAATGAAAGAGCGTCCGCGGATGCATACCGGAGGGATTGCCTGCGGACGCTGAGCCAGGCGGCGGAACAGATTCGCTCCTGCGAGCTGGCGCTGGCGGCGATTCCGAATTCAGGCCGCATTGCGAGATTGGCGTGGTCCGCCCTGCGGCAAACGCTGGAGGCCAATGGACGTCAGCTCGAAGACCTGTGCCGCCAACCCTTGTGGTTCCATTCAAGCCGTACATATCGCGCCGTCGGCACCCTTCTGGGCGCCTTGAAGGGGCTTTGCAGTCTCCCGGAAGAAGCAGCACGAAAGACGCTCTCCACGAAGCAGGCAGAGGCTGAAGGCAGCCGTTGGATCTGCTTGCGCAGCGCTATTTCACGAGACCAAGTGGCTTGGCGCGATTCCGGCGGGAACAATGACATCGCAGTAGCCGACCTAGACGGATCAAGAGGGGTTTACACGAATCATCGGGCGTCAGAAATGCCCGATGGCAGGGCTGCCTGACCGTGGCCGCTGTATTTGCCCCCCCCCATTACAGCAGGAAGGATGATGACGAGGTCAAGGGGCAAGTACCTTCTCAATGGAGGCTTCCAGAGGGGAGCCAACAATAAGATGGTTGACCAAGCCTCTTCGCACCGCTTGATACACAACGGCTGCTAGTTCTTCTCGGTAGCCAAGCAGTGTTACGCCGGGCATTTTCCCCCGATCCCCGTGCTCAGCGAATGCCTGCCGCGCGCAAACTTCCAGATGCTCCATTTTTAGCCCGGTCCAAAGGCCGCTCAGCTCTTCCACAAGCTTCTGTCCTGGGGCAGTCTTCTTGGAGGTGTGATCGAGCTTTGGAATCAAGACGCCGCCGATATCGCCATATATATGTTCGCCAAGCTCCTTCGCCTCGTCGGCTTCCAGTTGGAGAAGCGGGCCTTGCCCAAACCCTACCGGGCGCTCCGAGTCACCAGCGGCAGTCAAGATCATATCCAGGTCTTCCGCGAGCGGTCGCTCGTGACGCTTGTTGCGATTGCGAGGACCGAAGATTCTCCCGTAGTAGGGAACAAGGTCGATGAGTCGATCAATGACCTTTTTTTCACGTTCGCTAAACGTGCGTGGGATGAAGGCAGGCACCAGTCCGAGCCACGCTGGCTGTGGTCCATCGCCATTGACGATTTTACTCAATTCGCTCGCGATACGTGAGGAGGTCCGATCGGCGTAGCGCTTGGCATTTAGAGTGTCCACCAGCGGATCACCACAGAGAGGAATGAATTCGATGGGAGCTTCCTTCCGCCATGGCGCTTCTACAAACGAGCGTAGGTGCTGGGTCGTTTGCCAAAGAGTATTTCCCCATGCCACCCCCACGCTTTTCCTAACCTGCTTCACCAAATTATAGACAACAGGGGCAGCACGCGCCGCGAACAGCTCAACCGGAGGCGTACGGTCGGAACCCTCGGGCATAAAAATCGAGTGCACGACGGGGCCTTCCTGGCCATTCTTCCTGGCAAGCTCTTTGAGCCTGTCCTCCAGATCGTGCCGGGACGTGCGCCGCCGAATTTGTTGCAACGTATCGGCACTGACTTTTTCCTCGCAAAAGGTCGTCTTGATGTGCGTTTTTTTTACGGTCGTGTAAAGCCGCGATACGGCTGATTGGCTGAGGTTCAAGATCCGGGCAATTTCTATTTGATTCTTGCCCTCGGCGGCCAAATAGGCGACGGACAGTTCGTCGATCCCAGGTTCTTTGGATGGTGGCATCGCAACATATCTCCTGTTCAGTCCCGGTTTGAATATTACATTCAACGCCTGGATTATTCCAGTGCAATTTATGAATTACATATTCAATTCTTAGAATTGCATATTGACTTTAGTCGTCAACGCAAATTAGAGTTTCCTGCGCGGGTCCTCGTCAATTCCACGACGGGTTCGTTCCCAAGTTGCGACGAACAGGGCCACGCGGGAGGCTTCTGCCGCAACAACTCGCCAGGTCGCCAGGATCTCGAGGCAGCAAACCACTGCATTCGGCGAACTCGCCTCGATAACTCGCCAAAGGTCAGCGATGCCGACCCGCATCTTGTTGACCTGCAAAGGCCGGCGGCCTGGCACGTGAGTTGCACTCATGAGTGTGGTTCGTGTTGTCCCCGAAGGGGCGTGGGGCCGCGGCGAAGAGCATGAACACAAACAGGGACGTCTTCCTACTATCGTTGAGGTACTTACTGCATGAGATCGTGCTCATCCGCAACTCCTTTGGTGCCCAGGCCGACCGAGTGGAGCTCATCCGGACCTCCCTCATTGCCCAGATCGACCGAATTGACGCGCTGGAGCGGGAGCTGAAGAAGCTAATCGAAGCCTATCTGAAGGGTGTTGAGGGGCTTCCCCCCCCAGGTGACGATGACACGCTGAGCCCGGTTGCTCACAACCTTACAATCCAGCCCCAGTACGATGACTCCGTCGTGGTCACAATCGATGCTGGTAAAACCTTCACTCTTCCGCAGCGCCTTGCCCAGGTATTCCGGTACCTTGCTTCGGGCGACAAAGATTACAGCGGCAATGATTCTTTCGTCGGCTGGCGGTCGAGACTGGAAATCATCGGGTTCCTGGAGAAGCATACGGGTAAGACCATCAGCAACAATTACGTCAACGGCATGGTTTATCTCTTGCGGAAAGCTCTCCGGAAGGCCGGGTACAATCAAAAGCTGATTCAGACCCATCGGCAAAAAGGTGTCCGCCTGGCGTACAAGTATGGCGCGCAAGGTCCGCCGCATCATTGGCCGGACATGTCTACCCCCCGCTCGTAATCTGAGACCCATCACATCCGTGTTACGCGCGCTCCCCCAGCAGTCTGGAGGCTGCGAGGAACACGTCCATCAAGGTGACGGCGGAGCTTCCGGTGAAACTGGCGTGCGCGGCGGCAGCATCGAGTAGTCCCACGGCCTTACCCGGCAACCAGCCTTCCATGGAGAGTGAGCGCTCCACGGCAGCGTGCTCGACTTCCGCATCGATTCGCACGCCATGGTGGGTGGCGATGGACGGACGCAGCGCTTCCAGGACGCGGCACGTGTCGCCGGCACAGAGTTCGCTGAGCTGTACGATCTCGAGTCTTGATGCAAGCGGATGGATACTGAATCGACTGCTGTGATCCGTCGAGGATGTGGCCATCAGCCTGACCCCGCGATCCAAGGCCTCGCGCAGCAGGACGAGACCGCGGGGCACGCCGATTACCGCCCACTCTGCCTGTTCCAGAGCCAATACGGCACCGGAGTTCACCGCCTCACGCAGCAGAGACATCAACAACGCTTCGCGCTCGCTCTCGAAAAGCGTCCCGGCCATAATGGCGCCGGTGTTCACCGCCAGGACCTTACGCTGGCGCCGGGCAAGCAAGTTCGTGGCTCCATGCAGAAGATTGGTCTTGCCCGTGCCCGCTTCGCCTAGGATGAGCGGCAAATGACCCTGCCAGCGGAGCATGCAAGCCGCGACCTGTTCCATCTCCTCGTCGCGGCACAGCGTCGGCCCCGTCTGTCCCCCGGCAACCGCATCTGTGAGATTCTCCGCCCAGGCAGCCAGCAATCCTTTGCCGGGGGCATCGGGCGCGGCAGATGCCTTGCCGGCCTCGCCGTCAGCGCCCAGAAAGTCGAGGGCATATTCCAACGCCGCAGTCAGATCTCTGTGCAGGCAACCGCCGAAAGTGAGGACACGCCAACCCTGCTGCCGAGGACCGGCGGCGAAGGCACGCGCCAATGCCGGGTCCGTCCCCGCGTACTCGAGATCCTCGTCAACGCATACCACGCAAGGCATGCCCTCGGTGGAACGTTTGATCAACAGGTTGGTTCTTGCCTTGCTGAAATAGCGGTGATTGGCTGGAACGTTTTTGAGCACCAGCGTGTCCTGGTCAACCAGTTCCAACCGCAGGCGCAGCCGATCCAGCTTCGCCTCCAGAGCAGGATCGAGATTGGATTCATTCGGCATCGCTATCCAGTTTCTGTGCCTCCGCGTCGGTGTGGCAAGGCGCTATCGGCCGGCACGACCGGGATCGCTCTCCTGCGAGTCGCTAGGAGGGATTCGCACCCTAGCTGGGGGGAGCGTCAAACCACGTTTCCGCCTGTGCGAAGGGGTCCGACAAGTCGAGAAGTCTGCCGTGCTTCTGACTGAAGATTCGCTGCCAATCGCAGTACCAATCCCCCTCCTTGTCGCCCGCCACCCGCTTTACCACCGCGCCCCTTAACCTAGCTCGCCCGGTAGAGGGTGGATTCAGCATGGCATGCTCGATGTTGTCGATGCCGCTGACGCGGTGATCGAGAATGCCCGCATTGTCCAGCATGGTGAACACACCTCGCGGGCCGAGCTGTCCGAAACGCATATCGATTTCCAGAAACTCGGCGCGCAGAGCGAGAACCTGCCGGAGTTCGTCCCACTGCAACCCCTTCTGGCGCAGCAAGGCCTCGAGTTCGGCGACGACGGCGGGAATGCGCGTCAATAGTCCAATCGCCAGGTCCAGCTGGAATGGCTCGCCGTCGGATGGCAATTCCAGTGCGCCACGCATGCGGTCTATGGCATCAGACCAGAAGGGCAAACGATCCCAGTTGAGACCGCGGCGGGATGCATGGCTGGCATATAGCGACAGCTTCATGGCCCAATCGAGTACCTTGGCTACCGCGCAGGGGCCGGTGGCGAGCAGGTCGAGCACCCGGCGCCACTGCGCGCAGATCGCGGGTGCCCATGCGGGCATGAAGGATTCACTAAGATGAGCTTCGGCCATGGCCAGATAATGCCGCTGGATTTCGATGGCCGTCATCCCGGGCGAACCTTTAACGCGCAACTGCTTTTTGCATGTGGGATCTCCGGCTACCGCGCGTAGGGCCTCGAGGGGTGCCAGCAGTTGGACATCTTTGCCCGGGCACAAGCCGGCTTCCGCCATGGCCACGACCAGGCTGGTGGCGCCGAATTTTACGAACATCGCCAATTGCGAGCAGAGACTCTCTCCGCAAAGGATATGGAGGCGGTGGTGCCCGGTGCACAGGGGTTCGTCCTTGGTGTGGAAGATTCCCCGGTCGCCGGTGGAATCGGCGGATACCGTGTGCTCGATGTGTGAGGCGCGCGGGCTCAGCGTAAACCGCAGGCCCCCAGAGAGGGGCTCGAATCCTCCCGCGCCCGTGTAGACGATGCGGCTCACGAGGTGAGGAATCAGATGAAACGGCAAATCGTCGGGAGGCATTCTGTGCAGA
The DNA here is from genome assembly GCA_963825395.1 of uncultured Acidobacteriota bacterium. GTDB lineage: Bacteria > Acidobacteriota > Terriglobia > UBA7540 > UBA7540 > Bog-366. The sequence goes on along the minus strand of CAWGTQ010000051.1, from coordinate 47,334 downwards.
TAGGACTCATGACATCCCCACGTGGTGCCGTTGCCGGAGTAATCCACGTTGACGCAATAGCAGCCGGTCTCCTCTTCACGAGCACGCCACTTGGCGAACTTCTGAATCAGCTCCAGCATCGTGCGGTGCCCGGCTTCGACATAGCGCACTGCGTCCCACGGGTTCGCACACTCCGGCGTGGAATACTCGACGTGCAGGCCGCAATCGAGGTAGAGGCGCGCCGCGTTCTCCAGAAAGAAGCCGGAGGAACTTCCGTCCCGCAGATGCGGCAGCGTGCTGTGCGCCAGATCCAGCAGGCGGCGGACCACGAGCGCGCGCTCGACCGCTTCGTGCCCCCGCATCGTGTTGATGGCGTACTCTGTCTCCACACCCAACAGACGATCGGCCATGGCTATTCGCCGCCTTGCTGCCTGCCGGCGCGCAAGAACGCCTCCGAGTTGGTGCCGGCCAAAGCGCGCTGGATGGCCTCGTCGCCGGCCGCGAGCAGGCGATCTCCCTCGGAGCGTAACTGCCGTAACCGTTCGTCGGAAGCCGAGCCGCCATCACCCTGGGCCGGGCGGCGTTGTTCTTCATCGAATCGCCGAAGGAATCGCATTGTGGTCATCTCCTTTTCAGTTTACCAGTTGGATATCCGTGGGCTGGGCCCCACGGTTAAAGTGGGCCGCGAGCGCGTCGAGCAGGTCCTCGAAGTCCTCGGTCTTTTCAAAGATCGGCTGAGCCTCGGCCGCGGTGCCGCCGAGCGGATCGGCCAAATCCAAAGTCCGGTACGACGGCCAGTTGTAGCGGCCGCGCAGCTTGAACGTTATGGCGTCCCAATCCACGCTGACGACACTTTCGGGAGCGGCGCGGCGGAGCACCATCGCCCTCGTCCAAGCCCGCGTGTCCGCCGGCGGGTTGGCCGTGAAATGGTCACTGCGCTCCGGCGCCACCAGTTGCTCAGCAAGGCCACTGGCCTCGTAGGCCCAATACAAGCCATCGTTGTCGAGGCTGGAATAGAGGTGATCGATGACCTTGATCTCGGGAGAGTCCCAACCGAGTTCGTGACGTTGCTCCAGAGCCCGCTCAATGGCCATCAATTTCATTACCCAGTCGAGGCGGGGTGCGACCGCCATCCAATCACCTTTCTCCAGTTTGCCTAGAGTGTCCTCCCACAGGGAGATGATCTCGCCGGCGCGAGGCACGATTCCTTCGAAAACGCCTTGGGCCGCGTAGCGCTTCACTTCTTCCAGGTAGGCGCTCTGGAGTTCAAGGGCGGTGAGGCGCTCTCCGGAGAGCAGTTCGGCACGCGACTTCAGCGTCGGATCGTGGCTATAGCACAGCAGCGCGTCAAGGGGATCGTCGAGGATAAGGCTGGAATTGACCAGGCCCAATTCGATCAGGGTCAGTATGAGTTGCATCGGCCCAACCCGAAACAGCGCGGAACCGTGCGCCAGGGCGTTATCGAAGAAGATCACGTGGAGGCGCGCCGGGGCCGAAGGATCGTCGAATCGGCGCGCGCCACAAAGGGTTTCATCACGGGAGTTGACGATCGGACGGTCGTAGGTAGTCTGCACGCCTTGCAAGGTTGCGCAAAAGTCCGCGCGCTGGCTGATCTGGTAAGGTGTCGAGGGCTGGCCATTCTCCGCGCCGACCTTGCCTTGTCCGGTCAGAAGAATACTTGACACCTGGAACGACGCGAGGAACTGAAGGTAGTGCGCCTTGCGGTAGAAGAGGTTATCGAAGGTGCGGCGTCGAATCAGGAAATTGAGATGGCTGCCGTAGGAATTGTTCTGCCCGTCGCTGTTGTTGATCAGGACCTGAATTCGGTGGTTGGCGGGTTGGCCCGCGTTGGCGGCATGGAGGGCGGCTCTCATGATCCGGAGCATGCCGTGCCACGCCGCAACGTGATCGAAAGCGCTGCAGACTTCCGGAAGGCAGAGTTCGACGTGATCGAGGTCGATGTAAGCGCAGCCTCCGTTGCTGCAAAGAAAACGGCGGCTTACGTCCTGGGGATTGTAAGCCGGCTGGTTGGGGGAGCCGCAGACTCCGCTACCACTCTTTTCCGCTGCGCCATGGGCCGTGGATAATGATGACGACCAACTCCCGTAGTAGCCGTATCCGCCATAGCTGCTTCCGTAGTAGCCGTACTCGTGGCGCGGCAGGCCGCGGATTTCCGCCAGCAACGCCCGCGAGGCCTCGTAGCCGGTGCTGCTGCTTTGTTCCCGCCCCAAAATGAAATTGCCCAGCTCAATATCGGCGCCGCACAGCTTCGGCAGGGCAGGGGCAGTCGAGTCCGGAGTCAGATGTCTGTTCATTTCACGCCGTCTCCACCCGGTAGCGGTGCGGATGATTGACTTTGCGCTCGACCAGATCGACGCGCACCACATCGACGTCCTGAGGCAAACCGCGCAAGTAATCCCGGGCATTGCGCGGCGTGAGCGCGCGCGGCGTCACGAGAAAGAAGTCGGAGATGGCGGCGTTGATGTCGGCAGTGGTCACCCCCGCCGGTCCGCCCTCCGCTTCGCGAACGCAAGCCCGCTCAATGGTGGCCTGCGCGATGGCTGCCAATTGCGCGCCACTTACGAGGTCCGCGGCGCGCACCAGGCGTTGCTTGCCGTCGCGCAGGGTTAAGTTCGCCAATTCCGTATCGCCGTTCTGGGCGAAGATCTGCCCCACCGCCAGGTCCAGCAGAGCTTCGCGGGCTGCCGCCGGACCCTCGCCGTTCGCAGCATAGGGTATGTCCGCCGGCATGTGCCGGCTAAGAATGGCGCGCGAGGCCTGGCGGTTCGGCTGGGGGAAGTACAACACCAGGTCTCCCAGGCGCCCCGGTCTCACCAGGGCGGGATCAAGCGCGTCGCGGCGGTTGGTAGCGGACAGAATCACGATATTGCCGCGTTCCTCCAAACCGTTCAATTCGGCCATAAAGGCATTGAGCATGCGGTCATCGATGTGGTGAATCCCTTCGCCCCGGCTGCTGCCGATTGCATCGATCTCATCCCAGAACATGACCACCGGAACATCCGGTTCCGCCGCCGCCGCTTCCCGCGCGACGCGGAAGATCTCGCGATACCGCTGTTCGGTGGCGCCGTACCACATGCTGTTGAGGGCGCCCGGTTTCACGTTGATGAAATGGGAGCGCCCGCTCCGCGACAAGCTTGCCAGCCAGGCGCAAGTGGCGCGCGCCACCTTGGTCTTGCCATTGCCCGGCGGACCCTCCATCAGGACCGCCTTCTTCCGCCGCAGTTTGTACTTGCCGGCCGTGCCCTCATGGAACATGTGCAGGGTGAGCACTCGCTTCAAGGTTTCGATCTCGCGGTCCAGCCCGCCAACCTCGTCGAACGAATCGTTGGGGGTTGCTTCGAGGAAGTACTCTTCGCCCTTTGAGGGTTCGATTCTCTCGAAGGCCAGCCCCATGGAGCGGCCGAAACGCACGCCCTCTCCCGCCTTCAGCCCTGCCGCGCGCAGTGCGGCCGTCGGCAGAACCACCAATTCCTCATCGCGAGCCCGTAACACCAACCGCCCGTCGCCGATGCTGCGGCTGTACGTGGCTACTTCACCGGTCAAGAAGCTTTGGCCATCCGATTTCGTGATCAGGTAGTTGCGTTCGTGGCTGAGAAAGACTTCGTCGCCGGGCGTCAGTTGGTCGAGCGTGACTCCTTCACCCACCTGCACCACCCGCCGGTCCGTGTCGGTCTGGACAAGTGCGCCCTGAATCTGGGGCGTGTTCGTGGTGGCCAGGAATACCGCTGGAAAGTACGGGGGGGCAGTCAGAGTCTTGATTAACTCCCGCAATTTCTCGTGATCCTCCTGGAGTGAGAAGAGCCCTGCGCGCTGGTGTTCGATGATTTCCATCAGCATGCGCTCGATCACCGCGGCGTTTTCCGTACCGCTCTCGCGCAGGTGTGCCAAGGCGGCCAGAAGCTCGTCGGGCGCGATGGAGCCGTCTTCGACGTTGCTGATGTATTCCAGAATGCGGTTGGCGACGTCATTCGCCTCGGCAGCTTTACGTGTCACGGGTTTAATCCTCCAATACACAATATCCGCGCGGTTGCAGTAACCCTTCGCGGTTGCCGAACATGCTGAAGGTCAGATCGGTGAAGGCGGTGTCGTTCGCCACGATGGCAATGTTGTAAGCGCGCGGAAACGCGGCCCGCATAACTGCCTCGTCGTCGGAGGAAAAGAAATCCTTTGCCAGGGGGCAGGACTTCTGTTTTTCCAGCGTGCAATCTTTGGCCTTGCACCATTCGCGGACCGGATGAGAGTGCCAGTAGCCCAGGTAGCTCTCTCCCCGCCCGCGCAGGCGCAGGGCGGCGTCAGCGGCGGCCCAGGTCTGCGGAGTGAATGTGAGTTTCACCTGGCTGCCATTGGTGTGCTCGGCGGGGATCTGCGCGCTAACTTCAACGAAGATCTCTCCTGCTGCCCCATCGCGCCACAACATTCCGATGAGAATACCGCCCGTCTCCGTCCCGCGCTCGGCGCAGGTCCGCTCGGCCGCTTCCGCCAGAACATGCTGGGGAATGAATACCGGCATATCGTCGGCATCATTTACACCGGCGGGTTTGGCCCTTGCCAGCAGGGTTCCGAGCGAAGCATCGCGCACCGGCACACACGGCGACGCATTGGTGACGGAGAGTCCGCCTGGCTTCGGGGCCTCTTCCGGCATGGGGTGTGCAGCCACGAGGTACGAGTAATGTTCGCCCTCCCGGAGCTGCTGGCGCTTCACAAAAAGAGTAGCGGCCGCGCTTGCGAACCCTTCAAAATGGGTGCTGGGAAAGTCCGCGGTGACCGCTCGCTGGCCCGGCCGCGATATCTCCACCCGGTAACCGCGGCAGTAAGGTTCCCCCAGCGTGCGGTCCCAAAGCGGAAGGAGGGACGCGCTTCCATTGCCGTCGAGCGGCAACTCACCCCGGCGTTGAAAGTGAAAACGCGTCCACTCGTGCGCCGGTTCCCAGTCGCGATTCGCAGGCACCGTGCCAACGCACGAACCGTCCTGACGGAAAAGGACGACAGCAAAGCGATAGGGTAGCGTAAGCATAGGGTGTCTCCGGTGCAGTCCGTTCAGTGGCCACTCCCGGCATCGATGTTCGGCTGCAGGGTCAGCCGGTCGCCGCGCTCCAGCGCATCGCCGATCCGTTCGGAAGCATTCAAGTGCCGCCCCTCTCTTTCCAGGCGGGCCTGATAGGTGAGGGGAGCCCCGCCGGCGTCGTTGCGGGGCAGGTTCATTTTTCCGAGCATCTCGTGGACGAGTTCACCAACCGTGCCGTCGGCAGGTGCGTTGGACACGGCAAAGACTTTCTGGCCCGACACATCGCTTATTTCAAGGGCGAGTTCGGGTGACGTTTCGGGTTTTCCCATATCAGTTCTCCTTTTCGTTTTTAGCGTTGTGGGTTAATGGAATATCGCGGACGTCCAGGTAGCACTGGGCCGCCGCTTGATCGAGCAGCACACTCGCTTCCCGCGCACACATCCGGTACGCTGTGGAGAGGGCTGCCAGGGCATGATCGATCTCCTCCAAAGCCGGCGTTGCCGGGAGGCACACCTCGAAGCCGAACCGCCGTTCTCCCTCCCCTTCCACGGCATGGGCGCGCACCAGGCGCAGGGCGCTACTGGCTGTCAGCAGGAAGACGGCCAGGGCCTGCCGCGCGAGTTCCGCCGCCGTGTTGCAGCGGACCAGTTCCACCCTGAACGCAATCCCGTGTTCATTCGCCGTGATGCGGGCGGGAGGTGCGGAGTCGGCGCCGAGGTCCGCCGAAAAATCGTTCGGGCCACGTTCCGTGCATGACCACGAGGTCTCGCGCAGTAGTTCACCGAGGCGAACCCCGGAGGCGCCTGCCGTTGGCGCTATCATGCCGTCGTCGGGGGAATCAAGGGACTTCAGCCGGTGATAGCCATGGTGAAAACCGGCCAGGGCCCAGTGGACCCGGTCGAGCAACTGCGTCTCTTCCAGGAGCACAATCTCGGTGCGCAAGTGGAGACCGCGGCTTGCCGCATTAAGAGCGAACTTGACGCCTCCGGCCAGCGTGTCGTTTCCCAGCAGGGCATGTTCCAGCCCACGGGTTGTCCCATGGAGCGCCTCGGGGGGAGCCGCGAGTTGGAGGAACCCTTCTTCCAGCGATGCCGAAAGGGGCAGTGCCGCGCCGTTTTGCACGACGCACCGCCAGCGCCACGGCCCGGCCGGCTCCATTTTGGCGGAGCATTTATCGAGCACGCGGATTGCGGTCGCGACCGATTCGTTAGCGAGCCTCATGCGGGTTTCACCTCCAGATTCAGCATCGGACGGCGTTTCAATGGCCGGCGATCAACGGGAAAGCGTTGGTGGTTGGCCCGTGCCCAGGCGCAGGCGATTTTGTTCAGCGAGTCGTCCTCCCGGGGGTTGTATTTTTGGAACGTCAGGATGTCGAAGACTTGATAAAGAATGTCCACCAGCGGCGTTCCAGGGGTGAGCCGCCCGATGCAAAGCAGCGGGAGTTCACGGCTGATATTCGGATGCCAGGTATTGGGTGTAAACATACGTATCATTTCGAACGGGTCTGCCCTCCGCAGATAGTCCGGCGGGAACCAGATGCCCACCTCGAACCGGTCCGCTTCCCGGATCTCGCCATCCTCTCCGCGCACCAATCCCTTGCAGTGGTACTCGGCCACAAAGTGCGGTGGCGATATGGGAGGAATGTGCAGTTGAAGCAGGTCGCTCTCTTGCGCCAATGCCATTCCTTCGGCCAGTTGCCGTTCCATGAAGCGCTGGTAGATGGGATCGCCGCTGCCCGGTTGATCGGTGTTCATGCTGCCTCCGTGATCCAGTAGTGCCGGTCACCGGCGCTGACCAGGTCTTCGGCGCGGACTCCGATTTGTGCCAGGGTGAGGGTGCGATGTTCTGCAGGCAGCCCGGAATCCAGACGCTCCAGCGCGCCGAAGCCGGGAGTCACCATCCGGCGATTGCACTCGGTGCAGCGCGCCAGGGGCCGGTTTAGCCGAAGCGATTTTTCTTGCCGGCCGCAAGCTGGACACACTAGCGCGCGGACAAACCAGTGCCCTTCGACTTGCAGGCTGCCGAGTTCGCGCAAGGCAGCCCCGACCGTCGTGCGGTCAGGCCGGCAATGCCATGTCTCGATGGCCCAGGTACGGTGATCGAAAAAGCACAGCGGGTTGCGCCGGCCGTTCGTGACCAACAAGGTATGATGTTGAGCATCCAGAACCACCTGCTTGGCAGCCAGCGATGCGCTGAAATCGCCTGCCAAGAACTTAGCGATTTCGATGGCTGCGAGCGAAGCCGCCAGGGCCCCGAGCGCTGAGGACGCCGTGCTAGGGAATGCGGCGGCGCTTCCCGCGGCGCAAAGATAGTCTTGCTCCACGTGGGCATATTCTTCGCCGCTCCATGGGCACTCGAGGCAAGGTGCGTCTGTCGCGGGCACGTAGGCATTCACTCGCGCCAGGTTCTGACCGCCCAGGATGCCGCAGTCGATCCACGGAGTGCCGAGGCGAAAGGCGATCTCGTTGACGTGTTGTCTTGCGGCTCTGCTGTCCAGACAACTCACCATCAGATCGCACCGCAGAAGCCCACGTGGGACGTCCTCAATGCGCTCCTTGATGGCAGCGAGGACGAGGCCCGGATTTATGCGCCGGAGCTTCGCCGCTTGTGCCTGCACCTTGGGTTTGCCGACATCGTAGCTCTCGACGTTTTGCACCTGCAGGTTGGTGGCATCGTAGTCGTCCGGATCCACGAGGGTAAGCTGCGCGATCCCAGGCATGCGGGCCAGGTGCGGCAACAGATGCGAGCCGGTATTGCCGGCCCCGGCCACGACGATGTGGTGATCTGTCTGCATCTTCCTCATGCCTCAGGTGTCCAGGTGAACCCTGCGTCGAGAGCGGTGGGATGCCCGCAGAATGTGCACTTGTCGGCATAGGTCCAGCACGGAAGTTCGGTGGACTGGTTGTACCAAACGGCACAGTTTGGGCAGCGCACGGCCGGTGAGCCCGCGTCGATCTTCTGCCGGCACCGGCCACAGAACACCGGGCGCTCCAGGGAGGGGAACTCCTCAACCATGGCGAGTGACTCGGTGGAAAAATAATACTGGACTCCGCCGCTATGAATCGCGTCACGATCGGAGAGAACGCACAGGCCTGCCGGCACGGGGCGGCCATTGACCCGGATACCGGACTCGTGGGAGACTGCCAGCGCCCAAATCCGCGATCCGCCTGCGTCCGTCCGGATGAGCCGCGCCGCCCGTGCGCTGGATGAGCCTGGCTTTGCGTCCCCTGCTTGCGGGGCGGAAATGGCGCCGAGGTCGTAATGTGCGAGTTCCAGCTTCTTTGCTTCCCATCCGCTTGCTTCATGCACCCAGAGATGAGCCATACGAATGCTCCCAAGAATCTCTTCAAGAAATGACGGTATCATCGTTGGAGTGCACCCCAATAATCACTGCGCTCTTGGCAGCCTGTTATCGGGCGGCGGGTTGAAAACACGGGAAATAAGAAAGATGATCATCACTCGATCACTTCCGATCACATTAGCGGCGATGAAGTGCACGGACTTCCATACTTCCAGTTGCAAGCATTAGGCAGGTTTGCGGCGGGAATTGCCGGTGGGCAGATTTCATGCGGTCATTGCGTGAGCATCATGCTTAGTCCTTAGGAACTCCGAAAAGAACCCGTTGGCTGCGTTGGCATTTTGGGCATTCCGCGTACCAACAGTCAATGATGGCATTTGATAAATACTTTGTTTCTCCGCTTCTTCGCCAGTTCTTGGTCGGCACTTTGCAGGTCACGCAAAAGTGCTTCTTCATCACCATGTATTCAAATGGAACGCCTGGCAAGGGAATAACTTCGGAACTGGTGACAGCCTTGATAATCAAAAGTCCCACAAAAGCTTTGAACTTGCATTCCTCTGCAGCGTCAGTTTCCAGGACGGTCTCAAATGCGTGGCGCGCACCCTCAATGTCAAAGGAGTCCAGCTTTTGGCTTCCTATCTCGACAATAAGGTTTTTACTCGCCAGGATGAGTTCCCGGTCGTGCGCTTCTTCCTGGGTTTTTGCAAGTCCTTTGTGAATAATCGCCAGGGATTCATGGCAAGTAAGAGTGTTAATTGCATATTCAAGATTGCTTGGATCGGCCTTGAGCGCCAGCAGCCGCAACTCTAACGCTTTTGTCGCGGGCCCTTCGGCGTCAGCGATCTTTTTCTGCGCAACCAAAGCGTTGGAACATCCCATGTAAAAGAATGAAATTGTATGGGCCAGAGCGGGTGGAGGACTCCCGCCTTCTAACAAAGGTTTGGCCTCTTCGAGGGCCCGGCGGAAGTGTTGTAGGGCTTTCTTGGGATTCTTTTCCATCGCGAGCGCTAACTGGCCCTGCGTGCCGTGTTTAGATGCTCGGACAGCCGGGGGATCAAGGGTTGAATCATCGGGTTTGTCCGTGGCCCGCGTGATCACATCCCTTGACGAGGTGACCCATCGGCGGAGGGTGGCGGAGGCTCTTTGCATCGCTTCGGGAATCTTCATGGAAGTTTAATCCTTGAGTTTTGCGTCACATGCAAGCCTACGATGGATGGCGTAGGCAGGTCCCTTTCGTGTTGACGTGTCTTGTCATGGCGTTGGACTCTCCCACCAAACAGCAAAGCCGTCAAGTTCCGGAAGGTGCACGCGGTCGCTCAATACCGACAGGAGGACGGCAAGAAAAGTGTGCTCGTCAGGGGAGAGCCGGGGTTGGAGGTGATCGAGGACAGGCTGCATCGTCCAATCGCTATGAACGCCTTCATTGCGAAGCGCGGATTTGATCTCAGCGATGCAGCGCGTAATCTCCCTCTCCTTTTGGGGATCTTGGTTGTCGCGCTCATCCAACATCGCAAAAAGGAGTTGGAAAAACAAGATGCGCAGTAAGACGTAAGGCTTAGCCTCTTCGCGGCTTTCCCTAGCATGAACAATTTCCTCCCGCGCTTCGGCTTCACGATTCGCCAGAATCAGGACGCGGGCGAGATGGCAGTGTGTGCTGGGGACTTCGAATCCTCTCTTAAGCAGGAAGCGCAGGATCTCTTCCGTATGAAAATAATCCCCAACCTGGAAACAGGCCAGCGCCAACTGGCGCAAATAGAGGGGATCGACCTGGACAGAATCGGTCTGGGTGGAATCGTTGGAACTCATGGCCATTGCGGACGGCGGCACCGCGATCGACTTGGATTCCTCAAAGATTTCGATTCGAATCGCGTTCGCTGCTGTGGGTTCTCCCGCCTTATCCAATAATTCCGCCAAACGCGCGCGCTCCACCAGGCGCTCGCTCGCACCCGGTGGGGAAAGCAGATCGGCACAACGAACCGATTCGCGTTGGACCTCCGCCGCTTGGACAAACATTTCGAGCGATTGATAGCACGAGACCAGTTGGCTGCGGATAATCCTGCACTGCGGATGGTGAAACACGCGGAATGCGGACGCCATGATCATGGCGCGTTGATAAAGAGGCAGGGCACGCCGGCGGTCTCCTGCCGCCGAATGAACATTCGCGATGTTGGCAAGCACCGCCGCGATGTCGTAATGCTCTCCCGTCGGGTAGGCTTGGCGAAACAGAACCAGGGCTTGCTCATAGTGTTTTAAAGCATCCTGACCCTTTCCTGATTCCCACAGCAAGACTCCGGTGTCGTTCACACAGTCTGCCAATGCCGCCAAGTCGACGGGGACCAATTTCTCCCGGATAGCGAGAGCGCGATTATTGTTGGCGATGGCTTCGGGGTAATTCTTTTGGTCGCGATAAAATTCCGCGAAATCGTGATAGATCGTGGCGACCTCGGCGCTTCGTTCACCCGATTTCTGCCGCCAAATGGCCAGCGCCCGTTCATAGCAGGGCAAGGCATGCTCGAATTCTTTGAGCAGCCGCCACGCCTCGGCCAGATTACGGAGGCTTCCCGCCAGTTTCACGTCTTCCAAGGGGTTTGCGGTGGCCTTTTCCCGAGCCGCTACCGCCTCTTGTGCGAACTTCACCGCATCCGGAAACAGACCCAGGTCTCTGAGCAGCCATCCGACTCGTTCCGCCGAAAGCGCGATCGACTCCTCGGAAAGGTTCTGCCTCTTGGCGGCATCGAGCGCCTGGCGGTAAGCCTCGGCGGGCGGCTGCGTCTCCATCAGTTCATGCCAGAGGCGCATCCACTCGTGATTTCGGTGCTTCGTGTAAATCATGTCGAGCAGTGACAGATCGGTGAGCAGTTCGCTCAAGTTTTTCCATTCCTCGGCGCTTACCAGATGGTCGGGGAGGTAACGAAAGAAGTAGTCGTCTGACCAAAGACGCCCGTCCTGGTAAATTTGCCAACCCAATGCGGCTAACGCTTTGTCTCCTCTTTCCGCGCGGCACCAATAGCTGCCCGCCGCGTCGGCGTTCGTCAACCAATCCTTGAGCGATCGGTGGTAAATGGCGTAGGTCGCAGACTCGCCACGTCCATAAATCCGAAGATAACTGTGCAACTCATGGAGATGGCGGCGCACCGCTTCCGCCTCGCCTTCCCCGAGCCGGCAAAGAATCGGAAACGGGAGCGGTCCGCGGGCCGCGGTCAAGGCGCGCAGTAACGGCGCATAGACACGCTCAAAGGATTCCATATCCGGGAAGCGCCGACGGAAGGTCTCAAAAAAGAACCGGGTTAAGCCGGGCGCCAAATGATGCAGGTCGCTGCTGCGGATGGAGCCGTCTTCGAGGGCGTCCAAAGCCATTCGTGCATAAAGAAAGTTGCCTTCGCTCAAGGCTTCGAGTTGGGCGGCAGCGTCGCCGCTCTCATCACCGAGGCGTTGCTTCAGGGAGGGTGTTGCCAGGCGGCGATCGAGATAACTGCGAACATCGGCGCGGTTTTCTGCCCGCTCCGCCATCAACTCGAACACATTGAGGGTGCGAATCCGCTGCAGTATCGGTTCTTCCGGCCGCGTCGTGGCCAGGATGCGCAACCAAGCCGGCAAATCGGGCGCTTGCTGTACCAGCACGTCGACCACCGTTTCACCCGTTTGATCCATCGCCTCGTCCAAGGAATCAACCACGATGAGCTGAGCGCGGGATGGGGCAGGAAGGGCGCGCGTGACTTCCACAATCAGCTCCCGAAAGGCATCCGCCGCGACGCTCCGGCGCCTCTGTGGATACCGGGCTCCGACAGCTTCGGCAAATCCCGGCAACCGGGCATGCAGTTGACTGACGAGATTCGCGACGAACTCATGGGGATCGCGCGTCCGGCTGTTCTGCTGGGTGCAAAAGTGGATGCCCACTACGTCTTCACGGGTCTGACTGAGCCAGGCGGCAATCGCACTCTTGCCGACCCCCGGTTCGGCGACAATGACCATGGCCCGCCGTGTATCGTCGGACAACCATCGGTCAATCTCCCCATTAACCCATTCCCGGCCCGTGAAGTCCGCCGTGAATCGGGCGATTTCCGGTCCGAAGTCAATGGGCGCAACCCCCGTGATGGTGGGAAGAGCCGGTTGGATGAGCGCCGATTCGTCCCCTTTAAGGAAACGGAGAAGCGCGCTGAGTCCCTCATCATAGCTTGCAGAAAAATCAATCCAATTGCGCCGGGCCAGAAGCAGCGAGGGCCGCAGCGTCGGATCAGCGTCTGCTTTCAGGGGCAAAACATTCTTGCCCTCGTTCAAGGCGAAAACAATCTCGTCCCGGCACACGCTGTTCTCGCGCAGCGAATAGGGCGTCATGACGGCGGCCAGCACGCTCGCGCTGCGTATGCCTTGCTCAATGCGGACTTCGTAAAGGCCGCCCCTCTGGATGCTGTCGATGTCAAGAAATACCGTGTGACCGTACTTTTGCAGGTCGGCCGCCAGGCGTTTGGCAAATTCCATCGCATCCTGCCGCCCGTAACTGATGAAGACCTTCTGCGCTGGCGCAATTCCGGAAGCCGGGGAGGGAGGCGCTTCCGCGGGGATCAGGCCATGTTCAGGACAAACCCAGAACTTTCCCGTTTGGGCTAGATCGGCTTGGCAGGTGGGACATTTCATTTGGGTGGGAATAACTCCCCTTTCCCCGAGGAGAACGGTGTCAGGTACCCTTTTTGGGGCGCCAGGGGTTGCGGAGGGTATTTTCCAATCCAAACTGCGCAACCGCCTTCGACACCCAGGACTCCGAACCGTACGGCCTGCTGCGCTTAAGGGCATACCGGATATTTTCAATTTCCTCTTTCGGTTGGGGGTGGTTCAGCCACGGCACGTAATCCTTCGGCTCGGCGACCGGCCACGGGCTGAGAAGCTGCTTTTGCTTTTCCTTTCCGTAAAGGCGTGCGTACACGCTCGACCAGGGCCAGTCTTCGGCCTTCTTGACCAGCCCGGCGCGCTTGGCGTTCCTCTCCACGTAGCGAACCAGCGTCAGGAAATGTTGGCCGGTTTCGACGGGCAGGGACTTATAACGGCCTTGATAAATGTGGCCGTATCCCGCCGTCCGGGTTTGGGCGTGATACCGCTGCGTGTGGGTCAGGGTGATTCTTTGCATGAACTTCGACAGATCGCCGTCGGCGCGGGGATAAAGCACCAGATGCCAGTGATTCGGCATCAGGCAGTAAGCCAGAATGCGCATGGCCACGAAATTCAAGCTCTCCTCCACCAGGGCGAGAAAATCTTGATAATGCGCCTCGGTTTTGAACAGCCGGGAACGAAAATTGGCCCGGTTCCATCCGTGGTAAACCATTCCGCCCACATCCACTCGCCGCACGCGACCCATGACCGAATCCTACCTCACCTTCCCCTAAAAGAAAAGGGTACCTGACACCGTTCTCTCCCCCTCACCGTTCTCCCTCTATGAGCGCCGACTGGAGTTTCTACATTTTTGGTCCAACGGCGCGTGTTTTTGGATTTGTAGCCAAAGCGGCCATGCCTCGCTGTTTCTAAAATGAAAGCACCCCACTAATGCACTGTCATCCTGAGGCCCGGTTCCTTCGGGCCGAAGGACCCTGGTAGTTCTTCGCGGCGCACCGAGAGGAACGAACTACAGGGGTCCTTCGCCCAAAGTACGGGCTCAGGATGACAGGAGGAGTGTGTCTAAAGACAGTGCCACGTTCCCGCGCAGAATCGCGGCGGCCAGCGGATTTCCGGCTTGGTCATCGTCTCGGTGCCCCAGGGCGGTCAACCCAGCGCGGCGGTGCTTACCGATCAGGCCTTCGACAACGTCATCCTGGACCAGAGCGTGGTCCTAGACACGTATCACAACGCCCACGGGACGATCTCCGATGATTACGCCGACGCCCTCGTGAAGTCTAATCCTGACCGTTTCCAGTATGTCCCAACACAGGACTATTGGAAGGGCATCGACTATTAATCGGCGTGGAACCCTTGTCGTCAGGTTCCTTTCCCAGATGCAGGATCGCCTCCGCGGCGACGCGTGCGGCATCCGGGCAGGCATGCCGGCGCGCGTTGCTGCGGAGCTGCTCAAGTTCTTCCGGGTGCGTAAGCAGGTGGTTGACCCGAGCGGCGAGCTCACCGGGCCGCTTTACCCAGTAACCTGTATGCCAGCTTTCCTCGATGAGTTGGCAGAAACGCCGTTCGTTGCCGGGAGGTGCGTCAAACACCAGGATGGGCAGGCCACAGTTTAGAGACTCGGACACTATGCCGCCCCCGGCACGGCTGAGGAGCAAGTCGGCCGCCGCCATCCACTCGGGCATATTGTCTACCCAGCCCAAGACCCGCGCGTGGGCCATCCCTGTAGTAAGTCGCAGAAGTTCCTTCCGAAGGCGTTCGTCACGCCGGGCGATGAAGACCACCTGGAAGGGTTGCTGAACTTTCCGGAGTTCCGATTCAACCTCCCGGGGTTTGCCTTTTCCCGACCCACCGAAATTGACCAGAAAAACCGGAAGATCATCCTGAAGGCCGAGACGCAAGCGCAGCGCCGGCCGGTCGGCACTCGGTTCGAACGCCGGGTCGACCAGCACTCCGCATTCCAGGACCTTTTCCGGCGGCACACCCAGGCTTCTAATCTGGGCGGCAACTTCCCCGGGATAGGATAGAAACAGGTCAACCTCCGGCTGCGCCCATAGCCGCTCATAGGCGAAAGTCTGCATTCCGACCAGGGAATACGTGGCCCCGAATTCGCGCTTGTGGATGACGGCAATCTCCCCCAGGCCAACTTCCGTGGCGACAACCACGTCGGGCGCGAAGGCTTCAATGAACCGGAACAATGGGCGGGCACCCCGCCGGTAAAGCCACCAGGGCCCGCTGGTTTCGCCCTCAAACTGGTGGCTTTCGATGTAATTCCAAAGTCCTGGCCAGTATTTCAGCGGGATCTCGTACGAGTTGTAATAGGCCCGAAACCACGGCGTGCAATGCGCCAGCGCATCCACAACCTCCACTTTGAGGTTCGGCCGCAAGCGGAGAAGGGCCTTTTCGAGCGCGCGCGCGATCCGCACGTGAGTTGACCCATGGTGCAGTGCGAGAATAAGGACTCGCGGGCGCTGACCGTCGGCAGATTCAGACATTTTATCTCTTAATGTGTGTCAGGACACAAAGGACACATTTCGGACATTTTGACATTGGATTCAATGGGCAAGGTGAGTCTTTGTATGGCCCCATCATCGGTTATTCACGGGCAATACCCCTTTATCCACAATAGTCAGGTTCGCTCCCGCGCATCCTGCAGTGGTTTCATTTCAGCCTCTGCGGATTCAGCCGAAGGCAATCCGGGGGTGTGGTAGGAGGAAGGGTTGCGAGGGCTCCGCCAATTGACTTGTGGCAGCAAGGTGTCAACTCTCACCCGGTCCCGGTATCGAATTACAACATCCATGATTGAATCTAGCAGAACATCGGAGAGATTATGCGGGACCAAGCCCAGATCGAGCAGCTTGGTATGCTTGGCATTGTAATAGTGAACCTCCGCCTCGACCCGCGGGTCCGGCAGATAGTCGATAGCGACGTCAAGCCCCTTGCGGCTGCCGATCCGTTTCACCAAGTTGGCCAGATCGAGGACGCTGAACTGCTCGGTGAATTGGTTGAAGACCCGATACTCACCGGGCCGAGGCGGTTTTAGAATAGCCAGTTCGATGCATCGCAGGGTGTCGCGAATATCCAGAAAGCCGCGGGTTTGCCCACCACGGCCGTATACCGTGAGCGGCCTTCCTATCGCAGCCTCCACGCAGTACCGATTGAGGACGGTGCCCCAGATGCCGTCGTAGTCAAAGCGCGTGGCCAAGCCACCATCGAGGACCGTTTCATCCGTTTTGACGCCGTACACGACACCTTGGTTAAGGTCCGTAGAGCAAATCCCCCAGATCTTGCAGGCGAACATGATGTTGTGGGAATCATGAACCTTTGATAAGTGATAGAAGGAACCCGGTTGCTTCGGGTAGGGAAGGACATCCTTTCGGGCGTTGTGGGTGATCTCGATGAATCCCTCTTCGATATCGATATTGGGGGTCCCGTATTCGCCCATGGTGCCGAGCTTCACGAGATGCGCCACGGGGCAGAACTCCTTCATGGCATAAAGCAGGTTCAGGGTCCCTACCACGTTATTGGTCTGCGTGAAAACGGCGTGCTCGCGGTCGATCATGGAGTAGGGAGCGCTGCGCTGTTCGCCAAAATGCACGATCGCGTCGGGGGAGAATTGGGGCACGACTTCAGCGAGAAAATCGTAATCCTGGATGTCCCCGATGTATAGCCTCGATTGGGCGGCCTGTTAGCTTTTTCCACCGAGCGACACGCTCGGGCAATATTTGGATGGGCACCAAACTATGGGTTCCACAGTCCACGTCCCAAGCGCGCCGGGCAAGGTTGTCCACAATACCAACATGGTGTCCTTGCTTCGACAGGTACATCGACTGCGGCCAGCCGAGATAACCGTCGCCACCCACCACGAGAATATTCATTGCTCTCGGCTCCTCACCTCAGACGCTTGGTACTAATTCTTAAGACAAACAACACTTTTCCCGGCAAAACGACCCACCTCAGTTTGATACCAGCCACGGTGGTTAGTCCAGAAGTTTTTCTTGGCCGCGAGCACCTTGGAATTCTCCTGGAATTTGTCTAAAGGGCGTTCCCCAGCGTATTCTCTCTCCGGAATTGTCCTGATCCCAAATTTTGTGACACCGAATGAGCGCCGCAGCACCGCTCCGACTTCCCAAGCCGCCCGGCGCGGTGTAAACTTCTACATTCCCAGGGAACTTGATTTGACCAACCTGGGGAAACCTAACCTCATATAAGGAGCACTCATGGCGGCAAAACGTATTGGGATTCTCACCGGCGGGGGCGACGTTCCCGGCCTGAATTCCGTCATCAAGACAGTGGTTTATCGAGCCAGCGACGTTAACTGTGAGGTCATTGGCATCCGGCGCGGATGGGAAGGCCTGACGCACGTTGATCTGAATGACCCGGCCAGCCGCGCGCACTACATTCTCCCCCTCGACCGTGACAACACGCGCACCGTTGATCGTACGGGCGGTACTTTCCTGCACACATCGCGCACCAATCCGCAGAAGATGAAAAAACTTCCGGCCATTTGTGCGGGAGGGAACTTTCCCAAGGTGGAAAGCACCAAGAAGGGTGTGACGTCGGCCGTCTACGACATCACCTCGCAGGTGTTGAAGAATGTCGGCGCGCTCGGGCTTGACTACCTCGTGGCGATTGGCGGTGACGATACCCTGAGCTACGCGGCGCGGCTCGACAAGGAAGGCGTGAAGGTGATCGCCATCCCCAAGACCATGGACAATGATGTGCGCAATACGGAGTACTGCATCGGATTCTCCACCGCCATCACCCGCGCCATGGATGCCATCGACCGGCAGCGGACCACGGTGGGCTCGCATGAGCGCATTGGGGTGTTCCGCGTATTCGGCCGCGACGCCGGTTACACCTCGCTCTACACGGCGTATGTTTCCGGCATCCGCTGCGCCATTCCCGAATACAAGTTCGATCTGAAGAACATGATTGAGCTGCTCATGCAGGATAAGAAAGAAAATCCCAGCAATTATGCCATTGTCGTCCTGTCGGAAGGCGCCCAATGGGAAGGGTACGAGATTCGCGAGTACGGTGAGGCAGACGCCTTCGGCCATCGCAAAAAGGCTAACGTGGGCGAAGACTTGAGCGATGAGATCAAGAAGGCGACCGCGCAGGAGACGGTGGTCAGCGACCTCACTTACGAACTGCGCAGCGGCAGCCCGGACTTCGTCGATAAACTTGTGGCAACCACATTCGCCAGCATGGCCATGGATTGCATTGCCAAGGGTGAGCACGGCAAGATGACGGCGATCAACCATGGATGCTTCGCCATGGAGCCCATCCCTGATCCTAAGTTGGGCCCGCGCCGCGTGGATGTTGCGAATATGTACGACACCCAACGCTACCTGCCCAAGTACCAAGGCAAGTTAGGGCTGCCGATCTTTCTGACCCAGCCGTAGAGCGGAAGGCAGTAAGCAGTGGGCAGTCGGCAGCGAGCGCATTTTGCGAGTCCCGGCGAGGGGGGGTAGGCAGCAAGCAGAAGGCGGCGGGATGAAAAGTGAATATCCGTGATCTCAGAAGCGGACGGCCGAAGATTCCCATGAGCCTGCACCTCGCCCCTGTGCATGAAAATGTGCGAAGCACCTTGGACTGCGGCGGCTCGACGCCGCCTTGAAATAACCCCAAGGACGATGACCAGGGCGGCGTCGAGCCGCCGCAGTCCAAGGTGCCTTTGGCACGTCCATTTTCATAGCAGCGGCGCAGAGAAAAGGTGTCTTTGTTTACAAGCCTCTGTGTCTCCGTCTCTGTGCCCCCTAAACCTGTGGTGAGAAATTCGGGCTAATATCCTGTGCCCTTGCCGCGCCCGGGAAATCTAACCTTTGGCAAATGTTTCGACATCGCAGAGAGCTGCCCTTCTGCCATCGAAGCACCGGATGACCGTGAAGGGCTCAGTATGACAGCAGGGCAGCTTCCTTCTTCTCCTTTTGACCTTGCTGCGCTTCTGCACAGTGCCTTCGGTTTCACTACATTCCTCCCCAATCAGGAAGTGGTTTGCCGGGCGGCGATCGATGGGCGGGACGTGTTGTTGGTCATGCCCACCGGGTCGGGCAAGTCGTTGTGCTATCAGTTGCCGGCCATCGCGCGTGGGGGGACAACGCTGGTGATAAGTCCCCTCATCGCCTTGATGGAAGATCAGGTGGCCAAGCTCAGGGCGCGCGGCTTTGCCGTTGAGTGCATTCATTCCGGGCGCCGCCGGATGGACTCGCGCCAAGCATGCCGCGACTATCTGGCAGGCAAACTGCAATTCCTCTTCATTGCCCCGGAGCGGCTGCGCGTGACGGGCTTTCCGGAGATGCTCGCCAAGCGGCAAGTATCCCTGATCGCGGTGGATGAGGCCCACTGCATTTCGCAATGGGGCCATGATTTCCGGCCCGATTACCGTCGCTTGGGCCAGTACGTGCCCAACCTGCGGCCGGCGCCGGTCATTGCCCTGACCGCCACCGCCACACCGCCCGTCCAGGATGATATCGTTGAGCAATTGGGATTAGTTGACCCGGCGCGCTTCATTCATGGCTTTCGGCGCGCCAACATTGCAATTGAGGTGGTGGAAATCGCGCCCTCGGAACGTTTCCAGCTCACGCGCGAACTGTTGGCCGACCCGCAACGCTGCCCGGCGATTGTCTACACTCCCACACGCAAGCAATCGGAGGCACTGGCCAACGAACTCAGCGCCTATCATGCGGCGGCCGCCTACCACGCTGGGTTGGATGCGGAGCGCCGCAAGCAAGTACAGGAGGAGTTCCTGGCGGGCAAGCTGGAGATCATCGTGGCGACGATTGCATTCGGCATGGGGATTGACAAGTCCGACATCCGTACGGTTATTCACACCGCCTTGCCGGGGAGCATTGAAGCCTATTATCAGGAAATCGGGCGGGCCGGGCGCGATGGCAGGCCCAGCCGCGCGCTCCTGATGCACTCCTACGCGGACCGCTACACGCACGATTTCTTCTTTGAGCGGGATTATCCCGACGTGGCGATTCTGGAGAGGATATTTGCTCTGCTCGACCCTCAGCCCCAGGAGAAGCGCGAACTTCAGAAGCAACTGCCTCTGGATCCCGAGCTGTTTGACCGGGCGTTGGAGAAGTTGTGGGCGCACGGCGGCGCGGTGGTGGACTTCGCCGAGAACGTCAGCCGCGGCCACGGCGACTGGCTCGAACCTTACCTTGCCCAGGGCGAGCACAAGCGCGAGCAGATTGAGTGGATGATCCGTTACGCGCAAAGCAATCAATGCCGCATGGCCAGCGTGGTGCGCCATTTCGGCGACTTCACCGACAGCGAGAAGCCCTGCGGAATCTGCGACTATTGCGCGCCGGCAAAGTGCAGCGCGCAGCGCTTCCGCACCGCGACGGCGGCGGAGCACGCGGCCCTCGTGCGCGTGGCCGAAGAATTACGCGCGGGCGGTACTAAATCCACGGGCAAGCTTTACACCGAATTGTTTCCCCACCATGATATGAGCCGTGATGATTTTGAGGACTTGCTGGGAGGCATGGCGCGCGCGGGAATTGTGCGCCTGGACGATGCGGTTTTTGAAAAGAACGGGCGTCAGATTCCCTATCGTACTGCCAAGCTGACGCGAGCGGGCTTACAAGTGAACGCGCAGACCACCTTGGACTTGGTGATGAAAGATCGCGAGCCGCCCTCCACCCCCCGCAAGCGCAAAAGGAAGGGGAAGCTTCCTCTCAGCGAGAGACCCCCGGCGGCAACGGGCAGTCCAGCAGCGGCGGGCTTGAGAAAGAAAGCAGCTCGACCGCCCGATGCGAAGCCCGACCCGGAAGTGGAAGAGGCGTTGCGAGCGTGGCGGTTGGCTGAGGCCCGGCGGCTCCGCGTTCCCCCCTTCTTAATCTTTTCCGACCGAGCTTTGAACGGACTGGTTGACCTTCGACCTAGCACGAACAGCGAAATGCTCGCCGTGCCGGGCATCGGGCTTCGCATCGCCGAGAAATACGGTCAAGAAATTCGCCGCATCCTGCATCCCAGCAAACCGGATAACTAGCGCCTAAAGGAGACCCCCCGGCTTTGCCGGGGAGGCAGAAAAAGTTTGACAGATCCGGGAGTCCATCGCGGAAACTCCTCAACGTGAGCCGCCAAGCACACGAGGAGGAGATCCACGATGGACGAAAGAAGAAGCCTAAACCATACGAAGTGGGAGTGCAAATACCACGTTGTATTTATTCCGAAATGTCGGCGGAAAGTTTTGTTTAAGGAACTGCGGCGGCATCTCGGGGAAGTGTTCCGGCAGTTGGCGGAGCAGAAAGAAAGTCGCATTGAGGAAGGGCATTTGATGCCGGATCATGTGCACATGATGATCGCGATTCCGCCCAAGCACGCGGTGTCGCAGGTGATCGGGTATATCAAAGGGAAAAGTGCGATCCATCTGGCACGGGTGTATGGAGAGCGGAAGAGGAATTTCGTGGGCCAACACTTTTGGGCACGCGGGTTCTATGTATCCACGGTGGGACAGGATGAGCAGGCGGTACGCAAGTATATTCGGGAGCAGGAAGAAGAAGACAAACGATTGGACCAAATGGGCCTGTGGTAAGGAGCGCCACCCGGTGGTGGCGCGAAAACCTGCGGGGCCGCGTTAGCGTCCCCGCCTAGCCGCTTTGAGCGGCTCACATTCTAAAGCCCCCGGCTTTGCCGGGGGATACTTACGTGTGCCGAGCATGTTCGACAGCTTGGAGGTGAAAGTCCTTTTCACAACCTGATGGAGGTGAAGTGATAGCGAAGCGCAACGGCGTCGTCGCGAGACGGGGTCGGAAAGAAGCGGGGAGCAAACGTACGAGCCGATGTACAAAAAGCGGATCAGAGGCATGCGGTGCCGGGCGAGCGGGCGTATGACCGCGAAGCCCATATCCATCAAAGGCACTGGTTGTAAATCCGACGGTTGCGTACGGAAGGCGGTCGAACTTACCTCGGGAGGTCTGCCGTTTGTCTCGGAATCGGGACTGAGGATCGAGCGATCGATCCTGACCGGGCGGCAGAAGTCAGCAGCGGGCAAAGTAGGCAGGCAACTGTCGAAGGCCCAAACGGTCCCCCGCGAGGGGGGTAAAGGGAGCGGCGAGTAGGCAGCGCGACTCATGGGCGACAGGCGGCAGAAAAACCAACTCGAGTTGGCCTGGGGGGAAGAGGTGAAGGGTGAAGCCCCGAAGCTCATCCCGGCAGGGACCGAATCGTCTACGGCGGAGTGCGAGACCGAAAACCCGGCCATTACCGAACCGTTGATGGAAGAAGTCTGCGAGCGGGAAAACTGCAAGCGGGCATTGAAACGAGTCAAGGCGAACAAGGGGAGTCCCGGCGTGGACGGCATGACGGTTCACGAACTACCGGGATTTCTGCAACAGCACTGGCCAACCATTCGGGAACAGTTGCTCAGCGGGACCTACCAGCCGCAACCGGTGAGGCGGAAAGAAATCGACAAGCCGGACGGAGGAGGAGTGCGCAAGTTGGGCATTCCCACCGTGCTGGATCGATGGATTCAGCAGGCGGTGCTGCAGGTTCTGCAAAAGCGCTGGGACCGGACATTTTCCGATCACAGCTACGGGTTTCGGCCCGGGCGCTCGGCGCATCAGGCGGTGGAGGCGGCGCAGAAATATATCGCCGCCGGCTATCGCTGGGTGGTGGATTTGGATCTCGAGAAATTTTTCGACCGAGTTTCCCACGACAAGCTGATGGCGAAAATCGCAGAACGGGTGAGCGACAAGCGTTTATTGAAGCTGATCCGGGCGTTTCTGCGAGCCGGGGTGATGGAAGGCGGGCTGGTGAGTCCGGTGGATGAGGGAACGCCGCAAGGCGGGCCTCTTTCACCCTTGCTCAGTAACCTCGTACTGGACGAGTTCGACCGGGAGTTGGAGCGACGTGGTCACCGCTTCGCGCGGTATGCGGACGACAGCAACATCTACGTGCGCAGCCGACGGGCGGGGGAACGGGTGATGAAGAGCGTGACGCGCTTCATCCACACGAAGCTCAAGCTGAAGGTGAACGAATCCAAGAGCGCGGTGGCGGAGCCGAGGGAACGGAAGTTTCTGGGCTTCAGCTTCACGAGCCATGAGTCGCCGAAACGGCGGATTGCGCCGAAGGCGGTGCAGCGGTTCAAGGAGCGGATACGGGAACTGACGAGCCGGACGCGAGGGATTAGCATCGAACGGATGGCCAAAGAACTGACTCTGTATCTACGGGGTTGGATCGGCTACTTCGGGAAGTGCGAAACCCCCTCGGTGTTGCAAAGCCTGGAGGAGTGGACCCGACGTCGGCTACGGTCGGCGATCTGGAAGCAGTGGAAGCGCGGGACGACGCGGTTTGTCGAGCTGCGGAAACGGGGCGTCAATCTTAAACTCGCCGCCACCACGGCGGGCAGCGCCCACGGTCCGTGGCACCTTGCCCTTAGCAAGGCCCTCGCGCTCGCACTGCCCAATGCTTACTTCGACTCGCTCGGGATTCCGAGATTAACGGTCCGATAGTCGCTCAACCCGCCGAACCGCCGTATACGGACCCGTACGTACGGTGGTGTGACAGGGACAGCGGGCGACCGCTTACCTATGTCTATTAAGGGATTACATCTTGTGCATGTGGCGCTGGACATAGCGGTGAACGTCTGGCCAAAATTCCTTCATCTCGAAGCCCGCGGCATCCCAGGCAATTTGTGTTACCCAAATATTAATACTGCTACCGATCGTCCAGGGCCCGGGATGGTAGGCATTGGAAATGGCTGCGGACGTGCCACTACCGAGGATTTCGGAGAAGTTGAACTCAGTTTTTCCCGAGTCCGTGCGTGTGACCACAATCCGCATAGCAGAATACCCAAAACGGTGGAGAAAGCTGCCCTTTCCCAATTGGTAGTAGCGTGGGTCTTGTCGCAACACCGTTGGGAATATTGCCTCTGCCATATAGTTCTCAATGGTGTTGTCGCAAAACTCCAAGCCGTAGCGCTTGCCATAGCCTTTAAGCCCTTGGCCAAAGGTGGGGTTCGCATTTGTGGCCTGATTGACTCCCGCCGCTAGGCCGACGAACCCGAATTCAACGGGGTCGAAAGTCTCCTCAGTCGCCAACTTGAATTTTTGCCCGGCCGTGAGCGGGGGCAACGAGGAGGCATTTTCCACAGTCAAATAGTTGGGCAGCGTCCAGAGGATCCGGTCATTCTGTGGAACTTTGGGATCCTGTGTGGGCTGGGATTGGGGGGCTCCGGAGCCAGTTTCCGGTTTGCTCTGGGTTGGCGGGTTAGTGGTTTGAGTTTGCGGAGATGCCGGTTGCGCTTGTGATAAAACCGGTGGTGTGGCCTGCCCTGCCTGTTGCGCCAGGAGTTGATGAGACGTCCCCAGCACAGAGACCAACAGGATAATCTGTAGGACGCCGCAATGTCTGGGGATTCGGTTAGTCATCAGTCTCGTAATCTCCACATTTACGTGCAGGCACACAAAACCCCACGCCCACGTGCGTGTAACACATAAGTGTTAACAGTTCGCCAGAGGCTCTGCCGCCCTGGGCGTGGGGGCTTGGCTCGCCGTACCCTCTTTATTACCTTATCGCACGACCCACCCAAGAGCGTACAGTAAGCCGCACCCCCACGCCCGGTTTGACGCATAAAAACTCAAAAGAGTTACCTGCCGATCTATCCTCATTGAAAGGGAGGGATTACGGCTGGTGCTTGGCGCGGAGAATGGCACGACGAAGGTCCGGCCAAAACTCTTTCAACTCGTAACCGGCGATATCCATCAAATATTGCGTGCCCTCAACATCGGCGCTGCTGGCGAGAGTATGGGGGCCGGGATGGTACGCGTTGGAGAGGCCTGCGGCCATGCCATTACCGAAGAATTCGGAGAAGTTGAACTCAGTTTTTCCCGACCTGTCCGAGCGCGTGATTAAAACCCGGATGGCGGCGTACCCGAAGCGGCGAAAGAAATTTCCTTTTCCCATCTGGTAGTAGCGTGGGTCTTGCCGTAGCAAAGTGGGGAATATGGCGCCCGTCCCGAAGTTTCCGATGATGGCGTCGGCATAGTCTGTCCCGAAACGTTTGGAATAGCCAAGCATCCCTTGGTGATATGTGGGGTCCGCATTAACGCCTTGATCGATGCCAGCTTGGATGCCTATGAACACGACCTCAACCGGGTCGAAGCACCCCTCAGCCACAGTCTTGAATTTTTCCCGGGTCGTAAGCGGAGGTAAATTAGACGCGTTTTCTACGGTTAGGTAGTTGGGCAAGGCAAAGAAAATCCGGTCATTTTGTGGAGGTTGTTTCTTAGGCGGAGCGGGTTGGCTTGGGGTGTTGCCGGAGTCATTCGAGGGTTTGCCTTGGGTTTGTGGCGTAGCCGGTTGGGGCTGTGAAGTCGCCGGAGGGGGAGCCTGTTGCACATCTTGGGCCAACAGTTGGTGAGATAGCCCGGGTGTACAGGCGAGCAGGATGGCCAGCACGTAGCCGCGCCGCCAGAGGGTTTGCTTAATCATTAGTTCAGAAATCTCCTAATTTGCACGTTGGTACAGTAAGCCTTCCCCTCTAGCCCGCTTTGCAGGTGGGTGACACCGTCTATATGACGCATCAGGCATCAAAAGGGTTACCTGTAACACTATCCTTATGATAACACAGTCTGTTCTTGTATGCATGACGCCAACTCATCTTCGGGCGGGATAATAGGTGGTGCCCAAACCACTGTACGGTGCGAGCGATCACTTCCTGCTCCCAGCGGATGGAGGTATATACGTGGTCCGCTCCGGCGATGATGGCAAGCTCCTTGGCGTCGGCCCCGGCAGCATGGAAGAAGTCGTGCGCGTGAGAAACCGGGACATGTTCGTCCTTTTCCGGATGGATAATTAGCGTTGGACCCTTGTAGCGCGCAAGATGGCGGATGGGTTCAACCTTGAGTATGTCTTCGATAAGGCGCGGCGAAATTTCGCGGGCGTCGAATTCGACGGCGCCTGACTTGCCTGGAATCCGCTTGGTCGATTCCTTGATGAGTTCGCGCAGCCGAGCTGTATGCGCGACGGCGCTCCAAAGCACGAGGGCCTTGGCTTTGACGCTGGCCGCGAGAGCCGCTGCCACCGCTCCTCCGAGGGAAAGTCCCAGCAGGCCCACCCGCTCCGGGTCGATACCCTTTTGCTCGCGCAAGAATGCAACGGCTGTGCGCCCGTCAGCGATTTCTCCGCGCAGGGTCATTTCGCGAAATTCGCCGTCCGATTCCCCCGACCCGTAGAAATCGAACCGCAACGAGGCGACTCCCGCCTGCTCCAGGGCTCGTGAGCATTTCACGAACATCCAATGCGATTCCATGCGATTGCCTGTAAATCCGTGGAACAACACCACAGCGGGTGAGGGCAGTTTCAGCGCGGCAGAGGGCAAATGCAGCATGCCCCGCAGCGTTTTACCCTGGGGGTTAGGGAACTCCACAAAGCGCTCAAATCCGGGATTCTTCATAGGATCATGACCTCTTGGCGCCTACGACTTTACCAGACGGGGTCGTCACGCTCAATATCGCCAAGACGTCAGGTCGGCGCCTGGCGGTGCGGTTTTTTCCATGCGCTCGAGGATCTTCGGGAGATACATGGTGTGGTAGTGCAGGCGGGAGAGATAGTTGGGCAGATTCGGGTCGCCGTTCCAGCAATGCTCGGCGCGATCGC
This sequence comes from uncultured Acidobacteriota bacterium, assembly GCA_963825395.1. GTDB lineage: Bacteria > Acidobacteriota > Terriglobia > UBA7540 > UBA7540 > Bog-366. Next base: position 20,818 of record CAWGTQ010000051.1, on the reverse strand, counting down.
CGTACTTCACTTCCCCGTCGTAGGGCGGATTCGTGGTCTTCAGAAAATCTTCCAGATAATACACCGCGTCATTCAGAAAATACGTGTCCGCGCTGCCCACGTAAATGTGCAGTTTGCCCTGAAGTTTGGGGCCGAGGGTTGGCCAGTCGCGTTGCAAAATGGCGCGCAGATCGTAGTGCTCCTTCCAGTACGCGGCCACCGCGGGATCGATCACGCCGGTTTCCTTGTTGAAGATCGGCTGGGGATATCCGTCCTGGCCGACCGGTCCGAAGACCGCCTGCCAAATGTCAAACTGCTCGCCCGAGCGGGCGTGCGATCCCAGGGCCAGCTCGTATTGGTTCATGCCCTGGACGGTGGCAGAGCGTGTGCCCAGGTAATCCCGCATGGCGGGCTGCGCGATCTCCGTGTGCGGTCCCTGCACATAAAAAGCGTTCTTGTCCTCGTACAAATTGATGGTGGTGTAAGCGCGAAAGTCCACCGGATCGGGACACGCCACGAACGCGCCATTGTAATGGTCGGGATAAAACGTCTGGACGGCCATGGCTTCCCACCCGCCGGTGGAGCCTCCATAGGCGAACCGCGCCCAGCCCTGGCCGATCCCGCGAAACTGTTTCTCGATCGCCGGGATCAGTTCCGTCTCAATCGCGTCGCCATAGGGGCCGAGGTTGGCGGAATTCACCGCGTAGGAATCGTCGTAGTAGGGATTGGCGTGATTGATTTCCGCAATCAGGATGCGCGGGAACCCCGGCGAAATCCACTGCTGATAGAGCTTGTAGGCTTCCTGCTGCTGGATGCGGTTGTAACCGGAAATGTGGAAGCGCTCGCTGTAATCGGGTTTCAGGTTGGGGTCGGGAGGCTCGGTTCGAAAGCCTTCAAAATCCGCGTTGAAATGGTCCTCCGAGATGATGAGAGGATAATGAACCGAGGGGTGCGTATCAAAGCCCTCGGGCACCAGCACATTGGCGCTGAGGTACATGGGGCGCCCCCAGAACTTGGTCAGGAGTTCGCTTTGAATCTTGAGGTGCCGGATGTAGAGGGTGTCCTTGGGGGGCGGGATGGGCGGAATCTCCTGGTCGAGATCGATCGGGACGATCCCTGAAGACGCGCCGAGCGAAATCTTGCGTGGAGTGGAATAGAGGTTGCCGGGTGCAAGGTTCCAGTGCTGACCTTCACCCCGGTCCATGGGGAGTTTGACCGTGTGGCCGTCGGCGCGATGGAAGGTCTCGTAACGGTGCAGGACGACCTGCACGTAGTATTCCCCCGCCGGAACGTCGCGCAAATTGCGAACCGGGTAACCCAAACGGCCGATTCGCCGATCATAACCGCTTGGCCGGGACGCATCGCATCCACATCCATCCCAAACACCATTTGGGTCCTCGGGGAATCGTCGATCTGGAGGCGCGGCTCGGCGGAAGGGTCGGTGGAGAGAACCAGAAGCAGCCGGCCGTCAATGGGCTGTTCAGCCCGAGCCTTGCTGAATGAGACGGAAAAGCGCGGCCCGGATTGAGCAGCCGCCAAACTTGCCAGGCCCAATATCCAACATGTGAGAACTATAAGTGCATTGATGATGCGTGACCGCCAGAGTGCCGGCATGAAGCCTCCTTGCGAGCGTGTTGAGTCCATGAAATTGTATACCCATTTGCGGGGCGGAAACGCGCGGTATGCGTGCGCCTGCGCGTGGGATTTTACCGTGGTCGCATGGCGCTCGCAAGGTAGCTCAGGGAGGCGGGGGAGATGAGACGATAGGGAACGACGCCGCGATGCTTGACCTCGCGCACGGCGATGGAATCGGCAAAGACCACATCCGCGGCCGCCAGGGCTTTGGGATCGGGGAGGGGAAGCAGGAACTCTTGCAGCACGTGGCGGCGTCCGGCAGCCGTCGCCAGCACGCTGCGCGCGGTTTGCAGGAATCCCTCGCTCGCGGAAACCACCGCCACCACGGAAGGCTCGCGCCGCTTGCGAATCAGTTCAACTTGCTCATCCGCCGCGCTAAAGGCCAGTGGAATGGCGGGACGGTCCCTGGGCAGCAGGGGATTGACGTCGGGGATCGCGTAGTGTGCGGCCACGGCGAGCGCGCCGATGCCCAGGCCGGGGTGGGCCGCCAATTCCAGCCTCGAGCAAACCTCCACCGGCCAGTTGATGGCCGCGCGAATTTCTTCCTGAAGCAACCGGCGCAGGCCCGCATCGGCTTCGACCACCAAAATGTGATCGGGGGGTTCGGCCAGTAAGCGCTCCCGCACTCGCTCGCGCAGTGACTGGAGCGAATAGCCCTGCTCGCGTGCCACGCGAATCAGCGTGTTGATGAGGTCGTCAAGGCCGCTCGCCGCGCGGGAATGAACCCCATCCTTCTGCGCTCGAACCGTGACGCGGCTGCCGCGCCGCCCCACCAGCCACATGCGCCGGATCAAATCCTGGTAAGCCTCACTCACCGTGTTGTGATGAATTTTCAGGTGCCGCGCGAGCGCCCGCACGCTGGGCAGCGCCTGTCCGGGTTCCAGCTTGCCCGTGGCAATGTGAAAAACGATCTGCTCCGCCAACTGCTGGCGAAGGGGGATTTCGCTTTCTCTGCTGATGCGAATGTCCATTTGGGTCTATAAAGCCGCGGTTTTCTGCAAAATCCGCGTCACTTCGACGTAAATGTCCGGCTTTTCTTCAGACATTCTGTCACACTTTTATTTGTTTTCATATACATAGTGGCTTTGTTCGTCATAAATTAACATCTTTATTTGTGGGCCTGCCACCGGTTGGTGACTTTGGGAAGACGGGGGTCTTCCATGGCGTTGCGTTCGATTCGGCGCGCGACCTTGCCATCCTCTAAGGCTAGCGCAACGGCAAGGTACGTTGTCAACAGAATTCTTGCGGAATTTCCTGCCGGTAGGAAAAGATTTTACAATTCCCGCCGCAAATTTCCTGCCGGTAGGAAATGGGCTTTCGAGGCTCGACGACTAGGTGACAAAATGTCACGATTGCCCATGCTGGATGCAGGCGTCATCAGGGCGGTTTCTCGTCGCGCCCGCCGTGGCGGGACTTCGCCGATGGGTAATCCCTTGGCAACCAGCAGGGATCTATTGTTTTTTCAAGCTACATATACACGGCCGGCCCGGTTTCCGATATGGCGAACGGCCATATGAATACTTAGACACTGGGCGTCAGGGAGGAACTGTGCTGTGTGCACTTGGAAATGGGAAATATACTCAACTTCGAGTTTTGGCAACCCTTGATATTACCAGTTGGTTTGGGTAACACTATATCCCTGTTTATACTAGTATGTCACTTAAAGACCAAACCGTCGCGGGAGATTTGACACCGCTTTCTCCTGCTGTCTTCCACATCCTTCTATCCCTGGGCGAGGGCGAACGCCACGGTTACGCCCTGAAGCGCGAAATCTCTCTGCGCACGGGGGGCAGGCTGAAGCTTCGCCCTGGCGTGCTTTACGGATCGATCAACAAAATGCTGGAGCTTGGTCTGATCGAAGAGTCCGATGCGCGGCCTGACCCGCACCTTGACGACGAGCGTCGTCGCTATTACCGAATCACGCCGTATGGCCGCAAGGTAGCGCAAGCGGAAGCGGCTCGCATGCGCGAGTTGGTGCAATTGGCCGCGGCCAGGTTTGGAGTGCCCAAGCATGCTTGACCAACCCTTCTCCTTGCGGCTGTACCGGTGGCTGCTTAAGCTCTACCCGGCGGGGTTTCGTGAAAACTATGCGGAGCTTTTGGAGCGGCAATTTCGCGATGAACTCAACGAATCGACCGGCCCTGCTGCCCTGGGCAGGCTATGGATTCGCCTGTTAGTGGATTTGGCGATCTCCGTCCCTTTACAGTTTTCTCGCGAGGTGGCGCAGGATGCAAGGCACACGCTTCGCCTTTGGGCCCGCCGTCCCTGGCACACGGGATTTGCGATTCTCGCGTTGGCCATCGGAATCGGGGCGAACACGGGTGTCTTCAGCGTCGTCAACGCGCTGCTGCTGCGGTCGCTCCCTTTTCACGAGCCCGAGCGCTTGGCGTACTTGCGCTGGTTCTTTGAGCCCCACGACAGCGCGAAGCAATTTCACGAATGGCGCCGTCAGAGCACGTATCTTGCCGACACGGCAATCTTTGAGCAGCTCGATGTGAATCTCGGCGGAGCGGGCGAGTGGCGCCGCGCGCATGTGGTCCAGGCATCTTCCAATTTTTTCTCGGTGCTGGGAACGCAGCCGGTGCTGGGACGTGGGTTCGCCCCCGGGGATGATGTGGACGGGAGAGGCTGGGGGCCGCCGGGGCGCAACGCCGTCGCGGTGATCGGCTTCGGCCTCTGGCAGGAGCTTTTCGCCGGTGACCCGAGGGCGCTGGGCTCCACGATCCGCGTCGACGGCAATCCGCTCACCATCATTGGCGTCGCGCCGCCGGGGTTCGATTATCCCGGCAAAACCGTTGTCTGGAAGCCCGCAGCCTTCGCCCCCGGCAATAATGGCTGGGAAACCATCGCGAGTTTGAAGCCTGGAATCACGTGGCCTCAGGCCCGCGCTGCATTCGCCGTTGAAGCTGACCGGCTTTGGCCCAACCGCACCCCTGCTCAGATGATTGAGTACCCTTCGACGATTACAGCACTTCGTGACGAACTCGCCGGGCCGGCCAGAAGGGGCTCGCTGGTGCTGATGGCGTGCGTGGCGATGATCCTCCTGATCGCCTGCACGAACGTCGCGAACCTCTTGCTGGCGCGCACCGCGGATCGTGCCACAGAGTTCTCCATACGGTCCGCACTGGGAGCAAGCCGCGCGCGCATCCTGCAACAGTTGCTGACCGAATGTGTGCTTCTCTCGGTAGCGGCGTGTGCGGCGGGTCTGCTCATTTCGGTCTGGACCGTGTCCGCGGCGGCAAAGCTTCAGCCTGCGCCCCTCGCCTCGCAAGCCTACTCCCTGCTGGATGGCCGCGTGCTGGGGTTTGCCATCGCCGCCTCGGTTCTCAGCGGTTTGCTTTTCGGCGTCCTGCCGTCGACGTACGCCAGCCGGGTTCAGACGTTAGGAATCCGCGGATCGAGCGACACCCGGGGCGCGCGGCTGATTCGCGAAACCTTGGTCGCGGCGCAGGTGATGGTCACCATCATTCTTCTTACGGGGTCGATCGCGGTAGGCCGGGCATTTGCCCATCTGATGCACACCGATCGCGGGTTTGACCGTAGCGGCCTGGCCACCGTGAACGTATCGCTCGAAGGGACGACGCATCGAACCGCTGCGAGCCGCCTTGGCTATTTCCAGGAAGCGCTGGCTCGGGTGCGGCGCCTCCCGGCAGTTCGCAGCGCCAGCGCCACAGAGTTCCTGCCGCTGTACGCCACCAGCTTCATGGGGGGACGATTTCGGATGAATGGCCGTCCAGCAACGGAGAGTTCCATGCTCGTTCCGGTAATGGCGGATTATTTTCGAACGATGGGTGGACGTATTCTGTGGGGACGCGAATTTACCGGCGGGGAAATACAATCCAATGCCAGAGTCGCCGTCGTCAATGACCGGTTCGCTGGCGAATTCGGCCCCCCAGCGGATGCGGTCGGCTCCGAAATCGCGATAGGCAACAATCCCCCCTGGAGAATCGTCGGCGTGGTCAAGAGCATGGACTACATGACAGAAGGAGCGAACGGCAACCAGATCTTTATTCCCGACAATTCGCCGGGGGGCAGCTTTTTCTCGACTTTCGTGGTTCGGGTCAGTGGCCGCGCCGAAGACCGCCTCCCCATGATCCGCGATACGATCCAGTCGGTGGACCGGGAGGTTCCGGTGTTCGGCGTAAAAACCATGGAGCAACGGCTGGCGGACGCACTCGCCCGGCCGCAATTTTATAAGACAACGGTCCTCTGTTTCGCCGCGTTCGCGTTGCTGCTGGCTGTCATCGGCATCTATGGAATCGTCTCCTATACCGTTGCTCAGAGGACCCACGAGATGGGCGTACGGATGGCTCTGGGTACCACGCCGGCCCGGCTCCGGATAACTCTTTTGCGGCAAGGCTTAATCCCGATTGCCGGAGGGGCCATTCCTGGAATCGCGGGAGCCGCCCTTAACGGACGGCTGCTCGAGAGCCTGGTCGAGGGCGCGAAATCGGTGAACGTCGCGGCATATGCCACCTCTGTTCTCTTCATCGCGTTCATTGCAGCCATAGGCATCTGGATGGCCACGCGCCCCATTGCTCGACTCGACATCGTGGAAATCCTCAGAACCGAATAGCCCGGCGTATCAGGGAAGCGACCTCTTCCGCGAAGTTAGGGAAATCTCGCAGGCGCGCGGCTTCTTTCAAACGCGGTTGCCTAAAAATCAACGATTGCGGTCCGCCACTTGGATGTTCAAACGCCCTACCCGTTGAATTGGCGGCGCGACCGTGCCGGCAATTTTGAGACCACTTTCGGACCGGGCCGTGCCTACGGGCGCCCACTGGGAAGCCACTCGTGCTCACCTTGGCGCGAATCCGGTTCGTACCCTCATTCACGCTCCCTCCAGGATTCCGGTCAGGTGTGACACTTCAAAAACTGTAACGCCCGTGGTCGCGGCGGGCCCCCGCTCTCGCTTATTCTCCGGTGCGAGGGTGGAAAAGATGGGAACCGAAATGATTCTAGGCGTAATTATCGTGAGTCCGGTGCTATTCATCGCGGCGGCATCGCGTTGGGCATCCGAAGAATGGCTCCGAGCCTTTGTGATACTGGCACGCTCCCTGGGGAGGCCGATGTGAGCTGGGCAGAGGAACGGGCTTTTGCCGCCTCACCAATTGCTCTAGAATGGGCACGGACAAACGCCAGGCTTATCCTAATGAGTGAACTCTTCGAGTGGTCAAAGCGGCTCCGCCGCCCCGCTGTCTTGAATATGCTCCGGGTAACTCCCCTCCTGATTCAGGAGGAGTGGCGCGCCGAGTGCCGGGGTGGTTATCTCTTGGAGCCGAAAACATAAGGTCGCAATCAGCGCCACCCCCTGCCCCGTCCTCAACTGAGGAGGGGAGTTATTTTCATGACAGCGGCGCGGCGGAGCCGCTGGAGGAAAAGCATATGGCAGCATCGCGGGGCTACTCGGAAGTTCTGAAGGACCGAGGATTTGCTTTCCTGCTGGCAGCGCAGGCGCTGGCGGTATTTGACGACAACACCTTCAAACAACTTCTGATGCTGTTCGTCACCGCGAGTGTCGCTTCCCTGGCCACTCGCAGCCTTTACATTTCTTTGGGCACTGCGCTCTACGTGTTGCCGTACATCGTGTTCTCCTCCTATGCGGGCCAAGTGGCCGATCACTTCTCCAAGCGCCGCGTGATCATTTTCATGAAGATGGTTGAGGCCACGCTCCTCGTCCTCGCCACCTTTGCCATGTTTGCGGGGCATGTGATCGCGATGCTGGCGGTGCTCTTCCTATTGGGGATTCACGCCTGCTTTCTCGATCCTGCAAAAGAAGGAATTCTGCCGCAGATTTTTCCTGACGAGGCCCTGTCGCGGGCCAACGGGCTGATGCAGCTTACCGTTTACACCATGATTGTGTCCGGACCCGTGGCGGCTGGTCTGCTGCTCGACGGTTTTCCTTCCCGACCCTACATTCCCGTGGCGATGCTGGTGGGCGCTGCTTTGTTGGGATTGGTGGTGGCCACCGGCATCAGCCGCGTCCCCGCCATTGCCGTCGGGGAAAAATTCCGCTGGAACGCCTTCCGCGAGTTCCGGCAAGACTTCGGGGAAATTCGCAGATCGCGCGCGCTTTTCCGAACGGTTCTGGCCATCGCCTATTTCTGGTTTCTGGGCGCGGTCTATTTGCAAAATGTTATCGGGTACGGCCGCGACCTTTTGCATTTGAGCAATACCGGAATCAGTTACCTCACGGCTTCGGTATCGATTGGCATAGGGCTGGGCGCGTTTGTGGCGGGCAAACTCTCCGCCGACCGGGTGGAACTGGGCCTGGTGCCCGTCGGTTCGGTGGGCCTGGGCGTTTTCGGCGTGTTTCTCTTTTTCGGCTATCACTCTTTTGCCCAGGTTTTCGTGGGGCATTTCCTCTTGGGCTTCGCCGGCGGAATTTTCATCATCCCACTGCAATCCTACCTGCAGGCGAACGCGGGCGAGCACTCCAAGGGACGGGTCATCGCCACTTCGAACGTCTTGACCTTCACCGGAGTATTTCTGGGCGCGGGCATTTTCGAGTTCCTTTCCGGCCCTTGCCGCATGCAAGCGAACCAAATCCTGTTGGTCATGGCGGTGATTTCGTTTGGCGCCACTTGGCATATCTTGACGGTCCTGCCCGATTTTGCGATCCGTCTGTGCTTTTTCCTGCTGACCCACACGTTCTATCGCATGGAGGTGCGCGGTGCCGAAAACCTGCCCCGGCGCGGGCCGGCGCTGCTGGTGTGCAATCACATCTCCTTTGCCGACCCGTTCTTGATCGGCGCCTGCACGCCGCGCTTCATTCGCTTCTTGATGTATCGGCACTTTTACGAGACGGCGGGAATTCACTGGCTGGCGAAGTTGATGGGCGCGATCCCGATTTCGGAAGGGGACAGGCCGCGGGAGTTGGTGGAATCGCTGCACACTGCGCAGGGCCGCCTCCGCGAAGGCGACCTGGTTTGCATTTTCGCGGAAGGCACGATTACCCGCACGGGAAATTTGCTGCGCTTCCGGCGCGGCTTTGAGCGCATCACGCGCGGCCTTACGGTTCCCATCATTCCCGTGCACCTCGACCGCGTTTGGGGCAGCATCTTCAGCTTCGAGCGCGGGCGCTTCTTTTTCAAGTGGCCGCGCCGCATCCCTTATCGCGTCACGGTGAGTTTCGGCGCGCCGCTCCCCGGCGATGCGAACGCATTCCAGGTGCGGCAAGCGGTTATGGCGCTGAGCGCCGAGGCCTTCGCGCGCCGCGGAGTGGCGCAGCGCCCGCTGCCGGAGTTGTTCCTGGATAGCGCGCGGCGCAACTGGCGGCGCTTCGCCATGGCGGATTCCACCGGGCGCGAGGTGAACTTTGGGCAGTCATTGATTGGCACGTTGCTGTTCCGGCGCCATGTAGTGAAGCATTGCTCAGACGAGGAAATGATCGGCGTCTTGCTGCCGCCCTCGGTTCCGGCGGCGTTGATGAATTTCGCCATCAGTCTGGCTGGCCGCGTGCCAGTGGATCTGAATTACACCGCGTCCCGGCAGTCGATGGAAGTGGCTGTGGAGCGCTCCGGCGTCAAGACGATTTTCACCACGGAAAAACTGCTGAGCCGATTGGGAATCGAGAAGCAGCCGGGCATGGTGATGATTGAAGATTTGGCCAAGGGCTTCACCCGGCGCGACAAACTGATTTGGGCCGTCATCGCGCGGCTCGTTCCCACGGTGCTTCTGCGGCGCTGGCTCATCCCGCGCGGCGTGAAACTCGATTCGCTCGCCACCGTGATCTTTTCCAGTGGCAGTACGGGGACACCCAAAGGCGTGATGCTGAGCCACCGCAACATCGTTTCCAACCTGGAGGGCGTGCAGCAGACGATCAACGTGAACCGGACCGATTGCCTGCTGGGGATTTTGCCTTTCTTCCACTCCTTTGGTTTCTCGATTGGATTGTGGCTACCGGCCATTTCCGGATTCGGGGTGGCCTATCATACGAACCCGCTGGAAGCGCGGAAAATCGGCGACCTTTGCCGGAAGTTTCACGTCACTATCCTGATATCCACTCCGACCTTCGTGTGGGAGTACGTGCGCCGTTGCGAGGCGGAGGATTTCGCCTCCTTGCGCGTGGCGATGGTGGGCGCGGAAAAGATGAAGCCTGAACTCGGCGACGCCTTCCGCGAGAAATTCCACCTCGACCTCCTGCAAGGTTACGGCTGCACGGAGCTTTCGCCGGTGGTTTCGGTAGAAAATCAGGGCTACGCCGGCAGCGACCCGAAGCAAATTGGGGCCAAGCGCGGCACGGTCGGACACCCGATTCCCGGCGTCGCGGTTCGTATCGTGAATCCGGAAACCTTCGAAACGCTCGGCCCGGCTCAAGCGGGCATGCTGCTCGTGAAAGGCCCGAGCGTTATGGTGGGCTATCTCGGTGAGCCGGAAAAGACGCGCCAGGTCATGTGGAAGGATGGCTGGTACATTACCGGCGACGTGGCGCAGCTTGATGAAGATGGATTCATTCAGATTACCGACCGTCTCTCGCGCTTCTCCAAGATCGGCGGTGAGATGGTGTCGCACGTTCAGGTGGAGGACGCACTGCACCGCGCGCTCGGGTCCTTTGAGCCCCGCATGGTGGTGACCTCGATATCCGACGAGCAGAAGGGTGAGCGCTTCGTGGTGCTCCACACCGAGCTGGGATTGAGCGTGGACGAATTGCTGAAACGTATGCGCGATTCCGGGCTTCCCAAATTGTGGGTGCCGCGCAAAGAAAACTTTTTCCCGGTGCCAGCGTTGCCGTTCCTCGGCAGCGGAAAATTGGATTTGAAACAGGTGAAGGAGACCGCCAAGAGGCTGGCTCCGTCGTCAGGGGAGTAAACTCCCCTGAGACCGCGTGCCTTATGCCGGACGGTGCAGCGTCGAGCCCGTTATTCCGGCATCCTCGCTTTCCGCGAGCAAGCTCGCGGGAGAAAGCTGGCGCACTCCAAAGCTTCGCACCATGGCTGTCGTTTGCCTGCGCGGATTGTGGAACCTTCTTCCGTGATGGGGTATACTCTTTCCGGCGCGGCTTGATCCTCTTGCTGGCGCTCGCAAGTCTGGGTCTGACTGGCCCTATCTGCGGGCCAGTGATTTCAATTTCAACGATTGCTCACGACTCAATGGTTCTTTCTCGCTTAATCGTTCGCCTCTGCCTTTGGCTGCTGGCTCACACATTCTATCGGGTTGATGTTCGCGGTGGGGAAAACCTGCCGAAAAGCGGCCCGGCGCTGCTGGTGTGCAACCATATCTCGTTCATCGATCCCTTCCTGCTGGGCGCGGGGGTGCGCCGTTCCATTTGCTTCCTGATGCCGCGGCGTTTTTATGAGGCGCGCGCCATTCACTGGCTGGCGAAGCGGATGGGAGCGATTCCGGTTTCCGCCTCGGACCCGCCGCTGGAAAGGGTGCGGGCGGACCAGGCGGCGCAAGACCGCCTGCGTGCAGGCGAACTGGTCTGCTTGTTTGCGGAATGTGCGCTGATGCGTGCCGGCGATTTGCCGCGTTTCGCGCCCACCCTGGAGGCCCTCACCCGCGGGCTCAACGTGCCGGTTGTTCCCGTGCATATCGACCGCGAGTGGGGAAATATTTTCGGTTACGAGCAGGGACGATTCTTTTTCAAGTGGCCGCGGCGCATCCCCTATCGTGTCACGGTAAATCTCGGCGCTGCGCTCCCGGCAAACTCCAGCGCTTTCCAGGTGCGCCAGGTCCTGGCGCTGCGGGCGGCGGAGACTGCTGCCCAGCGCGACGCGGTGCAACAACCGCTGCCGGCGGCGTTCCTGGATTGCGCGCGGCGCAACTGGCGCCGCTTTGCCATGGCAGATTCAGCCGGGCGCGAGCTCACCTTCGGGAAGGCGCTGATTGGCGCGCTGCTTTTCCGGCGCTTTGTGGTGAAGCGCTGCCCGGGAGAAAAGATGGTGGGTGTGCTCCTGCCGCCCTCGGCGCCGACGGCGGTAGTGAATCTCGGCATCAGCCTGGCCGGCCGGGTGGCCGTGAACCTGAATTACACCGCGCCCCTTCAGGCCGTGGACGCGGCCATTGAGCGCTGCGGAATCAAAACCATTTTCACCTCGGAAAAACTGCTGGAGCGCTTCGGAATTCCCAAGCGGCCGGGCATGATCCTGCTGGAAGATGCGGCGCAGAGTTTCTCCAAAGTTGACAAGCTGGTGTGGGCGGTAATCGCTCGCCTGGTGCCCACTGCGCTCCTTCGCCGAACCTTGATTCCGCGCGAAATGACCCTGGATTCGCTGGCGACGGTGGTCTTCTCCAGCGGTTCCACGGGGACGCCCAAGGGCGTGATGCTGACCCACCGTAACATCATCTCCAACGTGGAAGGTATGCTCCAGACCATCAACGTAGACCGGAACGATTGCCTCCTGGGGGTTCTGCCCTTTTTCCACTCGTTCGGCTTCACGGTGGGATTGTGGCTGCCCGCCGTCGCCGGGTTTGGCGTGGTTTTTCACACCAACCCGCTGGAAGCGCGCACGATTGGCGAACTCTGCCGGAAGTACCGCGTCACGCTGATTATCGGCACACCGAGTTTTGTGTGGGAATATGTCCGGCGCTTGGAACGGGAAGACTTGGCCTCAGTGCGCGTGGCCATTGTGGGCGCGGAAAAAATGCGGTTGGAACTTGCCGACGCCTTTTGGGAGAAGTTTCATCTCGATCTCGTGCAAGGCTATGGCTGCACGGAAACTTCGCCGGTGGTAGCCGTGGAGACCGCCGGACGTAAGAAGCAGAGTCAGATGGGCTGTGTGGAGCGCGGAAGTGTGGGCCGGCCGATGCCCGGGATCGCGGTGCGCGTGGTGAATCCCGAAACGTTTGAAACCTTAGAGCCCGGCCAGGAAGGGCTGCTGCTGGTGAAAGGCCCGTGCGTGATGGCGGGTTACCTCGACGAGCCGGAGAAGACGCGCCAAGCCCTCTGGCAAGACGGCTGGTATATTACCGGCGATGTGGCGCAACTTGACGAGGACGGCTTCATCACCATTACCGACCGGCTATCACGCTTTTCGAAAATTGCCGGTGAAATGGTCTCCCATGTTCACCTGGAGGAAGCGCTGCATCAAGCGCTCGGCACCCTGGACCAGCGGCTGGTGGTAACGTCCGTCTCCGATCATCAGAAGGGTGAGCGCTTCGTGGTGCTGCACCTGGATTTGGGATTGGAAGTGGAACAATTGCTTAAACGCGTGCGCGATTCCGGATTTCCCCCGCTGTGGGTACCGCGGCGCGAACACTTTTATCAGGTCCAGTCGCTTCCCCTGATGGGTAGCGGTAAATTGGACTTGAAATTAGTAAAGCAAACTGCGGAGAAGCTGACCTCCGGAGTGGCAGTGGCGTAAGAATTTCTTCCTTCAGAAGTCCACCCCCAAAGTTCGCAGGTCGTTTTCCAGTTGTTCCGCATTCAGAAACTGAATCGTGTGCAGGCCGAGTCCCCGCGCGCACTCCAGATTTAGCGAGCGGTCGTCGATGAAGACGCACTCTTCCGCCTGCCGCTGCGAGAGGTCGAGCGCCAAGCGGTAAATCTTTGGATGAGGTTTCGATACGCCCAGGTAGCAAGAACTGAAAAAGACGGAAAAGTAATTGCGCAAGCCGAATTTCTCTATGCGGTAGAGATTCAACTCGCGCGATTCGTTGTTGAGCGTGGCGAGAAAGACCTTTCGCGCTTTCGCCAGCCGCGCTATGAGGGCGAGTGAATCGGGCAGCGCTTCCGACTGTGCGTACATGAAATCGCGCACCTCTTGCTTGCCGAAGCTGCGTGGGCGGTAAAAGATGGTGCGATCGAGATATTGATCGAGGTCGAGTTGCCCGCAGTCGAACGCCGCGCTCAGCATCTGGTGCCGGCCCTCAAAATCGCGGGCGTCCAGACCGAACCTCTCCACTAGCTGGGTGCGCTCGCTATGGTCCGAGCCGTTGGTCAGTAACACGCCGCCCACGTCACAAAACACGGCGGTGATTTTGGGCAAGCTGCGCCTCCGGAGAATACCCAGGCCCGCTTCGTTAACCCAGCCAGCCGGGATTGTGAGCAGTCCCGTCGAACATGGTGGAAGTCTTGAAGGGTTCGAATTGGCCATCGCGGCCGGCTGCGGCGGTGCGGGCGGAGAGCGAGTCGAGTTCCTTCTGAGTCAAGGGGCGAAACGTGCGCGCAGCCTGCAATCCCTGCTCGAGCCTCTCGAGTGACTCGCAACCGTTGATAACCACCGAGGTCGGCAAACTCATCGCGTAGTGCAGGCACTCAATGGGTGTCACCGTGTTGCTCTTCAGAACCTGTCCATCTCCCATCGATTTCATTCCCAGCACGCCGATGCCGTGTTCCACTAGTACCGGGACCACTTTATGGGCGAAGCTCTTAAAGTGCATGTCCATGACATTGAGCGGCATCTGCACGGCGTCGAACGTGAAGCCGCGCTGAAATGCCATGTTAAGCATCTTCAGGTGGATGTCGGGGTCCTTGTGGCCGGTAAAGCCGATGTAGCGGATCTTGCCGGCTTTCTTGGCGGCCAACGCGGCTTCCAGGCTTCCCCCGGGGCCAAGGATGCGGTCAGGGTCGCCGGGGCGGATGACTTCGTGAAATTGCAGCAGATCGATGGTGTCGGTTTGCAAGTGCTGGAGTGATTCGTCAATCTGCCGCGCGGCGATATCTTTCAACTGGCCATCGATCTTGGTCATCAGGAAAACCTTCTTGCGATAACCATCGCGGAGCGCCTTGCCCATGCGGATTTCGCTGTTGCCGCCGTTATAGTCCCAGCAGTTGTCCATGAAATTCACGCCGTTGTCGATCGCGGTGCGGACAATGCGGATGCTTTCCTGCTCGTCGCCCTGGAGACCGATGTGATATCCGCCCAGGCCCAGCAGCGAAACTTTTTCGCCGCTGCGCCCCAGCGTGCGATAGGGGATTTCACCTCTGGCGGCAGGTGCAGGCAGGGCCGTCAGGATGTTTCCGGAAGCGGCGGCGCTAGCGCCCGCCACGCCCAGAGTTACCTTTTCCAGGAACTCGCGGCGATTCTGTTTCGAATGGCTCATCGAAGTGCCTCCCTTTCAATATTAAGTTTTAGCCGGTCAGTACCCTGTTTCGCCAAGTGCAAACTCCCATCATACCACGAGGATTACAGGTGAAGGCAAAGGCCGTATCGCCCAATCCGAAACGTTACCGGCTATGGATATGGGTCCGCTCGTGATCCCAGCGTTGGCCGGCAATACGCCGCCGGCGGCTCAAAACACGCGGAGGTTTGGGCCCAACCCGCGGCTCGTGAATCAGCAAGCCCTCTTCGCTATTCCAGCCAACTGGGGTTGCGGGAGGTCGCATCGAAAGTCGCGGTAGTCTTGAAGCCTTCGAATTGGCCATCGCGGCCGGCCACGGCAGTGCGGGCGGAAAGCGCGTCGAGTTCCTCCTGAGTCAGGGGACGGAAGGTGCGCGCAGCCTGCAATCCCTGCTCAAGCCTTTCGAGTGAATCGCAACCGTTGATAACCACCGAGGTCGGCAAACTCATGGCGTAGTGCAGGCACTCAATGGGTGTCACCGTATTGCTCTTCAGGATTTGGCCCCCGCCCATCGGCTTCATTCCCAGCACGCCGATACCATGCTTCACCAGCACTGGCACCACGTTCTTGGCAAAGCTCTTGAAGTGCATGTCCATGACGTTGAGCGGCATTTGCACGGCGTCAAATGTGAAGCCGCGCTGGAATGCCATGTTAAGCATCTTCAGATGGATATCGGGGTCCTTGTGGCCGGTAAAGCCGATGTAGCGGATCTTGCCGGCTTTCTTGGCGGCCAAAGCGGCTTCCAGGCTGCCCCCGGGACCAAGGATGCGGTCAGGGTCGCTGGGGCGAATGACTTCGTGAAATTGCAGCAGATCGATGGTGTCAGTTTGCAAGCGCCGCAGCGACTCGTCAATCTGGCGCGCGGCAATGTCTTTCCCGTGGCCATCGATCTTGGTCATCAGGAACACTTTCTGGCGGTAGCCGTCGCGAAGCGCCTTGCCCATGCGAATTTCGCTGTTGCCGCCATGGTAGTCCCAGCAGTTGTCCATGAAGGTCACGCCGTTGTCGATAGCGGTGCGGATAATGCGGATGCTTTCCTGCTCGTCGGGTTGACCGCCGATGTGACCGCCCCCCAGGCCCAGCAATGAAACCTTTTCCCCGCTGCGGCCAAGGGTGCGATAAGGCATTTCACCGTTGGCGGCCGCTGCGGGCAGGGCAGTCAGGGTGCTTCCGGAAATGGCGGCGCCCGCGCCCGCCACGCCCAGGGTTACCTTCTCTAGAAACTCACGACGATTCTGCCTCGATTGGCTCATCGAAGGGCCTCCTCTTCAAAATTGGATTGTGGGCTTTCAGAACCCTCCCTGTCAGGGTTAGCGACCTATGATAGCACGAGGAATAGAGAGGAAGGGACGGATGTCGTCACGCAGTCCCTCGGGGACCGCGTCACGCAAACTCCCAGCCCCGGCACTTATCGATTTCGCACTGGCTACGGTTAAGGTAATGCTGTAGCTCTTCCAAGCCGTACTGGCGTGCCAGGTCACGAGCGCTAACGCCGGGGCGCTTGGCCTTGAGCACAAACCATCCTTCCATCGGCAGCCACTTCTCCTGGGCGACGTCTTCCCCACGTTCCTTGAGAAGCTTGTCGCGCTTTTCGGGCAGGTTGAGGTCCTGGTGAAAAACGCAGCGATCCAGGTCCAAAGTGACCCGCGTGACGTTCGTGTGATCCCCGCGGTTGTTCTGGTCGTGCACGAGTTGCTCCCCGTCGATGTCAAACACCAGGCAGTCCGGAACTTGGGTTGCGCTGACGATGTAGTAGTGGAAGTTAATCGCCTGAGCCTGGAGCGATCTGCCGGCGGAGTAAGCGCTGGGCCAAATGACCAACTCGGCTCCCAGATTTGAAAACCGCTCCCAGAGGGCTCCCCAATTCACATCAAAACAAATTGCCAGGCCCACCCGGCCAAAATCAGTCTGGTAGACGGTGACGGAATCGCCCGGAGACACCGGATCAGCCTTGAGACATTCCACGTTCCATACCGGGTAAAGTTTGTTGTAAACACCAGCCACTTGGCCTTGGCGGTCCAGCAAAACTGCCGTGTTGTACCGCCTTGTACCTTCCCTTCGGTCAATGGGGCACACAACGTAGGTCCGATGCTTCCTGGCGAGTTGGGCCATCCTGCTCACGGTCGGGCCGTCCAGCGCCTCGACGCTCGTTTCATTCTGACCGCGACAGGTCTCGGGAATGGCGATAAGGTCAACACCCGCGGTTCCTTCCGCGTCCACCAATGCTGCTATTTCTTCCAAGGGGCGTCCGGGAGGGAACCCAATGCTGACCACTCGAACCGGCCGCCCGATTTGGTCTGCTCTGGGGCTAGCTTGCGGCCCCCCATGCCCGGCTGCAAGGCTTGCCTTTGAGCCTTCAATTCCCAAACTGGATGCGAGGCTGCCGATCCCCGCTGCCGAGCCCTTGAGAAATGTACGTCTTTCCATACTGGAATCCTCCTGGTGCAGAGAAACCCAACTCATAAGCCCTCCGCGATGGTACCGCCACGCCGGGCGAGCGTCAATGGCGTCGGACCGGTCCACGTTATGCCCTGATGATAACCTCCCATGAGCCGCTTCCGACAAAGCACTCGCTGCGCTTTACATTTTTTGCCCGACCGCATAACATCGCCGGTCGCTCTTATGGACTTACTTATCCTCGGCGCCGGCATGGGAATGGTGGGAGGGATGCTCCCCAACCCTCTGCACATGATCGCCCTGACGCAGGTGGCATTGGGGCGTTGGGGGCGCGCCATCTTCGTGCTCATGGGGCCGCCCCTGGTGGTTGACGGCGCCTTTCTCTTCGTAACTTTGTTTTTCTTCCGGTTGATCCCTTTCGGTATTGTCCACTATGTTGCGTACGTTGGGGGCTTGGTGCTGATTGGCTTTGCAACCTACGCCCTTTGGGAATTGCGCCGCAAGACGCAGGAAGAAATAGCGAATTCTGCCGTATTCACGTTCGCGGGTGTTTCCGTGGCCACGTTGGCGGAAGTGGCCGCACCGGGCACCTGGATCTATTGGGCCACCATCGCCGGGCCCATCCTGGCGGAAGGTCGAGTTCGTGGGTATGCTCACGTAGTGCCCTTCTTTGCCGGGAGTTTGGTGGGATATTATGGGGCGGCGGTGTTTTCCACGTGGCTCATGGCCTGGGGCGCCGGCCTGCACAAGCGGTTTAAGCAGCATCTTATCCTCGCGGCCAATATCCTGCTTTTGCTGATGGGAATTTCCTATCTCGTGCGCGCCTACTTCGGGCGGTAGAGCACGAGTGGTCGAAACTCGAAAGTCGAAGATCGAAACTCGACAATCGGCGCCTGGGTGCGAGTTTCGAATTTCGATCTGCGCGTTTCGTCTCTCGCACCTGACACCTGATACCTGGCACCTCGTCCTACTGCCCCGTCAGCACCTTCACCTGATACGCGGGAATTTGTACATCCAGCGGTTCCGTCTTGCCGGTTAAGGCGTTCTCGTAAGCCTGATCGAGCGGCACGGTTTGAGCCGTGTTGGTGTAATTCAATACGAAGATAATTTTCTTGTCCGTCTTTTGGCGAACCGCCACCTCGACGCCCGCGGGAATCCTTTCATTTAACGCCACAAGACTTTTCTTGGCGGCGAGGGAGATCAGGCGGTCGTAGAAGAATGGCGATTGTGATTCGGTGCCGACGTAATACACCAAACCTTTTCCTGCCTGGTTCTCGGTGACGGCGGGTTTGCCGGCGTAGTAGCCCTTGCCATATGTCGCCAGGATCTTCGCCGTGGAGGGATCGAGGATGTCGGACCACGTGCGCGTGGGAAAACTCGATTCCCCGGGTCCCACCACCTCTTGCTCCTCATTTACCTGGGGATCAAATTCGTGGATGGCCACGCCGGCGATATCCGCGAAGGGGCCGGGCAGTGTCCGGTCCGTCACCACATTGTGCTCATCTTTGACCCCCGAGCGGAACGTAAGGATCAGCGTTCCGCCGTTTTTCACATACGCGGTAAGCTTGTTAGTGAGGGTTTGATCGGTCACATAGAGTGCGGGGGCCACCACCAGGCGATAGGTAGAAAGATCGCTCGGCGGGAAGGCGACGTCTACGCTTACACCCGCGCGGCGAAAGGCGTCATAGAAGTCGTGGAGTTGCCGGTCGTATTGGAAGTCCTCCACCCCTGGCTGAATTTGTTGTGCCCAGCGTGAGTCCGGGGACACCATGATGGCGACAGGTGACACAACTTTTGAGCCCTGGAGCAAGGGCGTGAGCTGCCCTAATTCCTTTCCAATTTGGGATACGGCGAAGTAGCGGGAATTGCGGTAGCTGTCCTGGTCGAGAATCCCCTCCCAATACTGTTCCGTGCCGTAACGGGAAGTCCGCCAGCGGAAATAGCAGATGCCATCGGCGCCGTGGGCGACGGATTGGTAAACCCAAACGCGATAGAGAGCGGCCGGCGCCTGCCGTCCAAAAAACACTGACCAGCCCCCTGTACCGCCTTGCTGCTCCATGATCATGTAATTCTGGTTGTCCTTCGATCCGCGCATCAGGTCATGGGGCAACCCTGTCCCGGTATACTGCGAGTAGTCTTTTTGGAACACCGGATAGTTGTCCCAGGCAACGAAGTCAAGCGAGCGGTTCAGGTCGTAATAATCAACATCCGAAAACATCCCCATTTCGTTATGGGTGATGGCTTGGCGAGGAGCTATCTTGCGCAGAATCGCCGTCTGGAGGTCGAGATATGCGTGCGTCGAGTCGCTATGGAAGCGGTCGAAATCCAGGGCCAGGCTGGGGTTGTGCGTGTTGAAGAGGGTATTCCAAGGCAAAGGGATTTCACGCCAGGTTTGGTAGGTGTGGCCCCAAAAGATAGTGCCCCAGGCGGCGTTCAGCGCGTCGAGGGTGTGGTATTTCCGCTGGCACCATGCTTGAAATGCGGCTTGGCTCGCGGGATCGTAGCACTTCGGGTTTCCCAATTCGTTGTCGATTTGCCAGCCGATCACTCCTGGGTGATCCTTGAAATGTTCCGCCATGGCCGTAACGATCCGGGTGGTGGCAGCGACGAAATCGGAGTTGTGAAGGCAATAATTGCGGCGTGAACCGTAACGATAGCGGACCCCATTCGCGTCCATCGCCGCGATGTCGGGGTACTTCGCATATAGCCAGGCAGGGGGCGAAGCCGTGGGGGTTCCCAGCACCGCCCGGACGCCGTGGGCGTTCAGCACCTTGAGCGCGCGATCGAGCCAGGCGAAATCGTAGTGGCCTTCCTGGGGCTCCATCTTCGCCCAGGCGAATTCCCCCATCCGGACGAAGTTGATTCCGGCCTCCTGCATCATGGCCGCGTCCTTTTCCCATTGGCTCTCGTCCCAAGCCTCCGGATAGTAATCCGCGCCATAGATAAACTTTCCATCGTTCCATTCAATCAAATCAAAGGGCTTCCCAGCCGGCGCCTGCTGCCCTCGAGCTCCTAACCCTGTGAGGAAGTAAATGCTCATTAGTCCCAAGACGACTCTTGTCCATAATCGCTTCATGATTGAACCCCCTCTCCAAAGGTCCATGATGCTAACCGGAATTTCCCTTCAAGTCGATGGGGAATCGGGCCGGGTAATCGAGCCATTGGGCGATCGGGTCACCTGGACATCGGGGGATCGGGTGATTGAGCGGTTGGAGATTTGATTTGAGATTTGTGATCCTGTGAATCGCACCTCGTAATTCGGGCTCCTCCTCCTGTTACTCGCCATCTGTCACCTTCGTTTTAAATAACCACTTTTGTTTTCAAAAACATAATGGAGAGCCGCGGTATTTTGTAGCGCTGAACTTTAGTTCAGCATGTGCCGACCTAAAGGTCGGCGCAATACCAGCATGTGCCGACCCGTTCACCGTGCTCAGGGCACGCCATGAGGATCTGAGCTGCTGGCACATTCGGGGCCGAATTTTTCGCCTGTGTCCGGTCATCTACAACAACTATCTCCTTTAATTTCAGTAACTCATCGAGAAAACTCGATAACTTGTTTATTTTCATCAACTCATTGGGAGCAATTCTTTTGTCCCTTTGTTTTCAATAATTCATTGGGAGGATTCTCCATTTTTAACATCTCTTTTGGTGCCCCGGTTGTGATCGACATCAGCCTAACTTCTCTTGCCTACCGTTTCCTGTCTACTCCACAGCATCTGGCACTTGGCACCCATCAGTAGTGCGCAATCCCACCCGGACACAATCCTCCGCACCCTATTCCCGCACCGTGGTGGCCATAGGC